>CAIVXG010000124.1 GCA_903909815.1 uncultured beta proteobacterium | reverse complement strand
TTGGTTTCGTACATCTGCGCCAGGCCCATCTGACCCACTGCTGCGGCCGCTTGCAAGGCGTGAATCTCGCGGGGGCGCACGGCCCAGCCCAGGCGCTTCATGCCTTCGGCAATGGCGCCGCTGGACACCATCACCACTTCGCGACCATCACGGCGCAAGGCCGCCAATTGCCGGCACCATTGACCGATCGCCGCTTCGTCCAGTCCGCGCCCGTCGTTGGTCACCAGGCTAGAGCCCACCTTGACCACGATGCGGCGTGCGGCGTGCAGAACTTGGGAGGTTTTTTTCTCAGTCATTTCTTGGCATCCGCCCAGTCAAAAGTCATCGCGAGGCCGCAGGCCGTGGCGATCCATCCCGGCGCTCCACGAAAACACATGGATTGCCACGCTTCTGTCATTGCGAGAGCACCCGCGACGCGGCAATCGCAATGACGAATCCGGGGTTCATGGCCCGTATGCAGTTTCGCCCTCCGAAGCAGGCAGCTCGCAATGACGAACAGTGCAGCCAAATACTTTTTGAACTCTGCTAATTCTTGGACGCTGGAGTCCCAACATCGATCTCCGGCTTGAAGCGGGGATCGATCTCGGGCAGCGCCTGCTCCAGCGTTTGCTGGGCCTTGACGTGCTGATAGATCGCCTTGATCAGGGGCTCGCAGCCTTCGCGCGTCAAGGCGGAAATCTCGAACACCGGCCCCTTGAACTTGAAGCGTTTGACGAAGTCCTTGACGCGCGCGGCGCGTTCGTCCAAGGGCACCATGTCCAGCTTGTTCAGCACCAGCCAGCGCGGCTTCACAAACAGGGCCGGGTCGTATTTCTTGAGCTCACCCACGATGGCCTTGGCCTGCGCCACCGGGTCCACACCCTCGTCAAAGGGCGCCAGATCGACGATGTGCAACAGCAAGCGGGTGCGCTGCAAATGGCGCAAGAAAAGGTGCCCCAGGCCCGCACCTTCGGACGCGCCTTCGATCAGGCCCGGAAGATCGGCCACGACAAAACTCTGCTCGGGTCCCACACGCACCACGCCCAGATTCGGGTGCAGCGTCGTGAACGGGTAATCCGCAATCCGGGGCCGCGCATTGGATACGGCAGAAATGAAGGTGGACTTGCCGGCATTGGGCATGCCCAGCAGACCGACATCGGCCAGCACCTTGAGTTCCAGTTTGAGGTTCTTCTTCTCGCCCGGCCAGCCCGGCGTTTTCTGCCGTGGCGCGCGGTTGATCGCGCTCTTGAAACGCATATTGCCAAACCCGCCGTCGCCGCCCTTGGCGATGGTGATGACCTCGCCCGGAGTGAGCAGTTCGTACAGCACTTCGCCGGTTTCGGCGTCGGTGATGATGGTGCCCACCGGCATCTTGAGCGTGATGTCGTCGGCGGCCACGCCGAACATGTCGGAGCCCATGCCGTGCTGTCCGCGCTTGGCTTCATGGCGGCGCGAAAAGCGAAAATCGACCAGCGTGTTCAGGTTCGGGTCTGCCACGGCATAGACGTGTCCGCCGCGCCCGCCATCGCCGCCGTTGGGGCCGCCGAATTCCTTGTACTTCTCATGTCGGAACGAGACGCAGCCGTTCCCGCCATCGCCGGCGGCGACGTCAATAAAGGCTTCATCCACGAATTTCATAGCTTCTTTCCCATTGGCAAATGATGCCGCCCCCATAAACAAAGCCCCGACCAAGCGGGGCTTTGCGCAGATAGCGACCTATGCGTGCAAGAACCAACTTTCATGAACCGATGCGTTTCGCATCCGCCGCATGAAACTCAGCTCAAACAGGTTCAGGCCGAGGTCACGCTCACGGTGTGCTTGTTCAGCGAGCCCTTGATGGCGAAGGACACATGGCCCTGCACCAGCGAAAACAAAGTGTGGTCCTTGCCGATACCGACATTGGTGCCGGGATGAAACTTGGTGCCACGCTGGCGCACGATGATGGCGCCGGCGCTGACCAGTTCGCCGCCAAAAGTCTTCACGCCCAGCATTTTCGGCTTGGAGTCGCGCCCATTTCGCGTAGAGCCGCCGCCTTTTTTCTGTGCCATTTCTCTTGCTCCTTATGCTGCAATCGCGCCAATCAGCAGTTCAGTGAACTGCTGGCGATGGCCTTGACGTTTTTGATAATGCTTGCGCCGACGCATCTTGAAGATGTGCACTTTGTCGTGCAAACCATGAGCCAGCACTGTGACTGTGACTGTCGCACCGGACACCAAGGGTGTGCCAACCTTCAGTTCGGCGCCGTTTCCGACAGCCAAAACCTGGTCGATCACAATCTCTTGGCCTACATCCGCAGCAATCTGTTCTACTTTAATTTTTTCGCCTGCAGCAACACGATACTGTTTGCCACCGGTTTTTATGACCGCGTACATATTGACCTCTTATGAGTAAGCTCGGCAAAAGGATTTTTGCAGAGCCCGACATTCTAGCACGCGATCGAAAATCGTGGCAGACGCACAACTTAGCGCCAACTTCCTACCTATAATCGCCGCAGCCTCGCCTCGCACTACTTACCTTGTCATCCCATTCCAATCACACCTCCGAAGTGCTTGCACTCATCGCCGACGACATGCGTGGCGTCGATGAGGTGATATCCAGGCGCTTGGACACCGGCGTCCCGCTGGTGTCTGAAGTATCCCGCTATATCATTTCAGCGGGCGGCAAGCGCCTGCGGCCTGCGCTGCTGCTGCTGACCTGTGGCGCGCTGGGATATACCGGCAGCCAACGCTTCAATCTGGCGGCTGTGGTGGAGTTCATTCATACGGCAACCTTGTTGCACGACGATGTGGTAGACGACTCCACCCTGAGGCGGGGACGAGCCACCGCGAACGAGGCTTTCGGCAATCCCGCCAGCGTGCTGGTAGGTGACTTTTTGTATTCACGCGCCTTTCAGATGATGCTGGACGCGCAGGACATGCGCGTGATGCAAGTGCTGTCAGACGCGACCAATGTGATCGCGGAAGGAGAAGTGCTGCAGCTGATGAACATGCACGACGCCTCTCTTACCGAGGCAGGTTATCTGCAGGTGATCCGCTCCAAGACCGCCAAACTGTTTGAGGCCAGCGCCCGGCTGGGTGCGATTCTCGCCAAAAGTTCAGCCGAGATAGAGCAAGCCTGCGCCGATTTCGGGCAGGCGCTGGGAACCGCTTTTCAGGTCATCGATGATGTGCTTGACTACGATGGGGATGCGGGCGAGATGGGAAAGAATCTGGGTGACGACTTGCGCGAGGGAAAAGTCACCCTGCCTTTGATTGTGGCGATGCAGCGCGGCAGCGCCAGTCAAAGAAAAGCCATAGAAACGGCGATTGAAACGGGCTCCGTTGACAATCTTGCGCAGGTTATCGATATTGTCCAGTCAACCGGCGCTCTGACATCTGCGCGCGCTGCGGCCGCCGCGGAGGCCCGTCGCGCCATCGCTGCGGCGCAGCAGCTTCCAAAAAATCATTTCACTGACGCTTTGCTACAATTAGCAACTCAATTGTTGGAGCGTCGATACTGATGTTCAATCAGGGTTGAAGCAGGTATTTCGGGGTGTGGCCTAGTCCGGTAAGGCGCTTCGTTCGGGACGAAGAGATCGGAGGTTCGAATCCTCTCACCCCGACCAACGACTGGCTCGTTCACCCAGGCGGTTTTTTGGCCGAGCATGTCGTTACATTTTGTTCGGCGCGCTGACCGACGGCTTTTGTCTTCTTGATAAAGAAGCGTAGTACATTCTTCCCATATGAGTGCTGTCGAAACCGTCAACCCAGATTCTGCGTCAATTGCCCTCCCAGGCATGGTGCACGTGCTCGTCTCGGCGGGTAAGTTATCCCGGACGGTGGCGGAAGACATCTATCGCAAGACCAAAGGCGCGCGCGGGAAATTTCTGGCAGAACTCGTCGGTTCTGGCGCGATCACGGCCTACGATCTGGCGCACACCATGTCCGCAGCGTTTTCGGTTCCGCTGGTTGATCTGGATGCACTGGATATTTCCAAACTGCAAAAGGGTTTGCTTGATGCAAGAATCTGCCAGGATCTGCGCATCGTCGTTCTGAACAAGCGCAACAACCGACTCTTGGTTGCGACTGCCGACCCTTCGGACCAGACGGCATCCGAAAAGATCAAGTTCGCCACCCAGCTGGGCGTGGACTGGGTCGTCGCGGAATACACCAAACTGTCGAAATTGGTGGACGTCACATCTGCCTCCAGCACCGAAACGATGGAGCACATCATCGGCGGTGATTTCGAATTCGACGACGAATCGGTCGACTCTTCGGCGCCCGAGGGGAACGACACGACAGCGTCCGAAGTGGAAGACGCGCCGGTTGTCAAATTCTTGCACAAGATGCTGCTGGATGCCTTCACGATGAGGGCATCCGACCTGCACTTTGAGCCTTACGAACACACCTATCGGGTGCGCTTTCGGATAGACGGGGAATTGCGGGAAATTGCCTCGCCTCCGGTGGCCATCAAGGACAAACTGGCTTCACGCATCAAGGTGATCTCGCGCATGGATATTTCCGAAAAGCGCGTACCTCAGGATGGTCGGATGAAGCTCAAGGTTGGTCCCGATCGGGTCATCGACTTTCGGGTCAGCACCTTGCCCACGCTTTTTGGCGAAAAAATTGTGGTGCGTATTCTGGACCCCAGCAGTGCCAAGCTGGGCATCGAAGCCCTCGGCTATGAGCCGGAAGAAAAAGAGCGGCTGCTCAAGGCCGTGCAGCGCCCCTACGGCATGGTTTTGGTCACCGGACCCACGGGGTCGGGAAAGACGGTGTCGCTATACACCTGCCTCAATTTGCTGAATGTGCCTGGGGTCAACATCTCGACTGCCGAGGACCCCTCAGAAATCAATTTGCCGGGCGTGAATCAGGTCAATGTGAACGAAAAGGCCGGCCTGACATTCGCGGCTGCGCTGAAGTCCTTCCTGCGCCAGGATCCTGACATCATCATGGTGGGGGAAATTCGCGATCTCGAAACCGCAGATATTTCGATCAAGGCCGCACAGACCGGGCATCTGGTCTTGTCCACGCTGCACACCAACGATGCGCCCGCCACACTCACGCGCATGCGCAACATGGGGATCGCTCCCTTCAACATTGCATCCAGCGTGATCCTGATTACCGCACAACGCTTGACGCGCAGACTGTGTCCGAGCTGTAAACAGCCGGTCGAAATACCCAGGGCGGCGTTGATTGAGGCGGGTTTTGCCGAAGACGAGATCGACGGCAGCTGGACTCCCTATCGACCGGTCGGCTGCCCTGCATGCAACAACGGCTACAAGGGGCGTGTCGGGATTTACCAGGTGATGCCCATCAGCGAGGAAATTCAACGTATCATTTTGCGGGACGGCAGTTCGATGGAAATTGCCGAGCAATCCCGTCGCGAAGGCGTCCGCAGTTTGCGGCAGTCGGGTTTGTTCAAGGTGAAGAAAGGCATGACTTCGCTTGAAGAGGTGCTGGGATGCACCAACGATTAGCCCGCCCCCGGCAACCAGGAACATAAAGCACCATGGCCACCGCAAGCACCAAGAACGTCAAAGAATTTGTTTTTGAATGGGAAGGCAAGGACCGCAACGGCAAACAGGTCCGGGGGGAAACCCGTGCCGCAGGCGAGAACCATGTGGTGTCGGCGCTGCGGCGCCAGGGTGTGCTGCCGACGAAAATTCGCAAGCGCAAGATGGGCGGAGGCAAGTCCATCAAGCCCAAGGACATTGCGATCTTCACACGCCAACTCGCCACCATGATGAAGGCCGGCGTGCCGCTGTTGCAGGCATTCGATATCGTCGGCAGAGGCAACCCTAATGGCAATGTCACCCGACTTCTGAGCGATATTCGATCGGACGTGGAAACGGGCACCTCACTCAGTTCAGCCTTTCGCAAGTTCCCTGCGTACTTCGACATCCTTTACTGTAACCTGGTGGAGGCCGGTGAAACGGCGGGTATCCTGGAGCAGTTGCTGGACCGACTCGCCATGTACATGGAGAAGACAGAGGGCATCAAGTCCAAGATCAAATCGGCCTTGATGTACCCAATTTCGGTGGTGGTGGTGGCTTTCATCGTGACCTCGGTGATCATGATTTTCGTGGTGCCGGCGTTCAAATCGGTGTTCGCCAACTTCGGCGCCGAATTGCCTGGGCCAACACTGTTCGTGATTGCCATCAGTGAGATTTTCGTCAAGTATTGGTGGCTGATCTTTGGCGGCGTGGGTGGCGGCCTGTATTTCTTCTTGCAGGCATGGAAACGCAACGAGAAGGTTCAGATGGTGATGGATCGGGTGCTGATCAAGCTGCCTATTTTTGGCACCTTGATCGAAAAATCGGTCATTGCGCGCTGGACCCGCACCCTCTCCACGATGTTTGCGGCCGGGGTTCCACTGGTGGAGGCGCTGGATTCGGTGGGTGGCGCAGCCGGCAATTCGGTGTACCTCAAGGCGACTGAAAAGATTCAGCAGGAAGTCTCCAGCGGCACCAGTCTGACGGCGGCCATGGCCAACGCCAACCTGTTTCCTGCGATGGTGCTGCAGATGTGCGCCATCGGCGAGGAGTCCGGCTCCATCGATCACATGCTGGGCAAGGCCGCAGATTTCTACGAGGCTGAGGTCGATGACATGGTGGCGGGACTGTCCAGCCTGATGGAACCCATCATCATCGTGTTCCTGGGCGGCCTCATTGGTGGCATCGTCGTTGCGATGTATTTGCCGATATTCAAGATGGGACAGGTTGTCTGATGCTCGCGCCGCTTTGGTACGCCGCCCTGGTGCTGGGAACGCTGGGCTTGCTCATGGGCAGCTTCCTGAACGTCGTGATCTATCGCTTACCCAAGATGCTGGAGCGCCAATGGGCGGCTGAATGCCAGCAAATGCTGGGCAAGGAAGCCGAGCAACTGGAGACCTTCAACCTGATGCTGCCGCGTTCGCGCTGCCCGAGCTGCGGCCACCAGATCACCTGGTATGAAAACATCCCTGTTCTGAGCTACCTGTTCTTGCGCGGCAAATGCTCCGCCTGTTCCGCCGGCATCAGCGTGCGCTATCCGCTGGTGGAACTGGTCACGGGCGGACTGTTTCTCTACTGCGGACTGCGCTGGAACCTGTCGCCCACGGCGCTGGTCTGGTGCGCATTCTCCGCGGTACTGGTGGCACTGACACTGATCGATTGGGACACGACGCTGTTGCCCGACGATATCACCCTGCCCTTGCTCTGGGGCGGCCTCATCGCCAGCGCCATGCATTGGACTGCCGTGCCCTTGAACATCGCATTCTGGGGTGCCGTGGCCGGCTACCTTTCGCTCTGGCTGGTGTACTGGGGCTTCAAACTGGCCACCGGCAAGGAAGGCATGGGTTTTGGCGACTTCAAGCTGTTCGCCGCCCTGGGCGCCTGGTTCGGCTGGCCCGCTCTGATTCCCATCATTCTGATGGCATCGGTCATTGGTGCGGTGGTTGGCATCGCCATGAAATTTTCCACTGGCCTGCGCGAAGGCGGTTACGTCCCGTTCGGCCCATTTCTGGCGGCGGGCGGCCTGACCGCCATGATTTTCGGCTCCGACTCCATTCTCCACGTGATCGGACTGTAAAGCCCATGCGTGGCGTTTGCAGACTGGGACTCACCGGCGGCATAGGCAGCGGCAAGAGTACGGTTGCGCAGTTGCTGAAATTGCGTGGTGCGGCCGTCATCGACGCCGACGCCATCGCCCGAAGCGTCACCCAGGCCGGAGGTGCTGCCCTTGGGCCGATAGCGGCTGCATTCGGCAGCCACTTGATTGCAGGCGACGGCGCCATGGACCGCGAAGCCATGCGTGCCCTCGCCTACGCCGATGCCGACGCCAAACGCCGCCTTGAGGCCATCGTTCACCCGCTGGTGCAACAGCAGATGGAGCAGCAGGCCACGGACGCAGCGCGAGCCGGCAGCCACTGCCTCGTTTTTGACATCCCGTTGCTGGTGGAGTCGGGGCGCTGGCGCAGCCAAATGGATCGTGTCATGGTCATCGACTGCCTGGCGTCAACGCAGATTGATCGCGTTAGCGCTCGCAGCGCCTTGTCGCGCGACACCGTGCAAAAGATCATGGCATCGCAAGCCAGCCGCGCACGTCGGTTGCAAGCCGCCGACTTCGTGCTCTTCAACCAGGACCTGAGTCTGGATGAATTGCGCGGCGAAGTGTTTCAAATTGCCATGCACTTCGGGCTATGATTCGCCGAACACCAAGAGCCTCAGCGTGATCCTGTACGAATACCCTTTCAATGAACGCATCCGGACCTATTTGCGTCTGGAACATCTTTTCCACCGCCTGGATCAATTGCTGCCACGCGAAGATGCGCTGGACCACCACTTCGCTCTCGCCACCATTTTTGAGGTGATGGACGTGGCCGCCCGCGCCGACCTCAAATCAGACGTGCTGCGCGATCTGGACAAGCAAAAGCAGTTGCTGGGCAGCTATCGTGGCAATCCGGCGATTTCTGAGGACGCTCTGAATCGGGTGATCCAGCAGTTGCATCAGTGCTTTGAAGCGCTCAATGCGCAGACCGGAAAAGCCGGACAGGCGCTCACAGAAAACGACTGGCTGATGAGCATCCGCAGCCGCATCAGCATTCCCGCCGGCACCTGCTGCTTTGATCTCCCGGCCTACTTCGCCTGGCAGCAAAGCGACGCCCAGCTGCGCCAGGCCGACCTGCGGCGCTGGGTGGAAACACTCAAGCCCCTGTCGGAATCGATCCACTTGCTGCTCAAGCTGTTGCGCGACTCGGGCACGGGACAGAAGGTCATGGCCGTGGGCGGGCAGTTCCAGCAGACCCTGCCACAGGGACGGAGCTTTCAATTACTGCGCATGCGCATCAATCCCCAGATCGGCGTGATTCCAGAGGTCAGCGGCAACCGGCTCATGGTGTCGGTGCGCTTCATGCGTCACGAAGCGGACGATCGCCTGCACGCCTGCGCCCAGGACACAGCCTTTGAGCTGACGCTGTGTTGCTGAAGCGCCTCGTCAAATGCCCGCGTTGCGGTGGTGACAGCGTCTACGACCTCAGCAATGCGTACCGGCCGTTCTGCGGCGAACGCTGCAAGAACATCGACCTGGGCGCCTGGTCGAGCGAGTCCTTCCGGCTGCCGGATCAGCCACCCACTGACGGCAGCTACGACGAGCCGGATTTGTTGCCGCAGTGAGTGCAGCTCACGCCGGCGCGTGAGTGGCGCCGAAGAAGCCGCGCTCCTGCGCCAGCCAGGCGAGCACCGGCACCGTTCCCGGCAACACCGGAGCCAAGGTCACGGGCAGGCTCTGCCAGGCATACGACTGAGCCTCGCGCATCTGCAACTCGCCGCTCCAGTCAAACACCTTGCAGAAGTTCAATCGCACCAGCGCATGCGGGTAGTCCACCAATTCGGTCTTCCAGGCCTGGGTTGCGCCCACCGCGATGCCCAGTTCCTCGTGCAGTTCGCGCCGCAGCGCCTGCTCCACCGACTCCCCCGCCTCCAGCTTGCCGCCGGGAAACTCCCAGTAGCCTGAGTAGACCTTGCCCGCGGGGCGCGAGGTCAACAGGAAGTCGCCGCTCGATTGAAAGAGGATGCCCACGGCCACTTGGACCACCTGGCGCTCGCCCTGCTCCAATCGAGTGCGGTGGCCGTCCGCCACCAGTGGCACCGACTTCATGCGCTCAGGCTGTGGCGGCCGGCGTAGTCGCGGGCGAACTGGTAGGCGACACGGCCGCTGCGAGAGGCGCGCTCCAGTGCCCACACCAGCGCGTCGGCGCGTGCCGCCGCAATGCCTGCAGCGTCGACGCCGAACGAGCTCAGCCACTGCGCCGCGATGGCGAGGTACTCGTCCTGGCTGAAGGGATAAAAACTCACCCACAGGCCGAAACGCTCAGACAGCGAAATCTTTTCTTCCACGCCTTCACCCGGGTGCACTTCGCCGTCGTCGGTGTGCGTGTAGCTCAGGTTCTCGGCCATGTATTCGGGCAACAGATGGCGTCGGTTGCTGGTGGCGTAAATCAGCACATTGGGCGTGCTGGCCGCCACCGAGCCGTCGAGCACCGACTTCAGCGCCTTGTAGCCGGGCTCACCGTCGTCAAAGCTCAGGTCGTCGCAATACACCAGGAATTTCTCCGGGCGCTGCGCCACCACGTCCACGATGTCGGGCAGATCGACCAGATCCGCCTTGTCCACTTCGATCAGGCGCAAACCCTGGTCCGCGTACTGATTCAAACAGGCCTTGATCAATGACGATTTTCCCGTTCCACGCGCCCCCGTCAGCAGCAGGTTGTTGGCGGGTTTGCCTTCAACAAACTGCAAGGTATTGCGCTGCACCTTGGCCTTCTGCTCGTCAATTTCCTTGAGGTCGGCGAGCGCAATGTGCCCTACGTGCTGCACGGGTTCGAGCGTGGCATGGCCCGAGCTGCGTTTGCGGTAGCGGTAGGCCACGGCCTTTGACCAGTCGGGCTGGGCCAGGGCCTGCGGTGCCAGCATCTGGACATGCGATACCAGCCGCTCCACCTGAGCAATCAGACGCTCCAGCTTGTCGTTCATGAGCGGTAGTCGGCGTTGATCGTGACGTAGTCGTGGCTCAGGTCGCAGGTCCACACGGTGTCGCAGGCCGAGCCGCGTCCCAACAGCACCCGCACCGTGATTTCGCTTTGCCGCATCACGCGCTGGCCATCTTCCTCGCGGTACGCAGGGTTGCGACCGCCCTGCACCGCCACCAGTACGTCGTCCAGGTACAAGGCTATGCCAGTCTGATCGAGGTCGTCGATGCCGGCATATCCCACAGCCGCCAGAATGCGGCCCAGATTGGGGTCGCTGGCAAAAAACGCCGTTTTCACCAGCGGCGAATGGGCGATCGCGTAGGCCACCTTGCGGCACTCCTCGCCGCTGTTGCCACCTTCGACCTGGATCGTGATGAATTTGGTCGCGCCCTCGCCGTCGCGCACGATCGCCTGCGCCAGTTTCTGCGCAACCTTGACCAGAGCCGCTTTCAAGGCTTGGCCCTCGGCGCTGTCAAGCGAGGTGATGGGCGCATGCGCCGCTTTGTTGGTGGCGATCAGCACCAGTGAATCGTTGGTCGAGGTGTCGCCGTCCACCGTAACCCGGTTGAACGAGGCTTCGGCCAGTTCGCGCGCCAACGGCTGCATCAACTCGCGCGCCACACAGGCGTCGGTGGCGATGAAGCCCAGCATCGTCGCCATGTTGGGTCGGATCATGCCGGCGCCTTTGCTGATGCCGGTGATGCTGACCGCCGTGTCGCCGATCTGCACTTTCGCACTGAAGGCCTTGGGCACGGTGTCAGTGGTCATGATGGCCTGGGCCGCTCGACCCCAGTGATCGACCTGCGCGTCCGCCAGGGCGCTGGGCAGGCCCGCCACGATGCGTTCGTGCGGCAGTTGCTCCATGATGACGCCGGTCGAAAACGGCAGCACCTGCACGGTTTGAAGGCCCAGCGTTTGCGCCAGCGCGGCGCTGGTGGCACGGGCGCGTTCCAGTCCTTGTTGACCCGTGCCCGCATTGGCGTTGCCGGTGTTGATCACCAGCGCCCGCACCGACAGACCCGAACTCGCACATCGTTCCAGATGCTCACGACAGACCTGCACCGGCGCGGCGCAAAAGCGGTTCTGCGTGAACACGCCCGACACCGATGCGCCTTCATCGATCAGCAGCACCGTCAAATCCAGACGGGCGGCCTTGCGGATCCCGGTTTCGGCAGCGCCGATGCGCACGCCCGGGACGGACAACAGGTCAGCCGCATCGGTTGCAGAAAAATTGACGGGCATATCGCAGGCTCCCTTAAGTGATTGACTTTGTGGCGCTGGTCGTGCGCGCGCGAAACAAAGCGAGGTGGCGATCCACGCTGGCAAGCATGGATTGCCGCGCTTCGCTCGCAATGACACACATTATTGTCACTGGCTCAGGAGGGCGGCTCGCCTCAGGCGAGCTTGCCGTGGCAGAATTTGTATTTTTTGCCGCTGCCGCACGGACAGGGTTCGTTGCGACCGACGCGTTGCAGCACCGTTTCGCGACCGCGCACCGTGCGCTCGTCCAGCACGGTCTGCACTTCGCCCGTTTCCACCGGACTGCTGTAGGTCACGTTGGCGATGTTCTCGGCGCGCTCTTCCATGTCCTGAGCGGCCTGCTCCAGTTGCTCGGTGGACTGCACTTGCACCGTCATGAGCACGCGCGTGACCTCGTTCTTCACGGAGTCCAGCAACTGCCCGAACAGCTCGAAGGCTTCGCGCTTGTACTCCTGCTTGGGTTGCTTTTGCGCGTAGCCGCGCAAATGAATGCCCTGGCGCAAATAGTCGAGCGAGCTCAGGTGTTCGCGCCAATGCGTATCCAGGCTTTGCAGCAACACGATGCGCTCAAACTGGCCGAAGTTCTCCGGCCCCACAGCCTCCTCCTTCGCCACAAAGGCGTCGTGTGCCGCCTTCACCACCTTCTCGCGGATGTCCTCGTCCGTCATGGTGCTAGCGGCCGCCACCTGCTCGGCCAGCGCCACGTCGATTTGCCACTCCTCGCGCAATACCTTGTCCAGACCCGGCAAGTCCCATTGCTCTTCCACCGATTCAGCGGGAACGTGATGGCGCGTGAGATCGGAAAAACAGCCTTCACGCAGCGACGCGATCTGCTCGGAAAGCGAAGTCGCATCCAGAATGTCGTTGCGCTGCTGGTAAATCACCTTGCGTTGGTCGTTGGAGACATCGTCGTACTCCAGCAACTGCTTGCGAACGTCAAAGTTGCGCGCCTCCACCTTGCGCTGCGCCGACTCGATCGAGCGCGTCACGATGCCGGCCTCGATCGCCTCTCCGTCGGGCATCTTGAGTCGCTCCATGATGGCCTTGACCCGGTCCCCGGCAAAGATGCGCATCAACGGGTCGTCCAGGCTCAGGAAAAAGCGCGACGACCCGGGGTCGCCCTGGCGTCCCGAGCGGCCGCGCAACTGGTTGTCAATGCGGCGCGACTCGTGGCGTTCGGTGGCAATGATGCGCAAGCCCCCCTGCGCCTTCACGAACTCGTGGTCGATCTTCCATTGCTCCCGAACTTTTTCAATCTGCTGCTCGCGCGCCCCCGCGTCCAGCGACTCGTCGGCCTCCACCGCTTCGATGGCCTTTTCCAGATTGCCGCCGAGGACGATGTCGGTGCCGCGACCCGCCATGTTGGTCGCGATGGTGATCATCTTGGGCCGACCGGCCTGCGCCACGATCTCGGCTTCTCTGGCGTGCTGCTTGGCGTTCAGCACCTGATGCGGCAGCTTTTCCTTGTTCAGCAACTCGTCGATGATTTCCGAATTTTCGATCGAGGTCGTGCCCACCAGCACCGGCTGTCCGCGCTCGTAACATTCGCGGATGTCCTGGATCGCGGCATCGTATTTTTCGCGCGTGGTCTTATACACACGGTCCTGCTGGTCGGTGCGCTGGCTCTTGCGATTGGGCGGAATGACGATGGTCTCGAGACCATAGATTTCCTGGAACTCGTAGGCTTCGGTGTCGGCCGTGCCGGTCATGCCGGCGAGCTTGGCATACAGGCGGAAATAGTTCTGGAACGTGATCGACGCCATGGTCTGGTTTTCGGCCTGGATGGCCACGCCTTCCTTGGCCTCGACCGCCTGATGCAGCCCGTCGCTCCAGCGCCGCCCCGACATCAGTCGACCCGTGAACTCGTCCACGATCACGACCTCACCCTCCTGCACCACGTAGTGCTGGTCGCGGTGGTACAGGTGGTTGGCGCGCAGCGCTGCGTACAGATGATGCACCAGGCTGATATTGGCCGGGTCGTACAGCGTGGCGCCCTGCGGAATCAGTCCCATGTTGGCCAGAATGCGCTCGGCGTTTTCATGGCCCTGTTCGGTCAGAAACACCTGATGGGATTTTTCATCGAGCGTGAAGTCGCCCGGCACCGTGACGGTGCCGATCTTCTCGCCGCGCGGATCATCCTCGCCCTCCTGCCGCTTCAGTGCCGGCACCACCTTGTTCATCGCGACGTACATCGCCGTGTGGTCTTCGGCCTGGCCGCTGATGATCAGCGGCGTGCGCGCTTCGTCGATCAAGATCGAGTCCACCTCGTCCACGATGGCGTAGTTCAGCCCGTGTTGCACCCGATCGTGCGCCTCGAACACCATGTTGTCGCGCAGGTAATCGAAGCCGTACTCGTTGTTGGTGCCGTAGGTGATGTCAGCGCGGTAAGCGGCCTGCTTTTCTTCGCGCGACATCTGCGGCAAATTGATGCCGACGCTCATCCCGAGGAAGTTGTAGAGCTTGCCCATCCAGCGCGCATCGCGGCTGGCGAGGTAGTCGTTGACGGTGACCACGTGCACGCCCTTGCCTGTGAGTGCGTTCAAATAAACCGGCAGCGTGGAGGTGAGCGTCTTGCCTTCGCCCGTTCCCATTTCGGCGATCTTGCCGTTGTGCAAGGCGATGCCACCGAGCAGTTGCACGTCGAAGTGGCGCATCTTCATGATGCGCTTGGAGCCTTCACGCACCACGGCAAAGGCCTCGGGGATGAGGGCGTCCAGCGCTTCACCCTGCGCGACACGAGAGCGAAACTCGTCGGTCTTGGCACGCAACGCATCGTCGCTCAGCTTTTCGTACTGTGACTCCAGTGCATTGATGCCGACGACGGTCTTGCGGTACTGTTTGAGTAAGCGATCGTTGCGGCTACCGAAAATTTTGGTGAGGATGTTACTGGCCATGAGTGCGAGACCGCCGCGCAAAACCCACCGGGGCTTCGCAGGCGACCGAAGTCCCTAAGTAATGTGTGCTCAATTGAGGTTATGTCGCGAGAATGCAAGCATCGATGCGAAAGATTGCCCAGCGTTCTGCGCTGCCATAACCTAACCGCACATTTTAACCAAGGATGGACGGGGCCCGACCGCTGCGCAGACTGCCTGTGCGAGCCTACTTGGGCGGGCGTTTGCGGCTCGCTGCGGCGACCTGCGCGCGTGCCACATCCTCACCCGCCGCCAGGAACTTCTGTGGGTCTTGCGGCACTCCCTGAACCAGCACCTCAAAGTGCAAATGTGAGCCCGTGGAGCGCCCGGTGTTCCCCACCTGGGCAATCTGCTGTCCGCGCCGTATCAGGTCGCCTTTCTTCACAAAGACCTTGGACGCATGGGCGTAGCGCGTCACCAGGTTGTCGCCATGGTCAATCTCCACCATGTTGCCGTATTCCGGATGAACCTCCTGCGCCACCACCACGCCGCCGGCAGCGGCGAGGATCGGGGTCCCGCTCTCGGCCTGAAAATCCATCCCCGTGTGCAGGGCAGAGCGGCCCGTGAACGGGTCCATACGCCAGCCAAAGGGCGAACCCAGCATGCCAACCGTGATCGGCCTCTGGGTCGGCACCATCATCTTCTTGACCTTTTGCTCAAGCAGACGCGATTCCTCCACGGTCAGCAGATCGTTGTGTTGCTTGGTCAAGCGATCGAGGTCGGCCAAAACGGCATTGAGTTCATCCATCGACAGCGCTCGACCGCCCACCAGCGCGCCGCCACTGCCCTGTGCAGTTTTGAGGTCCTGCGCAGGAATGCCCGCCAGCCCCGACACCCGTTCGCCCAGCGACTCCAGTTGCATCAGCTTGGCCTGCAACTCGCCCACCTTGCGCGCCATCACATCGAGGTTTTCGCGCAAGAACTGGTCACGTTGCGCGAACTCGTCCCTCACCACCAAGCGCACCAGCGAACCTATCACCGGCCAGCCTTCGCGCGCGCCTTTGAGAACGACGAGGTTGTATATCCCGACTGCCGTCAGCATCAGCAGCAGCGATGCCGCCAGGCCCGCCAGCAGCAGCTTGGTTCCGCTCAAATGAATGGCACGGCTCTTGGCGAGCCACGCATCCGTGATAATCAAATGCACAGTCAATCCTTTATCAATTCACGCCGTCAAACCCATGCACCGCCGTCATCAAGCCGTGTCGCTGCATCAGGCCGCACAGGATTCGCCCACTTTCGCCCGACTCAGCGAGCTCGTGCGCGAGTCGAGTGAACGCCTCCAGTCAATTCAACCGCTGCTTCCGGAATCGCTGCTCCCCGCAGTCAAGGCCGGTCCGGTGGATGGCGCGACCTGGTGTCTGCTGGTGAGCAGCAACGCGGCAGCGGCGAAGGTCAGGCAGTTGCTGCCAGCGCTGCAGTCCCATCTGCGCAGCAGGGGGTGGGAGGTTAACTCGATTCGCCTGAAAGTCCAAATCGGCTAAGTAAGGACTTGCATCTGCACAAACAACGAAGCCACCGCGAGTCGATCGCGGTGGCTTCGCTCGGGACCGAAAGCGCTTAGGCCTTCTTGACCCAGGCGGTGCAGTAACCTGTGGGCGAAATTTCGGTGTCGCCCGGCATGATCTTGCAGCCACCCGGCCCCTTGGCGGCGGCACCCGGTACGAACTGCAGGCAGGTGGAGCAGCTCTTTTCAGCCAGCGGCTTGTCTTGGTACTTCAGGGCGCCGCGCATGGCGGCGTTAGTTGCGGCAATCGCGCGGTCGGAAAAGGCCACGACCGGGATCATGGCCAAGGCAGCGCTGCCAATTTTCAGAAACCGGCGGCGTGGCGTGGAAGAATTCGTCATCAGATGCTCCTCTTAAGTTGCGATGCCCAATTTCCAAATAACCGGGCTGCGCCGACTATACACAAATCAGCCTGGGTGCTGGCTTACATTTCATTGGAAAAAAGAATGGCTCGTCGTCGCGGCAGGCACGCATCGCCTTGGCCCTGAATTCGAAGCGCACGATGGGGCGGACTCCGGTCAAACTGATTTCTTTTCTTCGTGGTATTCATCGTCCAGATTGATGTCCCAGATTTCCGCTTTATCGGTGTTCCCCGAAATAATGCACTCCGCCGCGGCCTTGGCCGTCAGCATCGAATGATCCTGGTTGTTGTAGCGATGCATGCCGTTGCGCCCGACCAGGAAGAGGTTGGGCACGGTGTCCGTAAAGGCGCGGATGGTATCGAAACGGTCGTAGGATCCGAAGTAGGCTGGATACGCCTTGGGAACATGCACCACATTGAAATCCAGTGCATCCTCCTTGTCGATCAGACCGATCTTTGCCAACTCTTCAATGGCAAATTGGCCCATTCTTTCATCGGGCATGTTCCACAATTCATCGCCTTCCTGGCAGAAATACTCGAGGCCCAGCCAAACCGTGTCGGGGTTGGGCACCAGTGCCGGACTCCAATTGTTGAAGACCTGAAGGCGGCCGAGTTTGACGTCGGGCTCTTGAATGTATATCCACGTGTCCGGCACCATGTTGGTCGTACTTCCCGGAAGCGAGTAGGCATTGGGCTTGAGCCGATGCAGAAGAACCCCCACGGTAATGAAGTCCCGGTACATCAGCCCATCAGCGACCTCCGCCACAGCTGCAGGAGCGGGAGGCTCGATGCTCGCAATCAGATCCTTCACCGGCATGGTAGAGATCAGCCAGTCACATTCAAAGCGCGTTTCTTCACCGGTAGCGAGGTTTCGTGCCCGTACTGCCTGAACGCGCCCGCCCCCAAGTTCTACAGTGGTAACCTGCAGGCCATGACGGATTTGCCCGCCATCCGCCCTCAATTCATCGGCCGCTTTGCGCCACATCTGGCCGGGACCATACTTGGGGTAGAGAAACCGATCGATGAGACTGGTGGCGACGTGTTTTTGCGCCAAACTGCCGGACGCAGTACGGCGGAAGACACGCCCGAGGGCATGGCGCAGTGCTTCCAATATGGACAGCCCTTTGATTCGCTGAGCACCCCATGCGGAGCTGATCTTGTCGCAGGAAACTCCCCACACCTTCTCCGTATAGTCTTTGAAGAAAGTCCGATAAAGCGACTGCCCAAAGCGATTGATAAAGAAATCTTGCAGATTCCGTTCTGGGCGCCGCGGGAAAAGTCGGGCCTGAAAATAGGTCACCCCAATTTTTACCAAGCGCCAAAGACCCAGGTTGCGCATTGTCGTCGCGGACAGTGTTACCGGATAGTCGAAAAATCGCCGCAGAAAATAGATTCTCGATAGGCGCGAGCGATGCAACATCACTGCGTCCGCATCGGGAACATACCCCATGGCGTCGCCGCCGCTGGGTGTGGTTGCCTCAGGCAAACGCTTTCGCCACCAGTCCATAACCCAATCCGACTTGGAAAAAAACCGATGGCCTCCGATGTCCATACGGTGGCCCTTGTATTCCACTGTGCGCGATATTCCGCCCACGTCATCGAGAGCTTCCAGCACGATTGGCCGGATGACCGAGTGCTCGCAGAGCTCAAGTGCCGCAGTGAGCCCCGCAGGGCCCGCGCCTATGATGATCACGCGCAGGGTCATGACCGCTCCTTCCCCGAAACGGGGTGCAGTTTTTGAATTCGAGGTGTATGGCGAGTGAACAACAAAAATCTCCTAAGCGTGAAATTGACGATCAAAGTAACCCCCGTCGTAATGCATTTTGCCAACAGATAATGAAGACCGAGCCCGCCTACCAGAAGCAGCATCAGAACAATTGCCAGGCCCAACGTGACGAGGCCGGTGGCAAGAAACAAGATGAACTCCAGCTTGGGCTGCCGCAAAGCCCGATAACTGAATACCCAAAGAATTGATAGCTGGTAATTGACCGTGACACCGACTATAAATCCAAGTATCGTCGCGGCCAAATAATGCATTTCCAAGCCGCTGACCAGTATGGACAAAGTAGCAAAATCGGCAACAAAGGCGAGTCCACTTGCGGCCACATAACGCACAAACTCGGTTTTCAATGATGGGAGAAAAAATAGTTTACGCATCAGATCTGGCGCGAACGTCCTGAGTCATTCATTTGACCCGGCGCTGGGTTTTGCAGTGGCATCATGTGTTTGGCCCATGGGAAATTCGGGGATCAGCGCAAGCATAGGAATAGTAAGACCAGCCTGTATTTGGGTCAGTAAGGTGATAGGCTGCGGGTAATTGAGGCACGGGATTTTTCAATATGATCGTGTGCAAGACCGGATCAGCACATAACTGCGCAATGGATGCCAGGTCGTGGACTTTGTTGCTGCGATCGAGTTGAATCTGCTCATTGAAATCCCAGGAGTTGTCAGAAAAGCCGGCTGCATCCAGCAGTCTCATCCGGCGCCTACCTTCAACTGCAGTTCTTGGCGTAAAGACGGAGCCCGCCAACTGACCAAATGAAACGTAATTGGCACGCCCAAGCCAGAACCAAGCTTCGTGCAAACCTTCCTCCCAGTACACTACCGCACCTTCCGGAATGGCACGTTGCAACGGGGCGATGACCCGTTGGCGAACTGGCGTATTCAGTAGAATTCTATTGTCCGACACATACCATTGCCTCACTGTCAGGCAGATGGCGACGCATGTCAGGGCCATCAAGGCGCCCTGAAGCAGTTCCCGTGAACGACGATAGTTGGCCGAAATCAGCCAACTTATTGCGAGGCCCATCGGCAACAAATCGCCGAACAGACGCAAAAATATGGGCTGAGAGTCAAAAGTGTCGTGGCTGAGGTAGGTGGTCCAGGCACTCAATAGCGTCCAGAGTATGACTTGCAGCGGAAACAACCATATCAACCATCGAATGAACGGGCTGGGCGAACTCAACGCTACCAATTTTCGGCCTCCCCACTCGTACGCCAAAGCCAGTATCGCGATCGGTGCAAATGCGGCAGACGGACCGATAACGGCGCAGACGAGCAGTATGGCTGGATATTTTCCGGTGGTCCCGTCTTGCCACAAGCGCATCACGACAGGAAAGCAAAAAATGGCAGCCAGCAGTTGCGCCACCCAGAGCGCGCGATTGGCTTGTAGTGCCAACAAAAGTGCATAGTTGCTGAGCGCGGCCAATAGACTCAAGCCAAGGCCTAAGGCGGCAATGATGAATGTCACCATCGCCAGCTTCGGCAACGGCGGATCGAGCAGGCGCATGGCCAGCATAAGAATCACAAAAATGGCGATCGTCGAGGACACATTCTTCCAACGCCACTGATCAAGAAATAGCCACGGCGAGCGGAGGCGTTCAAATGCAACCAGGTCCGCGGGCAAAACCTGCCCCATGCTGGCAAATGGACCCCAACCCAAGATCGCCAGAACAATTGCCGCGGCGACGATAGCGATAAGCGTGGCAAACCAAATCCGTGGGCGAGGTATTTTGTAGATCAGCGCCAGCCCCATGGCGGGCAGCGCCATCAAGGGATGAACAAGCATGCTCATCAGCAGGCTCGTCGCCGCAGCCCCATACCGGCTCCGCAGCAATGCACTCAAGCCCAACATGGCCAGGGCTTCACTGTAGAGGCGCGGCGTCGCAAACGCTTCGCCAAACGAGAATACCTGGCTGTAATGCGCAGGAAATAGCGCGACGGTGAGCAAGCACCACGCACGTTGACGCGGAGGAAATAACGCGGCCACAAGCGTGATCAAGGCGCCAATCCAAAGCGCTTGCCCCACCACGGTCGCCCACAAAAGACCATTGTCCAGGCCGTATGACTTGATCCACCATGCGAGAAATGGTGTGAATACAGTAAATGAATTTTGAGAACCATACAGGAAGAACAGATCGCTTCCATACAGTCCCTGGTGCAGGCGGTCCAATGCCATCACGGCGTAAAACTGCTCATCGTGAATCATGCCGTGGTAGGGGTGCGTCGTCAGCCAAAGCGCAAACGCCAAAATACCAACGACGAAGGCCGCGCGCGTGCTAAATGTCTTTAGCATGGGCGTGACAGCCACGGGCCGAAACTGAGACAGCAGAAATCACCATGTAGAGGAGTGCGGAGTACCCATTAGGAAAACAAAATGCCCCTCGCGAGAGGGGCATTGTGTTGCGATGTCTGGCTTTGACCCAGCGCTGGGGCCGAGATAAGCCAACTCGTCTAGCCAAGGCGCTGCATCAGCTGCCGTTGTTCTTTGTAATCAGATCAAGCGCCGCTGCGCCTGTGCCAGTCGTGGAACTAATGCTGGTTGTATTCACCCACTTTGTGCCGCTGTCGCTGATCGTAGGAGTCATGGTGATTGTCGCGCCATCAACGTTGGTACCGATACCGGTGCCCAGGGTCGCGGCGATGACCCCAGCTGTCGTGGTTACCGATGCAACGTTCTTGGTGGCCGTAAAGAGGGGAACGGGGACACCCGAGGCATTGCCGGTGCAGCTGGTCAAAATGCCGCCAGCCTCGGTCGCGCAAACACTGACCGCGCTCTTGAGCGGCGCGAGCTCAGACAGCGCCGCGCCTACCTTGGCCTTGACGGTGTAGTTCTGATAAGCAGGCAAAGCCACAGCGGCCAAAATACCGATGATCGCAACGACGATCATCAATTCGATCAGCGTAAAGCCTTGTTGAACACGTTTCATAAAAATCTCCTAAAGGGTGGGTGGGAAAGACGGGGAGGAAGTAAGCAGTTTACGTGCCAATTCAAAGTACCACGACTTTTGCGCGTCATACAACAGTTTTTGCCTTGTGAGGCCGCTTTTTCCATTGTCCTGTATTTGTCAGCGACAATTTTTGTCAATCAACCAAGCCTGTAGTGACAATAAACGTGTGCGGAACTACTGACAGTTTCAGCTCGCCCTGAGCCTGTCGAAGGGCCCGTCAACAGGCTCAGGGCGAACGGTGGCACTTTGAGCGCACCGGCCAACCACCTGTAGGCAGCGACGTCAATACCCGACTTCCTTCTGATGGCGCAAGGCCAGAATGGTCACAAAACCACCCTCGTAACGATACAGAGCAATATAGCCACTGTCGCCAAAGTCAATCACCAACTCGCGGTATTCGATGTCCATTTCCTCTGCGGGACGACCTATCTTTGGATGCTGTCCGAGCAGTTGAACCGCCTTGACGATCGCCGCCGCCGCCCGCTTGGCCGCCGCCGGATTCTTTGGGCGCAAGAACTCACGTAATCGCTCCAAATCCCGCAGCGCCGCGGGTGCAAATATCACGCGTGGCATACGGGCGCTGCCTGTTCGCCGTCTTCGCCCCACGTATTTAGCCACGCGGTGACCTCTTCCCCGCCGGCGTGCAACCCCGTTTCTCGGTACTCGTTCCAGGCATTGACGGCGTCTCGCCGGAATGCTTCGCGCTTTTCCTCGCGATCCACGTACTGGCTGATCGCCTCCCGAACCAGCCAATGCGATGTCCGGTGGCGCGCCAAGGCAAGACGCTTAACGCGTTCCCTTGTGTCTTGATCGATCTTGATCGCTATGGGGCGGGTTGTTGCGGCGGTCATGGCGTTCTCCAGCATGGTATGCAAGGGTATTACCTTATCACATTTGTGCCGTTCTCAAGCTGCCGAGATCTCGACACGCGGGCGCAGCACAGGGCACGCCAGTTGTCAACGGCTGTCAGGAACCGCCATCTCGCAGGCCGCAAACTCCATCAAAGATGACTGTCGACAGGTGTGCGCAGGCCGCTTTCACCGTGTCCCAGTCGTGCCATTGCGGGGCAAGATTCTTATATTTGGGTAGTTCTGTTTCAACCTCGTCCATATCGTAGGGCACGGCATGAGCTAACTGAACTTGAAGCTGTTGCAATGGCGACTCGCCGTTTTCTTGGGCGTACAACCGATCGAAGTCATGCAAGGCGTACGCCACTTTTTCATCGCCCATATTTGCCGCAAGGGCGACGAAGTCAAGGTAGTCGCGAGTGGCATTGCGTTTTAGGATCAGCACGCCCTTGATGCGCAGTATCTCGTCCGGCGTCGACACCGTGAGCCTCTCGCCTCGATGCTCAAGAACCATCGTTTCCAAAGGCGCCACCCGGATCAACTGGCGCACCCCGGTTTCAATGCCGTCAAGGCTTCCAAGAATCTGCACCGGTCGCTGTACGCGGGGGGGTTTCCAGCCTGCCACCGATTCGAGCTCGGCCAGTACCTCGTCGAAGCGCATCCGAAGATCGGTTAAGACATGATCGGCATCACGCGAAAAACGATGCCCCGCATGAATCGCGGACGCCGTTCCGCCGACAAGCACAGCCTCGGGAAGAATACGCTGCAGGCGAGCCGCCGCAGAGAGCACTAACTCCCAATCAGGAAGCGTGGTGTTCTTCTGCATAGTGCATCCAAAAATGATAGCGCTGCGCGTAAGGGTCATCCGTGTGGGGTCGGCAGATACGCTGCACCTTTTCCAACAGAGATTGATCCTGAAGTGCGGCACGACGCAATGCCGCCCAGTCTTGCCAACGGCCACGCGAAATCACGTCGTCAATGGCGGCGAGCGTGAAGCGCTGATGGTTGAGGTGACGGTGCAGCATGGTATGGCCCGTATTTTGCCATCCGCCGCAGTGTTGTGGTGATTATCGGACTCACTACCTTCCCGCTAACCCGCATGGATGCTAGGTTCTGGCAAGTCGCTTTTGAAAAGTACCGTCAAAAATACCGTCATTTATGAAAGTGTCCCCCTTCGTGGGGCTTTTGAGACGGAGTGATTGATCGTGGCATGAATGACGCCGGGACTATGCCCGCTGCTACCCCGACACCTTGCTCAAGATCACGAAAAAGCACACCGCCACGAACACCCAGCCCAGCACCGTGCCCAAGCTCATGCCCCCGCTGGGTGGTGTAGTCCGCTCTGACCTTGCCGTGTGTTCAGGCGTCGATAGCTTTTCGCTGTAGCTGATACCGCTGCCGGGTATGCCCACGGTGCCACGGGTGCCGCGGTCGCTGATATTCACCGTCGCACCTTTGACGCCCACGGATGCGCTCACGCCGGACTTGCTCAGGTTCAGCCGCAGGCCGGGGAATAGCTTGATGCTCTTGCGGAAACGAAAACCCATGGTGTAACCCCTTTGGCGCATCATGCCACCAGCGCCCGCGCCTTTGCCACCTGCCGGGCAACTTCCTTTTGATCTGCCGGTGAAAGCTGCGCCCGCATTTGCTCGACATGGAACAGGTCATAGGCCAGTCGGCGCACTTGCTTGGGCGATGTGCCCTTACGAAAGTGAAACCGCAAAGCCCCTTCGGTCACGCCAAAGTCACGCGCTATGGCCCGGACTGATTCACCCCAGACGTTGCGCCGGAATGCTTCATCAACCTGAAGAAAAGTGATTTTCATGCGTAGTTTTGCGTAACTCAGTGCGAACCTTTCACGCATTGCGCCTTGCGTAACGGTCTGCGTAATTCGGCCAATCTCGCCCTAATCTCGCCCTAATCTCGACGTTGCCCTTGATGCAATGTTGAGGTCGGTACGAAGTACGTCGTGCGTACCTTCGTGCGTACCGCCATCAAGTGAACCCGTCACACCGCCGAAGCATGGTCACTTCGTCGCTGGCAAGCCGCGCATCCCCGGCCCGAGTGGCGATGCCTGCCCGCTTCCAGGCCCCACAGCGCCACGATCCCGAGTAGCCGCCCAGGTGGGGGCATTCCAGGCACAGCGCCCTATCGTCGCCTTCACGATCCCGGATCACCAGCTTGTCAGCCAGCGATTCAGCAAAGGCCACGATCAGCCCTCGATCCGTGAAGCGGGATAGCCGCGCCGTGAAGGTGTCAATTTCCCCCGTGTTCAATGCCGTGCTTTGTGGCCAGCACCAGCGATCCGGGTCAGCCGCGATGCCAGACGCCAGAATCACCGCATCAAGCGCCAGCGATGCTGCGTGCAGTCTGTCCGGTGCTGCCACCCTTGCCGTAACGTTGCCGTCCGGTGGATCGTTCGCGGCCTCACAATCAGCCCCTGTTTTTTGGATATGTGCTGGAATGGGGGCTACAGAACCTACAAAACCAGGTTTCGTAGGTTTTGTAGCGTCCGATTCAGGGGCTATCGCTGATTTTTTCAACCGTGCCAGCCAATTCATGCCGCACCTCCCAGCACCGCCGGATTGATGGTGTAGCGGTCGCTGGGTCTGCCACCCGTCGCGCCTGTCGGCACCACGTCACGCCTCAAGTGATCGAAGTCTGCCAGCACGTCCGCCGCCTTGCGCACCGCATCCGGCGTTCCCAGCCCGGCCCAATGTTTCAGCGCCACTTGCCGGGGTGTGAAGCTGTCCAGAATCACGCCGTCACGATCCACCAGCTTGCCGCCCTTGATCTTGGATAGCAGCGTCACCGCGTCCGTGGTTTCAGGGATCACCGCCGCCGCGTAAAGCCGGTTTGCATGGGTGCGCAGGTATTCGCCCCAGGCCAGCGCCCGGATCAGTTCACCCTCACGGATCACGCCGCCGCTATCCGGGGTGTCGATCAAGGCAAACACCAGGGCCAGCGCCGGGATCAGCTTTCGATACTTGGAAAGGTGCGAC
>CAIVXG010000123.1 GCA_903909815.1 uncultured beta proteobacterium | reverse complement strand
ATGGTTTTGGGCGGAAATCCGCGAAAAACCCCAAGTCTGACCTTCGACGTTCAAATCGAGACCAGACTCAAACACCAAATTCAACATGTAAATCATCAACTTACGACGTCCTGATGTGGAAACGTTGGGACACTACTGATACTGACTCAGAGTAACGGCGTGGCCGAATGGGTCAAGATGGAAATGGCGCGCATGGGCGGGGTCTGTGCTGCGACGCGGGTTGAACTGCCGGCGCGTTTCCTATGGCGGACCTACCGGCAAGTGCTTGGCAGAGAGGCCGTCCCAGGCGAATCACCGCTGGACAAGGTGCCCATGACCTGGCGTCTGATGCAGTTGCTTCCGACCTTGATTTGCGAGCCGGACTTTGCACCGGTGGCGGGTTTTCTCAAAGAAAACGAGCCCGATCGGATGCTGCAGTTGGCGTCCAGGTTGGCCGACTTGTTTGACCAGTACCAGAACTACCGTGCTGACTGGCTGGACGCCTGGAGCCAGGGGCAGGATCATCTGATTCTTGCCGATCGTTCGATGTCCGAATTGCCGCCGGAGCAACGCTGGCAGCCGCAACTTTGGCGGGCAGTTCTTGACACGCTGACTGAAGAGCAGCAGCAGACCATCAGGCCACGGTTGCATCAGCGTGTTCTGGCTCGGCTGGGCAACGGGATACCGCTCGAAAGCAAGGTCGCTCAACGGGTGATCGTGTTTGGCATGAGCCAGATCCCGTGGACCACTCTGCAAGCGCTCGCAGCCCTGGCCACGCACAGTCAAGTCATGCTGGCCATACCCAACCCCTGCCGCTTTTATTGGGGGGACATCATGGATGGGCGCGAGTTGTTGCAGTCGCAGCACCGTCGCCAACCGCTGCGGGGTGGGCGGGAACTTTCGACGATGCCGCTTGAAGACATGCATGCCCATGCACATCCGCTCCTGGCCGCCTGGGGGCGTCAGGGCCGAGATTTCATTCGCCAGCTCGATGTCTTTGACGATGCGGAGCAAAGCAAGCGACAGTTTGAACTGGCGCGGGTCGACCTTTTCGAAGAATCCGACGATGACACCAAGGCCCCATTACTCAGGCAAGTGCAGAATCGGATTCGGGATCTGACACCCTTGCAGGAGCATCCCAAGATTGCCATTCCCGCAAACGACCGCTCTATCGTTTTTCAGAGTGCTCACAGCAAGGTGCGTGAGCTTGAAGTTCTGCACGACCAACTGCTGCAACTGCTGGCCAATCCGCCACAGGGCGAGACACTGAATCCGCGCGATGTGATCGTGATGGTGCCAGACATCGAGCAGATGGCCCCGGCGATTCGGGCTGTGTTTGGTCAGTACAAACGGCAGGACGCCAGGTACATCCCGTTTGATATTGCCGATATGAGCGCCAAGACGAGCAGCTCGCTGATCACGGCCATGGACTGGTTGCTTCGCCTTCCTCAGAATCGCTGCTGCATGAGCGAACTGGTGGACTTGCTCGAAGTGAGCGCGATAGCTGCCCGCTTTGGAATCAATCCGGACTCGCTACCCAAACTCACTGATTGGATGGTCGGCGCAGGAATTCGTTGGGGCTTGGATGAGGCGCACCGCGCTGACCTGGGGCTGTCTGAATGTGGTGACCAAAACAGCGCCTGGTTTGGTTTGCACAGAATGCTGCTGGGCTATGCCAGCGGCGCCGTGTGGACTGAGGTCACCCTGGCAGGTGTTGACAAGATTGAACCCTACGCCGAAGTTGGGGGCCTCGAGGCCGAACTGGCGGGATCCCTTGCACACCTGTTGCAGGCGTTGGTGAACTGGCGGACCTTGGCCAGCACACCCGCCACCCCGGAGGTTTGGGTCGAGCGGGGCAGAGCGATGCTGTCAGAGATGGTCAAGGCTCAGACCGAGGCCGATCAACTGGCGCTGGCCGCCCTCGGTGATGGACTGAATTCCTGGCAGCTTGCCTGTGAGCAGGCGGGGTTTTGTGAAGAAGTGCCTTTGATGGTTGCGCGTTCAGCGTGGCTTGAGGCCATGGAAGTGCCCAACTTGAAACAGCGATTCAGGGCTGGTGGCGTTACGTTTTGCACCCTGATGCCCATGCGCGCCATTCCGTTCGATGTGGTTTGTCTGCTGGGTATGAATGACGGCGACTACCCCAGGCGCGGCATGCGCAGCGACTTTGACCTGATGGGCCTGCCCGGTACCAGTCGGCCTGGAGACCGGTCCAGCCGGGATGATGATCGCCAGTTGATGCTTGAAGCCTTGCTGTCTGCCCGCAAAGTGTTCTATGTCAGCTGGTGTGGCCGAAGCGTGCGCGACAACAGTGAACAACCGCCCTCCGTACTGGTGTCCCAATTGCGTGATTACCTGGCTGCAGGCTGGGGCAAGGACGTGGTCACGGGCCGCAGCACTGAACATCCCCTGCAACCCTTCAGCCGCCGCTATTTTGAAGTTGAAAGTCCCTTGGTGACTTACGCCAGGGAATGGCGCGCGGCCCATGAACCGAAGGATCTGCCGGTTGCTGGTGCGGCAACAGCTTCTGGTGCACCTCGGTCTGGCGGCGAGGCGGTGGTCACCGAGTCTTTGGCCGCGTTTGTCCCGGATCCGAACGTTCCCGTGACCCATTCCCGCTTGGCCACCTTTCTTCGCAATCCCGTGAAGGACTTTTTCCGGCAGCGACTGCTGGTGGCGTTTGATGAGGAGCAAGTGGACAACGCCGACGAAGAGTGTTTCACGGTGGATGGTCTGCAGGAATACGGATTGATTCAGGATCTGCTGGCTTCGGCCACAGCGCAAGGCAGCAGCGACAAGGAGCGCAGCGCTGTGGAGGTTTCCTTGAAACGACTGCGCAATGCCGGAGCCTTGCCACTGAAAGGCTTTGGAGACATCAAGCAGACCGAACTTCGGGACGTCGTGGCCACCATGCTGCAAGCGTGGCACGCGATGCAGGAGCGCTTTACCCAGGACGCTGAGCGCAAGTCAATACGAATTCAACAGGGCGATGTGGTCCTTGAAGACTGGATCGACCACCTCCGCAGCGAAGAGGCATCCACCGATCCGACCGGACCCATCACCGCATGGCTGGAATTGGATGCAGGCAAGCTATGCAAGACCGAGGAGAAAAAGGTTGTTGCTCGCCCGGAGAAGCTGCTGGGTCCCTGGTTACGCAGCCTTGCCGCTGGGGCCAGCGGTCTCGCCGTCCATGGTGTTCGAGTCGGGCGTGACGGCGTAGTGGCAATATTGCCGATGCCCCAGGAAGAGGCCACGACCACGCTGAACATGCTGCTCGGCTTGTGGCTGGACGGGATGAATACACCGCTTCCGTTGCCGCCAAAGACCGCCCTTGCATGGCTTGCAGACGAAAGAAGCGCACCCAAACAGTACGAAGGTGCACACATGCAAACCGGCGAAGTGGAAGACCCCTGCATGGCCCGGATGTACCCGGACTTTGAAGCATTGACAGAAGATGGCCGGTTTGAAACGCTGGCCAGACAGGTCTATGCCCCGCTCAAAAATTGGACCAACGGGTATGTGCGCGCCAGGTTGCACGAAGCCGAACAACCTACAAGCGAGAGTGCCGAATGAAGGCCCATTCTGACACTGCACAGGAACCCATGAGCCATACCCCGACCACCCCTGAAAGCCAGATTCTGCAGGCCGAGTCCTTTGATCTTTGGGGCAGCAGGCTGATCGAAGCCAGCGCGGGAACCGGGAAAACCTGGACCATCGCGGCCCTGTACCTGCGCCTGGTTCTGGGTCACGGCGCGGAACACGCCTTCGAGCGACCGCTGCGGCCTTCAGAAATCCTGGTGATGACGTTCACGCGCGCGGCAACACGCGAGTTGTCGGACCGGATTCGCGCGCGGCTGCTGGATGCCGCGCAATGTTTCCGTGGCGAGAAACCAGTGGACGCGCACGATGGGTTCCTCGCAAACCTGATGTCGGCCTATGCGCCGGGCGCGGAACGCAATCGGGCGGCGTGGGCTTTGGCTATGGCGGCGGAGAGCATGGACGACGCCTCGGTTCACACGATCGACGCCTGGTGCCAGCGCATGTTGCGCGAACACGCTTTCGACAGCGGCAGCCTGTTTGACGAGGAACTGGTGGCCGATGAGGAAGCCATGCGCATCGAAGCGGTGCAAGACTACTGGCGTCAGGAGTGCTACGCTTTAGCTGCCGAGCCGCTGTCGCGGATCCTTGACATCTGGAGCGACGTGGACGTCCTGGCCAAGGACATGAGCCAACTGTTGCGGCAGGACATTCCGCAGCTTGTCGACGGCGCGACACTGGCAGAGGTTCTGTCCCGCGCAAGCGCACAGCGCGCCGAAGATCTGGAAAAGATCAAGGGTGGGTGGGCAACGCGTGCCCAGGCCATGCAGGACTGGCTGGACAACCAGACAACATCCAAAAAAAGTGACTGGAACGCTCGCAAACTCAGTCCAGGAAATTATGGCACTTGGCTTGGTGCTCTCAAGGACTGGGCTAACGACCCGACTGCCGAAGGCAAGCCTGATCTCAAGACAGGTTGGTCGCGATTCACACCCGAGGGCTTGATGGAGTGCCGAAAACCGGATGCAGCCCCGATAGCACTGCCGCAGGAGTTCATCCTATTCGCCGGGTTGCAGCGTGCCATCGACCGACTGCCGGAGTGCGACGTGGCGGTGCGGTTGCACGCAGCAGCAAAGGTCGCACAGCGGCTGCTCCAACTCAAGCGTCAAACCAACAGCTTCGGGTTCTCGGACATGCTGCACCGGCTCAACGCCGCCCTGCGTGGCGCCAATGGTCCGCGCTTGCGTGAGCGCATCCTGGCGCAATACCCGGCGATCATGATTGACGAGTTCCAGGACACCTCGCCGCTGCAGTACCAGATCTTCGATCAAATCTACGAAACGAAGAATAACGACCGACACAGCGCGTTGCTGTTGATTGGGGACCCCAAGCAGTCAATTTACGGATTCCGCGGTGCCGACATCTATAGCTACCTGCAGGCGCGGCGCGCCACCGCCGGACGCCACTACGTGTTGCAGACCAACTACCGCTCAACACACGCACTGGTGAACGTAGTCAACCAGTTGTTTGCCCGCGCCGATGAGTTGCGCAGCGAGGGCGCATTCATGTACCTGAAGGACGGTGTGAATCCACTGCCGTTTGTGCAGGTTCAGGCCCATGGTCGCAAGGAAGACCTTGTAGCTGCCGGCGGGGCATTACCCGCGCTCACTCTGGTGCACGACCTCGAAGTACGAAATGCAGAGGACACGAGACGACTCTTTGCAGCGCGTTGTGCCGAGCAGATCGTCTCCTGGCTCAACGACCCCGAAGCCGGATTTGCGCAGCACGTCAAGCCTGGCGAACCCGACAAGCCGCTCAGACCGATACGACCAGCGGACATTGCGGTGCTGGTGCGTACCGGTAAGGAAGCGATGGCTGTGCGCCGTGAACTTGGCCGCAGGTCCGTGGCCTCGGTCTACCTCTCGGATAGGGATTCGGTGTTTCAAAGTGACGAGGCCAAGGATCTGGTGCACTGGTTGCATGCCGTGGCCGCTCCGCAGGATGTTCGACGCGTCCGTGCTGGGTTGGCGACCCGCACCGTGGGCTTGAGTCTGGATGAACTGGGATGGCTGGCCAGCAACGATGAAGCCTTTGACGAGCGCTGTGAGCAGTTGCGCCAGTTGCGCACGGTGTGGCAACTGCAAGGGGTGTTGGCGATGCTGCGCCAGACGCTTCATCAACTCGGCCTTGCGTCACGCTGGCTCGGTGTGTCCGATGGTGAGCGCAAGCTGACCAATTTCCTGCATTTGGCGGAGCTGCTGCAAACGGCGAGCACTGCGCTCGATGGCGAACAGGCGCTGATCCGGTGGCTGCTCACCGAGATGAGCGAAGGGGGCTCAGAGGGCGACGAACAGGTCGTACGACTGGAGAGCGACGCTGATCTGGTTAAGGTCATCACGATCCACAAGAGCAAGGGCCTCGAGTACCCGCTGGTGTGTCTGCCTTATGCGACCAGCTTCTTGGAGAAAACCGGCAAGATAACCTCCTTCGTCAACCTCGCCGATGAAGATGGGAACAGGGAACTGTTGTTGCAGTTCAGCAAGGAAAAATTGGCGCTGGCCGATCGGGATCGGCTCAGGGAAGATCTTCGGTTGCTGTACGTGGCACTGACCCGCGCGCGTCACGCGCTGTGGGTTGGATTCTCCGCCCTCAGAATTGGCAACAGTCCAGCCTGCGTATCCCACAAGAGTGGTGCCGGCTATGTGCTGGGTGGCACTGAGCCGATCGCAGGATCGGACTGGCTCGCGCCTTTGCAAGAATTCGCAGCCAAGAGCAGTGGCATCGTTTTGCAACCAGCAGAGGAAACCACGCCCCGCACAGCATTGACGCGTCGCGTGGTTGAGGCGGAACTGTTGAGCAGGCCCATCTACACGGCCAAGTTCGAGCGTGATTGGGCGATTGGAAGTTTTTCCCGGTTGACCAGGGACCTCACACCGCTGCATGCCGCCGCGTCAAAGTCCGCGTCGACATTGATTGTGGATACGTCCGACTTGTCTCCCATCCAGACCCCAAGACCTGCCGATGATGAACCCGACGTGGAAGTTGGCTTTGCCAATTCGCTTGCGATTCAGCCACCGAAGGGTTCGCCCAGCGCAGCACCGTGGCACAGTTTCAAGAAGGGGGCTCAGGCGGGCAACTTTCTGCATGATCAATTGGAGTGGTTGTCAGCGGAAGGCTTTGCGCTTGCCGGCAACGAACTGCTTGCGACACAACTGAGTCGTCGTTGCGAGCGTGCGGGACGGGGTGCCTACGCACAGGGAGTCGTGTCGTGGTTGACCGAGCTTGTGCAAACCCCCTTGCCCGGACCGGATGCGGCACTCGTCGACCTGGAACATGTGCTGCCAGAAATGGAATTCTGGTTGCCGACGCAGCGGTTCGACGCCAAGGAAATCGATGACCAATGCCGCAAACACATTCTGGTGGGTGTGGAGCGTCCCGCTCTGGCCACTCAACAATTGAACGGCATGCTCATGGGCTTTGCGGATCTGGTGTTCGAGCATCAGGGCCGGTACTGGGTGCTGGACTACAAGTCCAACTTTCTGGGTGAGGACGATGCTTCGTATAACGCCGAGGCCATGGCCCGCTCCATGGCCGAGCACCGTTACGACGTTCAGGCGGCCATCTACATGCTGGCACTGCATCGACTGCTCAAACTGCGTTTGGGAGTCACCTACAACCCAGAGTTGCATCTCGGAGGGGCTGTCTATTTGTTCCTGCGGGGCCTGAAGGGCCCACAAAGCGGTGTTTGCCACATCCCGGTTTCGGCGCCCTTGCTGCAAGCCTTGGACGCCATGTTGGCCCAGGAGGAGTCGCCAGCATGAATACCCCTCTTTCAACTCCAGATCTGCGTGGTGCCGCCGTGGCTGAACCCATTCTTCATGTCGTTCCTGAAGGTACTCCAGCCTCTGACACCGACGCCTTGGCGGTGCTTCGTGCTTGGTCCGAGAAGGGCTGGCTGCGCCGCTTGGACAGCGCCATGGCGGCGTTCATGCGGGAGCTCGAACCTGCAGCAACGCCCGCCTTGCTGGTGAGCACGGCGGTATTGGCGCAGATGGAAGGACGGGGGCACACCTGCCTGGCCCTGGACCAGTTGCTGACGCAGCCCGATGAAGTGCTCGCCTGGCCCCAGGAGGCCCAGGAAGAGCGGGTAGCCTTGTGGTCGATGTTGCCAGCCACGCTATCCGACTGGGTGGACGCCTTGCGATCAAGCGCCCTGGTTCGCACCGTGAACCTTGCGCAGCCGCAAACCACTGAGCCAGACCGTGGCCAACCGCTGGTTCTGAGCGGAACCGCCGCGCAGCCATTGCTCTACCTGCGGCGCTACTGGCTCCATGAGTGCCAGGTGGCCAGTGAGGTGCTCCAACGCACGGCCGCCAGTCAACCGGTGGATGAAGCGGTTGTCCGTGAATGGTTGGGTCGCTTGTTCGATGCCTCCGGTGCTGGTCCAAAAGATACCTCCGAGGTCGACTGGCAAAAACTGGCTTGTGCGGTGGCCTTGCGCGCCAGCCTCACCGTCATCACCGGCGGTCCGGGCACCGGCAAGACCTATACGGCAGCGCGGTTGCTGGCCTTGCTGCTCGCCATTGATAACGATCCAACGCGCCTGCGCGTGGCGCTGGCTGCGCCCACAGGCAAGGCAGCGGCACGGTTGCGTCAGTCGATCGATGCCTCCATGCAGGAATTGAGTCAGCGGCTGGGCGCAGAGCTTGGCTTGGAAGCCTTCACCCAGCGCATTGGGGCCGCCAGAACCCTGCATTCACTTCTGGGTGCGAGACCCGACACCCGCCAATTTCGTTTCAATGCCAGCAATCTGCTGGATGTTGACATCCTGATCGTGGATGAGGCCTCCATGATTCATCTCGAAATGATGTCCGCCCTGTTGCAGGCCCTGCCTGCGGGCGCCAAGCTCATCTTGCTGGGCGACAAGGACCAGCTTGCGTCTGTGGAGGCGGGCGCCGTTCTGGGAGACCTTTGCCGGGACGTGGCCCAAGGCCACTACGACCAAGAGACCGCGAGATATGTGAAATCAACTTGCGGACAAATTCTCCCTCCACAGTTTCTAAGCAAAGGCTCCTCGTCGACCCCGCTGGCCCAGCAGACCGTCATGCTGCGCCAGAGTCGCCGATTTGGCGGCCTCATCGGCCAGCTGGCAACCGCGGTCAATGCGGGCAACATCGAGATCGCGCAGGGACTGATCGCCAGCGATAGCTCCGGGGTGCTGCATTCAATCCCCAACCCGTCTGTGGCCACCGTGTTGGACCTGGCGGTGCGCGGTCGGCCCGGCGCCACTGCCTGCTACGCCGATTACCTTCGACTGGTAAGCGCGGGTCCAGCGGGAGACCTAGCTGATACCTGCATCCATGACAACTGGGTGAAAAGCGTTCTGGTTGCCTTTGATCGTTTTCGCATCCTGTGTGCAGTGCATGAGGGAGACTGGGGCACCCGAAGCTTGAACCAGACTGTTCAGCGGGCCTTGGCAGACGCGAACCTATTCAAGCCCAGGGGTGAATGGTTTGCCGGCCGCCCCGTCATGGTCACACGCAACGACCCGCAACTTGGGGTGTTCAACGGTGATGTGGGCGTGGCGCTTCCAAGCGCCCACGTTGGCACTGCCCTTCGCGTCTACTTTCTGGACGGGGACAGTCTGCGTTCGGTTGGGGTGAGTCGACTGGCCCACGTGGAAACTGCGTTTGCCATGACGGTGCACAAGTGCCAAGGCTCTGAATTCCTGCACACGGCGCTGGTCCTTCCTCAAGGTGGCGCGAAGGTGTTGACTCGGGAACTGGTTTATACCGGCATTACCCGCGCACGGGAGAGCTTCACGCTCATCGAGGGGCAGGAGAGCTTGTTGGGTAAAGCGATTCAGCGGCAGTCTCAACGTGCCAGCGGCTTGGCGTCACAGATCGAATCCAGGCGATAAGGCTTGGCGATTTGTAGCGCTCCATGGTGGGTACTGAATATTTACGCGTCAATGCGACTGCCTCATTCAAAGATGTCGATTTGGCTGATTTTCATGCGTCCTACGAACACGTGTCAATCGAAGTAAAGATGCAACCCCTGTAGGTTTGGCTTCCCCGAGGAGAAAGGCTGTTCCGCAACGGGTCGCGTTTGCGGAATTACTTCAACATCGATTGCATTAAAGTTGCAACTATAGAGGAATTTGAAGTAAAGT
>CAIVXG010000122.1 GCA_903909815.1 uncultured beta proteobacterium | reverse complement strand
GGTCAAGGCAAGCATGAGACTGCCGGGGGATGCCTCCGGCGGCCTGGCAGGGGCCTGATTTTAAAAATCCCAAAACCAGAAACCGTCCAACTCGTCGGTTTCACTGCTCGGGGAAATTACAGAAAGGATGTTGCACTAGCATTTACATCCCCTGGGTAACCGATGAGGTCGGACGTTTCGATAGTGACAATTTCTCCCACCTGATGAACATGCTCAAGGACAACAAGATCGACGTGGTGACTGCCTCACCGGCATTGACCCCTGCGTCCTACGAATTCTTTGCGCATCGCTACCTCTTTGGCAAAAAGGGCAGCATTGCTGTTTACAAAAATGTGACCAGGCCTAAACGGGTTGTTTCACGAGTCGCCATGGCAACGGAGGCTGCAGCATGAAAGCACATACCTTGCGCGCACTACTGGATGGACGCTACATCTGCCCCGTGGCATTCAAGCGCGAATACGAATTCCTGATTGAGTCCGGCAATGAACAGGTCGCCGATAAGTGGCTGGGTGAAATCGACATGCGGTTGGCCCGACTGGGTACCGACGGTGCATTTTTCATGGCCCAGAAAATTCCATCGGCTGCTGACACGGCTCGGATCCGAGATGATTTTCAGCGGTACCGGGATGTCTACGGTCCGGCACACCGAATGATGCAGATCATCCGATCCGGCAAAGATGAGTTCACCCTGACGCCTGGTGAGTACATTCAACTGGCGGAGCTCAACCAGGCGATCAATGAGAGCCCCACTCTGGAGTCGCAACTCCGGGGTCTGCAGACTGTCATCCACGACGGCGGTGCCAAGTACACCAACAGGGAGTTGCTCAAGCGCCTGCTGGAGCACTTACGAAATGATGGGTATCTGGTGCTTGTGAACGTCAACACGGAGATGTACCAGACCACCGGTAAGGTGGACCAGCTCAAGAGTGTGCTCACCTTCTTGGCGGAAAACACCGACATCGTAGGTGGCGTGCCCGAGGAAGATACCGCAGCAGACGTCAGTTTGTTCGACGCCGAGGAGCCTATCGGTGACTAAGCCCCCGGCCAGGCAAGAGTCCCGCAACCAGGTTCGACAGATCCTGGCCGTCATGAATCGCCACGGGGATGTCATCTCGGATGCGGTGGACGGAACAGTGGAGCTGCGTGATGCCGCGTACAACACTGGGATTGACGCCCTGGTGGGCATCAATGCACTGATGCCATTTGAGGAGGGGCAGTACCAGCTCAACCCCCGAATCCGCAGCTTCCTCTCTGAGCAGCTGGCCCAGTACAGTGCATTCCAGGCGCTGACAAGGATTTCAGACCAGATTCACGGGGCGCGGACCAAATGGCGTGAGCTCGTGCACATCAAGGAGTCGGGTGACCTTCGGGATATGGCTGCGCTTGAAGAGTCCCTGGGGTACACAGTCAATGAGATCGTGCACTTCACGGTCCAGAATCTGTTGCTGCTCAACACCCAGATTTCCACGGACTACGGGAACGTTGAAACCCTGAAGGCCAAGCTGCGCCAAAACGCTTTTTACGGCAACGGGGTGAAGAACCTGGCCGCGGAGCTTGAGCAGCTGGAGGCGTTCACCATCGAGATCGATCGGGAGCCCTTGCAGACCACCACCGCGTCAGCGGTTTAGTTCAACTTCGATTCAGCCTACGCGGTAGCCATTCTTGAGTCCACATGCGTCCAGCCAAAATTCCTTGCACCACGAACAATGTCCGCTGACCCTACGAATACTTCATGACCTCAGCCCTTTCCCGCCCTTTCTTGCGGCTCGTCTGGTCAAACCTGGCGGCTCAATCGGCCGAACAATTGAGCTTGGCGGCCGTGCCGATCGTGGCGGTTCTGACCTTGGGCGCAGGACCTGGGGAAATCGGCATGCTTGCCACTGCGCAGACGTTGCCCTTTTTGTTGCTGTCGATCCCCTTGGGGCTGCTCGCAGACCGAACGTCCCGGCGTCGGTTGATGGCGTGGGCCGAAGGCTTGCGCATGCTGGCGTTCATGACCTTGATTGCCGCGCTGCTTTACGACCGTGTTTCGTTGGAACTCCTTGCGATACTGGGGTTTGCCGGTGCGATTGGCACGGTGGGTTACAGCGTTGCCGCACCCGCACTCGTGCCCGCGCTGGTTGAGCGTGACGCGATCATGGGGGCGAACGGGCGCCTCGAACTGGCCCGGAGTGTGGCGTTCACCGCCGGACCCGCGCTTGCCGGAGCGCTTGTCTCGTGGGCAGGGGCTTCAACCGCGTTTGTGTTGGCGGCCGTGTTGTCGGGATCGGCGGTGGTACTACTGGTGGGGCTCACTGAACCCAAACGCCCTGCGCAGCCTGAGCGCCACCCCCTGCTCGAACTCCAGGATGGCGCGCGTCTAGTCTGGCACCACGCTCTGCTGCGCCCCATACTGTTGACCGCCGTGGCCTGGAATATCTCCTGGTTTGTGCTGCAGGCCGCGTATGTGCCGTACGCCGTCCGGGTGTTGGGTTTGAGCGCCGGTGGCGTGGGCATCACGCTGGCAAGCTATGGGGCTGGCATGATTGTGGGCTCATTGTTCGCACCCAGGGTGATGGCCGCACTGTCATTTGGCAGGGCGATTCAGGTCGGGCCGACCATCTCGGTTCTGGCAGCCGCGACCATGGTCGCAACGCTACTGCTGCCCACTGCAGCCGTAGCGGTAGTTTCGTTCTTTCTGTTCGGTGTTGGCCCGATCATCTGGACCATCACGTCAACGACCTTGCGCCAGACCGTCACGCCCAACGCGATGCTCGGTCGCGTCTCGGCACTGTTTCTCACGGTCAACATGGGCGCTCGCCCACTGGGGGCCGCGCTGGGAGGGTACGTCGGCGCCTCGTGGGGCGAAGCGGCATGCCTGCTGGTTGCTCTGGCAGGGTTCATCGTGCAGGCGTGGCTGATCTTCGCATCGCAGGTGAGCCATCTGCGCCACCTCCCCGAGTCGGCAGACTGAATCTATGGGTCCAATTGCTCGCTCACTTATAGGTGGTGTGAACGGCTTTCAAGATGCGACGTCCGATGGCGTCAACGGCGTCGGCGGACGAACGACTGCCTGCCAAGCTTCAGGGACCGAAAAAAATGCCGAGTGGGATCGGCGCCGGCAATGACCGGTCCGGAGAACCCCGCATAAATGCCTGGATCGCGACCACGGGCCGGTTTCGCTGCAGTGCGGGGCCACAAATTTCTCCGCACCTGACTTTCTATCTTGGCGCTAAGCACTGGAGAAAGTTGAGCAGGGTTGGCAACTGGCTGACACAGTCGTCAACCCGCGTGCGCCTGGCGCAAGCAATCCTGAAATGCCCTTGTCACTCGCGCCGGTTGCGGCGCACGGCGCACGATGCTGAAGAATTCGCAGGCGTAGTGAAACAACTCGGGTTTAAGCGCGCGCATGCGACCGGAGCGCACGAAAGACTCGGCGTAGTGGTCCGGCAAGAAGCCCAGATATTTTCCCGAGAGGATGAGAGTAGCGATCGACTCCTGATCGTAGCCGGTGGCGCTGCGCGGCAGGCGTTTATGCTGGCTCAGTTCCATATTGGGCGAGTGGTAGCCCAGGCCGGCAAAGGGGTGGGCGCGCAAGGCCTCCCACGTGAGCCTTTTGTCCTGCGCCTTGAACCACGCATGCTGCGTGCCGCAGTACAGCAGCATGGCCTCATTGAAAAGCTTCTCGTAGGCAAGCGACTTGGAACTGCGGTGTCCGGGGATCACGCCCACCTGAAACTGGCCGTCGATGACGCCGCGCTCGATCGCGTTCATCGGCGCCACGTGCAGGTGCAGGCTGACGTCGGGCGCGACTTGCGAAAACTGCGCGATCGCCGCGCCGATGTGGGATTGCGGATTGCTTGCGGTCTTGTCGAACACCGCGATGTGCAGTTCGCCACCCATGCGGCGGTGGATCTCGTCCACGCTGGCGCGAAAGGCGTCCACACCCGCCAACAGGCGCAAGGTCTCGGCGTAAATCCTTTGCCCTTCGGCGGTCAGTGCAAAGCCGGCGCGCCCGCGCCGGCACAACGTCAGGCCCAGGCGCGTCTCCAGGTCCTTGATGTGGCGGCTGACGGTGGAGGTGCCGATGTTGAGGTCGAGCTCGGCCGCAGCCATGCCGCCGCAGTCGACCACACTTCTGAACACGCGCAGCAGGCGCAGGTCCATGTCGCTCAATTGCCCCAGGGGAGCGCCGGTGTTTGCTTTCATCAATTGCTAACCAAAGAGTGATAGGTTTACATTGGTGAGAGTATCAGAGAGTGTGAAAATGACCGATTCAGCACCCCACGGAGAAGCCCCATGAATCTGAACGACACCCAGAACCTGACCGCACCCCGCACCGATGCCGCCTGGCTGGAAGCGCACTGGATGCCCTACACCGGCAACCGCCAGTTCAAGGCGAACCCGCGCATCATGGTCGCGGCCAAGGGCGCCTACTACACCGACAACCACGGCAAGCAGATCTTCGACGGCCTCTCAGGTCTGTGGTGCAGCGGCCTGGGACACGGCCGCGCAGAGCTCACTCAAGCCGCGACGCGCCAGTTGGCCACGCTCGACTACTCGCCCGCGTTCCAGTTCGGCCACCCGCTGTCGTTTGCGCTGGCGAACAAGCTGAAAGAACTCACCCCCGCAGGTCTGGACTACGTGTTCTTCACCGGGTCCGGCTCCGAGTCGGCCGACACCTCGCTCAAGATGGCGCGCGCCTATTGGCGTACCAAGGGCCAAGCCAGCAAGACGCTGCTGATCGGACGCGAGAAGGGCTACCACGGCGTCAACTTCGGCGGCATCTCGGTGGGCGGAATCGGTGCGAACCGCAAGATGTTCGGACAGGGCATCGCCGCCGACCACCTGCCGCACACGCAACTCGCGAGCAACGCGTTTTCGCGCGGCATGCCGGACCAGGGCGTGGAACTGGCCGACGATCTGCTGCGATTGATTACCTTGCACGACGCGAGCAACATCGCCGCCGTGATCGTGGAGCCTTTTTCGGGCTCGGCCGGCGTTGTGATTCCGCCCAAGGGCTACCTGCAGCGCCTGCGCGACATTTGCACTGCCAACAACATTTTGCTGATTTTTGACGAAGTCATCACCGGCTTTGGCCGCGCTGGCGCCTACACCGGGGCTGAGGCTTTTGGCGTCACACCCGACATCATGAACGTGGCCAAGCAGATCACCAACGGCTCGCAGCCGCTGGGTGCCGTGCTGGTGAAGAAGGACATCTACGACACCTTCATGGCTGCCGGCGGCCCCGACTACCTGCTGGAGTTCGCCCATGGCTACACCTACTCGGCGCACCCGGTTCCATGCGCCGTGGGGCTGGCCACACTGGACCTGCTGGTCAAAGAGAACATGGTGGACAGGGTGAAGGAGCTCGCGCCCCATTTCGAGAACGCCGTGCACAGCCTCAAGGGCGCAAAGCACATCACAGACATCCGCAATTTCGGCCTGGCGGCCGGCTTCACGGTGGACGCCTTGCCGGGCGAACCCGCGCGCCGTCCCTACGACATCGCGATGGCCATGCTGGAAAAAGGTTTTTATGTGCGCTATGGTGGCGATACGATCCAGCTCGCGCCGCCTTTCATCTCGACCCCGGCGCAGATCGACAGTCTGATCAACGCCCTGGGCGAAACCTTCAACCAAACTGCCTAAGCTTCATCATCGTCATTGCGAGCGTAGCGCGGCAATCCATGCCTTTGGTGGTTCGCCAACGTGGATTGCCACGGCCCGATGGGCCTCGCAATGACGCCTGTGTAGGCTAGCAGGGCTTGTGGCAACATTGACAACAGCAGCCTTTCACCAACCAACTTACTATTCAGTACCCTATGCAAACACTTCCCATCATTCGACACCTGATCGACGGTCAACTCGTCACCGGCGGCAACCGCTCACAGGAGGTCTTCAACCCGGCCACCGGCCAGGCCGAGAAGCGCCTGCTGCTGGCCGACAAGCTCACGGTGGAACAAGCCATTGCCTCGGCCCACGCCGCCTATCCGGCCTGGCGCGCCACGCCGCCGCTCAAGCGTGCGCGTGTCATGAGCAAGTTGAAGGTCCTGCTCGAAGAAAACGCCGACGCCATCTGCGCCCTGGTCACGGCCGAGCATGGCAAGGTGCTGGGCGACGCACTGGGTGAGTTGCAGCGCGGCATCGAGAACGTCGAATACGCCAGCTACGCGCCCGAGCTGCTCAAGGGAGAGCACAGCAAGAACGTCGGCACGGGGGTCGATTCCTGGAGCGAGTTCCAGGCGCTGGGCGTGACGGCCGGCATCACGCCGTTCAACTTCCCGGTGATGGTGCCGCTGTGGATGTGGCCCATGGCCGTGGCCTGCGGCAACACGTTCGTTCTCAAACCTTCCGAGCGCGACCCCAGCAGCGCCTTGCTGGTGGCCGAGCTGGCGCTGCAAGCCGGCCTGCCCCCAGGTGTTCTCAATGTCGTCCACGGCGACAAGGAGGCGGTGGACACGCTGCTCGGCGACAAGCGCGTGCAGGCCATCAGCTTCGTCGGCTCCACGCCCATTGCCGAATACATTTACGCCACCGGGTGCGCCAACGGCAAGCGCGTGCAGGCGCTGGGCGGCGCCAAGAACCATGCCGTCGTCATGCCTGACGCCGACGTACCGAACGCAGTCAGCGCCTTGATGGGCGCAGCCTACGGCTCCTGCGGCGAACGCTGCATGGCGATCCCGCTGGTGGTCGCCGTGGGCGACGCCACGGCCGATGCCGTCGTGGCCGGCCTCAAGGTCGAGATCGCCAAGATGAAGGTCGGCCCCGGCACCGACGCCAGCAACGACATGGGCCCACTGGTGACGAAGCAGCACTTTGACAAGGTCAAAGGCTACGTCGATCAGGGTGTGGCCGAAGGCGCCACACTGGTGGTGGACGGTCGCAACGTCCAGGTGCCCGGCCATGAAGCAGGCTACTTCCTGGGCGCCTGCCTGTTCGACCACGTCAAGGTTGGCATGAAGATCTATCAGGAAGAGATCTTCGGCCCGGTGCTGGGCGTCATGCGCGTGAACACTCTGCAGGAAGCCATGGACCTGATCGACGCGCACGAGTACGGCAACGGCACCTGCATCTTCACCCGCGACGGCGAAGCAGCACGCTACTTCACCGACCACATTCTGGTGGGCATGGTGGGCGTGAACGTGCCCCTGCCCGTGCCCGTGGCCTACCACTCGTTCGGCGGCTGGAAGCGCTCTCTCTTTGGCGACTTGTCAGCCTACGGCCCCGACGCTGTGCGCTTCTACACCAAGCGCAAGACCATCACCCAGCGCTGGCCTTCGGCCGGCGTGCGCGAAGGTTCGGTGTTCAGCTTCCCGAGCACGCGTTGAGCGTGAGATCATTAAAGTGAGCGCCTTTACGCCTCGGAGGACGAGAACTACATGTTGCTGACGCAAGACCAGGAGATGGTGCGCGAAGCGGTGCGCGCTTTTTCGCAAGAGCAGCTTTGGCCCCATGCTGCGCGCTGGGACCGGGAGCACCACTTTCCGAAGGAAGCGCATCGGGGGCTGGCTGCGCTGGGTGCCTACGGCATTTGCGTGCCCGAGGAATGGGGTGGCGCCCAGCTCGACTATCTGACGCTGGCGCTGGTGCTGGAAGAAATCGCGGCCGGGGACGGTGGCACCAGCACGGCGATCTCGGTCACCAACTGCCCGGTGAATGCGATCCTGATGGCGCACGGCAATGCCTCGCAAAAGAAGCAGTGGCTCACGCCCCTGGCGCAGGGCCAGATGCTGGGCGCTTTCTGCCTGACCGAGCCGCATGTGGGCTCGGATGCGTCGGGTTTGCGCACCATGGCGGTCAAGGACGGCGAGGGCTACGTGCTCAACGGTGTCAAGCAGTTCATCACCAGCGGCCAAAACGGCGATGTGGCAATTGTCATTGCCGTCACCGACAAGGGGGCGGGCAAAAAGGGCATGAGCGCATTCCTGGTCCCCACCCAGGCCGACGGCTACGTCGTGGCGCGGCTCGAGCACAAGCTGGGGCAACACTCCAGCGACACTGCGCTGATCAATCTGGACAACTGCCGCATTCCCGCCGAGAACCTGATCGGACGCGAGGGCGAGGGCTACCGCATCGCGCTGGGCGCGTTGGAGGGCGGGCGCATCGGCATCGCGGCGCAAAGCGTGGGCATGGCGCGCAGCGCGTTTGAGTGCGCGCTGGCCTATTCGAAAGAGCGCCAAAGCTTTGGTACGGCCATTTTCAACCACCAGGCCGTGGGCTTTCGGCTGGCGGACTGCGCGACGAAAATCGAAGCGGCGCGCCAACTCATCTGGCACGCCGCGAGTTTGCGCGATGCGGGCCGTCCCTGCCTGAAGGAGGCCGCCATGGCCAAGCTCTTCGCCAGCGAAATGGCCGAACAGGTTTGCAGTGCTGCCATCCAGACCCTGGGCGGCTACGGCGTGGTGAACGATTTCCCGGTGGAGCGCATCTACCGCGACGTGCGCGTCTGTCAGATCTACGAAGGCACTTCGGATGTGCAAAAGATCCTGATTCAGCGGGCGTTGGCAGCTTGATTTCGGATCGTCGAGGCGGCAAGCGGGCGCCCGCATGACGCCTTGCGGCACAGTTCGTCATCGCAATATGCAGTTTCGCCGTCCGAAAAAGGCAGCTCTCAATGTCGGGCAGGACGGCCACATTTTTAGATATTCTCAAATCACCACGAATGCCCCCCATCGATTGCCCCTGCGGTCAACGCGACAGCCACCAGCGGGCACTTGCCTGCACCGCCTGTTGTGCCCGCTTTCTTGACGATTTCGCAACCACACCAGCGCCCGACGCACCGAGCCTGATGCGCTCACGCTACAGCGCGTTTGTGCTGGAGCGACGCGATTACCTGCTGGCAACCTGGCACCCGAGCACCAGACCCGCGATGCTGGATTTCGAGCCTGGGGTGAAGTGGCTGGGGTTGGAAGTGCGCTGCCACAGCCGGACCGACTCGGACCATGCCGAAGTCGAATTCGTGGCGCGGCAGCGCGACGCCACGGGTCGGGCCCACCGTTTGCACGAGCGCAGCCGTTTTGTGCGCGAGCAGGGGCGCTGGTTCTATCTCGACGGTTTAATGAAATGAGCGGCACCGTCGAAAACAAGGCAATGAAAGGATGAACCCATGAAATACCGGGCGGTATTGTTTGACTGTGACGGTGTGTTGGTGGACTCTGAGGGCATCACGAACGAGGTGCTGCGCGTCATGCTGCACGAGCGCGGCTGGAGCCTGAGTGCGCAGCAGTGCATGGACATTTTTTTGGGCCGTGCAGTGAAGGACTTGCAGGACCAAATCGAACTGCACACGGCGCAACCGTTGACACAGGAATGGATGCAGCAGTTTCGCGAACGGAGCGATCAGTCGCTGCAGGCCGAACTCGTGGCCATACCCCATGCCGTGGCGGCCGTGCAGCAGATTCACAGCGACTACGCCGGGCGCATCGCCTGTGCCTCCGGCGCTGATCGCGGAAAACTGGTGTTGCAGCTGAACAAGGTGGGACTCATGCCCTTCTTCGAAGGTCGCATCTTCAGTGGCCACGAAGTACCGCGCTCCAAACCGCACCCGGATGTATACCTGGCGGCAGCCGCGGCGCTCGGAATTTCAGCCTCGGCCTGTGCCGTGGTCGAGGACACGAGCACGGGTGCGCGAGCCGGGCTGGCCGCAGGCGCCACGGTGCTGGGCTATTGCCCCAGCGGTCCCGGTCACAGCAGCGCACAGCAGTTGCGCGAGCTGGGCGTGCAGCTGATATTCAGCGACATGGCGCAGCTGCCAGAACTGCTGAACTGAACAGCTCTTGACACGGGCCGCTACGGGTTTTGGCACAATGAACGCATGAACGAAAGAGCCGTTTCCCTGCCGACGCCGCGCACGCTGCTGTGGGCTTCGATTGCGGTGGCCGTGGTCACGATCGTGATGAAGACGCTGGCCTGGTACATCACCGATTCGGTGGGTCTGCTGTCGGATGCGATGGAGTCCTTCGTGAATCTGGCCAGCGCGATCTTCGCGCTGATGATGGTCACCATAGCGCAGCGGCCGGCGGACGACGACCACCCTTACGGCCACCACAAGGCGGAGTATTTTTCCTCGGGGTTTGAGGGCATTCTGATCATCGGTGCCGCGGGCGGCATCATCTGGGCCGCGGGCCACCGCTTCTTTGATCCGCAGCCAGTGCAGCAATTGGGCTGGGGTCTGGTGCTGTCGGTCGCGAGTTCGGCGTTGAACGGCTTGCTTGCCTGGGTCATGTTCAAGGCCGCGAAACAACACCGATCCATCGCGCTGGAAGCCGACGCCAAGCACCTCGTGACGGACGTCTGGACTTCGGTGGGCGTGGTGCTGGGCTTGATCGGCGTGCTGCTCACGAACTGGCTCTGGCTGGACGCACTGGTGGCCATCGGCGTGGCGTTGAACATTCTGAAAGAGGGCGCGCACCTGATGTGGCGCTCGTCGCAGGGCCTGATGGACGAGGCGGTGGAGCCCGAGGTGCTGGCTGAAATCCAGCATGTGCTGTGGGACTTTGACCACCACACCATCCGCTTCGATCACCTCAATACGCGCAAGGCGGGTCAGCGCCGTTTCCTGGACATGCACATGCATATGCCTTCGAACTGGTCGCTCGGGCGCGCGGCTGCGGTGCGCGCCAGCGTGGAGCAGGCGCTGATGAGCGCGGTGCCGGGTTTGCGCGCCACGATCCAGTTGCTGCCCAGCGACGTGGAAGCCCATTTCGACGATGCCAGGGACTTGATTTGAAGGCGCTGGTGCAGCGCGTGAGCTCGGCGCAGGTGCTGATCGAGGGGAAGGTGGTAGGCCGAATCGGTGCCGGCCTGCTGGTGCTGGTGTGCGCGCTGCAGGGCGACACGCCGGTGCTGGCCGAAAAACTGCTGGCCAAGCTGTTGAAGCTGCGCATTTTCAGCGACGAGGCAGGCAAAATGAATCGCAGCGTGCAGGACCTGGATGGCCGCGGCCTGCGGGGTGGACTTCTCATCGTAAGCCAGTTCACGCTCGCCGCCGACACCTCGGGCGGCAATCGCCCCAGCTTCACCCAGGCGGCTGCAGCCGACGAGGGCAGGCGGTTGTATGACCACTTCGTGGCGCAGGCGCGGGCATCACACAGCCCCGTTCAGACGGGTGTGTTCGGCGCGGATATGCAGGTGCACCTGATCAACGACGGACCGGTGACCTTGATGCTGCAGACGTGATCGGTTGAGCGTGGAGCCAGGCCTCAGGGGGCCGCCCCGTGCTTGACGGTCCAATCGCCGACGTAGGCGAAGGCGTAGATCAGAGCCGATTCCATCGCCAGTTCGATTTCATGGCGTTCCTTTTCGGTCAGGTAAAAGACCAGGTCAACCTCGTGCCGCACGTAACGCACAGGCATGCGGTTCAATGCCACACAGGCGACGTCGGCCAGCATCTCGGCCGTGAAGGCCGGGAAGGCGGAACTGCGGTTGAGCACCTCTTCAAACACCAGGCGCTCGTAGTAGTTGTGGACCTGTTCAAAATTGACGACCATGGGGTTCTCCTAGTCTGTTGATGGCAGGCCTTGGGCTGTGCCGCAAGGTTTCATGCACTGTACGGATTATCGATTCCAAGTTTGCGCAAAATCTGCACTTCCAGCGCTTCCATTGCCTGCGCATCCGCATCGCTGGTTTCATGCTCCCAGCCCTGGGCGTGCAGCGCACCATGCACCAGCAAATGGGCGTAGTGCGCCTGTAACGTCTTGCCCTGCTCCCGCGCCTCTGTGGCCACCACCGGTGCGCACAGCACCAAGTCTGCGGCAACTATAGGCTCATGCGTGTAGTCGAAGGTCAGCACGTTGGTGGCGTAATCCTTGCCACGGTAGTCACGGTTTAGCGTCTGACCTTCCTCAGCATCCACGATGCGCACGGTGATTTCGGCGTCGCTCTCCAAGGAATGGCGAATACAGCGCCTAACCCAATGGCGCGGCAGGGCGGCACGATGTGCCGCAGCATCCGAGTCAAGTGCAAACTGTAGCGAAAGTTGCAGTTCTTTGAGCGTCATTTCCGGCCTCGCGCGGCATAGGCGTCGACGATACGCGCCACCAGCGGATGGCGCACCACATCGGCGCTGGTGAAGTGGGTGATGGCGATGCCCTTGACGCGTTTGAGCACCTGTTCTGCCTCGATCAGACCGCTAACCTGGGACTTGGGCAGATCGATCTGGCTCACGTCTCCGGTGACCACCACCTTGGCGCCAAAGCCGGTGCGCGTGAGGAACATCTTCATCTGTTCGGGGGTCGTGTTCTGCGCCTCGTCCAGGATGATGAAGGCGTTGTTCAGCGTGCGTCCGCGCATGAAGGCCAGTGGTGCAATCTCGATTGCCTGACGCTCAAAGGCCTTGGCCACCTTGTCAAAACCCATCAGGTCGTAAAGCGCGTCGTACAGCGGGCGCAAGTAGGGGTCCACCTTCTGACTCAGGTCGCCCGGCAGGAAGCCCAGCTTTTCGCCTGCTTCCACCGCGGGGCGGGTGAGCACGATGCGCTGCACGGCGCTGCGTTCCAGCGCATCGACCGCGCAGGCCACGGCCAGATAGGTCTTGCCGGTTCCGGCCGGACCGATGCCAAAGGTGATGTCGTGATTGGCGATGTTGTCCAGATAGACACTTTGCGTGGGCGTGCGCGCGCGCAGGTCGCTACGGCGCGTTTGCAACGTCATGCTGGCGTCTTCGGCCTCGCTCATGGAGGCGTCGCCGGCCAGCATCAGTTGTACCTTGCTGGCTTCAATGGTGCGGGTCGCGATTTCGTACAAGGCCTGCAGCACTTCCAGTGCGCGCGTGGCACGGGCCTTGGCGCCATCGATCTTGAACTGCTCATGACGGTGTGCAATGCTGACCTGCAATGCCGCCTCGATCGTGCGCAGGTGCGCATCCATGGGTCCGCACAAGTGCGTCAAGCGGGCATTGTTGGGTGGGGAGAAGGTGTGTCTGAGAATCAAGCTGATAATCCTGCGAAGAATACTGGATCATAGACAACAACCCAGTCAGTTGAGGACAGTTGGGTTGTCCCTCAAGCTATTAGGATATTCATGATCGGAAAACTCAGCGGCATCTTGCTCGAAAAGAATCCACCTCAGGTGCTGATCGACTGCCACGGCGTGGGCTACGAGGTGGACGTGCCCATGAGCACTTTTTACAACCTGCCGGCCCTGGGCGAAAAGTTGGCCCTGCTCACGCACTTTGTGGTGCGCGAGGATGCGCAGATTCTCTATGGCTTTGCCACCGCGCAGGAGCGTTCGGCGTTCAGGCAACTCATCAAAATCTCGGGCGTGGGGCCGCGCATGGCTCTAGGTGTGCTCAGCGGCATGAGCGTGGCCGACATCGCCCAGGCGGTGACGGCGCAGGATGCGGGTCGGCTGGTGAAGATTCCCGGCATTGGCAAGAAGACCGCCGAGCGCCTGCTGCTGGAACTCAAAGGCAAGTTCGGGCCCGATCTGGGAGCGACGGCCAGCGTTGCCAGCGACGCGCAGGCCGACATTTTGCAAGCGCTGGTGGCGCTGGGCTACAGCGACAAGGAGGCCGCCCTGGCACTCAAGGCGCTGCCTGACGGCGTTGGTGTGGGTGAGGGCATCAAACTGGCGCTGAAAGCCTTGGCGCGCTAGCGCCGCTCATTTCCCGGAAAGGTTTCTTTCCACGGGTTCCTCGCTGCGCCGCTCGGGCTCTTTGGCAGGGGCCCTGGTTTCTGCGCTTGCTCGCGGTGTCGCCGCGGGCTGCGCGTGGCCCGCGGGCGCAGCGTTTTGCCCCCGACCTTCATTGCCCGGCGCCCTGGCCTCATCGGGTCGTGGCGTGGGCTGCACAACAGACCTGGCTGGCGGCACGGGCGTGGTCGCTGCAGGTGCGGCATGCCCTTGCTCCGCCCGGCCTAGCCCTGGATTGCGGTGCTCGGGATTGTCGGCGGGTTTGCGCGACGCGCTCGGCGCGGGCTCAGGTTGCGCTCTGGCGCTGGGTATCTGGCCAGGGTATTCAGGCTTGGCCTCAGGCCGTTTCTCTGGCTGCCGCTCGGGTCGCTGTTCAGGGCGCACGCCGGGAGTGGGCTGCAGTCGCGCCGGGGGGTTGGTGTAGGGAACATCGTGGCGATGCTCGGGTTCATGGCGCCAGTCCGGTCCAGGTTGCGAGCGCCGGTTGCTCCATTCAGGATGCGATTGGACAGTGGCGTGGAAGGTGTTCCAGTTGACCTGACCGAAGAAGAAGTTCAGACCGACGCTGACGCCCGAACCCCGATAAAAGCCGCCTCGTCCCGCAGGCGCTGCGTAGCCGGGCCAGGGATTCCAGCGCATGGGCGCAGAGCCCGGCCACCACCAGCGGCCATAAACCAGCAGTGGATCGTAGTAGGGCACGTAAATCACTTCCGGATTGGCCGGTTCCAGCAGCAGCAGGTTTGCGTTTTGCAACACCCGCAGCTGTTCATTCGAACGCAGGTAACCCGCTGCATAGGCGCGTTGACGCAAGCCCTGCACGGTCGCCCAAACCTGCGTTTGCTGGCTCAGGAAGGCATTGCCCAAACGTTGCGTCCAATCGGGATAGCTGCCCATCATCTGCAACACTTGCGGGAACGCCATGAGCGACTGCACGCTCGGATCCCAGCCGCGTTGCGCCACCGACTGCAAGGCCTGTTGTGGGGTCGCGCCGGCGATGGATGCAGACCAGCGCGCGGCGTCTGCAATCTCCTGCGGATACGTTGCCGCCATCAAGATCTGCGCCAACAAGGAGTCCGGATACAGCGCTATCGGCGCCAGCATGGCGTCCAGATCCTGCTGTGTGAATGCCTGCTGCGCAAACAGATATGCAGGCGCATTCGGAACCACTGAACTCTGTGCTTGTGCATAGGGTATGCAGGACAGGGCGGCGACAGCTAGCAGCGCAAAACGGGGAAGATGGCTTCTCATGGCGTACTCCTGCATTGACAACGACCTCGACACCACCTCAGTTGACGGGCAGAGTCAAATTGTCAATGTCACACCATATGCAGGATGGTCCGTCCGCAATCAAGCCCCGACGACGGGAATCTTCGAAGGGCTACTGCGCCTCACGCACAACCCGTCCAAAGCTGGGCTGGGTGGGGCGGGCATTGTTGGGAAAGAGTTGGGCAAAGAGTTTGAGTTGTTCGCGGCTCAGAGTCATGGGTTGGCGCAACACCAACCACAGCACGCCTTCGGTGCAGGGCGGCGTGGTGAGTGAGCCCAGAAACTGGTAGTAACGCCTGTCCTTGGGCAGCGTCTCGTTCAGATCGATGAGTCCTACGGGCAGACTGACACGATCGCCCACGTCCAACGGCATATTCGTCCAGACCTTCTGAATCATGGCGCTGGCTTCGCCCGGATCAAACAGCACAGCCAGCACTGCCAGTTGGCCCTGCGCGTTCTGATGCACCAGGTGTGCCACCATGGCAAAGCCCTTGTAGTTGAGCTTTTCTTCTGCCGGGTGATGGAAGTGAAACTGCACCAGTTTATACGTGGAACCGCGGATCGTGAGCGTGTTCTCGCCCGCCAGATCAACCTGGATCGTGTGGCCATTGTTGACGACCGAGCCGCCACTGGGTAGGTAGCTGATCTGCAGTGGTTCGGCCGGACCCAGCAGGGCTTCGGAATCCTCGATGTGAATCGGTGACTGGCGTTTGCCGATGGCGCAAAGATTGAACGAGGGCTGGAGTTGCCCCCAGGCTTGAGGCCCGGTTTCGCCCTCGTAGCTCCAGTGCGGTGCGCCGTGAGCTTCGTGCACCGCCCCCTGGCCGTGGGAGCTTGCGGTCCTGGCGGCGATGGCAGGTGTCATGCGCCTCGATCGGACTTCGGCCGGGACGTTGCGTCCCTTGGCGGCAACCGCATGGGGATTCTTGGCAGCGCTCTTTTCCGCAGCTGCGATCTCGGCTGCCGACTTCTTCTTGATACCGGAAGCAGCGTTGCTCTGCTCTATCGCTTCACGCAGTTGTTTGGCCACGGTGCTTCTGAGCGAGATGATGGGCGCGTCGCTCCGGTCTGCGGCGCTGGCAGCACTGGCTGGGGCACTGGTCGAACTTGCGGCGGGTTGCGGCGCGGCTCGGGCGGTATGCAGCGGATTGATCAGCGTTGCGTCGTTGCACCACGCGCCCGACCCGTAGCCGGCCGCCGTCAAGGCCAGCAGGCTGCGCAGGCAGACCTGTGCCAAGTAGGTCTGGCGCGGGAGGGTGCTGAAATTGTTCATGAATGGGGGCCTCGAAGCTGTGCTGGCGCGAGGGCGATACCGATAATGTCGCATGCCTCTCCCTAGGTATCGGCCTTTGCCAGTGCGACTTGAGCGCAGCAGCTGGCGCTATAGTCAGCCCTGTTGTTCCCACCAAGAGTAATCGACGCACGCCGTGAGCATCCAGACCGACGATTTTTCAGCACCACTCGTGCCTCGCATGGTGTCGGCAGCCCCGCTGTCGCCCAATGAGGAGGCGATCGAGCGCGCGCTGCGCCCCAAGCTGTTTGACCAGTACGTGGGCCAGACCAAGGTGCGCGAGCAGCTCGAGATTTTCATCGGTGCGGCGAAAAAGCGCCATGAGGCGCTGGACCACGTGCTGCTTTTTGGCCCGCCCGGGCTGGGCAAGACCACGCTCTCGCACATCATCGCGCACGAACTCGGCGTGAACCTGCGCCAGACCAGCGGCCCGGTGCTGGAAAAGCCCAAGGATCTGGCCGCGCTCTTGACCAATCTGGAAAAGAACGATGTGCTGTTCATAGACGAAATCCACCGGCTGAGCCCCGTAGTGGAGGAAATCCTCTATCCGGCGCTGGAGGACTACCAGATCGACATCATGATTGGCGAGGGGCCGGCTGCGCGCTCCATCAAACTCGATCTGCAGCCCTTCACGCTGGTGGGCGCGACCACGCGCGCCGGCATGCTGACGAACCCGTTACGCGACCGCTTTGGCATCGTGTCGCGGCTGGAGTTCTATACGCCCGACGAACTCGCGCGCATCGTGCGCCGCAGCGCCGGGTTGCTCAAGGTCCCCACCGACGACGAAGGCGGGTTTGAGATCGCGCGCCGCTCGCGCGGCACACCGCGCATCGCCAACCGATTGCTGCGCCGGGTGCGCGACTACGCCGATGTCAAGGGCGTGGGGGCGATCACGCTGGACATCGCGAATCGGGCGTTGGCGATGCTGGACGTGGACCCCCAGGGCTTCGACGTGATGGACCGAAAGTTGCTCGAAGCCGTGATCCACCGCTTCGACGGCGGACCGGTGGGGCTGGACAACATCGCGGCCAGCATCGGCGAGGAACGCGACACGATCGAGGATGTGATCGAGCCCTACCTGATACAGCAGGGCTATCTGCAGCGCACGCCACGTGGGCGCATCGCCACGCTCGCCGCCTACCGGCATCTGGGCGTGGCGCCACCCTCAGCTGTGGGCGAACTGTTCAACGGAAAGTGAATGTAGCCCCCTCCATGGCCGCGCCCTCGTGCGAGTTGCGCAGAGACGGCACGACATGCTAGGGGCGGCCCATTGCGGCGGCCATGCTAAACCGTTTCGTCGCGTGCCGCCTCTGAAAGGTGCGCGGTGTCGCCCCAGCCCACCAGACTCAGGCCCTGTTGGGTCCAGAGCAGGCGGTTGATGGCGGTGTTGCCCAGGTCCCAGCTGCGCCGGATGGTCAGATCCTGACGCGTCGCAGCCCGGTACAGAACGTCGATCACGCCGCCGTGCGTCACCCACACGATCTGTTCGCCCGCGTGGCGTTGCGCCAGCGCGTCCAGCGCGGGCAAAACACGGGCGTACAAGTCCTGCAGCGATTCACCGCCTTCAGGGGCAAATTCGGGATCGCGCTCGCGCCAGGATTTGGCCTGCTGCGGCCACTCGGTCTCGATCTCGTCGTAGGTCAGGCCCTGAAAGGCGCCGTAGTGGCGCTCGCGCAGCCTCGCGTCCGTCTGCAGTACCACGCCAGTGGCGCGCGCCACCTCCTGCGCCGTGACCTGCGCGCGGTCCAGGTCGCTCGCGTAGATCGCGGCGATCGGCTCGTGCGCCAGCGCTTGGCCCAGACGCTGCGCCTGCATGCGCCCGGTGGCGTTCAGCGCGATGTCGATCTGGCCCTGGATGCGCTGCGCCTTGTTCCACTCGGTTTCGCCGTGGCGGATGAGCAGCAGTCGCGTCGGTTCCTGTGCTGCGCTCATGTCGGGCTTAGCGCGATGTGGATCTTGCGCGCGCCCGGCGTCGCAGCAAAGGGCATGGGCGTCAGCGTTGGCACGGGAAAATCTTCTGCATCAAAGGCCTTGTCGCCGTCTGCGCTTGCGACGCCTGTGGTCTTGAGGCTGCGAAAGTCGTGCTGGCGCGGGTCCATCAGGTGCGATGGCACGACGTTTTGCAGCGAGGTCAGCATGGTTTCGGTGCGACCCGGGTATTGCTTTTCCCAATCACGCAGCATGTTGCCGATCTGCTTGCGCTGCAGGTTTTCCTGGCTGCCACAAAGCGAGCAGGGGATGATGGGAAAGGCCTTGTGTTGGGCCCAGCGCTCCAGGTCTTTTTCGGCGACGTAGGCCAGGGGGCGGATGATCATGTGGTCGCCATCGTCACTCACCAGTTTGGCCGGCATCGCCTTGAGCTTGCCGGCAAAGAACATGTTGAGAAAAAATGTTTGCAGCATGTCGTCGCGGTGGTGCCCCAGTGCGATCTTGGTCACGCCCAGTTCGTCCGCCACGCGGTACAAAATGCCGCGGCGCAGGCGACTGCACAGGCTGCACATCGTTTTTCCCTCGGGCACGACGCGCTTCACGATCGAATAGGTGTCCTGGGTTTCTATGTGAAACGGCACGCCCAACTGCTTCAGGTAGTCGGGCAGGATGTGGTCGGGGAATCCTGGCTGCTTCTGGTCCAGATTCACGGCCACCAGTTCGAAGTGAATGGGCGCGCGCGCCTGCAGTTTGAGCAGAATGTCGAGCAAACCGTAGCTGTCCTTGCCGCCCGACACGCACACCATCACCTTGTCGCCCTCCTCGATCATGTTGTAGTCGATGATGGCCTGCCCCACCTGGCGGCACAAACGCTTTTCCAGTTTGTGGCTTTCGCGCTCGCTGCGCAGCGCAGCGTCGCGCGCCGCTGGCGTAACGCCGGTCGCGGCGTCGGTTTCAATTTCAAAGGGGTTCATGGCGAAGGGGTACAAATGAAAAGGTGGAGGCGGAAGGTCGCAGCAGATCATGCAAGACACCGACCGATTGAATAACAGCAAGGTTAATGCAAAAAAACGGCAGCACAATCGAGGGCATGAAAACACTGCGATTGCGAGAAGGAAAAGAGCGCTCCCTGCTGCGCCGACACCCCTGGATCTTTGAATCGGCTGTCGCAAAGGGCGGGGCCGACGCGGGCGAGACCGTGCGGGTGGAGTCACATGCGGGCGAGTTTCTGGCCTGGGCCGCGTTCAGCCCCGAGTCCAAGATCCGTGCCCGCGCCTGGAGTTTTGACGAAAGTCAGCGTATCGACAACGCACTGTTTGCGGCAAAGGTGGAGCAATCGGTGCAGGCCCGATCGCGCTTTGACATCCAGAGCGACGGACTGCGGCTGATCCACGGTGAGTCCGATGGCCTGCCCGGGCTGGTGGTGGACCGCTATGGCGACACGCTGGTGGCGCAGTTCCTCTCCAGCGGCGCCGAGCGCTGGAAGGCGGTGCTGGCCGACGCCCTGCTGCAAAGCACCGGCCTGACGCGGCTGTACGAGCGCAGCGATACCAGCGCGCGCAAGCTCGAAGGTTTGTTGCCCAGCGCAGGCTGGTTGCGCGGCAGCGGCCCCACCGAACTGACCCTGCGCGAGCACGATTGGCAACTTGGCCTGGATATCGCCACCGGACACAAGACTGGCTTTTACCTGGACCAGCGTGACAGCCGCAAGCAGTTTTCTGAAGCCGCGCGCCGGCTTGGCTTGCAGCGCGTGCTGAACTGCTTTTGCTACACCGGGGGATTCACTGTCGCCGCGCTGCACGGCGGCGCGCGCCACGTCACCTCCATCGACTCGTCGGCACCGGCATTGGAGCGCGCCCAGGCGAACGTGGCGCTGAACGGCTTCGGGCCTGAGCGCGCAGACTTCCTGGACGCGGACGTGAACGCGTCGCTGCGACGGTTCATTGAACAGGGAAGAACCTTTGACGCCATCGTGCTTGATCCACCGAAGTTCGCGCCCACTGCGGCCCATGCCGACCGTGCTGCGAGGGCCTACAAGGACATCAACCGCCTGGCGTTCAAATTGCTAGAACCCGGCGGCGTGCTCTTCACTTTCTCGTGCTCGGGCGGCATCAGCGCCGACCTGTTTCACAAGATCGTGGCCTCGGCCGGCATCGACGCCGGGGCCGACGGCTACATCAGCCAGCGTCTGGGTGGCGCCCCTGACCACCCCATGACCATCAATTTCCCTGAAGGGGAATACCTCAAGGGATTGGTGGTGATGAAAAAGCAAGGGTAAACGCGCATCCGTCGCCGCAGATCGCTACACTGCACGCTCCGAATTTGAAAGAAATGCCATGAGCCTGATTCCTGCCACCATCCTGACCGGCTTTCTGGGGTCTGGTAAAACCACGCTGCTCAAGCGCGTGCTGACCGAGGCGCATGGCCAGAAAATCGCCGTGATCGAGAACGAATTTGGCGAAGAAAACATCGACAACGAGATCCTGGTGAGCGACGCGAACGAGCAGATCATCCAGATGAACAACGGCTGCATCTGCTGCAGCATCCGCGAAGACCTGCGCGCCACGCTCCAGGACCTGGCGGAAAAGCGGCGCAAGGGCGAGCTGAATTTCGATCGCGTCGTGATCGAGACCACGGGCCTGGCCGATCCCGGTCCGGTGGCTCAGACCTTCTTCATGGACGATGAGATTGCCGAAAGCTACCTGCTCGATTCGATCCTGACGCTGGTCGATGCCAAGCACGCGATGCAGCAACTCGACGCCCGGCAGGAAGCGCGGCGCCAGGTCGGGTTTGCCGATCAGATATTTATCAGCAAGACCGATCTGGTGGGCAAGGAAGAGGTCGATGCCCTGATGCACCGCCTCAAGCACATGAACCCGCGCGCGCCGCAAAAAGCGGTGCACTTTGGCGAAGTGGCGTTGGCCGATGTGTTTGACTTGCGGGGCTTCAACCTCAACGCCAAGCTCGACATTGATCCGAATTTCCTGAAAGATAACTCGCATGAGCATGAGCACGGCGAGCATTGCGATCACCCCTCGCACCACCATGGCCATCATCACGCGCACGACGACGATGTGAAAAGCTTTGTGTTTCGCTCCGAGCGCGCGTTCGATCCGGCCAAGCTGGAAGACTTTCTGGGCGCCATCGTGAATATCTATGGCCCACGTCTGCTGCGCTACAAGGGCGTGCTCAACATGACGGGAACCGAACGCAAGGTGATTTTTCAGGGCGTGCACCAGTTGATGGGCAGCGATCTCGGGCCGGAGTGGGCGGCAGGCGAAGCGCGAACCAGCAAAATGGTGTTCATTGGAATTGACCTGCCCAAGGACATCTTGCTGCAGGGTTTGGAGCAATGCCTGTCAGCCTAGCCCGGCGTTGACACGGGCGGCACGAGATAAACTCGTGCCCTCGCCCTCTCGATCGGCCCGCTTTGATCAATTTCTCACAAATATTCAAATGATTGTCTCGCTTCTGCAACTGATGGGGTTTGGGCTAGGCAAGTCGCTACAATCGCGCGCCGACTCTGAATCTGGGCAAGCCCGCGCTTCTCAAATTCGGAATGCCGACGTTGTGGCCAAGGATGGCCGCGTGGCAAGCCGTCGTCGGTTGTCCATTCCCGACCCAGAGCATGCGCAGGCCGCACCATCGAGGAGACCAGAAGTGAAGACAAAACCCGTTAGCAAGGCCAAGACCACAGCGACAGCCAAAGCGCCCGCGTTGGCCTCCCGCACGGAAGTCAAGGGCAAGTTGACGTCAAAGTCCGCACCCAAAGTGGTGGTCAAATCGGCCGCGAAAGCGCCCGCGTCGAAACCCGTAGCCAAGGCGAACAACAAGACTGCGATCAAGGCGTTGCCAAAAAGCGCTGCCAAGACGGCAACGAAAGTTGTGTCAAAGGGGGCAGCCAAGCCGCCTGGCAAGCCGGTAGTCAGCGCCGCCTTGCCCGCAAAAAAGACCACGCCCGCGAAAACGACGGTGCAGAACAAGTCCCAACCCAAGGCGGCGGCGACGAAGACCGTTGCCTCGGCAAAAACGTCCGCGACTCCGGTCGCGTCCAAAGCCGCTGTGAAGCCAGCAGTAAAAACCAAAGTTGCGCCCCAGTTGCCAGCGAAACCCCAGAAAAAAGAGATCCCTGTTTTGTCCACTCCGATTACCGCCGTCAAACCCATAGCCAGCAAACAAGAACCTGAAAAGACCGCCGTCGCCGTGCCCACGTCTGCGGCCGTTCCGGCCAGAAGTCCAAGGGTGTCATCCCGGCTCGCGCAATTGACCGTGCCGTCCATGGCTTCTACCCCCGCCATTGCCTCAACCGCTGCCAAGGCCAGCTATGGACAGGCCACGGCCTCAGCCTTGCCCACGCCGCCGCATTTTGTGCCGGTTAAAAAGGATCCCAAACTGGCGAACAACTGGAAGTCCAAGCCGGTGGCACAGTGGACCGACGAGGAAGTTGTGGCCATGCCCGACGCCGAATACATGAACGACGGCCAGATGGCCTTTTTCCGCTTGAAGCTGGTTCAGCTCAAGCGCGACATCCTGGCCAGCGCTGGCGAAACGACGGAACATTTGCGCGAAGAAACGGTGGTGGTGCCCGACCCCGCTGATCGGGCCACGATCGAAGAAGAGCATGCGTTGGAGTTGCGTACGCGCGACCGCGAGCGCAAGTTGCTCAAGAAAATTGAGCAATCCATCGGACGCATTGACGCCGGTGACTACGGCTACTGCGACGAGACCGGTGAAGCCATTGGTGTGAGCCGCCTGCTGGCCCGACCGACGGCCACGCTTTCTCTGGAAGCGCAGCAGCGCCGCGAACTCAAGCAAAAGATGTTTGGTGACTGAGTACCGGGCAAGGTTCACGAGTATCAGCACGCAGCATCATGGCCACCAGCGACAACGTCAGCCTGCTTAGAAAAGTCGCGAGCTTCGTGGGTGGGCAGACGACGCCCTCCAAGTTCACTCCATCGGACGCAGGCAAGGCCGCCACTGACACGGCCGACAAAGTCTCGATGCAGTCAATGATGGACCGCAGGCTGCACAACGATATCGTGCGCAAACGCGAGTTCGCAATGCTGCGGCAGATGCGCAAGCGCGAGCCTCTGGCCAACAGCATTGATCTGAACGAGCGCGCATCCTTGTATCCGTCCAGCCTGCTGACACAGCCGGGAGGCCGGGCGCAAACGATCAAGAAGATCGATGAAATCGAACAGCAAATGTCGCAGCAGTGGTGGAAGGGCAAGCAGATCAAGGGGGCTTTCGGTACCAAGCCATTGCCCCCGGCGGCGGTGGCGCCACGTGTTGCCGCGGCATTGAACCCGCCGCCGATGGCCACGCCCGCACAGCCTGAGCCACAAGCGCCTGGCAAGCTTGATTCAGTGCATGGCGGCCTGGCGCCGAGTTTGTATGACGAACCGCAAGCGTCTGCCCTGGGCGGCTTCCAACCCACGTTTGCGCCAACGCAGGCCTATCAGTTTGCACACGACCCACAGGTCGAGGATGCCGCCATTCTTTTTGCCAACGGCGATTTCGAAGGTGCAGGTCGGTCCTTGTTGGATTTGTTGGCTGGGGGCGAGTCGCAAGAACAGCAGGACAAAGTTTGGATGACGCTGTTCGACCTGTACCGATCCATTGGTGACAGGAAGCGGTTTGACAGCACCGGCATCGATTTTGCGGGGCGATTCGGGCGCTCCGCCCCGCAATGGAATGCTGCATTCGAGGTTGAAGCAGAACTGATCCCGGCTTCCGTTATGCCAGGGACGGACGGTCAAATTCCGCAATGGACATCGCCCGCCACGCTTGGACCGGTGGCACTGGCGCAACTGAGAACGATGTTGAATCAAGGTGCCACATCTTGCTTGCTCAATTGGTCGGCACTGACTCAGGTGGACGAGGCCGCGTTGCCAGAAATTGAAAGCCTGTTTGCAGGCTGGTGCGAGAGTGGTTTGCAACTGCATTTTGCTGGAACGCAGCATTTGGATGAGCTACTTAGCGCCCACACGATCACCGGAAATTCGGAAATCCCGGCATTGTGGTGGTTGTGGAGGCTCCATTTTCTGCGCCTCGCCGGGACGGAAGAAGATTTCGAGACCGTGGCTTTGGACTACTGCATCACCTACGAAATGTCACCCCCGACTTGGGAGCCACCACGGTGCGGTTTCAGCGGTAGTGAGGTGGATACCGAAAAAGCGGTTGATGTAACGCCGCCACTGGTCGTAAGCGACGAGTTGCTGAGCACGATGGCAGGATCATTTCACCCGAGCCGGCACGGCGTGCTGGACTCTACCAATGGATCTACCGGTGCCGACGCGGCATCGAAAGGCGCGCGATTCGGCCGTGTTGAGTTGTCTTCCAACCTTGTGGGAGACGCCTCTTCGGCGATAGAAAAGTTGGACAGCGGTCGCTTCGGTTTCAATAAGGTCGTAGTTGACTGCCGGCAGTTGGGGCGTGTGGACTTCCTGGCCGCGGGTGACTTGCTCAACTGGGCCGCGGCGCGCAACGCAGAGGGTTGCAAGGTGGAGTTTCGAAATCTCAACCGCCTGGTGGCGACATTCTTCAGCGTCATCGGCATCGACGAATTTGCCACCATCGTCCCTACGCCGCACTGACAGCGCTCGAACACAGCAACAGTCGCATCAGACATCTTGCGACATGGCTTTCAATCCCCACATGGCAAGCACTATGGAACAGTTTCACGGTACCACCATCGTCAGCGTGCGCCGCAGAACCGCCAATGGCATCCAGGTGGCGATTGGCGGCGATGGTCAGGTGACCCTTGGCAACATCGTCGTCAAGGGTACGGCGCGCAAAGTGCGCAAACTGCATCATGACAAGGTGCTGGCCGGTTTTGCCGGCGCCACGGCCGACGCATTCACCTTGTTTGAGCGCTTCGAGGCGAAGTTGGAGAAGCATCAGGGGCATCTGGTGCGTGCCGCCATTGAGCTCACCAAGGATTGGCGCACCGACCGGGTACTGCGCCGTCTGGAGGCGATGCTGGCCGTGGCAGACATGGAAGCGTCTCTCATCATCACGGGCAGTGGCGACGTGTTGGAGCCCGAGCATGGAATCATCTCCATCGGTTCCGGCGGCGCCTATGCCCAGGCCGCCGCCAAGGCGCTGCTGGATAACACAGAGCTGACGCCCGCCGAGATCGTGAAGAAGTCGCTTGAAATCGCCGGTGAGTTGTGTATCTATACCAACATGAACCACACGATAGAAACGCTTTAACCGCCATGTCGTCCATGACCCCGCAAGAAATTGTTTCCGAACTCGATCGGCACATCGTCGGACAAAACCAGGCCAAGCGCGCTGTTGCGATTGCGCTGCGCAACCGCTGGCGCCGGCAACAGGTGGAGGTGGGGCTGAGGGCGGAGATCACGCCCAAGAACATTCTTATGATCGGTCCCACGGGTGTGGGTAAGACCGAGATCGCACGGCGCCTGGCGCGGCTGGCGGATGCACCTTTCATCAAGGTCGAAGCCACCAAGTTCACCGAAGTGGGCTACGTAGGAAAGGACGTGGATTCCATCATTCGAGACCTGGCTGAAGTGGCAGTCAAGCAGACGCGCGCAGCCGAAATGAAGAAGGTGCGCGAGCGCGCGGAAGACGCTGCTGAAGAGCGGGTTCTCGATATCCTGGTGCCGCCAGCCCGCTCCAGTGGAGACTTCGGCCTGGGGCAGAGCCTGCCGGCGTCGGCCGAGAGCACGACACGCCAGATGTTTCGCAAGAAATTACGCGAAGGCGAACTGGCCGACAAGGAAATCGAGTTGGAGGTCGCTGACAGCAAACAGCAACTGGAAATTATGGGGCCTGCTGGCATGGAGGAGATGACCGAGCAGCTGCGTGGCATGTTCAGCCAGATCGGGCAGAGCAAGCGCCATACCCGCAAGCTCAGAATCAGCGAAGCCATCAAGCTGCTGATCGAGGAAGAAGCGGCCAAGCTGGTGAACGAGGAAGACATCCGCACGCTGGCGATCGAAAGCGTCGAGCAAAACGGCATCGTTTTCATCGACGAGATCGACAAGGTGACATCGCGTTCGGATGCCGGTGGTGGCGCCGAGGTGTCGCGTCAGGGCGTGCAGCGCGATCTGCTGCCCCTGGTGGAAGGCACGGCGGTGTCCACCAAGTACGGCACCATCAAGACCGACCACGTCCTGTTCATCGCGTCGGGGGCCTTCCATCTGGCCAAACCCAGCGACCTGATTCCGGAGCTTCAGGGGCGCTTTCCGATTCGGGTCGAATTGCAGTCGCTCTCGGTGCAGGATTTCGAAGCGATACTGACGCAAACTCATGCGTCCCTCGTCAAACAATACCAGGCTTTGCTTGCGACCGAGAACGTGCACGTCGAGTTCAGCCCGCAAGGCATCACGCGCCTGGCCAACATCGCCTTTGACGTGAATGAACGCACGGAAAACATAGGAGCGCGGCGCTTGTCCACGGTGATGGAGAGGCTGCTGGATGAAGTGAGTTTTGACGCGGCCAATCTGGGCGGACAGACCATTCACGTGGATGCTGCCTATGTGGATGCGCGCCTCAAGGAGTTGAGCCAGAACGAGGATTTGTCACGGTATATTCTGTGACATGCGTACCGTGCTGCAACAACGAACCCTCAAATCCCTGACTAGCGCCGTCGGCGTGGGGCTGCACAGCGGGCAGAGGGTGGAGCTCACGCTGCGACCCGCACCAACCGACACCGGCATCGTGTTTCGTCGTGTCGATCTGGCCGAGCCCGTGGACATCGCGATCTCAGCCCTGGCGGTGACGGACACGCGCATGGCAACCACGATCTCGCACAAGGGTGTGCGGGTGCTGACAGTCGAGCATCTGATGTCTGCGTGCTCTGGGCTGGGGGTGGACAACCTGTATGTGGACATCACGGCCGAAGAAGTACCGATTCTGGATGGCTCGGCGTCGTCCTTCGTCTACCTGCTGCAAAGCGCGGGCATCGCGTTGCAGCATGCCCCCAAGCGCTTCATTCGCGTCACGCGGCCGGTGGAGGTGCGCCAGGGTGAGGGTGAGGCGCTCAAATGGGCGCGGCTCGTGCCCTACAACGGCTACAAGCTGAGTTTCCAGATCGACTTCCAACATCCGGCAGTGGACTCCACCGGGCAGAGCGTGGAGTTCGACCTGGGTTCGGGTTCCTACACGCGCGATATTGCCCGCGCCCGCACATTCGGATTCACCAAGGACGTGGAGATGATGCGCGCCAATGGCCTGGCGCTGGGTGGCAGCCTGGACAACGCGGTCGTGATGGACGACTACAAGGTGCTCAACGCCGAGGGTTTGCGTTACGGCGACGAATTCGCCAAGCACAAGATCCTGGACGCCATGGGCGACCTTTATCTGCTGGGTAAGCCCTTGCTGGCGGCGTACAGCGCGTTTCGTTCGGGCCACGCGCTCAACAACCTGTTGTTGCGTGAACTGCTGTCGCAACCGCAGGCCTGGGAAGTCGTGAGTTTCGAAGATGAAAAGCTGGCGCCCACGGGATTTTCGCAACTCGCAAGGGCTTGGTAATGCTGCTTTTTCGCGCTGCCGTTCTGTTGCTGCTGCTGGCGGCAGCGGTGTCGTTCGCACTCTTCGTCGGAACGGGTGAGCCGCGTTACAAACAGTTTGGCCTGCGCACGCTCAAGTGGACCTTGATTGCTGCAGGCTGCTTCTTTGCTGTATTGGTCCTGGAGAGAATCGCCTAAGCTTGACGTTAGCGCCAGATCACGACCTTCTGGTACAGGCCGCCAAAGTAGGTCTGTTTTTTAAGCTCCGCAACGGGCAGGTCGGCGGGCAGCCAGTCGGCGATCTCGCCGCGCCACATGTCCATGGCGAAAGGTTCGAGCGTGGACAGTATCGGTACCATCAGGTAGCGCCAGGGGCTGCGGGCCAAGGGCTTATGGTAGTCCACAAAAATCAATTTCCCGCCTGGCCTTGTCACCCGTAGCGCCTCGGCGATGGTCTTGCGCCGTACTTCGGCAGGCTGCTCGTGCAGCAGGAAGAACACCACCACGGCGTCATGGCTGGCATCCTCGAAATGCAGTTCACTCGAATCCTGCTGCAGGATCTTGACCTGACTGGAGTGGCCCAGCTTGGACTGCAGGTTTCTGATCTGGATCGGTGCCACGTCCACCACGTCCAGTTGCCCGTCAGGACCCAGGCGGCGCAGCAGCTGCTGTGTGAAGTCGCCGTAGACGCAGGCGACCTGTAGCACCTTGCCACGGATGACTGCGCCCAGTTCCTGCAGCGCCGCGTCGCGCAAGCGCGCAAAGTTGCCCCAGAGGATCAGGTTGACCAGCCATTGGCGCTCGAAAATGCGCACGGCATTCGGGTGCAAGTAAGCCCACCAATAGGTTTTCTGCAGGTACTCAGGAATGACAACCGGAGCCAAGCCGGATGCAGAGGGTTTGGCCAGGGCCGCAGTTTCTTTGGGACTCACGCCGTGACCTTCATAAGTGAACAAAGGGATTGCGCCCTGGGTTGGACGAACGCCAAAGTATCGCTCAGTTTCAATCCTGGCCATGAACCCCGGCTTCGTCATTGCGAGCGAAGCGTGGCAATCCATGAATCCTCGTTGAGCGCCGAAACGGGTCGCCACGGCCTGCGGCCTCGCAGCGTCGAAGCGAAGCTAGATACGCAGCAGGTACAGCGCCGAGAGCAGGGTTCCCGCGCCAGCGACCAGATAGGCCAGCAGCGCGACCCGTCCGTCCTGGCGCAAACCGAAGTCGTACAGCGTGACGCGCAGGCGGTGCGCCGCGTGCCACAGGAAGAGGGAAATCACGCCGAACAGAAACAGCTTGCCAAACCAGTGGCCTGCAAAGGCGTGCATCCGGTCATAGCTGAACAGGCCGGGTGCGTGCCCCAACGACACCAGCAAAAACAGCAGCGCCAGCGCCGGGGCCAGGAAGGCTGCGAGCGTTCCGCCTGCGGCAAACAGACCCCAGAAAATGGGCTTATTCGACTTGGCCATGATTACAGCACTCCTGCAAAAAACAGCACCGCGAGTGAGGCGATGACCCACACGGCGTAGTGCGCTGCGACAATGTATTTTCCGGGCAGGAACTCCTCGCCGATCTGCACGGGCATGGCCTTGGGCGTCACGTTGAACCAGCTGGTAGCGTTGTGCACGGCGAAAATCAGCACCGTGAACAGTCCCAGAAAACTCCACGGCCCATGCAATGCGGCGATGAAGGAATCAAACGCCGCCGGGCCGGCCGCCAGCCGCTCCAGCGTGCACAGCATCAGCAGCGCAAAGGCGCCAATCGGGATGCAGGTCACTTCGCGCGACATATAGCGCATGTAGCGCGGGTGTTTCAAATACCAGCCGGTCTTGGAGACTTCGCGGACAAAGGGTTTGCGGCTCATGATTTGCCTTTCGGGAGCAAACGCTCCTTGTACCAGTCAAGGGTGCTGGCCACCTTGACCTGCTGCAGCGCGCCCGCAGGATCGACTGCCTTGGGGCAGACTTCGGAGCAGGCACCGACAAAGGAGCACTCCCACACCCCTTCGTTCGTGGCAATCACTTCCTGGCGCTGGTCGCGCCCGCCGTCACGCGAATCCAGGTTGTAGCGGTGTGCCAGCGTGATCGCAGCCGGGCCGATGAACTTTGGCTGCAGCGAATACTCGGGGCAGGCCGCGTAACACAGCATGCAGTTGATGCACATCGAGAACTGCCGGTACTTCATCAACTGCGCTGGCGTCTGTTTGTACTCGCCCTGCTCGATCGTGCGCTTTTCCTTGGGGATCAGATAAGGCTTGACACGCTTGAGTTTGTCAATGAAGTCATCCGCCACCGTCACCAGATCGCGCTCGATCGGAAAGTTGGCCAGTGGCTCGACCCGGATCACGCCCTCGTAGCTGCGCAAAAACGCATGGCAAGACAGCTTGGGCTCGCCGTTGATCATCATGCCGCAACTGCCGCACACGGCCATGTGGCAGGACCAGCGATAGGCCAGCGTGGGGTCCAGGCTTTCCTTGACGGCGTTGAGTGCGTCCAGCACCACCCATTCCTCGTTGCACTCCACCTCGTATCGTTGGAAGTGTGGCTCGCTGTCGGTTTCGGGGTCGTAGCGCAGCACTTCGAGCTGCACCATCCGCTTCTTCAACTGTGTCATTTGTGATCTCCCGAATAGTCGCGCACACCGGGTGGCGACTTGGTGATCACCACGTCCAGGTAGTCCAGGCGTGGTGGTTGCAGACCCTGGTAATAGGCCATGCTGTGGCGCAGGAAGGTCTTGTCGTCGCGCTCCACAAAGTCCAGCCGCTGGTGCGCGCCGCGCGACTCCTTGCGTGCCAGTGCGCTCACCGTCAGCGCCTCGGCGCAGTCGAGCATCGAGCCCAGCTCCAGCACCTGGAACAGGTCGGTGTTGAAGACGTTGCTCTTGTCATGCAGCACGACTTTGCCGTAACGCTGGCGCAGTTCGGCAATCTTGGTCACCGCCTGCTGCAGCCCCTTCTCCTCGCGATACAGGCCGGCATTGGTCTCCATCGTGTCCATCATCTCCTTGCGCAGACCCGACATGGACTCGGTGCCGTCGGTGCGCGAGAACAGCTCGCGCACCCGCGCTTGCGACTCCTTGGCGCGCGCTTCCAAAGCGGCGGAATTGGGTGCGGGTTGTTGACGCAGGTGCTTGATCGCCGAGAGGGCGGCGCACTTGCCGAAAACCAGCAACTCCACGAGCGAGTTCGATCCCAGGCGGTTGGCGCCATTCAGGCTCACGCAGGCGCATTCGCCGGCAGCGAACAGCCCTGGCAGTTCCGTGGCAGCTTGGGTGTTGGTCGAGATGCCGCCCATCATGTAGTGCACCACGGGGCGGATCGGAATGGCGTCCTTGACGATGTCCACGCCCAGGTAGGCAATGCCGAGTTCGCGCACCAGCGGCAGTCTCTCGTCGATGTATTTCTCACCGAGATGGCGCATGTCGAGCATCACGCATTCGCCCCAGGGCGTGGTCACGGTGTTGCCCTTTTGCAGTTCGTGCCAGTAGGCCTGGCTGACTCGGTCGCGCGGGCCCAATTCCATGGTCTTGAGTTGCGGTTTACCCAGCGGCGTTTCCGGGCCCATGCCATAGTCCTGCAGATAGCGTCGACCGTTCTTGTTCAGCAGCACGCCGCCTTCGCCGCGGCAGGCCTCGGTCAGCAGGCTGCCGGTGTTGGGCAGGCCGGTGGGGTGGTACTGCACGAACTCCATGTCCTTGAGCGGCACGCCCGCGCGGTAGGCCAGGGCCATGCCGTCGCCGGTCTTGATGGCGCCGTTGGTGCTGAACGGAAACATGCGCCCCGCGCCGCCGCCGGCGATGATCACCGACTTGGCGTGGAACTGCTTGATCATGCCGCTGCGCATTTCCATCGCGGTGAGGCCCTGGCAGCGGCCATCTTCCACCAGCAGGTCGAGCGCGTAGTACTCGTCAAAGCGCTGGATCGTGGGAAACTGCAGGGTCGTTTGAAACAGCGTGTGCAGGATGTGAAAGCCCGACTTGTCGGCCGCAAACCAGGTGCGCTGCTTCTTCATCCCGCCAAAGGGGCGCACTGCCACCGAGCCATCGGCCTCGCGGTTCCAGGGGCAGCCCCAGTGTTCGAGTTGCAGCAACTCCTTGGGCGCTTCCTTGACGAAGTATTCAACGCAGTCCTGGTCCGACAGCCAGTCGCCGCCACCCACCGTGTCGTCGAAATGCAAGTCGTAGCTGTCGTCGGCCTTGATGACTCCGGCGGCACCGCCTTCGGCAGCGCAGGTGTGGCTGCGCATCGGATAGACCTTGGAGATCAGCGCAATGCGCAACGTGGGGTCGGCCTCGACCAGGGCGATGGCGGCGCGCAATCCCGCGCCCCCGGCGCCCACGATGGCGACATCGCAATTGACTATTTCCATGTTTCCCTTTCCATCACCGAAGTGATTTCCATTCTGTTGAACCCGCTATTCAACAAGCCGTTGCTGGGCTTGCGAAATTTGCCCAAAAAAAAGGGGAGCCGGTTAGACCGACCCCCCTTTTTCACAACCGGTCTGCACACATGTGATCAGACGCTATGCGCTGGCTACTTTTTGTTGCCCTTTTCGTCAAACAGATCGCGCGGACCCGGGCCTTCTGGCTCTTCATGCGCGATGCCGAAGTGGCAGTCGATGCAAGTCATGTTGTCGGTCTTCATCTTGGCGTGACGCGCCTGGGCCTTGGGCGACTGCAGCGTGGTGCTCATATGGTTCACGTCGTGGCAGTTGCGGCACTGGTGCGAATCGGTCGATTTGAAGCGCTTCCATTCGTGCGTTGCCAACTCATAGCGCTTGGAAAGGAATTTCTCCCGCGTGTCGATGTCGTGCGTGATGAACTTGCTGTACAACTCGAACGAGGCCAAAGCCTTGCGGTACAGCTTGGGGAACAGTTCATGCGGCACGTGGCAATCGGGGCAGGTCGCGCGCACCCCGGTGCGATTCGAGTCGTGAATCGTTCCCACATATTCCTTGTAGGGGTTGTCCTTCATTTCGTGGCAGCCAATACAGAATTGCTCCGTGTTGGTGACCGTCAGAAGTTCGACCGCGCCAATCGCAAACACTGAGCCGAAAATGAACAACCCAACCAGCGAAGCCAGCACCAACTTCCAGCGCTCACGCAACTTTTGCACTAATGTCATAAGGACCCCCTAAATTCCGGATAGGGCCGCTTAGCGCGACAGGATGTACTGGATGACGTTCTTCAACTCAGCGTCGGTTGCCACAATGACTTTGTGCTTTTCTTCGGCACCGTCGACCTTGACCATGGGGCCGGTCGTCAGGTGTTTGGTCAACTTGGCTTCAGCGTCAGGCTTACCCTTGAGCGCGGCTGCGGTCTTCTTGAAAGACGGGCCGCTCTTGTCTTTGTCGACCGAGTGGCACTTGGTGCAGTTGTTCTTCTTCAATACACCATTGGCGCCGTCGGCATCGACATCCGCCGCCAGCACGTTGGCAGAGAAAGCAGTCAGCGCCAACGTGAGTGGCATAACAACTCGAGTCAAATTCTTCTTGGTAAAAATGCTGAGAGACATGAAAAATTCCTTTGAATTTATGAAAATGGCTACGGCTTATTGCTAATCCGTGTTGATGCTAAACGCAATCAACAAGCGAGTCTAGCAACTATCGGTATGGAATGCGGGCTACTTGATCCACGTCAAACCGTCCGCGCCTTGTCGTCATGCCAGGAAACAACAGTGGCCACTCGATCAGCTTCCTGGCTCGTCGCAGCGACAGGTCAAGCCGTTTTTGGGATCACTTCACCAGTTGATTGAGTTGGATGATGGGCAGCAGCACGGCGAGCACGATGAGCATCACGACCAGGCCCATGGCGACGATGAGCAGCGGCTCCAGGATGGTGGCCAGCTGCATGGCGCGGCGCTGCACTTCGGTG
>CAIVXG010000121.1 GCA_903909815.1 uncultured beta proteobacterium | reverse complement strand
GCGCTGACGGCCAATGCGATGCAATCGGACAAAGATGCCTGTTATGACGCCGGCATGAATGATTTTCTCACCAAGCCATTTAGCAAAGTAGGGCTGGCGCAGGTACTGGAGCGCCACTTGCACAGGCCTGCTGGGCCCAATCACACGGCCATCCGCTCTTCGGCCACCGCCCTGTGAGCTTGCCGCTGCTGCGCCATCTGCTTGGCCAGAAAGACCTCCACCCGGGTCCAGAAGTCATATCGGTTTTCGGGCTTGAATCAGCCGTGGCCCTCGTCGGCGTATTCAATCCACTCGACCTGAGAATTGGTCTTTCGCACTGCGTCCCGAAAACGTGTGCCATGCGTCATCGGTACGCGCCTGTCGGTGCCGCCGAAGGCCAGCAGCAGGGGCTGCGTCACGCGATCCGCCTGCTTCAGTGGCGATGTCGCATCGAATTGCGCCGCGTCTTTCTCTGGGTCACCGACCAGCACCGGCATACCGTACTGCTTCCAGACTTCGGACAAGTCGCCCCAGGTCGGGCTGTACAGCAGTCCGATGTCGGTGACGGCCGCCCATGCGACGCCGCAGCGGTAGAGATCAGGTTCGCGAATCAATCCCATCAAAGTGGCATAGCCGCCATAGCTTGCGCCGGCGATGCAGACGCGCTTGCCATCCGCCAGGCCCCACTGCTTCCAGCCAGCGCGAAAGAGCTTGTCACCGAAGCCGGTGCTGTCACGGAACTCGGGCTCCACCACAATGTAGCCGCGCGAGGCGAGGAACTGCGATTCGGCATCCCAGTGCCAACTGCCGCCACGCATGAAGGGCCCACCGTGCACCAGCACCACCGCAGGCCAGGGGCCTTTGCCCGCGGGACGCGTCACATGGACCGCAAACGCATGACCGTCGCGCGCCTTGATGTGCACGAAATCACGCGTGGCCATGCGGCGCGGATCGAGCTTGGGACGGCTCTGACCGATCAACTCAATCTGGTCGGTGTCGCGGTCCTAGAGCGAAAACAGCGGGCTTTGGCGGTGGGAGTACGAAGTCACCAGCAGCCAGTGCGAGCAGCCGCATTCGGCCACAGCCAGCAGATTGATGACGCCAGGGAGGCGTTGATCGATTTTGGCTTGAAGTGCGCGCATCGCGGGGTCAAACCAGGCGGTATCGGTTGCATCGCTGGTATAGCGTGCACCCAGCAGCGCCTTGGTGTTGCGGCTAAAAATAAGTTCACCTGAAAAATCAAAGCCCTGCAGACTTACCACTGGTTGCGACGCGACGTGACCTGTGCCCGAATGGAAGAGTAATAGCGCATTGGTGCGCTCCTGGTTGGAAAGCGGGGCGACGACATACAACTCCCCGTCCGCACCCCACGACCAAGGCCAGAAGTTACCCGGTTTTGGCGAAAAAGCTGGCCCCGAACTGATCACACTCCAGCTTTGCTCTGGCTTTGCGCGCCAATGCACCGTTTGCTGTCCTTTAGCCAGCGATACCGCAGCGTGCGCGATTCCGACATCGTCGAACAACCAGTTTTGAACTGATTCCGCCAATCCGATGTCCACGCCGGAGGCACGCCCCGTCAGCGTATTCAGGCGCAGCGGCGTGGTGCTGACCAGTTCTCGATAACCATGGTCAAAGTTCATGCGCTCGATCAGCACGTCCGCCGAGCCGTCGCGCAATACCCTGAGAAATCGGTGATTGAACGGCAGCTCGCGCGACACAAAAGTACGGGCTTCGACCACGAACCGCCAGCCGCGCTGCACCAGAGGACGTAGGTTTTCTCCAATTCGATCCACCGCAAACAGACCGGGGGAAAACCCGTCTGCGAAGGCGGACTGAAGGTCGTTGATGTTGAATGCCAGGCGGTCATCGTTGACCCAGTGCACATCAGCCACATCGGCATCGACGAACTTCGCGACTACTTTGGCCTGGCGCGCAGGCTCAAGGGTGATGACCGCCAACTGGCGCCGTCCTTGGGCGTTGGCCATGCGCACCGCAAGGAACTTCCCGAAAGGGGAAAGCACCGGCGGCGACATCGCTTCGGCGCTGAAAAAATCGCTCACAGGCGGTGGCGCATCGTCCGCGTGCGCGACGAAACCCGGTGCCGTGGCCGCCAAGGACAATAGCACCCGAAAAAGCAGACACACCACGCGGTGCATTCGCATAATGTGGTTCCCTGTGATGTTCTGAACAATACCTACCTGGCCGATTCGATGACTTGCTGCACCGTGGTGATCTCGGCACCCTTGCCGCCAACGTCTTACAGTCGGGGCTTCAACCGTGCCGCAGCCTCGCGCAGACACTCTGCGGTCGTGTCCCATCCCAGGCAGGCGTCGGTGATGGAGACGCCGTAGCGCAGGTCCTGCGGCCCATTAAGTTTCTGATTTCCTTCGAACAGATTGGACTCCAGCATCACACCCTTGAGTGCGTGCGCGCCATCGACGATCTGGTGCACCACGTCCTTGAGCACCAGGGTTTGCAGCGCGTGGTTCTTGCGCGAATTGCCGTGGCTGCAGTCGACCACCACGTTCTCTGGCAGCTTGGCCGCCGTCAGCGCAGCGACCGCTTCAGTCACAGCCACCGAGTCGTAGTTGGGAACCGGGCCGCCGCGTAGGATCAGATGCCCGTAGGGGTTGCCCGTGGTCTGCGTCACCGCCACCTGGCCTTCGCCGTTGATGCCCAGAAACGCGTGCGCCTGGCTGGCCGACAGCATGGCATTGATGGCCACCTCGAGGCTGCCGTCGGTGCCGTTCTTGAAGCCCACGGGCGAGGACAGGCCGCTGGCCATTTCGCGGTGCGTCTGGCTCTCGGTGGTGCGCGCCCCAATCGCGCTCCAGGCGATCAGGTCGCCCAGGTACTGCGGCGTGATCGGGTCCAGCGCCTCGGTGCCACAGGGCAGGCCCAGCGCATTGATTTCCACCAGCAACTGGCGCGCCAGCCGCATGCCGTCTTCGATGTGGAAAGAGTCGTCCATGCGCGGGTCGTTGATGAGTCCCTTCCAACCCACGGTGGTGCGCGGCTTCTCGAAATACACGCGCATCACGATCAGCATCTGCCCCGCCAATTCGTCCGCCAGGGCCTTCAGTCGCCGCGCGTACTCCATCGCGGCAGCCGGATCGTGGATCGAGCAAGGCCCCACCACCACCAGCAGCCGCCGATCGCGCCCGTCCAGAATGTCGGCCAGGGCGCGGCGCGCGGCGCTCACGGTTTGCGTGACGGCGGCGCTGGCTGGAATTTCCTCGTGCAGGGCCGAGGGCGGTGGCAGCGCGCGTTGCGACACTACGCGCAGGTTTTCAAGAGATGTGGGGAATGTCATCGGCCTATGATAAGGGCTCACCAAGCCACTAAATCCAGCTCACAGCGACTCCACGAGGCACGTCCATGCAGACCCCCACCAACCGCTTCAAACAAGCCCTGCGTCAACGCCAACCCCAGATCGGCCTGTGGCTCGGGCTCACCGACAGCGCTGCCACCGAAATCTGCGCCACGGCCGGCTTCGACTGGCTGCTGCTGGACGGTGAACACACGCCCAACGACCTGCGGAGCCTGCGTGATCAGGCCCAGACCATCGCCGGCTACCCCGCCACCCACGCCATTGCCCGCGTACCGGTGGGTGCGACGGCGCTGATCAAGCAATACCTGGACCTGGGGCTGCAAACGCTGCTGGTGCCGATGGTGGAGACGGCCGAGCAGGCCGCGCGCCTGGTGCAGGCCATGCGCTACCCGCCGCTGGGTGTGCGGGGCATGGCGGGCAGCCGCGCTTCACGCTGGGGCCTGTACCCGCGCTATGCGCTCGAAGCCAACGATCAGGTGTGTCTGCTGGTACAGGCAGAAACCACCACAGCGCTGCGCCACCTGGATGCGATCACCGCCGTGGAGGGAGTCGATGGCGTCTTCATCGGGCCGGCGGACTTGTCGGCGTCCATGGGCCATGTGGGCAACCCCAACCACCCCGAGGTGCAGGCTGCAATCGACGACGCCATTGTGCGCATCGCCCGGGCCGGAAAAGCCCCCGGCATCCTGACCTCGGACGAAGCCCAGGCGCGGCACTATCTGGCTCTGGGCGCGGTGTTCGTGGCCGTGGGCCTGGACACGGCTTTGCTGGCGCGGCAAACGCGCGCCCTGGCGGCCAGCTTCAAGAAGTTCGACTGATCAGCGCTTGAACGGCACGACTCGCTGGCGCTGCTCGCCCAGGCCTTCGATGCCGAGCGCCATCACGTCGCCCTTTTTCAGATAAAGCGGCGGCTTGTGTCCCATGCCCACGCCGGGCGGCGTGCCGGTGATGATGACGTCGCCTGGCAGCAGCGTCATGAACTGGCTCACGTAGCTCACCAGTTTGGCCACGCCGAAGATCATGGTTTGGGTGTTGCCGGTTTGCTGGCGCTGGCCATTCAGGTCGAGCCACAGCGCGAGCTTTTGCGGATTCGGAATTTCGTCGCGCGTCACCAGCCAGGGACCCAGCGGGCCGAATGTGTCGCAGCCCTTGCCCTTGTCCCACTGGGGCCCGCGCTCAAGCTGAAATTCGCGTTCGCTCACGTCGTTGGACAGGCAATAGCCCGCGACAAAATTGAGCGCGTCCTTTTGCGAGACGTAGCGGGCGCGCGTTCCAATGACGATGCCCAGCTCCACTTCCCAGTCGCTCTTGAGCGAGCCTTTGGGCAGCATCACCGGGTCGTTCGGGCCCTGGATGCAGCTCGTGGCCTTCATGAAGATGATGGGCTCTTTGGGAATGGCCATGCCGGCTTCGGCCGCATGATCCGAATAGTTCAAACCGATGGCGATGAACTTGCCAACGCCAGCGATGGGGCATCCCATGCGCGGCGTGCCACGCACCTTGGGCAGTTTCTCGGTGGGAAGCTTGCGCAGCTTGGCCAGCGTGGCTTCGCTCAATTGGCCGGGGCCGATGTCGACCAGGATCGCACTCAAGGAGCGCAACTCACCAGCACTGTCGATCAGGCCAGGTTTTTCTTTTCCAGGGTTGCCGTAGCGGACGAGTTTCATGAGCTTAAAGGATTTGTTGCAAACTGAGGTCCAGATGTTCCGAGGGCACGCGCTTGAAGCCGGAACGCGCAAAACGCTGCAGCCGCCCGGCGACAAAGGCGGTGAGAACGGAAGCGCGCACCTGCGCGTCCAGCGTGGGCGAGGCACTGCCGCAGGTCTCGGAAATCGGGCGCAAACACTGTTTGAAGATGGCCTCGATCTTGTCGAAGAACTGGTTCATGCGCTGCTGCAGGCGTTCATTTTCAAACACCAGTGCGTCGCCTACCATAACCCGCGTCATGCCGGGGTTCTTCTCGCCAAACTGCATCAGCATGGTGACGATGCGTGTCACCTGGCGCAGTCCCACATCGGCCGCAGCGGCGCCAGACGCGGCCTCGCGCTCGATGATCTGATTCACCAGCGTGAACACGCTTTGTTCGATGAACTCGATCAAGCCCTCGAACATCTGCGCCTTGCTGGCAAAGTGCCGGTACAGCGCGGCTTCGCTCACCTCCAGCTTCGCCGCCAGGGCCGCAGTGGTGACGCGCTCGGCGCCGGGCTGCTCCAGCATTGTTCCCAGTGCCTGCAGAATTTGGCCGCGCCGCTCGCCCGGCTTGGGGCGCTTGCGCACGGTGCTGGCGGCATCGCTGTCGGCGGTATCAACGGAGGCAATTTTTTCAGTGTCAGACATGATGGTTAAGGCCGGTTGCGCAGATGCTGATCGATTCTCGCATAGCGCAGCCGAGGGTTTTACCGGGGTTGCGCCGATCTGCGGCGGCGAAAAACCCAAGGATTTGGCGCAGGCCGTTAACATCAGGCCATGTTCAGTTATCGCCACGCCTTTCACGCCGGCAACCACGCGGATGTGCTCAAGCACACCGTGTTGATCGCCATCCTTAAACACCTGCGGGAAAAAGACGCCGCCCTGGTGGTGCTCGATACGCACGCCGGCGCCGGCCTGTACCGGCTCGACGGCGACTATGCGAGCACCAGCGGCGAGGCCGCCGATGGCATCCTGCGGCTGCTGGCGCCAGCGCCGACGAGCAGCGCCACCGAAGGAAAGAAGAAGCCAGCAGCGGCGGCCGAGCCGCTGGCGCCGGCGCTGCAGGACTACCTGGACCTGGTGGCCAGCTTCAACACGGGTGGCGCGCACCGCGTCTATCCGGGTTCGCCCTTCATCATTCAAAGCCTGCTGGGAGACCGCGATCGGCTCAAACTGTTTGAGCTGCACCCCACAGACGCCAAGACGCTGAGCGCCAACATCGCCCAGCTCGAAGCCGGACGCACCGTCACCGTGCTGCGCGAGGACGGTTTTGAGGGCATCAAGAAATTCCTGCCACCCCCGGCGCGCCGTGGTTTGCTGCTGTGCGACCCCAGCTACGAAATCAAGACCGACTATGGCCGCGTGGCCGAGATGGTGGCGGACGCGCTGTTGCGCTTTGCCACGGGCACTTACGTCGTGTGGTATCCCATCATTCCGCGCCCCGAAGCACACGACCTGCCGAAGAAGCTCAAAACCCTGGCCCAGCGCGTGGGCAAGCCCTGGCTGCACGCCACGCTCACGGTGAAGAACAGCAAACTCCTGACCGACGCCGCGGGCGACGTGCTGCGCCCCGGGCTGCCGGCCAGCGGCATGTTCGTCATCAACCCGCCGCACACCCTGAAAGCGGCGCTGAAGCTGGCCCTGCCCCAACTGGTGGAGCGCCTCGCGCAAGACAAGCACGCGGCCTTCGCGCTGGACTCTGGCGGCTAAGTTTCGGTCACAAAAACTCGCGTATGCAGGCTTCCTCGCGCCAGCGCTGGGCTCTGGTTCTGGTGTTCGTCACACCCGGCCTGTGGGCCCTCAACTCCGTGCTGGCGCGGCGTGCACCGGGCTTGATCGAGCCCTATTCCCTGGCCCTGCTGCGCTGGCTCTTTGCCGGCCTCGCCTTCGCCATTGGCGCGCGCATGGAACTGTGGCGCCAACGCGCGCAACTGGTGCGCGCTTGGAAACAGCACCTGGTGCTGGGGACTCTGGGTATGGTCTTTTGCGGCGCCTGGGTTTACCTGGGTGGGCGCACCACCACAGCGCTGAATATCTCACTCATCTATGCCATGTCGCCGGTGCTGATTGCGGCAGCGTCGGCGCTGTGGATGAAAGATGCCCTTACCCGCTGGCAAGCGCTTGGCATCGGCCTGGCCTTGTCGGGAGTGTTGCACGTCGTGCTCAAAGGCCAGTGGGCCGATCTGGCGACGGTGCATTGGGTCGTTGGCGACGCGTGGATAGCTGCGGCCACGATCTCTTGGACCGCCTACTGCTTGCTGCTGAAAAAATGGCAAAGCCCGCTGAGCGCCACGGCCCGGCTCGCCGCCATCAGCCTGTCCGGCGTGTTGATGCTGTTGCCGTTTGCGCTGTGGGAATGGCTGAGCAGCCCCACTTTGGCCGTGACACCTTCGGGGTTCGGCCTGGCCCTGCTCGCCGCCGCCCTCCCAGGCTATGCAGCCTACCTTGCCTATTCGGTGATGCAACGCGAACTGGGCCCGGCCCGGGTCGGTGTGTCCCTCTATCTGAGCCCACTGTATGCGGCGCTCCTGGGCTGGCTATGGCTGGGTGAATCGCTGCACCTGTACCACGCCCTGGGTTTGACGCTGGTGTTGCCAGGCATCTATCTGGTGACAAGGCTGCGCTGAAACCTGGCCGGCCCCACCCCAGCGCCGCAACGCGTCGGGCTGGACCAGCGCAGCGCGCGCTTCAATCCCTTGCCTTGTCGGCCTCGCTGGTGAAGGAATCGGCATAGAAATCATCCTCGGGCAGGCCGTGGCCCAGATAGTCGGCGCGGGCCGAGTCCACCACGATGGGTGCGCCGCAGGCATAGACCTGATGCCCTGAGAGATCGGGCAGGTCCTGCAGCACGGCGCGGTGCACGAAACCGCTGCGACCGCTCCAGCCATCCTCTGGCAAGGCGTCGGAGACCACGGGCACGTAATGCAGATGCGGCATCTCGGCCAGCTTGCTTTTCACCCAGGCGTCCAGGTACAGATCCTGCGGGCGGCGGGCGCCCCAGTAGAGCGTGGCCTCGCGCGTGCTGCCCTTGATCTGCATCTGCTCGATCATGGCCTTGATCGGCGCAAAGCCTGTGCCGGACGCCAGAAAGACCATGGGCTTGCTCGAGTCTTCACGCAGATAGAAGCTGCCGAAAGGCCCTTCGATGCGCAGGATGTCCTTTTCCTTGAGCGTGCCAAACACCTGGTCGGTGAACACGCCGCCGGGCAAGTGGCGCAGGTGCAGTTCGATCGACGCTGGGGGCCCCGCTTGCGGCGCGCTGGCCATCGAATAACTGCGCCGCACTCCGTCCTTCAGCAAGAAGTCGATGTACTGGCCGGCGTGGTAGGTAAAGACCTCGCTCGCGGGCAGTTGCAGCCTCAGACGCATCACGTCGCTCGACAGGCGTTCCAATTGCAGCACGCGCGAGGGCATTTTCCGGATCGGCATCGCGCCCGCTGCGGTGACCTGGCGCGACTCCAGCACCAAGTCGCTGTGCGCCACGCCGCAGCAGGTCAACACCAGGCCATCGGCCTCTTCCTGCGCCGACAGCGCCTTGCTCTGATGCGCGCCGTGCACCACGACGCCCGAGAGCTTCCTGCACTTGCAGGAGCCGCAAGCGCCGTCCTTGCAACCATAGGGCAGGGAAATACCAGCGCGAATGCCGGCAGCAAGCAGGGTTTCGCCCGGATTCGCGGAAAAACCTCGTGCGCTGGGAAGCACGGTGACTTGAAACGGCGTCGCCGCGGCGACTGGAGGGCTCATCATTGGTTATCCTTGGCTCACTTTACGTCACTAAATACTTCAGAGCTTCGATTTTGCCTTCAAACCTGTCCCACCTCGGCGCCTTGCCGGCCCGTTTTCGCCGCCAGCGCGTGCTCATCGTCGGCTGCGGCGATGTGGGCCTGCGCGTGGCCAGCGCCTTGCCCAGCGCAGTACGGGTGCTGGCGCTGACCACTTCGAGCGAGCGCGTGCCCGAGTTGCGCGCGCTGGGCATCACGCCACTGCTGGGAAACCTGGATCAGCGCGCATCACTGCGGCGCCTGGCGGCCATGGGCACACGTGTGCTGCATCTGGCACCGCCACCACCTGAAGGCTGGATTGATGCGCGCACGCGGCGCCTGACCCAGGCGCTGCGCCGCCGCAGCGCACCCATCGCGCTGGTCTATGGTTCCACCAGCGGCGTCTACGGCGACTGCCAGGGCGAGGTTGCGGCTGAAACGAAAGCGGTGCACGCGCAAACGCCCAGGGCGTTGCGGCGCGTGGACGCTGAAGCCGCGGTGCGCTTGCTTGGTCGCGGCGGCGCCACGCGCACCAGCATCCTGCGCATCCCCGGAATTTACGCGCCCGACCGCGTCGGCGGCACGCCACGCGAGCGCCTGCTCAAGGGCACGCCGGTGCTGCGCCAGCAGGACGACGTGTACACCAATCACATCCACGCCGACGATCTGGCGCGCGCCTGCATCGCCGCCTTGTGGCGCGGCAAACCGCAACGCGTGATCAACGTGAACGATGACTCTGATCTCAAGATGGGCGACTACTTCGATCTTGCGGCCGATCTGTATGGTCTGACGCGACCGCCGCGTGTGCCGCGCGCCACGGCGCAGGGGTCACTGCCGCTGCTGTTGCTGAGCTTCATGAGCGAGTCGCGACGCATGGACAACCGGCGCCTGAAGCGCGAACTGCGCCTGCGCCTGCGCTATCCGACGGTAGGGACCGGCCTGTTGTCATAAAGCACAATACGTCCATGAGCCGATCCAGCGCCAGCATCCGTTTTTTGCACTCGACCTGGCGCATCGTCAGAACCGAGTTGCAACTGTACCGACGCTTCCCCAAACTGGTGTTGGCCACGCTCGCGATCGCCATGGTTCCGGCAATCTATGCGCTGATCTACCTCTCCAGCGTGTGGGACCCGAACGCCAAGACGAACACGCTGCCGGTGGGCATCGTCAATCTGGATCAGGGCTTCGACTACAACGGCCGCAGCAACAACGTGGGCGCGGAATTGTCGACGGATCTGATCAAACAGGGTGCCTTCCGCTACCTCGGCATGAACGATGTCCAGAGCGCACGCAGCGCCGTGGAGCAGGGCCGTCTGGCCTTTGCCGTCATCATTCCGGCGGACTTCAGTTCCAGCGCCTTGCCCGGCGTTCAGCCCGGCGCCGGCAGGGTCACCGTGATTCTTTCCGAAGGCAACAACTATGCGGCAGCTGGCTTTGCGCGCCGCTTTGCGGCCGAACTCGGGCATCAGGTGAACGAGGCCTTGAATGAAAAACGCTGGGAGCAGGTGCTGGTGTCCACCGACGGCTCGGGTAAGAGCCTGGCCCGGCTCAAGGCCGGCGTGGCGCAGTTGCGCGCCGGCGCAGACACGCTGAACGACGGCTTCGGGAAATACAAGGCAGCGGCGGGGCAACTGGCGGGTGGCTTGAAGCAGGTGGGTTCGGGCGTGCGCGAGCTCGAAGCCAAATTGCCCACCGACGCAGAGCTGGAGGCGCTGCGCGCCGGCACCAAGCGCCTGAATCTGCGTCAGCGCGAATTGGGCGCCGGGCTGGAGCAAATGCAGGCGGGTTCACGCAAGCTCACGGAGGGTGCAAGCGAGATGCAGGAGCAAACGGCCGCCGTCCCATTTGTCGGCGAAAAGATTGCCGCGGGCGCGGGCGAACTCGCAGCAGGCGGCAGCAAACTGACTGAAGGCCTGACCCTGGCACTCGATGCCAATGCACGGCTGCAGCGCGGCGGCGCCCGGATCGAGGACGCCACGGGCAAGCTCATCGACGGCATGGGCACCCTGAGCGCGGGCGTGCACGCGATGTCCGAGAAGCTGCCCGAAAGCACGCGCCTGGATGCCTTTGGCCGCGGCGGTGAAGACCTGTCCAAGGCCGCGGCCAGGTTGCGCTCGGGCATTGCCATGGTCGATGCCTTCCTGCCGGCGTCGCCCGGGACAATGGCCGGCAGCGCCCGCGGTCTGGCGGACTCGGTGGAGCCAACGCTGGAAGTGCTGGCTCCAGTGGCCAATAACGGCAGCGCCTTCGCGCCCAATATGGTGGCCATGGCTCTGTGGCTGGGCGCGGCCATGTCGGTGTTCGTATTCAAGGCGGGCGTGCTCACGCGCGAGCACGAGCAGGCCTCGACCGTCGCCAAGACGCTGGGCAAGTTTGCCGTGCCGGCGCTGATCGTGCTGCTGCAGACGCTGCTGACGCTACTGATGCTGCTGTACGGCTTGGGCATCGCCGTGCCGAATCTGGCCCATTTTGCACTGTCGATGCTGGTCGCGGGTCAGGCCTTTCTGGCCATCGTTTATCTGCTGCTGCGCGCCTTCGGTGACGCCGGAAAACTTTTCGCGGTGCTGCTGCTCACGATCCAATTGGCCGCAGGTGGGGGCGTGATGCCGATCGAACTCACGGGTGACTTCTTCCAGACGGTGCACGACTGGCTGCCTTTCACCTGGGTCATCAAGACCTTTCGCGCCAGCCTGTTTGGCGCGTTTGGCAACGATTGGCTGCACGACTGGCTGGAAGTCAGCTTCAGCGGATTGCTGGCGCTGATTCTTGCGAGCTGCGTCACGCGCTGGAACACGGTGGATCACGCCGACTACAAGCCCGGCATCGAGGTCTGAGGGGAAAGATCAAGTCACGGCGTGTTGCTGCTGCAACCACTGCTGCTTCCATGCCTGGCACTGGTGCACAGCGCGAACCACGCCAAGGACCCGTACGAACGGGGCCGAACGCGGGCTTAGAGTTTCAGCTCCAGAGTCGCGCGCAGGGTAGCGCTGTAAGGGTAGATCGAAGTGCTGCGCAGGCTACCGCTGCCATCTGCGTACTGGGCCACTGAGGTGTAGGGTTGGGCCAGCAGATTCGCAGCCGACAGCCGCAACTGGTGCTTGGCATCGAATTTCCACAGCCCGTACACGTCCATTTCGCGCTTGATGCTGCTGTAGCTGCTGCTGCTGTCCGAGATGCGGATCGGGCCGCCGCTCTTGTAGGTGAAGTTGCCACCGAAGTTGAATGCTGCAGTCACTTTGTAATCAAGGCCCACATTGCCCGACAGTGGAGTCTGGTCGGCGATGCGGTTGTTCGGACCGGGAACGCCGTCCACTGCGGACCCGTTGCGCGCCAGATTGACGCGCAGCTCCAGGGCGGGAGCCTGTCTATAAAACAGTTGCAATGGGAATTTCGCTTCCAGCTCCAAGCCATGCGTCTGCGCTCGGCCATCGTTGATCGGCATGGAGACCCACCGACCACCCAGCAAACTCACATTATTGTGGGTGAAATCGTCAATCTGGCGTCGATAAACCGACGCGCTCAGCAGCGCGCCTTCAGCGAAAAAATGCTCGTATGCCAAATCAACTCCGGTGGCCAGTTCGGGCTTGAGGGCGGGGTTGCCCTGGAAGTCGGGCGTCACGGAGCTGTTGTTGGCATTGGTGTAGCGGCGCGGGATCAGGCGGTTGATGCCCGGCGCCTTGTAGCTGCGCGTGAGGGCGAAGCGGATCTGGTCGTTCTGGCTGCCGGGAAACTTCCACAGTGTCTGGAACAGCGGGCTCCATACGCTGGACCGATTGCGCACCGCGTCAAAGGTATTGCCCTGGCTGCGGGTGTCCAAGGTTTCCCAGCGCAGACCCAGGTAGAGCGACCATTTCGGCGTGATGCTCCATTCGTCCTGTGTAAACAGTGCCAGCCGATTCAGCACTGCGCTGTAGCTCTCAGCGCTGTCGTTGGGCGCATAGCCGGGAATGGGCCGATCGCTCTCGACGCGCTGCTCACTGCGCCTCGTGCTGGCGCCATCCCAGCCGCCGGTCAGCGTATGCTCGTCGGCAAAGGGGGTGGAATATTTTCCAACCAGGGTCGCGCCGCGATCGTGGGCCGTGGCCAGGGTGTTGCTGTCCAGTGTCTGGAGCCGGCTCGCATCGAAGCCCTGCTCGTCGAAATTCGAATCGCGACGGCTCGCGTTCAACCCCAGCTTGACGTCGAACTTGCCACTGTCTGCCAATTTACGCACCCAGTTCAAATCGGTGCGAAGAAGATCGAAGCCGGAGCGGTACTGCGTCAGGTCTATGGGATAGGGCGGCAGCGGCCCGATCTGTGCGGCCCAGTGGTTCGTCCCCTGTCGATGCGAATGATTCAGATTGAGCAATGTTTGGGATGTCAGCGTAGCGCCGTCGCTCAAGTTCCAGATGAGCCTGGGCGACAGCGACGCGGAGGCAAATTTTCCGTCCTCGTGGGAGCTATCCTGGCGCAGCAAGCTGGGTTGACCCAAAGCATCCGTGCCATCGTCCCGCTGCGAAGAATCCTGATTGAAAGAACCCATTCTGAGATTGACGCCCAGCGTGTAGGACAGTTGCTTGAGCTTGTCCGAGACCTGCAGATCGAGCGCTGAAGCTTTGAAGGCATTGGATCCTTCCGATGTGATTTTGAGCTCGCGCTGAGCCGCAACCACCTTGGTCTTGAGCACGATATTGATGGTGCCGGCGATGGCTTGGGTGCTGAACTCGGCGCTCGCCGCGCGCACGACCTCTATGCGTTCGATCAGACTGGGCGACAGCGAGTCCAGCGTGAACCCGGGGGGGCGCGGCCTCGCCGTTCAAAAGAATCTGCGTATAGCCCGCGCCCAGGCCGCGCATGCGGATTTCTCCCCCAGCGCGTCCGGCATTGCCGCCGTTGACAGTGATGCCGGGCAGGCGTTTGAGTACATCGGCCAGCGTGGTGTCGCCGGATTTGACGATCTCCTCCTGGGTCACGACGATCTTGGCGGCAGTGTCAAAGCGGCGCGCGTCGTACCGGTCTGCGCTGGCGCTGATTTCCACGGTGGCCAAGGTGTTTTGCGCCTTGGCCGGCGCTGCGGCCGCGCCCGTATCGGTGCCCGACTGAGCCCGTGCCAAAGTACAGACCAGCAGTGAAAGCGTGCCCAAGCGCAACGGTTTGAAGGAATCCAGGATTCGGGACACTGTAGTTTTCGCTCGCTGGTATGGCTGGGGTAGGTGGGCCTCTGGAGCGCCCGGATTGTGGCAGGGTTTTCCGCTGCTGCGTTACTTTCCTACAATGCACCCATGAATACTGTGCTGCCTCCCCTGTCCGAAACCGAGCCCGGTTTGTACCGCCACTACAAGGGCAATTTGTATGAGGTTCTGAACACGGTTCGGCACTCGGAAGACCTGTCGTCCATGACGCTGTACCGGGCGCTGTATGGGCAGCGCGGTCTGTGGGTGCGGCCAACGGCGATGTTCAGTGAGACGGTGTTGGTGGACGGCGTGGTGCGGCCACGCTTTCAGAAGATTCCGAATGACATGACGTGAGCGCCCGTCGGTGGCGAATTACCGCATTTCGTCCTGTAGCAGCCGCGCAATCACCTGCGCGTAGATGATGTGTTCCTGACTGAGCACGCGCGCCGCCAATGTGTCCGCAGTGTCGCCCGCCACCACCGGAACCACGGCCTGCGCCAAAATCTCGCCGTGATCCAGTTCCGAGGTGACGCGGTGCACGCTGGCACCAGCCACTTTGCAGCCCGCGTCGAGCGCGCGTTGATGCGTGTTCAGACCCGTGAACGCTGGTAGCAGCGACGGATGGATGTTGATGAGCCGGCCTTCGTAGTGCTGCACAAAGCCCGGAGTCAGGATGCGCATGAATCCGGCCAGCACCACCAGGCTGGGCTGGTACGCGTCGATGGTCTGTTGTAGTGCCGCGTCAAAGGCCTCGCGCGTGGCGAAGGCCTTGTGGTCCACTACCTGGGTGGGGACGCCAAGTTCCTGCGTCAGACCGCGGGCATCGACCCGGTTGCTGATAACTGCGGCAACGCGTGCGCCCAGGCGCTCGCGCCAGTGTTCGCGCTGCGCCGCCTGGATAATCGTGGCCATGTTGGAGCCCGCACCAGAAATCAGAATGACGATGTTCTTCATGAGGAAAATGTTTCTATGACCCTGCCGATTTTGACAGTCCTGCAAGCACGCGTGCTGGCCACGCTGATGGAGAAGGCGCGCACCGTGCCCGACAGCTACCCGCTCACGCTGAACAACGTGCTCAGCGGCTGCAACCAGAAGTCCAGCCGCGATCCGGTGATGAATGTGGACGAGTCGCAAGCGCAGCAGGCGCTGGACGCGCTCAAGCAGACGGGCGTGGTGCGCGAGGCCAGCGGTCAGCGCACCACCCGTTACGAGCACAATTTCCAGCGCGCCTACGGCGTGCCGGAGCAGTCCGCTGTGTTGCTGGGCCTGTTGATGTTGCGCGGGCCCCAAACCGCAGCCGAGTTGCGCCTTAATACCGAGCGCTGGTACCGCTTTGCCGACATTTCTTCGGTTGAAGGTTTTCTGGACGAACTGCAGGAGCGCGCGCCGGAAAAGGGCGGGCCTCTTGTGGTGAAGCTGGCGCGGGCGCCTGGCGCGCGCGAGCAGCGCTGGGCCCACCTGCTGTGCGGTGCCGAGCACGCGGCGCTGGCGTCCACCGCTGCCGCACTGCAGGGCGACCCGACACAGGCGACAGAACTGATGCAGCGCGTGAATACACTGGAGGATGAGGTGCGATTGCTTCGCGCCACGGTCCAATCCCTGTGCGCCGAACTCGGAGTGGCTGCGCCGTTGTCACCGCCCGGACAGATTGATTAGCACGCACGTGCTAAAAACAGCCTGAATGCAGGCGTTGCGGGTGAGCTTAATGAGATTCTCGAACTTGATGACCAGAGCTACCGTCATTGCGAGGCCGCAGGCCGTGGCAATCCATGACTTCTGCTGTCGCTCGCCAGCGTGGATTGCCGCGCTGTGCGCGCAATGACGACAGGCTTGCATCGAGCGCTGTCGCGAATTCCAGAAGAATCAATAGCGTGAAATTTGGCGCAGCGTAACCCGACATCCATCAGCAGGAGATTGATAAATGGACTTGAGTTTCACACCCGAAGAGCAACAGTTTCGCAATGATGTCCGCGCTTGGGTGCGGGCGAATTTGCCAGCCGACATTTCGCACAAGGTGCACAGCGCGTTGCGCCTGAGCCGCGACGACATGCAGCGCTGGGCCAAGATTTTGGGCAAGAAGGGCTGGCTGGGCTGGGGCTGGCCCCAGGCTTTTGGCGGCCCGGGTTGGAACGCCGTGCAAAAGCATCTGTTCGAGGAGGAATGTGCGCTCGCCGGTGCGCCGCGCGTCATACCCTTTGGTCCGGTGATGGTGGCGCCAGTGATCATGACTTTTGGCAACGCCGAACAGCAGCAGCGCTTCTTGCCGGGCATCGCCAGCGGCGAAGTCTGGTGGAGCCAGGGCTACAGCGAGCCGGGCTCGGGCTCCGATCTGGCCTCGGTCAAGTGCCGGGCCGAACGCCAGGACGACCACTACCTGGTGAATGGGCAAAAGACCTGGACCACGCTGGGCCAGTATGGCGAGTGGATATTCTGCCTGGTGCGCACCAGCACCGAGGGCAAGCCGCAAACAGGCATCAGCTTTTTGCTGATCGACATGAAGTCTGCGGGCGTCTCGGTGCGTCCCATCAAACTGCTGGACGGCGAATGCGAAGTGAACGAGGTGTTCTTCGACAACGTGAGAGTGCCGATTGAAAATCTGATCGGCGAAGAGAACAAGGGCTGGACTTACGCCAAGCATCTGCTCAGCCACGAGCGCACCAACATTGCCGATGTGAACCGCGCCAAGCGCGAGCTCGAACGCGTCAAGCGCATCGCCAAGGCCGAAGGCTTGTGGGAAGTGGCCACGGGTGGTGCCGAGGCGCTGCGCTTTCGCGACGAAATCGCAAAACTCGAAGTGGACGTGATCGCACTGGAGATGCTGGTGTTGCGCGTGCTGTCGGCTGAAAAATCGGGCAAGCAGTCGCTGGACATTGCGGGCCTGCTCAAGATTCGCGGCAGCGAAATCCAGCAGCGCTACAGCGAACTCATGATGCTCGCGGCCGGCCCCTACAGCCTGCCCTTCATCTTCGACGCGATGGAAGCGGGTTGGCAGGGCGACTTGGCTGCGCCCGCCAGATTGGGCGGTTTCCCCGGAGGCGACGTGCAGTGCGCGCCACTGGCGTCGACCTATTTCAACTTGCGCAAGACCACGATTTACGGCGGATCGAACGAAGTGCAGCGGAACATCGTCGCTCAGTTTGTGCTGGGCTGACGCCCGCACAAGCTGAGTCGTGATGTTCCGCGTCAAAACGTACGCACGACTCCCCCGAGTCCCGTCCGCGAGGGGGCTCCAGCATGATGAAAACAGACACAACGAATGCAGACGAAGGAGAGAACGATGGACTTTGACTTTAGTGATGATCAGGAACAGTTGCGCGATGCTTGCGCCAAGTGGGTGAGCAAGGGCTATACGTTCGAACGCCGGCGCGGCATCGTCGCGGCGGGCGGGTTTTCACGCGAGGCTTATGGTGAGATGGCCGAACTCGGCCTGTGCGGCCTGTATGTGCCCGAAGCACACGGTGGCATGGGTATGGGTGCGATCGAGGGCATGGTGGTGCTGCAGGAACTGGGGCGCGGCATGGTGCTTGAACCCCTGGTACAGACGCTGATGGCGTCAGTGCTGCTGGCCCGCTACGCCCCACCGGAATTGCGGGCAGCCTGGCTGGGCAAGATCGCCAGCGGTGAGAGTCTGGTGGTGCTGGCGCAGCAGGAGCGCAAGGCGCGCTACCGACTTGAGCAATGCGAAGCCACCGCCACGCCGGGCGGCGCCGGCTGGGTTCTGAATGGGCTCAAGAATGTCGTTCCCGCGGGTGACCAGGCTGACGCCTTCATCGTGCCGGCGATGGCGCACGGCAAGCTGGCCCTGTTCCTGGTGCAGGCAAGTGCCCCAGGTGTCACGACGCGCGGCTACGGCCTGCAGGACGGCAGTCGCGCCGCTGATTTGTGCTGCAGCGACACGCCCGCGGAGTTGCTGACCCTGGATGGCTTGGCAGCGCTGGAGCACGCTGTGGACATCGGCATCGCCGCGAACTGCGCACAAGGCGTGGGAGTGATGGATCAGACCCTGGCCATGACCGTGGACTACATGAACACGCGCAAGCAGTTTGGCGTGCTCATCAGCAGCTTTCAGGCACTGCGCCACCGCGTGGCCGACATGAAGATGCAGCTCGAACTGGCGCGCAGCATGAGCTATTACGCCAGTCTGAAACTGCAAACCGCCGCGCCCGAGCGGCGCATGGCGAGCGCCCGTGCCAAGGTGCAATTGGGTGCATCCATGCGCTGGGTCGGGCAGCAGGCAGTGCAGTTGCATGGCGGCATCGGCGTCACCGACGAGTACATTGTGAGCCACTACTTCAAACGCTTGACACAGCTGGAAATCGAGTTTGGTGACAGCCTGCACCATCTGGGCGAGGTGTCTGAGCGCATGCAGGAGACGGCCGGCGTGTTCGCGTAACTCTTGGTCTGTCCCGCAAAACACCCCTGATCGGTTGAGGACAGAGCAAAGTTCGCTTCGCGTAACTCTTGGTCTGTCCCGCAAAACACCCCTGATCGGTTGAGGACAGAGCAAAGTTCGCTTCGCGTAACTCTTGGTCTGTCCCGCAAGCTCTCAGGACATCAATTTTTCCAGCGCCCGACCGACGATCGGGGCCTGATCGATTTCGGTGAGACGGCCTTCGCGCAGCAGTTCCGTCACTTCCAGTTCGGTGCGCACGAAAGCCTCGAAGCCTTCGCGGTTGGTGAACAGCAGCCGCGTGCGTTTCGGACTGATCCAACTTAAACGGCAGCGGTGCAGCTGGCTGTGTTCGTTCAGATAATCAAACCACGTGCCGCGCGCAAGCGCCTGCGCCTGGAGCGCGAACTCATCCCTGGGGAGGCTTTGCATTTGCGCCACCCTTGCATCCAGGGCGCGCAAGGCTTCCTCACCGGCTTGCGCTTCAGCGGCGCGTCGCTGAATCTCTTCGGGCGTCGGCGGCGCGGTGCGCACCGCGTGCATGTGCAGTTCCATGAGTCCGGTCATGAAATCTTCGCGCCCCTTGCCGCTCCAGCGGATTGAGTCAAGACCCGAATCGAGATTGCGGATCAGGTCCGGCAGCACGCGCATCAATTGGCGCCGCTCCTGGGGATGCGGCGTCAATACCGGGTCTCTCTGGCGGCGTTCGACCGCCACCGTTTGCGGTTGAGTTGACCAGATCAGTTGATCCATCGTGGTCAGTGCGCCATTCCAGGCCTCGCGCTGACTCTGCACCTTCAGCCAGGCCCGCGCCAGCACCTCGCGCCACTGGCGCGTCAGAAACGGCAGCAACAGCGAAGCCAGCGGCGTTGGCGGCGGCAAGGCGCTGATTCTGGCATGCACTACCTCGTCGGCATGGGCCCGGGCCAGGGCCAGCGATTCGTCCGCCTGCTCCGCTTGGGTGACGGGGTCGATGTGGGTCTGGGCCTGTTGCTCCGCCTGCCGAAGAAACTCTGCAAACTCCAGCAGCAGGTCGTTGAAAAGCGCAAGGTCATCTTCAAATTCATCCTGGGCGCGACGCACCGATCTCTCGATTTGAAGGTACAGCGGATCCTGTTCGCCCTTGTCCACGCTCCACGTCATCGAAGCCTGCGCCAGGGCGTCGATCAGCTTGCGCGCCGGATGATTTTCAGAACGAAAGAACTCGCGGTCGATCATCGCCGCCTTGAGCGCAGGTATTTGCAGCCGTGCAATCACCAGTTTGAGTTGCGCCGGTATGCTGGCATCGGCAAACACATAGTCGAACACTTCGGCCAGCGCATCCACCGTACCCCGGTCGATTTCGGGTGCCTGCTTGACCTGTTCATGCTCGCGCATGCGACGCAGCACGTTGTGCCCCATGGGGTCCAAGGTATCGCCCCCGCCATGGATGAATTCCGCACCGCCATTGGCCTGCAGGCCACCCAGATAGCCCATCAGGCCCGGGTCTGTCGGGACGCCAATGATGGCCGGTGCACTTTCACCCTGGGCTGCGCCGCTGGCGTGAGTGAAGCCGAGCCGCTGCAAGAACTGGCGCGCTTGCGCGGCGATGTTATGTCCCAATGGCGCCAGGCGAGCATGACCGAAAGCGCCCGGCGCACGTGTCGCCCCACCCACTTCGTGCGCGGTGGCCGATGACGCCGGTTCAGCTCCGTAGCTCGCAGCGCTCCCGCTGTGCATGAAGTCGCCATAGCCGCTTTGACCCGAATTCTGGGCGCTGTTCGAAAAGGCGCCGTAGCCCGTGCTGGGCTGAGTCGATCCGAGCACGCCTCGCTCCGACGGGTTGGCAAAGCCGCTTTCCACGTCGGCGGACTTTCGGATGCGGTGCGTGGGCTTGACCGATGCCACCCCCGCCTGCGCCAGCGCTGAGTTCATGTCCTCGTACAGGGGTTTCAGGTCAAGACTGTGCTGAGGCGCGAGTGATCTCAATAAATCGCTGCAGACCTGATCGTCAAAACCGCTTCGCTTCCAACCCAGCATGAGCGCGCGCACCAGCACCTCGGGTCGAAACGGATTGCCCGAGAGCGGTATCACATCACCAAACAACAGTGTTCCCAACCGTTCGTTGAGTGTCTGCAGCACGGCTTCACAGTGCTGATTGAAGCGCCGAGCCACCTGATCGAGTGACAGCAGTTGATCCATTTCGCTCGCATCGATCAGCGTCAGCGTCATTCCGTCGAGCGCATTGGCCTGGGTCGAACCGGCAGCTTGCGCTTCGGGTCGAGCCAGTTGCGCCAGCCGGACTTCTTCCTGCAAGGTCTCTTTCAGAGCGTCCTGGTAGGTGCTGATTGGCGCTACGGTCTGCTTTTCCAGCAAAAAACTCACGGAGCGCCAGCGGTAACTTTCAGTAGCCGTGTGGGTGCCGACTTCTTGCGCCATATTGAGCAAATTCTCACTCATCAGGCGCAAGTGCTCGACCTCGTTTCGGCCAAAATAGGTCAGGGTCTTGGCGGTCAGATTGCGCATGAGGGCGCGCACCTGGGCTTCGGCCCTGGGTGCTGACGCCAATGGTGTGACAGGGGGGCGAGGGCTCATCTCCGTGGAATCAATTCGGAATTCGGCGGTACGGGCTCACGCCACTACAGGAACATCGGAAGCCGCCAGGATATGGTCAATGGCACGGGCAACCAGAGGCTCGCTGGGTAATGTTCTGAGTTGACCGTCAAGCAGCAGTTGTTTCAGTTCACGCTCAGATCGCACAAACGCCTCGAACCCTTCCCGATTTGTGAACAGAAATCGCCGGCGCTGGGGGCTGATCCAGGTCAAGCGGTAGCGTCGGCTGAGGTCGCTTTCGTCCAAAAATTCGAACCACATGCCGCGCTCAAACTCCGGCAGTTTGGGAACGAGCGACTCGGGCTCTGTTTCCTGTGCCGAGGCGATGCGCAGATCCAACTTCAGCACGGCTTCATCGCCCGCGCGCAAGTCCTGCGAATCAAACTCCGACTCCTGGCTCGGGTCTGGCACAGACCGGATGGCGTTCATGTGCGTTGCGATCAGGCGTCGGGTAAAGGTTTCACGTTCGTCCCCACTCCATTCCAGCGCATCCAGGCTGGCATTGAGTTGCCGCACCAGTTTGGGCAACACGGTCACCAGCTCACGCCGTTCTTCGCTGTTGTTTTTGCGCTGGGTGGACCATATCAACTGGTCGGTGGTGGTCAACAATTGCGTCCAGGCATCGGGCTGCGAATCGTGATGCACGTAGGCTTGCGCCAACACCTCGCGCCATTGATTGGTGAGAAATGGCAGCAGGAACAGGGTCTTCTCGTGGTTGGCCGCCAGCGTGGCGATGCGTTCGCGCAGCATGGCATCGACTTGTGCGCGCGCTGCCTCCAGTGCTTCTTCGGCCTCCTGCGCGTTGGCAAGTGGTTGCACCTGCTGTTTGAGTCGCCGCTCGTCTTGTGTCAAAAACTCCTCGAATTCGAGCAGCACCTCGTTGAAAAGCGCCAAGTCTTGGTCGAACTCGGTCAGGATGCGTTTGACGGTGGCTTCAATTTGCAAACAGAGCGGGTCGTCCAACCCTTTTTCCACGGACCAGGCCATTGCCGCCGCCGCCAGCGCGTCCACCAGCTTGCGCGCCGGATGGTTCTGAGAGAAGAAGAAATTGCGGTCCATCAAGGCCGCCTTGAGTACGGGAATCTGCAGTCGGCCAATCACCACCTTGAGGTGCGAGGCGATAGTGGGATCAGAAAACACGAATTCAAAGACTTCGGCCAGGGCGTCAACAGTGCCTCGATCAAACTCCTCGGCATTGCGAATTTCTTCGTCGGCGCGCATCTTGCGCAGCACGTTGGGGTCGCCTTGGCTGAGATCGAGGTCCAGGCCAAGGTCGATGTCCAAGTCCTGAGACGACAGGGACTGAAGCACGTTGCCGTGCAGTTCCTCAAGGTAGCGCAGGAGATAGGGCTGAATCGGCACCACCCCGAACCCTGGCTCCGAAGCAGCGCTCAGCCAAGATCGGGCCTGCCCCGAGTCCATCGTCGCGCCCTCGGGAACCGCCATGCCTGCGGCCAGGTTATCCACGTACAACTTTTGCAGGAAGGCCCGGGCCTGCACCACCGGTGGCCAGTGGCTCTCGCCGCTGCCATAACCTTGGCCGTGACCCGTCAGGGGTCCGCCGCCTGTACTGCCCGGGTGCAACCCGCGGGCAAGACCCGGTTGATAGCCGCCGGGAAAGCCCTCCATGTAGCCCGAGGACATGCCCGCGCCAGAGGGATAGCCACCATCCGCATAGCCAGGCGCCCAGCCGCTGGCCACTCCTCCCGGATAAGAGGTTTGCATGCCGCTTTGCGAAAAGCCGGAATGAGCGCTTGCCTCGCCTGGGCCCGTAGCCGCGCTGCCGCGAGCTTCAATGCCGGATTTCAGAACCCTATGGGACACGCTGCTGACCCCCGACCGGATCAAGATCGCTTCCAACTCGGCGTAAAGGGGGGTCAAATCAAGGCAGGAGTCGGGTGTGAACGCCCGCAATGCGTTCACGGCATCCTCTTCTTTGAATCTGCAAGCTATGAGCGCCTGCGTGAATGCGTTCACCAGTATTTCAGGCCGGTAGGGATTGGACTGCATGCTGGCGGCTTCAACGCCAAACAAGGAGCGCAAGCGCAGTGTCAACTTCACCATTATGTCTTCGTAGCGGGCATTGAAAAGCTGGGCCGCGCGAGCCTGCGAGAGTTTCAGGTCCAGGTCCGAAACATTCATCAGAGACAGGCTTAACTGCTCGGACTTGAGCTCGGCTTTGGCGCCGGGAACATCCGGCAAAGCGCTGCCGCGCAATACCGCCTGCACCTCCTGGTCCAAACTCTTTTCCAGCGCACTGTGAAACTGGGTCTTGAATGCAGCCGGGTCGGTGTCAAGAAAATCGCGGAGTTGTTTCCACGTCCAGCTTTGGGCCGAGGTCTGGCGCACGCCGCCGAGGGAAAAATCCAGCACGCGCTGGCGCAGCAGACTGAGCAATTCGTTTTCGTGCTGGGAAAAGTAGGTCACCATCTGCGCATTGAGCTTGCGCGACACAGCGCGCACATTCTTGTGTGCGGATGTAGGGGCCGACTCTGTGGCTGAGGACGATTGCATATTCCTGTGGTTCGTCGGTGGCTACCTTGGGTGGAGCCAAGCCCCACCCGATGTCCTGGGGCATCCCGTCCATTGTAAGGATTCAACCGACCTCGGATAGTCCTATAAAAGGGGTCTTAAGTTCGCCATGTCGTCAAATCAGTTACGCAAAACTGTGTCGCTTTGTAACAGCACGATCGACATTTCATGTCAACTCACGCCGCGAGGCAAGCACGGGCGCCATTCGCCATGGCCGATGCGCCCGACTATCTTGTGCTCAATTGGTAAGCGAGGCCACTGCCAGCCATATCTGCCCAATCCACTTCTTCGCCGTTTTGCGCGCGCGGTAAAGCCAGCGCAACAGCAGCAGCGCCAGCAGTGCCTCCATCAGGGTCTGGACAAAGGCCAGAAACGGATGGCGCAACGCGGCCCGGGCTTGATACTTGGCAAAAGCGCGATCCCTTGAAATTTCAATGCTGTCGTAAAAGGTGGGCACAACCAACAGGGTCAACAAGGTGGAGGTGATGGTGCCGCCAATGATGGCAATCGCCAGCGGGCGGTAAAACTCAGCCCCTTCACCCAGACCGATGGCCACCGGCATCATGCCGGCGATCAGGGCAAAGGTGGTCATCAGGATCGGACGCAGGCGCAGGCGTCCGGCGTGCATCAGCGCGTCCTCGCGGGCGCTACCCGTGGCCTCCTCCTTGCGTGCGCAGTCCAGCAGCAGGATCGCGTTCTTGGCCACCAGACCCATAAGCATGATGACGCCGATGAAGCTCATCAGGTTGAGCGTGCTGCCCGTGAGCAGCAACGCAATGACCACGCCGATCAGGCTCAAGGGCAAAGACAACATCACCGCCACGGGCGCGGTGAACGAGCCGAACTGGATCACCAGAATCAAGTACATGAGGCCGATCCCCATGACCAGGGCGATTCCCATTTCAGTGAACAACTCCTTCTGGTCGCGCGCCGTGCCCCCCAGTTCGATACCGTAACCGGCCGGGAAGGAGATCTTCTCGGCCAGCTTCATGGCATCGGCCGTGACCTCGCCGGCGGAGCGACCCTGTACATTGGTCGACACGGAAATCACGCGCTTGCCATCCTGATGCTCGATCTTTGCCGGACCTTTGCCCATCGTGATGGTGGCGATCTGGCTCAGGGGCACCATCATGTCGGCGCCAAGCACGGCAATCGGCAGGTGTTCGATGTTGGCGGCGCTGACGCGGTCGTCCGGGTGCAAGCGCACGGCCACGTCACGCGCCTCACCCGTGGGGTCGACCCAGTCGCCCACTTCCACGCCGGCAAAGGCCACGCGCAACGCCTGCGCGGCGTCGGCCACGGAAATGCCCAGGGAATTGGCCAGGCCACGGTTGAGCTCGATCTTGAGCTCATCCTTGGGGTCCAGTTCGGACAGTCCCACGTCCACGGCCCCCGGCACCTGGCGCAGTTGTTCCATATAGGCCGTGGTGATTTCCATCAGGCGACGCGCATCGGGACCGGAGAACTGAATCTGCACGGGTTTGCGCGTGCCGTTACTCAGGTCCTCCAGCACCACGTATTCAGCGCCCACCAGCCGCGCCATTTTCTGACGCAGTTCGGCGCCAATGGCGCTGGCCGAGCGCTGGCGCGCGGTGCTCTTGCCGATGTCGACATAGATGCGGCCACCGCCGGGATGAATATTGCTGTTGGTCGCCACCACTTCCTTGGTACTGCGCGCCAGGCTTGCGGCCTGCTCCACCTTGAGCCTGGCGAATTCCAGGCTCGCGCTCGAAGGCGTACGCACTTCGATCGCAACCGTGCTGTTGTCAGACACGGGCAGGAAGCTGGAGCCACCGAACTTGAAGTGCAGCCCCAGTGCCGCGATCAAACTGAAGGCCGCGATGAATGCCATGGAGCGGCGATGTTGCAGGGCCCAGGCAATGACCTGGCCGTAGCGGTTGGCCTGATGGTCAAACCAGTCGTTGAAGCGCGCCAGCAGGCGACCCAGGCCATGGCGAGGCTGCGCGTGCAGACCTACGGGGTCACCCCAATAGGCCGACAGCATCGGGTCCAGGGTGAACGAGATGAACAGGCTCACCAACACCGAACTGGCGACAGTCAAAGCAAAGGGCCGGAACCATTCACCCGCACCACCGCCCATGAAGGCCACGGGAATGAACACCGCGATGATGGAAAAGGTGGTGGCCGCCACGGCCAGGCCGATCTCGGCCGTACCCGCGCGCGCCGCCGTGAGCCGGTCTGCACCGTTGGCCATGTGGCGCACGATGTTCTCGCGCACCACGATCGCGTCGTCGATGAGCACGCCAATGGCCAAAGACAGCCCCAACAGCGTCATGAAGTTCAGCGTGAAGCCACACAGCCACACGGCGATGAAGGCGGCAATCACGGAAGTGGGCAGGCTCAACGCGGTGATGAGCGTGGAGCGCCAGGAATTGAGAAAAGCATAAACCACAAAGATCGTCAGCACCGCGCCAAACACCAGGGAATGAATCACGTTGTCCAGGTTGCTCTGTGCCTCTTCGCCGCCGTCGCGTGTCATCTGCAGCGTCGTCCCCGGCGGCAGCGTCTTGTTCACCTCCTTCACCAAATCGCGCACCTTGTTGGCCACGCCCACAGTGCTGGCGTCGCGCGTGCGGGTGACCGTGATGCCGACGTTGGGCAAGCCGTTGCGCATGCTGAAGCCCCCGATTTCGGCAAAGCCGTCGACGATGCTGGCCACCTGCGCCAGGCGCACGATCTCGTTGCCGCGGCGACGCAGCACGATCTGCTCGAACTCTTGCGGCGACTCGAGGCGTCCCACCAGGCGAATGCTTTGTTCGTCCAGCGGACCCCTGACCTGCCCCACGGGCGAGGTGGTGTTCTGCGCGCGCAAAGCGGCCACGACCTCGCTTACCGACACGTTGTACTCGCGCAGCTTTTCCGAGCGCAGCAGCACGCTCAGTTCGCGGCGCAGGGCGCCGTTGACGTTCACTGCGGCAACACCTTCGATCGCGCGAAATCGGGTGGCGAGATCGTCCTCAGCCAGGCGGGAAATCTCCGCATGCGAGAGCGTCTTGGACGACAACCCCATCTGCATGATGGGCTGGGCGGCCGGGTCGATGCGCACCAATACCGGCTCGCGCATCTCCGTGGGCAGCTTGTAGCGCACGGCGCCGATCGCATTGCGCACCTCGTCCGAGGCCTCGATCATGTTTTTCTTGAAGTTGAACTGGAGCACGATGCTGGCGTTGCTCTCGTCGGCATAGGAGCTGATCTGGTAGAGGCCGCTGATGCTCTGCAGTGATTTTTCCACCCGCAGGATGATTTCGCGCTCCACCGTCTCCGGTGACGCGCCGGGGTAGGGGATGTTGACCACCAGCACCGGCATCTCGACGTCGGGAATCTGGTTCACGCGCAGGTTCTTGAGGGCCAGCAGGCCCACGCACATGAGCGCAATGATGATGACCACCATGGCCACGGGTCGGCGAATGCTGAAGTCGGACAGGAACATGCTATTTACCCGCGCTCGCTGGCGCGCTGGCCGGGGCGGCGGCGGCACCGCCCGTGAGCTGCACCTTTTGTCCGTCTTTCAGCGCCGAAGTGGGGTTGCGTATCAGCTGGTCGCCCTCGCTCAGGCCTGCGCGCAGCACGAAGTCCCCGCGCCGTGGATCGCGCTCGCCCAAAACCAGGCTGATCTTTTGCACCACGCCATCCTTGACGCGCCAGGCAAAGGTCCTGTCACCCTCTCGGGCCAGCGCTGTGGCCGCAACCATCAACGCGGATTGGCGCGTGGCCTGGATATTGCCCTCGGCGTAAAGGCCGGCCAGTTGCGGCTGTTTGCCGGCGGCAAACTCCACCAGCACTTCGAGCTGCCGCGTGTTCGCATTGGCGGCTGGATTGATGCGCGTGACCGTGCCAGAAAACTCCTGCGCCCCGTAGCCGTTGACGCGAAAACCCACGGCCTGCCCGACGGTGAGTTCGGCCACCGCGTCGGCCGATACCAGTCCTTCGAGCCGCATGCTCGTGGGGTCCATCACCTTGAGCAGTTCCTTGCCGATCTGCGCGGTGTCGCCGGCCGACACCTTGCGCTCGCTCACGATGCCGTCAAAGGGCGCGCTCACCAGAGTGTGCTGCAACTGCTGGCGCGCCTGCACTTCACGTGTCTTGGCCGCCGCCACCTCGCTTTGCGCGGTGTTGCGCCGGTTCTCGGCGTCTTCGAGCTGCTGGGTCGAGGCCATGCCGGATTCGCGCAGGGTCTTGAGCCGCTGCAACTGGCGCTCGGCCTGTTCATAGGACTGCACGGCAGCGCGCTGGGCTTCCTGCGTCGAGCTCAAACTGTCGCGGATGGCGGTGTCGTCCAGGCGTACCAGCAGGTCGCCGCGTTTCACACGGTCGCCATTGTCCTTGAGCACCTGCACCACCACCGACGAGACCTCGGCGCGCAGGTCGGCGCGGCGCTGGGGCTGCACGGTGCCGGTGATGGTGGGGCCGGCACTCAAGGTGTTGTTCTGCACGCCAATCAGGTCCTGGGGCGCCACCAGCAGCGTGGCAGCGGCGTCGGTGCTCGCCGCTTTATCGGACTTGGCCGGGTCCTTGCTGCACGCGGTCAGCGCCAGTGCCAGGAGCAAAAAGAGGAAGGTGTGACGTGTCATGGAGGGATTGATGCAATTTTTCATAAAAAGATCCGCGGCTACGCCCTGTTCATCAGCTTCTTCAAGGCATAGAGCGCGTCCAGCGCCTCACGCGGGCTCAGGACATCGGGGTTGATCGCTTGGAGCGCCACTTCCATCGCATTATCTTGCACGACCATGGACACGGGCGGCGGCGCAAACAGGTCCACCTGGGCGTGGGTTTCGCTGGCGCGCGTCTCCAGCGTGTGCAGCGCGTGGCGTGCCTGGTGCAGCACTGCCGCGGGCATACCGGCGAGCTTGGCCACCTGGATGCCGTAGCTGCGGCTGGCCGGACCGCTCTGGATTTCGTGCAGGAACACGATGTCCGCGCCCGCCTCCACGGCGCTGACGTGCACGTTCTTGGCGGCATGGTGCTCGGCCGGGAACTGCGTGAGTTCGAAGTAGTGGGTGGCAAAGAGCGTGAACGACTGGGTCTTGTCGTGCAACTGGCTGGCGATGGCGCTGGCCAACGCCAGGCCGTCAAAGGTCGAAGTGCCGCGGCCGATCTCGTCCATCAGCACCAGTGAGCGCGGCGTGGCGCTGTGCAAGATCTGCGCGGCCTCGGTCATCTCCAGCATGAAGGTCGACTGGGCGTTGGCCAGATCGTCGGCGGCGCCGATGCGGGTGTGGATGGCATCGATGGGCCCGAGGCGGCACGCGCTCGCGGGCACATAGCTGCCCATGCTGGCCAGCAGCACGATCAGCGCGACCTGGCGCATATAAGTAGACTTGCCGCCCATGTTGGGGCCGGTGATGATCTGCAGGCGCGCCTTGGGTCCCAGCGTGGTGTCGTTGGCGATGAAGTTGCGGGTGGCGCCATGGCTGGGGCGCTCCTGCAGCCGCGACTCGACCACCGGATGACGGCCCTGGCGGATCTCGATGCAGGGTTGCGCTACAAACTCGGGCGCGCACCAGTTCAGCGTGAGCGACCTCTCGGCCAACGCGCACAGTGCATCCAGAGACGCCAGCGCGCGCGCCAACAGGCTCAAGCGTGGCACAAAGGCCTGCAGCTGATCCAGCACCTGTTCGTACAGCCACTTCTCGCGCGCCAGCGCCCGGTCCTGAGCGCTCAGCGCCTTGTCCTCGAAAGCCTTGAGCTCGGGCGTGATGTAGCGCTCGGCATTCTTTAAAGTCTGACGCCTTCGGTAGTCGTCAGGCACCTTGTCCAGTTGACCCTGTGTCACCTCGATGTAGAAGCCGTGCACGCGGTTGAACTGCACGCGCAAATTGGCAATGCCGGTGCGCTCGCGCTCGCGCGTTTCCAGCGCCAGCAGGAAGGCGTCGCAGTTGTCTGCAATGCCGCGTAGTTCGTCCAGTTCGGCATCAAAACCACTGGCAATGACGCCGCCGTCGCGCACCAGCGCGGCGGGCTCGGGCGCGATCGCGCGCACCAGCAACTCGGCACAGTCCCGCGGCGGACGCAGCTCGCTGGCCAATTGCGTCAAAAGCTCGGACAGTCCTTCACAGGCCGGGCTCAGCGTCAGCGTGCGCTGCAGTGTGAGTTGCAGCGCCACCAGTTCGCGCGGGCGCACCTGGCGCAAGGCCGTGCGCGCCGTGACGCGTTCCACGTCACAACAGCCTTTGAGGCGTTCGCGCAGTTCGGCCCAGGGTCCCAGTCGCAGGGCCGCCAGCGCCTCCAGCCTGTGCTTGGCAAGCGTGCGCGCGCGCGGCGGCTGCAGCATCCAACTCTTGAGACTGCGGCTGCCCATGCCCGTCATGCACGTGTCCAAGAGCGAGAACAGCGTGGGCGAATCCTCGCCACGCAGCGTCTGCGTGAGCTCCAGATTGCGCCGGGTATTCGGTGGCAGATCGACAAAGTCGTCGCTGCGCTGCACCTGCACGCTTTGCACGTGCGACAGGGCCCGGCCCTGAGTGTGCTCCGCGTAATCCAGCAAAGCCGCGGCAGCCGCGTGCGCCAGCGGCAAGTCCTGCGCACCCCAGGCATCGAGGCTTGCGGCCTGCAGTTGTGCCAACAGCTTGGTCACACCCAGGCCGGTGTCAAACTGCCAGGGCGGGCGTGGCGTGAGCGAGAGCGACGAAGAGAACTTCAGCGTCTTCAGACGCTGCTCCAGCGCGTTCGTCACGTCCGCGCTGTACAGCAGTTCACTTGGCGCCAGGTGCGCGACCCAGGTCTCGACTTCGTCGCTACCGCATTCAGCCAGATGCACCAACCCCTGCGTCACGCTCATCCATGCCAGACCACAGCGCTGGCGCGACCCCTGGTGCAGGCTCAGCAGCACAGACTCGCTCTTTTCGCCGAGCAGCGCGCTGTCGGTGAGCGTGCCCGGCGTCACCACCCGCACCACCTTGCGCTCCACCGGTCCCTTGCCCGTGACTTCGCCGATCTGTTCGCAAATCGCCACCGACTCGCCCTGCTGGATGAGGCGTGCCAGATAGGTCTCCATCGCATGAAACGGCACGCCCGCCATCATCACCGGCACCCCGCCCGATTGGCCGCGCGAGGTGAGCGTGATGTCGAGCAGGCGCGCGGCCTTTTCCGCGTCGGCATGGAACAACTCGTAGAAGTCGCCCATGCGGTAAAAAACCAAAGTATCGGGGAACTCCGCCTTGATCCCAAGATACTGGGCCATGGCGGGAGTGTGGGGTTTAGCGCTTTCGGTCATTGAGGCCAAGTCTATCAATAACCCATGTGCTGCACAGATCGCCGTCGCCCTGGCCTGTGACCGCGACCCTCGTCCACCGGCAGCGATTCGTCCCGTGAGCGCTCGAATTCCCACGCACCGAAATATTGACGTCCCCCAAATCTGGACGACGGCCCTGTGCCGCGCCTCAAAAAGACCATTTTCGGTTTGAAAGCCTTCGCTCGGCGGGTTCAAGCAGGCGACGACAGCGCTGATCTGCGCGCTCGTCTGCAAGGGCCCGGCAGCCGGAGGATTGTTGAGCGGGGGCTTTTTTGTCTCCAGCTTGGTCTGGCCTTGAACCATCGCATCGAACTTGGACGTGAAGGCCAACGAACTGACCCACTGACTCAAACCCTAGGAGTCTGGGCCGCAGAACTTTTTCAGCGGCTTCGGCCTGACCGTTGCCATCGCCAAATTGGCTGGGATGTGGTGGCGACGTCCATCACAACCTGCGTCGGCGGTGGCTCGGTGGAGACCGAACTCCGTCGCTGGACTTTAGATTCGAATTTTCCTGGTGTTTTTGTCTCAGCAGGCCTGCATTGCGCCCATTCTGCGCAGATTCAGCGCCATGCAGACGAGCTTGAACTCGGCTTGCGCCTTGTGTAGCCCCCGCATGCTGAACTGACGGAATCCCAGGACGCTCTTTATCCAGCCGTTCGGTGGCTCGGCAATCCACTTGCGTTTGCGGTAGTCGGTTTTCCCTTGCTCGGTTTCGAATTTGGCCGCCATCGCCACCGTGTGCGGGTAACGCTGCGCATCCCTGGGCTTGGCCAAAACTTTCCCCTCGCGCCCCAAGGCAATGACAAGTTCAGTATTCGGTTGGGTGATTGCCAACTCGGCCATCACGGCCTCGCTGCGGTAGCCCGCATCTGCCAAGGCTTGCGCGGCTGGCGCGCCCGTGTTCGCCTTGACTGCGCCCAGCACCATGGGCAGTTGCTGTACGTCCGAGCTCGTGTTGACGACTTCAGCAGCAACGATGATGTGCGCGGTCTCATCCACCGCGGTCTGCGCGTTATAGCTGTAGTCAAACCCGCCACCGGCACGCTTCATGATGCGCGACTCTGGGTCGGTAAAACTGTCTTGTGCCTTGGACGCAGGGACGCCGAAGTCACGCTGATAAGGCTTTCCCCCTTTGGGCTTGCCGTCCTTGTCCTTGGGCTTGCGCTCATCGTCAGCGGTACGTCCCCGTTGTGTATCGCTTTGGCGTTGACGCTCTTCCAATCGGACCTTGGCCGCTTCAATGGCAGCCAGGCGCGCTTGCCTGCGTTCGATCTCGGCGGGGATGTCCAGATCGGGTTCGTTCTTCTCGGCCTCGTCGGTGCTGGCCGCCTTTTTTACCAACGCGGTGATCTGTGCTTTGAGCTCGATCTCAGTCGATTGCATGCGCCCATAACTCATGGCCTTGTTGCGACTGGCGTTCGCCTTTATCTTGGTGCCGTCCACAGCGATGGTGCCCAGCTTGACCAGCCCCATCTCACGTGCCAGGCGAACGACTTGGACAAACAGTTCTGTGAACTCGTTCAGGTGCAAAGCACGAAATTCCCGGATCGTGCGATGGGCCGGAAAGTTGTCCGCGCACAGCACCCGAAACGCCACGTCCTCGTGAAGCTTCTTGGCAATCTTGCGCGAGCTGAAGACGCCGGTGGCGTAACCGTAAATCAAGACCTTGACCATCATGGCCGGATGAAACGGCTGGTTGCGTGAGCCACCGCCAGCGTAACGCGCATGAAAGGCGCTCAGGTTCAGGCTGTCCACGGTGTCGCTGATGAAGTACGCCAGGTGGCCCTGCGGCAACCATTCCTCCAGCGAACAAGGCATCAGGTATTGCTGGCCGGGCAAGTAAGGAACATAGCTTGTGCTCATCCTTAATTAACGCGCCACCTCAATTGGCGTTGCTGGGGAGAACCCTAGTTTCTACCGCCCACACTCCTAGCCCGCACCGATGTCGACAAACGAATCCGCTGGCGGGAAATGCTCGCGCAACCAGGGCAGGTCCAGCCGCAACGATGCCACCACGTCCTGCGGCAGGCTGTCCAGAACCTCGGCGCCGACATAGGCGCTGTCGGCCAGCAAGCCCGCCAGGTGCACGATCGCGCCCAGACGTGAAAAGGCCTGCTCCGTGAGCGGGTCGTAGGAGCGCTGCAGAGCCTGCACGATCTGCATCGGGAAATTCCAACGATGGGCCAGTTCCGCCGTGATCTGCCCTTCGCTGAAGCCCACCAGCCGTTTTTCGCGGTCCCACCTTGCGCCGGGCAGCAGAGGCATCTTTTCTATTTCCAGCAAAGCCTGGGGTTGCGACTGCGCGTAACTACTCAGCCCCAGTAGTGTCCCAACGTTTCCACATCAGGACGTCGTAAGTTGATGATTTACATGTTGAATTTGGTGTTTGAGTCTGGTCTCGATTTGAACGTCGAAGGTCAGACTTGGGGTTTTTCGCGGATTTCCGCCCAAAACCATG
>CAIVXG010000120.1 GCA_903909815.1 uncultured beta proteobacterium | reverse complement strand
CGCCTGACTTTGGCGTATAGGTCCACGTCTGTGTACATCCTCTCTGCCTTCCCAGATCCAATCTTGGATCGCAGGATAGGCTTGGGACCGGTACCCGGTTACGCCGCCGCCAACTGGCTCCCTTTTACTCCGCCGTTCACACGTCTGCAAGACAGCGAAGTAAGCGCTCGCAACATCAGCCACCAAGGACAGGTATACGGAACGTCGGGACTCCTCGGTTGCCAAGAAGCTCTGCCTTGCGGCCTCTGAGAGTCCCGCGAGTCGCCCCCAAAAATCGATCTCAAAGGATACGGATGACAGGGAAAGGTCCGCGCGCTGGCTGGTTAGCGGCGCGCCCCCGGTCACCACATCGGCGGGCGAATGGGTCGTGTCCAGGGAACTCAGAAGATTCACGGTTGGACGCAGATCGGCTCGCGCGATGCCATATTGGGCACGGGCCTCCTCAACCCGCGCCGCGGCGATGCGCAAGTCCCGGTTGTTTTTCAGGGCCGCTGCAATCAGCAACCGAAGTTGTGGATCGGTAAAGAAATCATGCCAGTCTGTCTTGGCAACGACGGCACTACCGAGACCATCCCCCGATCTAACACCAGGCCAAATTTCGGGCACAGGTGTGGCTGGCCGTAGAAATTCGGTCGTCTGAGAACACGCCGAGAGCATCACGGCGGCGAAGAGAATGGATTTTCTGAACATTTTGAATAGGCGGCTTCCAGCTTGAAAAGCTTGCTGTTCCGCGCCAGTGTAGGTGTCTGACGTGGACACTAGGCGGGGTTATGCGGCACGAAACCGGCTTATTTCTGCAAAAACAGCCTTCATTCTTGGAATGCTGACGCGTGGCGCTGGCCTTGCGTCCCGGCCTTTTCACAAGCCACTGCAAGCTAATCCAAGCCGGCAGGCAGCGGATTGCCTTACAGTGGGCGCCAGCAAAGCCTGAGGATTACGCCATGAGCAACCCACCACACCCCATCGACAAGAGTCAAAGGCACTTGCGCCAGAGCGAGGTGGTAGCCGCCTTGCAGGCGGTCTTGCCTGTGCACGCGCTGCTGTGGCAAAGCGAAGACACCACGCCCTACGAGTGCGACGGACTCACGGCATATCGGCAGCGTCCACTGGTGGTGGCATTGCCCGAAACCTATGCCCAGATCCAGGCCGTACTCAAGACCTGCCACGCTCTGGACGCGCCGGTGGTGGCACGCGGCGCGGGCACGGGCCTGAGCGGCGGCGCCATGCCGCACGCGCTGGGCGTAACAATGAGCTTGGCCAAGTTCAACAAGATCTTGCGGGTAGACGCGACGAGCCGCACTGCGGTCGTGCAATGCGGCGTGCGCAACCTCTCCATCAGCGAAGCGGCCGCGCCGCTGGGCCTGTATTACGCACCCGATCCTTCGAGCCAGATCGCGTGCACCATCGGCGGCAATGTGGCCGAAAATTCCGGCGGCGTGCACTGCCTCAAATACGGATTGACGCTGCACAACGTGCTCAAAGTTCAGGGCTTCACCATGGAGGGCGAAGCCGTCACCTTCGGTGGCGACGCACTGGACGCGCCGGGTTACGACCTGATGTCGGTCATGATTGGCAGCGAAGGCATGCTGGCGGTCGTGACTGAGGTCACCGTCAAGCTAACACCCACTGCGCTACTGGCGCGCTGCATCATGGCCAGCTTCGATGACATCCGCAAGGCCGGCGACGCGGTGGCCGCGGTGATTGCCGCCGGCATCATCCCGGCCGGACTGGAGATGATGGACAAGCCCATGACGGCCGCGGTGGAAGACTATGTGCACGCCGGCTACGATTTGAGCGCAGCCGCCATTCTGCTGTGTGAAAGCGACGGCACGCCCGAAGAAGTGGAAGAGGAAATCGGCCGCATGAGCGCGGTACTGCAAAGCCATGGCGCCACCGCAATTGCGGTCAGTCGCGATGAGGCCGAACGCCTGAAATTCTGGAGCGGACGCAAAAACGCTTTCCCGGCGTCTGGGCGCATCAGCCCAGACTACATGTGCATGGACTCGACCATCCCGCGCAAGCGCCTGGCCGACATCCTGCTGGCGATCCAGGACATGGAAATAAAATACGGCCTGCGTTGCGCCAACGTGTTCCATGCGGGTGACGGAAATCTGCATCCACTCATCATGTTCGACGCCAATATTGCGGACGAACTGCACCGGGCCGAACTGTTCGGTGCCGACATCCTGGAGACCAGCGTCGCCATGGGCGGCACCATCACCGGCGAGCACGGGGTGGGCGTGGAAAAGCTCAACTCCATGTGTGTGCAGTTCAGCGCCGCCGAGAACGAGCAAATGTTCGGCGTCAAGCGCGCCTTCGACGGCAAGGGGTTGCTCAACCCCGGCAAAGTGATTCCAACGCTGCAGCGTTGTGCCGAGTACGGCAAGATGCTGGTGCGGGGCGGAAAGTTGTCGCACCCGGATCTGCCGAGGTTTTGAACGGTTGGTGACAGAGCAAGTCTCGCTTCGCGTAGACCTTGGTCTGTCCCGCAAGCTTTCATAAAGTGAAAGTAAACCCGTCGATCAGCGCGCCCGGCACCCGTGAACCACCGAGAGAACGGGCATAGTAGGTGTCCACAGCGGGGTCGATCTCTGCTTGCTCAGTCAACGCCACGAGCTTGGAGCCGAGGGCGTCGAACAGGCTTTCGTCCCAGCGCAGGTCGTTGATCGGCCCCACGATCTTGCCGTTCTCCACCCAGAAGCAGGCGTAGCGTGTCATGCCGGTGACGCGGGCGGACACGGGGTCACTCCAATTCAAGTAATGCAGGTTGGACAGGTACAGGCCTGTGCCCAAGGCCTTGAGTACGTCGGCTTCAACCAGCGTTCCGGGGGCTACGTCAAGCGAGCGCGGGCCCTCGCTTTCGTTGGCCGCATTCGCGCTCAGCCCGTACTCCTTTGCCGTGCGTGAACTCACCAGCAGCGCGCTGAGTTCGCCCTGCACGATCAAGGGCAGGCTGGTTGCACTGACCTCGCCCAAACTGTTGAAACGCGGACTCAGGCCCAGGCCAAAGTTCTCGCCCAGGGTCAACAACGGCGAGAGCCGCGCTTCCTTTTCGGCCAGCTTCTTGAATGGACTTCGTCCTTGCTTCCAGGCCGCCGCCGAGAGCGCGTTCCAGCCCAGAATGCCGATCAGATCAGAAAAGGCACGGGGTGCAAAGTAAGTGCGGTACTGGCCCGGCTTGACATCGACTCTGGGGCGCTTCAGTTGTTCCAGCAGGGCACGGGTGCGCGCTAGGTTTGCAGCCCAGGCGTTCGCGTCCCAGAGCGAGCCGGCATAGCAGCCCTTGGCGGCCCGGGGTCCGTCGTAAAGCGAATAGTCGAGGAAGAAGGTCTGGCTGGCAAACCAGTGGCTCTGACCCGCAGAATTGCGATTGGCACGAATGGTCACCCCACCAGCGTAAAAGCCCGCCAGATCGTCGCCTTGCGCTGAATCCACCACCGCCTGCACCAGTTCACTGGCGCCGAGCAGGGCGCCAGTGAACTCCTCGTCGCTGCTGCCGTTATTGCACACCGCAACCTGGTTCGGATCGAGCGCCAGCAGGCTCACCTCGTCGCGACTGCGCTGCAGCAGGGCGTTCAGTGCGCCGCAGTCGGGGTCGAACCTGCCACTGAGACTGAGCGACTTTTCCAGGCTTCGTCCCTGCGACTGCAGGCTCACACTCAATACCATCTGATGCACATCGGTGTTCTGGCGCACGCGGTTGCCGTTGAAGCGCACGAACAGCGACTCTTCTGCCGTGAGGTTGAGCGTGGCGGCCTCGTCGCGGTGCAACTGAGCCAAAAGGTGATTCGCCACCATGTCGAAATGCGCTCGCACATGGGTCATGAAATCAAGTGTCATGCTGCCCCCCCAAACACCTGCACACCGCGAAACAGACAGGGCGGCGAGGCGTGGCCGACGCGGATCACCTGACTGGGTTCGCCCTTGCCACAGTTGGGCGTGCCATGGGCCTGCTGCTCGTTACCGACGGCGGCCAGACGGTTCCAGAAGTCGACGGTCACGCCGCGGTAATTGGGGTTGCGCACCACTTCGACCAACCGTCCATTGCGAATCAACTGCCCATGCTCGCAGCCGAACTGGAACTTGTTGCGGTAATCGTCGATCGACCAGGAGCGATTGGTCTGCATCAGCACGCCCAGTTCCACCTGCGAAATCATCTGATCCAGGGTGGACGTGCCCGGCTCCAGATTGATGTTGGCCATGCGGTCGATGGGGGCACGATTCCAGGAAGCCGAGCGAAAGTTCGCCACGCCGGGAAGACCGCTGCGCAGTTGCGACTCCAGCGAACCCAGACCGCGCCGCAGCACGCCGTGTTCGATCAGCAGTTCACGCGTCGCGGGGTTGCCTCCATCGTCGAAGGCATAGCCGGCAAATTCATGCGCCAAACCCGGGTCGAAGCTCACGTTCATCAACTTGGAACCGTATTGCAGCCGCCCGAAATCCTCGGCCTGGACAAAGCTCCAGCCGGCGTAGTTGCGCTCGTCTCCCAGGATGCGATCCAGTTCCAGTGGGTGCCCGATGGACTCGTGAATCTGCAGCATCATCTGGTCTGGCATCAGGATCAGGTCCATGCTGCCACTGGGGCAGTTGGGCGCGCGCAGCAACTCCAGCGCTTCAAACGCGACGCGCTGTGCCTCGCGCTCCCACAGGTCTTGCGCGAAGGCTTCGCCGCCAAACTGCCCGGTATGCGACCAGGTTCGCGTTTGCGACTCCATGCCCTGGGCTGCGGTGGCGCTGAGCGTGATGTCCACCAGGTCAAATTGCTGACGGATGTCGGCGCCGTTCGTGGAAAAATACGCCAGTTGCGTCTGCACGGTCATGGCGCGCGCACTGCGATTCACCAGCAGGTTCGAGCCCTTCATGGCCCTGCTCGCGCCCATCAGAAAGTCGTTGATTTGCGCCAATGGCGTTTCAGCAAGCGCCTGCTTGTGCGGACTTTGGTAACGTCCCTGGGCGGGCGGTCGCTGCATGTGCGTGAAACCGTGCACCTTGTGCGCGCTGGCGGCGCGAGTCGTCGCCACAGCTCTATCAAAAGCGCGCATCAAACCCTGGGCGCTCAGGTCGGCCGTGGCGGCAAAGCCGAAGTGTCCATCGACCAGCACTTCGCACATGGCGCCGGCGTCCAAAGTGCTTTCATTTTTTTCCGGCTGCTCATTGCGCACGCTGCGCACGGACGTGGATTCGCTCGAATAGCGCAGGCCGGCCCAGTCGGAGGACTGGCGCGCGTGCTGAAGCGCCTGCTGCGAAAACGAGGCGTCGTGGCCTGACATGGAAAGTCAGACGATCTGGCTCAGGGCCTGCTCCAGGTGCTGAACTGTGCGCTCCACGTTGCGCAGCTTGTCCAGACCAAACAGCCCCAGTCGAAAGGTCTGGAAATCAGCGCCTTCATCGCACTGCAGCGGCACGCCAGCGGCGCTCTGCAGGCCCTGAGCTGCAAACTTCTTGCCATTTTGAATCTCGACGTCACTGGTGTAGCTCACCACCACCCCCGGCGCCTGGAATCCTGCCGCGGCCACACTGGGAAATCCCTTGCCCGTGAGCAGCGCACGCACCTTGTTGCCCAACGCTTGCTGCGCTGCCCGAGCAGCTTCGAAGCCCAGTTCCTTGGTTTCAACCATCCGGTCGCGCAGCGTGGTCAAGGCGTCCGTAGGCAGGGTGGCATGATAGGAGTGCGCACCGGACTCGTAGCTCTCCATGATCTGCAGCCACTTGCGCAGGTCGCAGGCGAAGCTGCTGCTGCTGGTGCCGTCGATACGCTGGCGCGCACGTTCACTCAGCATCACCATGGCGCAGCAGGGTGAACTGCTCCAGCCCTTTTGCGGGGCACTCACGAGCACGTCCACGCCTGTGGCCCGCATGTCCACCCACATGGCCCCCGAGGCAATGCAGTCCAGCACGAACAAGCCGCCATAGGCGTGCACCGCGTCGGAGACGGCGCGCAGGTAGTCGTCGGGCAGGATCATGCCGGAGGCGGTTTCCACGTGCGGGGCGAACACCACGCCAGGCTGCTGCTGCGCGATGGTGGCTACGACTTCATCGATGGGCGCTGGCGCAAACGGCTCCTGCTTGCCGGGCTGCGCACGGCGCGCCTTGAGCACGATGGTTTCGGACGGGATTTTGCCCATATCGAAAATCTGGCTCCAGCGGTAGCTGAACCATCCATTGCGGATCACCAGCACTCTTTGGTCGGTGGCGAACTGGCGCGCCACAGCCTCCATACCAAAGCTGCCGCTGCCTGGGACAATCACTGCTGCGTGCGCGCAATAGGCATCCTTCAGGATCGCGGAAATATCCTTCATGACACCCTGAAAGCGGGCTGACATGTGATTCAGCGAGCGGTCTGTGTAGACCACTGAAAACTCCAACAAACCCTGCGGGTCCACGTTTGCTAACAAGCCAGGCATATTCAACTCCGTTCCAACTATCAGGTTAAGGGGCGTCAGCTTATCAGGTCGCGCGAGTCGGAGTCGGCGCTACGTGCAAAGTCCAAAGATGAGCCACAATGCCGCCATGCAACTTGTTCCACTGATTGAACTCACGCGCGGCGGCACGCTGGAGAACCAGCATTTCGGCGCCATCGCCGTCGTCAACACCCAAGGCGAGGTCGTGGCCCACGCTGGCGACCCCTACTGGCTGAGCTTTTCCCGCTCCACACTCAAAGCCTTGCAGGCCCTTCCATTCATGCAGGCAGGCGGGGCCGAGCACTTCGGTTTTTCGTCGGAGCAAGTGGCGATGCTGTGCGCCAGCCACAACGGCGAAGAAATGCATGTGGCGCAGGCGCAGACGATGCTGGACAAAGCGGAACTGAGCTACAAGGCGCTCAAGTGCGGCTGCCACGTGCCCGGCATCTTCACGCACCAGGAGCGCCAGCCGCCGCCGGATTTTGTGATCGACGAGCGGCACAACAACTGCAGCGGCAAGCACGCGGGTTTTCTCGCCTACTGCGTGCAGCACGGATTGGATCTCGAAGACTACATTGATCCCCAGCATCCGCTGCAGCAGGCCATTCGACGGGATGTGGCACGGGCCGTGGGCCTGACGCCGGCAGACTTCAAGATGGGAATAGACGGCTGCTCGGCCCCCAACTACGCGATGCCGCTGGCGCATCTGGCGCGCGGCTATGCACGCCTTGCCAGCGGTGCACGAGACAGCGAGTTCGGCGAGAGCTTTGCCGCCTTGAGCGAGGCAATGACGACGCACCCGGAACTCGTTTCGGGCACCGGCCGCAACGACCTGGCGCTGATGCGCGCCGGGCGCGGCGACTGGGTGAGCAAGATCGGCGCTGATGGCGTACAGGTGGTGGGAAGCAAGAGCCGCGGTGAAGCGTTCGCCATGAAAATCATCGACGCCAACAAGCCCGCGCTGTTTGCCGCAACGGTGGAAGTGCTGGAGCAACTGGGCTGGATGGACAACGAGCAGCGCACTGCAATGCAAGCCTGGCGCGCCAGAGACATCCGTAACGCCCGCGGGCTACCGGTGGGTCAGCGCCAGGCAGTGTTCAAATTGCAAGGCGCAAAGGTGTGAGAATCTCGCACCCGTGCAATCCGGATATTTTCAAAGAGGACACATCATGTTGAAACGTCGTTCCGTATTGGCAAGCGCGGCCAGCGCGCTCACGCTGCCGCTGTTCTGGCCCCAGGCCGCGTGGGCCCAGGCCCGCAAGGACAGCGTGGTGCTGGGCATGACGCTGGAGCCGCCGGGCCTGGATCCGACTGCGGGCGCGGCCTCGGCGATCGCCGAGATCGTGCTGTACAACGTGTTCGAGACGCTCACCAAGATCAACTCCGACGGTTCCGTGACGCCGCTGCTGGCACAGAGTTGGGAAGTTTCGCCCGACCTCAAGACCTATACCTTCAAGCTCCGGCGCGGCGTCAAGTTCCAGAACGGCGAGCCCTGCAATGCCCAGGCTGTGAAATTTTCGTTCGAGCGCGCGGCGGGCGAGAAGAGCACAAACAAGGACAAGCGCACTTTCACCAACATGGAGCGCGTGGCGGTGATCGATGAAGGCACCGTGGTGATCATGAACAAGACGCTGGATCCGGATTTTCTGTTCCTCATGGGACAGGCCACGGCCATCATCGTCGAGCCCAAGAGCGCCGATAGCAACGCCACGCAACCGGTGGGCACCGGCCCGTATCGGCTGGAGCAATGGAGCAAGGGCTCCTCCGTCACCTTGGGCCGCTGGGACGGCTACCGCAATGTGGCAGCAGTCAAGCTCAAGAAGGTGCAGTTTCGCTTCATCAGCGACCCGGCAGCGCAGGTGGCCTCTTTGCTGGCCGGCGACGTGGATGCCTTTGCGCGCGTGGCGGCGGCGCGCTCCCTCGGGCAGTTCAAAAGCAATCCCAAGTTCCAGGTGGTCATCAGCGGCTCGCGCGCCAAGACCATCCTCGCCATCAACAACAAGAAGAAGCCGCTGGACGATGTGCGCGTGCGCCGCGCCATCGCTGCGGCCATCGACCGCAAGGCAGTGATCGAGGGTGCAGCCGACGGCTTTGGCGTTCCCATCGGCAGCCACTACGTGCCCGGCGCCCTGGGCTATGTGGACACCACGGGCGTCAACCCCTTCAACGTCGAAAAGGCCAAGAAGCTGCTGGCCGAAGCCGGACTGAAGCTTCCGCTGGAATTGACCCTGACGCTGCCGCCAGCGCCCTACGCGCGCCAGGGCGGCGAGGTGATCGCGGCGCAACTGGCCAAGGTGGGCATCGTCGCCAAGCTGCAGAACGTGGAGTGGGCGCAGTGGCTCAGCGGCACCTACGGCGCCAAGAACTACGATCTCACTCTGATCTCCCACGTGGAGCCGTTTGACCTTGGCAACTTCGCCAAGCCGGGCTACTACTGGGGCTACGAGTCGCCCCAGTTCAATGCGCTCTTCGACAAGATTCAGAACAGCCCGCGCGTGGCGGACCGCGCCCAACTGCTGGGCGACGCACAGCGCCTGCTCGCCAACGACGCGGCGCACGCCTTCCTGTACCAGCCCCAATGGATCACGGTGGCGAACAAGAACCTCAAGGGATTGTGGAAAGACATGCCGATGTTCGTGAACGACGTTTCGGCGCTGTCCTGGTGAGCGCATTGCACGCGCTTTCAGCGCAGGAACTGATCAGCGCCTACAGGTCACGCACGCTGTCCCCGGTGGCGGTGACGCAGGCGGTGCTGGCGCACATGGAACGGTGGGAGCCGCTGTTGCACGCGACCTATCTGTGGCGACCGGACCTCGCCTTGGTGCAGGCGAAGGCATCGGAAGCACGCTGGCTGCGCGGCGCGCCTTGCGGGTTGCTGGACGGCATTCCCACCACGATCAAGGAAAACATCTCAACGCTGGGCGACCCGACACCATTGGGCACTGCCGCAACCGAGTTGATCGCCGCCAGCGCCGACGCACCTCCGGCAGCGCGAATGCGCGCAGCCGGAGCGGTGATCCTGTGCAAGACCACCATGCCCGACTACGGCATGTTGTCGTCCGGCTTGTCGAGTTTTCATGCGCTCACGCGCAACCCCTGGGACTTGAGCAAGACGCCGGGGGGCTCCAGTGCTGGCGGGGGCGCTGCGGCAGCGGCGGGCTATGGACCGCTGCACGTCGGCACCGACATCGGTGGCTCACTGCGCCTGCCTGCGAGTTGGTGCGGCATCTACAGTCTGAAACCGAGCCTGGGACGCGTGCCGATCGATCCGCCCTATACCGGGCGCGCCGCAGGTCCGATGACGCGCAGCGTGGCCGACGCGGCACTGATGATGCAGGTGCTGTCGCTGCCGGACGCGCGCGACAGCATGAGCCTGCCCTACCAGGCGATCGAGTGGGCGCGTTTCGACCAGGGCACGGAGAAATTGCGTGGCCTGAAGATCGGACTGATGCTGGACGCCGGTTGCGGCCTGGAAGTGCAGCCCGAAGTGCACGCCGCGATCGAGAATGCGGCGCGGCTCTTTGAGCAGGCCGGCGCCGTGGTGATGCCCATGCAACCGTTTCTGACGCGCGCCATGCTCGACGGCATGGACCATGCCTGGCGCATGAGATCGCTTATGGATTTGAAGACCTTGCCCGAAGGGCGCCGCGCCAAGGTGCTGCCCTTCATCCAGGCCTGGGCCGACAGCGCCGCGGACATGACCGGACCACAGGTGTTTGCCGCATTCAGCCAGTTCCACGCCACGCGTCTGGCTGCCGTACGTGCCAGCGCCGAGTTCGACTACGTGATTTCACCCACCGCTCCGATGCCGGCCTTCGACGCCGAACTGCCTTCACCCACGAACGACCCGCTGCATCCGCTGGAGCACATCGCTTTCACTGTGCCCTGGAACATGTCGGAGCAGCCCGCTGCGTCGATTGCGTGCGGCTTCACGACCAGCGGTCTGCCCATAGGCCTGCAGATTGCCGGGAAGCGCTTTGATGATCTGGGTGTGCTGCAAGTGTCACGCGCTTTCGAACTCTTGCGCGGGCCCCAGCGCACTTGGCCTACGCCCTCCTGAGACATTGCGGCACAGACCAATGCTACACGCAGTGAGCGTGCTCTGTCCCCAACTATTGATCTTTCCGGAATACCAGACATCGACCTGGCAAAGATTCTGTCATTGCGAGTGCAGCGCGGCAATCCATGCTCGCATAACGGTGGTGCTCGTGGATTGCCGCGTCGCTGGAGCTCCTCGCAATGACGGAAGTGTCTGTGACGTATTCTGCAACTCTCAATAATACCGGGATGCTGGATGTCTCATTGCGGGACAGAGTAAAGCGACGAGGAACGCGCGTGCTCCGTCCTCAACTGATTAAGCTTGAGCCACGCCAGGCGTCCAAAGCCGACCCTGGTCATAACGCGGCTGCGCTGGCAGGTCGGCCAGATGGCGGGTGTCAGCCCAACTCAGGACTTCCACCGAATCGGCTTGCACCCGCACCCGGTTCAGCCCCGCGTTGGGTATCTCGGTCTGGCGCGGACCGCTCAGTGGCAGCGCGCGCGCCGTGCGGTAGATCATGTCAAGCACGCCGCCGTGCGTCACCACCAAGACGGTTTGCCCCGGGTAATTGACAGCCAGGCGCTGCACCGCGCCCATGACCCGGGCATGGAACTGGCGCACGGTCTCACCGCCGGAAAAGGCGTAGTCGGCGCCGAACTGCACCCATTGCTGCCAAGCCTGGGGATGCTGCTGCTGCACATCGGGCACACGCAACCCATCGACCACGCCGAAGCTCTGCTCGCGCAGGTTCGCGTCCAGCACGTCGTCAATGTGAAATGCAGGCTGCAACTGCGCCGCCAACTGCGCGACCGCAGGCTGGGCCGTCTGGCGCGTGCGTAGCAGGTCGCTGCACACCAGATGCTGCACGGTTTCGCCCGCAAGCCGCAGCCCCAGCCGGCGCGCCTGTTCGTGGCCCAAGTCGTTCAGTGGCACATCGACGTGGCCCTGAAAGCACAACTCGCGGTTCCAGTCGGTTTCGCCGTGGCGGATGAGGATCAATTCGGTCATGGCTTGATTATCGACAGTGCAGCAAAGGTACGCCTAAAGTGACGCAGCCAGCCTCAAATCGAGGGGCATTTCAGCAAATGCGACAATACGAGGTTAATGACCTCCTCTTTTTCCAATCTTTCGCTGGCTCCAACGCTGGCACGTGCCGTGGCCGAAATGGGCTACGAGTCCATGACCCCCATCCAGGAACAGGCCATACCCGTGGTGCTGCAGGGACGTGACGTGATGGGCGCTGCCCAGACCGGCACCGGCAAGACGGCGGCGTTTTCGCTGCCGCTGCTGCAACGCATGCTCAAACATGAGAACGCGTCCACATCGCCCGCACGCCATCCGGTGCGCGCGCTGGTGCTGCTGCCCACGCGTGAGCTGGCCGATCAGGTGGCGCAATCCATCAAGGACTACGCCAAGTACACGCAACTGCGCAGCGCCGTGGTGTTCGGCGGCATGGACATGAAGCCGCAAACACTCCAGCTCAAGGCCGGGGTAGAAATCCTGGTGGCAACGCCCGGGCGCTTGCTGGACCACATCGAAGCCAAAAACGCGGTGCTCAATCAGGTCGAATACGTAGTGCTGGACGAGGCCGACCGCATGCTGGACATCGGCTTCTTGCCAGACCTGCAGCGCATCCTGAGTTACCTGCCCAAAGAGCGCATCACGTTGCTGTTCTCGGCCACGTTCTCCTCCGAAATCAAGCGCCTGGCGTCGAGCTATCTGCAGGACCCGGTGACGATTGAAGTGGCGCAATCCAACGCCGCAGCATCCACGGTGGAGCAGCATTTCTACAGCGTCGGCGCCGACGACAAGCGCCACGCTCTGCACCAGGTGCTGCGCCAGCGCAAACTGAAGCAGGCCTTTGTCTTTGTCAACAGCAAGCTGGGCTGCGCGCGACTGGCGCGCTCGCTTGAGCACGAGGGTCTGAAGACCACGGCACTGCACGGCGACAAGAGCCAGGACGAACGGCTGAAGGCTCTGGACGCGTTCAAAACCGGCGAGGTCGATCTGCTGGTATGCACCGATGTGGCCGCACGCGGACTGGACATCAAGGACGTGCCGGCGGTATTCAACTTCGATGTACCGTTCAATGCCGAAGACTATGTGCACCGCATTGGCCGCACCGGCCGCGCCGGCGCCTCGGGCCTTGCGGTGAGCTTTGTCGCCCCCAGCGACGCGCGCCTGGTGAGCGACATCGAGAAACTGCTCAAGCGCAAGATCGAACTCGAAGCACTGGAATTTGACGAAGACCAGCCCGATATCCGGCGCCAGGGTCGCATCAACGACGGACGTCGCATGTACGCCCAAGCGCAGGAGGCTCCCGCAGCCGATCGCCCCGGCCGTTTCGCGGCAGCGCACAGCGCGTCAGGGGAGCGCCGCAGTGAATCCAGTCGCGCCAAACCTGCTTCGCGCGACCCCTTCTTTGACCAGCCGTATCAGGCCAGCGCAGGCGCCGCGGCCACTCCCGACAGCGAAGCGGCTGCCAAGGTGTCCAGTGGACGCGGGATTTCGGCCAACATCAAGCCCAAGCGGCGCGTCGCCGCCCTGTTCAAGTCGGAGTAAGCAGCGTTCGCCCAGCCTCCTGGGCTCGCACTTTTTCGGCCAGACGCTGCTGTACCCCTGGCGAAACGAATTTATCTACCTCGCCCCCGAGCAAGGCGATTTCGCGCACAAAGGTGCTGGAAATGAACTGGTACTTGTCGCTGGGAGTGAGAAAGACCGTTTCCACGTCCGGCATAAGGCTGCGATTCATGCCGGCGAGCTGGAACTCGTAGTCGAAGTCGGTGACGGCCCGTAACCCCCGCACCATCGCTTTGCCACCTCGCGCCACCACAAAGTCACGCAGCAATCCGGAGAAACTGGCGACCTCTACCTGCGCGTACGGCGCGACCACTTCCTGTGCCATGGCGATGCGCTCGTCCAGCGAGAACAAGGCCTTCTTATGGTAGCCCGCGGCCACCGCCACGATCACCCGGTCGAACAACTGGGTGGCGCGGCGCACCACGTCTTCGTGGCCCAGCGTCATGGGATCAAAGGTGCCGGGGTAGACGGCGATCACGGGCTGAACCATGGGCTGTGCTCCTCAAGGGTTAGGGCAAAAAGGCGACTGCGGCGAATTATGCAACCGTCAGCACTTTGCGCTGCAGCAGGTGGGCATGCACGGCACCGGCCTTGAGGTAGCGCAGGCGCGCCAACCCGAACACGGCGAGCGCCTCATCGCTCCACGCAAGCGGCGCTTCGAGGTAGACGAAACCTGACGCCGCCACGGCGCGCGCAGCGGCCTGCAGGGCCGCCTCAAATCGAGTCGATTCAAAGGGTGGATCGAGCAGCAGCAAGTCCATGCTGGAAGGCGCCAGTTGCTCCAGCGCCGAGATGCCGTCGCCGCGCGTGATGTGCACGGCAACGGCGCCCAGCTGCGCCTGGGTGCGCAGCAATTGCTGCACCAACGCCGGGTGCTGTTCAACCATCAGCACCTGTGCAGCGCCGCGCGATGCAGCTTCCAGCCCCAGCGCTCCGGTTCCGGCAAAGGCGTCCAGGCAGCGCCAGCCGCTCAAGTCCTGCCCAAGCCAATTGAACAGGGTCTCGCGCACCCGATCGGGGGTGGGGCGCAACCCCGGAAGATCGGCGACGCGCAGCTTGGTTCGCTTCCAAAGGCCACCGATGATGCGCACCTCGCCCACGCCGCTGCGCGCGACCACGGGTTTGATTTTGCGGGAGGATTTTTTCGCCGAGGAGTCGGGCCGCGAGGGTGCCGCTATGGGATGCTTGGGTTTCATAGAATGGGGTGATTCTATGTACCCATCTCATGTTCAGCTTTTTTAAGAAAAAATCCAGCGTCGACGCCACGATTAAGGCCCCCGAAACAGCACTGCCGATGCCCAAGCCCGGCGCTGCAAGAGCCCCGGGCACGCCGACAGCGCAGCGCAACTCCTGGCTGAGTAAGCTCAAGGCGGGGCTGCGCAAGACCGGCTCCAGTATCGCCAGCGTCTTCACCGGCACTCAGATCGACGACGCCCTGTACGAGGAACTGGAGTCCGCGCTGCTGATGGCAGACACCGGAGTCAAGGCAACACAGCATTTGCTGGACGAACTCAAGCGCCGCGTGAAGGACAGCAAGGCCACCGAGCCGGGGCTGGTGAAAGCACTGCTCGGTGAGGCCCTGGCCGAGCTGCTCAAGCCGCTGGAGAAGGCGCTCGTCATCGGCGCCCACGTCGACTCGGCCGCGCCCACAGTGATCATGGTGGTAGGAGTGAACGGGGCCGGGAAGACCACGTCCATCGGCAAGCTCACGCGCCATCTCGCGGACCAGGGCGCCAGCGTGCTGCTGGCCGCTGCGGACACGTTTCGCGCCGCGGCGCGGGAACAGTTGGGCGTCTGGGCCACGCGCGCTGGCTCTGGCGGTGAGGCCCTGGGCGAGGCCGTGGAGATCATCAGCCAGCAAGGCGGCGACCCGGCGGCCGTGGCCTTTGACGCGGTGAGCGCCGGGCGGGCTCGCGGCAAGGACGTGGTGTTGGTGGACACCGCAGGGCGCCTGCCCACGCAGTTGCATCTGATGGAGGAGCTAAAAAAGATCAAGCGGGTGGTGAGCAAGGCGCAGTCGTCTGCGCCGCATGAGATCTTGCTGGTGATCGACGGCAACACCGGCCAGAACGCACTCAGCCAGGTCAAGGCCTTCGACGACGCGCTGCAACTCACCGGACTGATCGTGACCAAGCTCGACGGCACGGCCAAGGGCGGCGTGCTCGCGGCGATTGCGCAGGAGCGCCCCATTCCCGTGTACTTTATCGGCGTGGGCGAGCAACTGGCGGACCTCGAAACCTTCAGCGCGAGCGAATTCTCACAGGCGCTACTGGCCTGATCGGTACCTGCATCCGGTAGACTCGTTTCATGCCCCATCTCATTGAACGCATTGCTGACTTGATAGGTTTGCGAGACCGCGATGCGTTGGACGTGGCGCTGACGCGTATCGTTTGGGATTTGCTCGGGCCCGGCGCCAGAGCTGTGGCGATTCTGCGTCCGGTGGGAGACGAAGCCGATACACGCTGGCTAACGCGCATCCGGTTTTCGGTGGGCCAGGTCACCCCGGCCGTCAACCACGAGATCGAGGCGCCGAGCCGTTTGCCCAAACTGTGCGACCTCCCGTACCACCAGGACACTATCGCCTGCGGCCAGATTTTCCGTCATCATGGCGCAAGCGCGCTGACACTTTTCCCCCTGAGCGCCGAGCACGAGGGCCTGGGCGTGTTCGAAGTGGAAACCGAACTCCCCCTGATGCGCGAAGCGGAACATCTTCTGGGCAGCGTCCTGCGCATTTATCACAACTTCCAGGGTCTGCTTGATTACGGCGAACGCGATGCGCTGACCAATCTGCTCAATCGTAAAACCTTCGATGGCGCCTTCCTGAAGACGACGATCGGGGCACAGGAGGCCGATGCGCTGAATCACGCCGAACGGCGTGACGGGGCTAAAGGCAGCGGACATTGGTTAGGAGTGATCGACATCGACTACTTCAAACGCGTGAACGACGGCTTCGGACATCTGATAGGGGACGAGGTTCTGATCCTCATGGCGCGACTGATGCGATCAAGTTTCCGCTCGCAAGACACGATCTACCGCTTTGGCGGCGAGGAATTTGCAGTGATGGTGCAAGCCAATGGCGAATCCGATGCGACGGCGGCGTTTGAACGCTTGCGCCACAACGCCGCGCAGCATCGTTTCCCTCAGGTGGGACAGATCACGGTGAGCACAGGGTTTACCGCTTTGCGCTCAGACGACACACCCAGCGAAGCGTTTGAACGGGCGGACAAAGCGGTCTATCACGCAAAGAGAAATGGCCGCAACCAGGTCTGCAACCATGCCGATCTGGTGGCTACGGGCGAGGTGGTGGAAGTCGCTGGCACACCGGCGCTGGCCGAATTCTTCTAGCCCATGCAGACAGGGAAACTTCCCGTTCGACTCCATCCTGACCTATGAAGCACTTGGTGTTGCTCGGCGGCGAATTCGTGCACGTGCATCTGCTGGTGCGTCTGGCGCAACATGCGCGGCAGGTGCCGCTGCCGTTTCGCGTCACCCTGATTGCGCCCCATCCACAACTGCTTGAAGCGGCGATGCTGCCCGCACTCGTAGCCGGCCACAAGACAGCCGAGCAATGCAGCGTTGCGCTGCACAGCCTGCTGCATGCCAGCGGCGTGAACTACGTGCAGGGCGGCGTGTGTCATGTCGACCTTGCGCGAAAGGTCGTCGTCGTAGGGCGCGGCGAACCCGCGCTCAGTTTCGGCTACGACGCGCTGAGCGTCGACACCGAACCGGTCATGGATCGTGACCTGATGGAGCGCACCATCCCCGGGGCGCGCGAGCACGCGCTCTTTCTTCGTCCGGGCAGTGCCTTTCCGGCCCTTTGGAACAGGTTGCTTGAGCTTGCCGCGCGCCAGCCGTTGCGCATTGCCGTGATCGGCGCCGAAACCGCGGGCGTGGAACTGGCGTTTGCGCTGATCGAGCGTTTGCCCCAGTGCAGCGTGACCCTGGTATGCGGCGGCGTGACGCCCGCTGCCAACCACCCTGAAGCGGTGCAGCAGCGCGTGCTGCGACGGCTCAAGGACTGCGGCATCACCGTGCTGCCGCAAACCTGCAGCGCCATCGCTGCGGGTCACATCGTGCTGGACCAGGTCACGCACCTGGCTTGCGATGCGCCGGTGTTGACCCTGGCTGCACAAACTGCGCCCTGGCTCGCAAGCTCGGGGCTGGCACTGAACGAACTGGGTCTGATCGCCGTGAATGAGTTCCAACAAAGCACGTCGCATCCGCAGGTGTTTGCGGCCAGGGGTGTCGCCGGTCCGGGCGCTGGGCTGGATGTGGTGCATGCAGCCTCCAACCTCGCCATGAACCTGTTCGCGGCGCTGTCCGGTCTGGGCCTGCAGGCCTACAAACCGCGCGCCACCGGTTTGAACTTTGTGTCGTGTGGTGGACGCTACGCCATGGCGAGTTGGGGTCGCTGCAGCTTCGAGGGCCGCTGGGTCGCCTATTGGAAAGACTGGGCTTCGCGCCGCCTGATGGCGCGAATCAAGGCACGGCCCTAACGCTTCAAGCCGGTCGGCCGAAGTCGTTTGCGATCCAGGCTGCGGCACTTGCCGTGCCGAGTTTGAAGGAGGGAGCAACACGAACCCGTGCCAACAGCTCGCCCGCGGCATCGAAGGCGACCAGCTCGGCCGAGGGATGCTCGTCGTCGGGAACGATGTCCAGGCTGACGGTGATACGCGCCGCGCCGGCGTTGACGCTCACGCTTTGATGCAGTTGGGCGTGCAGCTGCTGCTCATGGCGACGCAGCACTTCGGACGCGGTCTTCACCAACGTGGAGAAGGCCGATTTATCCAGTGGCTTGGGGTTCTTTTTGTCGCGGCCCATGGTCCAGGGTCCCACCAGCGCCGGCTCGGCCTCCCCGCGCTTGGTCATCGCCACGGCCCAGCCGTCGTCGTCCTCGTTCTTGACGACACGTGCGGTCCAGTCGTTGACGCGCCACAGGCGCGGCTCTTGAATCTCGGCTTCGGTTTCTGTCGGGGCGTTGTTTGGGTTCAGGTCAGAAGGCATGGCCATGAGTATCGCTCACGCGGCCCTTCCGGCTCGGCCCACAGTCATCTGCACTGAAGTGGCAGTTACAGGCCCAGCGTCTGCCAGACCTGCTCCATCTTCGCGCTCACCTCGGCGTTCATCTGCATGGTACGGCCCCATTCGCGGCTGGTTTCGCCCGGCCATTTATGGGTGGCGTCCAGGCCCATCTTGCTGCCCAGTCCGCTCACAGGCGAGGCAAAATCCAGATAGTCGATGGGCGTGCTGTCCACCAACAGGGTGTCGCGCGTGGGGTCGACCCGCGTGGTGATGGCCCAGATCACATCGGCCCAGTCGCGGATGTTGATGTCCTCGTCCACCACCACGATGAACTTGGTGTACATGAACTGGCGCAAAAAACTCCAGATGCCGAACATCACGCGGCGCGCGTGTCCGGGGTAGGATTTCTTGATCTGCACCACCGCCATGCGGTAGCTGCAGCCTTCGGGAGGCAGATAGAAATCGGTGATCTCGGGGTACTGGCGCTGTAGCAGCGGCACGAACACCTCGTTCAGCGCCAGTGCCAGCATGGCGGGCTCGTCGGGTGGCTTGCCGGTGTAGGTGGAGTGGTAGATGGGTTCGCGCTTTTGCGTGATGCGGTCCACGGTGAACACGGGAAACCAGTCCTGCTCGTTGTAATACCCGGTGTGGTCGCCGTACGGGCCTTCAAGCGCGTGCTCAAAGCCGCTGGCGTGCTTGGCATCCGGATAGATGTGACCTTCCAGCACGATCTCGGCCGACGCCGGCAAGCGCAACTCGCTGCCCAGCGATTTGACCAACTCGGTGCGACTGCCGCGCAGCAGTCCGGCAAACTGGTACTCGGACAGGCTGTCTGGCACGGGTGTGACCGCCCCCAGAATCGTCGCCGGGTCCGCGCCCAGTGCCACGCACACCGGATAGGGCTGGCCCGGGTTGAGCGCGGCGTGCTCGCGAAAGTCCAGCGCGCCACCGCGCTGCGGCAACCAGCGCATGATGAGTTTGTTGCGTGCCAGCACCTGCTGGCGGTAAATGCCCAGGTTCTGCCGCGCCTTGTGCGGCCCCTGGGTGATAACCAGGCCCCAGGTGATGAGCGGCGCGACATCGTCGGGCCAGCAATGCTGGATCGGCAAGCGCGCCAAGTCCACGTCCTGACCTTCCCACACTACATCCTGACACGGTGCACTGCGCAACTCCTTGGGCGCCATGTTCCAAAGCGTCTTCACCATGGAGCTCAGGCCAATCAGGTCCTTGAAACCCCTGGGCGCCTCGGGCTCCTTGAGCATGGCCAGGACCTGGCCGAATTGGCGCAATTCGCTGATATCGGCCACGCCCATGCCCAAGGCGACGCGGCGCGTGCTGCCAAACAAATTGCCTAGCACCGGCATGCTGTGCCCAGTGGGATTTTCAAACAGCAGCGCGGGCCCGCCGGCACGCAGGCTGCGGTCGCACAGCGCCGTCATCTCCAGATGCGGCGAAACCGAGGCTGTGACGCGCTTGAGTTCCCCCAACTGCTCGAGTTGGGCCATGAAGTCCCTCAAATCGCTGTAGGCCATGATGCTCAGTCGCTCTTGGGTTCGAGGCCCTGCCAACGTGGAGCCTGCGCCTGCGGCAGGCCCAGCAAATCGACGACCCGGCTCACCGTATGGTCGACCATGTCGTCCATACTCTGCGGCCGATGATAGAAACTCGGTACCGGTGGAAACACGATGCCACCCATTTCCGTGACGCTGGTCATGTTGCGCAGGTGCGCCAGATTCAGGGGCGTTTCACGCACCATCAGAATCAGTCGGCGCCGCTCTTTCAGCATCACATCGGCGGCGCGGCTGATCAGGTTGTCAGACAGGCCCAGCGCCACCGCCGCCAGCGTGCGCATGGAGCACGGTGCCACCACCATGCCGTCGCACTGAAAGGAGCCGCTGGCAATCGCCGCACCGATGTCGCGCACGGGGTGCACCACATCGGCCAAGGCGTCGACCTGTACGCGGTTCATGTCACGTTCCTGCTGCAGATTGAGCAGTCCCGCGTCCGACACCGTCAAGTGGATTTGAACGTTGCCCAATTCGCGCAGGACTTGCAACAGCCGCACGCCGTAAGTGGCGCCGCTCGCGCCCGAGATGGCAACGATGATTCGCTTTGGCCTTGGGGCTTCAGGAAGATGCACAGGCGGCGGGCTCGGGCCGGTTTTCGGGTCATTGCGGCAACAGCCGCGCGCGCAATCGCGCCAGCACTTGCGCGGGCTTGAGTTGCTCGAAGTTGAGTACCGGCAATTCGATCGCGTCGATCGTGTTCTTCACCAGCAAGCCGAGTTCGGTGTCGCCCTCCATCGACAAACGGCGACTGAAGAACAGCGTGTCCGGGTCTTCCTGGCGCCGCGCCAGCAACATGAAATCGTAGGCGCTCGCGCTGATTATCAGGTCCGCGGTCGCAGCGTTCTGGCAGGCGCAAAAGCGCCCATTTAGCCACTCAAAATCGAACGCCCATAGGGCGTCGGTGACGCGCAGGCGCAGCTTTTTCCCCTGCAACATTTGGGTTACGTCCGGCGCGAGCTTCTTGGCCAATGCCAGATTCAGCCCGGTCACAAACAACAGCGAGCCCGGATAGGCAGGCAGCCGGGACAACAGACTCCCCAAGGGCATGGGGATGAGATGGGGGCTGGCTTGCATGATGGAGTCCTTGGGATGGTTTCACTTGAAGATCAGAGCCAACACTTTTTGACTGGAATTCGCTTTTTCGATTATGACGCTTGCTCTTCGGGTGTGCGTTGCTCCAAGCCCGGCAAGTCATACCAGTAGCCATTGCAGGACTGCTCTGGCATGAGGTCACCCATAGCCTGCATGGCTTGTTCAGCAGAGGCTTGCTGGTGCAAGACGGTGTGAAAAATATTCACGATTTCGACCGTGTGCTTCGATTGCGGGCTGATGCGCACCACGTCCACCCCCAACTCCCGCATCGCCGCCAATTCAGGCATCAGGTTGTACACGCGGGCCGACTGCGTTTGCGTGCCATTGAGTACCAGAAAGCCCTCGCTTTCGCGGGTGCGAAGCATCAGACCATCGGGGTTGTCGATGCAGCTGAACTGACAGTCGTCTTTGGGCAGGTTGCGATGCCGCGCCGTGAAACAACGGGCGGAAAAGGCCAGCGGCATGCGGCCGTAGGCGAACACCTCCGTCTCTAGCCCTGAGGGTCGTTCGCGCTGAATCAGCGCCAGGTCGCGGCGCCCCATCTCCAGCGGCATGACCCAGCGCTTCACTCCGAGAGCTGCAATCCATTGCAGCGTCGGCAGATTGTAGATGTTCAGATGTGGGCCGGCCACAAACGGGGCTTTTCCCTGCAGACAATGGACGGCGCCCATGTCGTTGGCCTCGACCATGAAGTCGCCATTGCCGGTGATCTTGTGCATCACCGTGACATCAGCACCCGACTCGATCAACACCTGGGTCGACAGCACCACCTCTTTGCCCGCGGCACGCAGACTGGCCGCGACGTTCAGCCAGTCGACCAGTCGCAGCTCGTGGCGACGCGAACACACGGTCTCACCCAGATAGACGATGTCCACGGGCGAAGCGGCAACCGCCTCGTAGAAAGAAAGCAGGGTGGCGCGCGGCCAGTAGTACAGCACGGGACCGAGGGCAAGTTTCATCATTTCCATGGCCTGTGATACGCGCCAAGCGTGTGTTGTTGCCCTTCAGCCACCTTATCCAGATCACTCATCCAGCTCGGTTTGGCCGAATAGCGATGCGGGTTCTGGCGGCAGGTGTCGATGGCTTCGCGCCACACCTTCGTGACCTGCGCCACATACGCAGGGCTGCGCTGACGCCCTTCAATCTTGATCGCGCTCACACCCATCTTCATCAGCTGCGGCAATAGCTCCAGCGTATTCAAACTCGTGGGTTCCTCGATAGCGTAATAGTTTTTGTCTTCGCCGACGTCAAAACGGCCCTTGCACAGCGTGGGATAGCCTGCGTTTTCACCCGGTGCATAGCGGTCGATGAGCACGCCATTCAGTCGCGACTCCCTCCCCAGCGGCGTCTCCTGCCAGCGCACCGCTTTGGGTGGCGAACACACGCCGTTGGTGTTAGGTGCCTCACCGGTCACATAGGACGACAGCGCGCAACGGCCCTCGACCATCACACACAGGCTACCGAAACCAAACACTTCAATTTCCACCGGGGTCTTGTCGGCCAACTGCTCCACCTGCGTGAGCGACAGCACCCTGGGCAGCACTGCGCGCGCGATGCCAAAGTGTTCATGGTAAAAATTGATTGCTTCGTAGTTGGTGGCAGACCCCTGGACTGAGAGGTGCAGGCGCAACTGTGGATAGGTGCGAGAGGCGTAGGCCATCAGGCCCGGGTCTGCCAGGATCACGGCATCGACCCCGCTCTGAACGGCACGGTCAACAGCGCCACGCCACAGTTCAGGACTGGCAGCCTGGGGGTAGGTGTTCAGCGCCAGCAACACCTTGCGGCCCCGGTCGTGCGCATACCGTATGCCGGTATTGATGGCAGCCTCGTCGAAATTCAGACCAGCGAAGTTGCGGGCGTTGGTGGCGTCACGAAACCCCAGATAGACGCAATCCGCACCATGGTCGATCGCGGCTTTCAGCGCGGGCAAACTGCCTGCCGGGCAGACCAACTCCATGGCGGCAAGTGCCAACGCCTGGGGCTGGGTCAGGGATGCGCCGTTGTCGTTCAAGTTCATCATCTTGGCTTCGGGCCGGACTCTGGCGCGCAAAGTGCATCGAACCAGGGATCGAGAGCGAAGGAAATATCAAAGCCGCGAAGTTAGCAGTCCTTGAGCGCCAAGACCATGATGTAGGTTAAGCAAACAGAAACTAGAAATCGGGCTGGGGACCCGATTACGGCGTCGTGCCCCGTCTTAGAGGTTCAGTCGACCAACGCCGCAGTGATGTCCGGGGCGATGCTCGCTGGCTTGTCAGTCGGGGCATAGCGCTTGACGACTTGGCCGTCCTTGCCAACCAGAAATTTGGTGAAGTTCCACTTGATGGCCCGGATTCCCAGCAGGCCCGGCGCCTCCTGCGCCAGCCATTGATACAGTGGATGGGCGTGCGCGCCATTCACGTCGACCTTGACCATCATGGGAAAACTCACGCCATAGTTGAGTTGGCAAAAGCTGGCGATCTCGTCGTTGCTACCTGCATCCTGCGCGCCAAACTGGTTGCACGGGAAGCCCAACACCACCAGGCCCTCCTTGCCGAAGCGCTGGTGCAATTCCTCCAGTCCGGCAAACTGCGGCGTGAAACCACAGGCACTGGCGGTGTTGACGATGAGCATGACCTTGCCCTGAAACTGCTTGAGGGGAACCGTTGTGCCGTCCATTTTCTGGGCGTTGAAGCTGTAGATATTGGACATGATGAGACCTTGCGTGGGGACGAAAAATGATTCATACGGTAGGGAACTTTGCACCAGGCCAGGCAGAGGCTGCGGCGGCCAGCAGGATCAGCGTGCCGCCGAAAAGCGTGCGCGCATCGGGTTGCGCTGCACCCAACGTCACCGACGACGCAGCAGCGAACACCACTTCGGACAGCATGATCAGCGCCGTGCTGTGAGCGCTCAGCCTTGCGGCGCCGTACTGCAAGGCAAAATTGGCTCCCAGCAGTGCCAGGCTCATCAGGGCTGCCAGTGTCAGCCATGGCAGCGCCGGTGCCGGTGGCGCGGAAACCATGCCGTGGTTCATACCGACCCAGGCCACGCAGGCGGCCATGCCGGCGCCACCGCTGAACATGCAGAACACGCGCGAACTCTCAGGCGTGTGCTCCAACTTGCGCAACAAAACATTCGTAAGTGCGAAGAAGAAGCCGCCCATCAAGGCCAGCCAGTCGGGCAAGGCCTGCGGCACGGGCCAGTCCAGCCCAGGGGACTTGAGCACAATCGCCACGCCGACCAGCGCCAGCAGCAGGCGCAGCAAGGCTGGCGCGGTGGGTTTTTCCCCCAGCAGCCACCACGCCAACAGCACCGACCAGGCCGGCATGAGGTAAAACAGCAGCACCACGCGTACCACGTCACCTACGGTGATGGCCCAGTTAAAACCGACGTTGGTCATGCCCGAGGCCAGAACCAACAGCCACAACCGGGGGTAGCGCAGCAGGCCACGCCAGGCGTTGGGCCGCATGAGTAACAGCAGGGCGATGGAAAACAGGTAGGTCAACGCAGTGGTCCAAAGCGGATGCAGACCATAGGCTTCAAGCCGGCGAAACGGCCACCAGGAGAGGCCGAAGACGAAGGCATTGACCAGCAGTGCTGCGACCGCGGCGCCGGGCTGCCTCAAAGATCCGGATCGGCCTTGCGCCGACGCCACCAATAGGCGCCACCACAAACGGCGCCGAACAAGAGCGTGCCAAGCATGAAATGCTGGCCATGCCGCACCATGGAGAAAAGCCAGTCAAAGTTCTTGGCGCCGTAATAGCCCAGGTAAACCCACAGCGGCACGCTGATGAGCGCGGCAACGCCGTCCATCAAAAACCAGGTCGGTGCGCCCACGCGACCTGTCATGCCGGCGGTCAGGAAGACCGGGGTGCGCAACCCCGGCAGGAAGCGCGCCACAAACATCACCCACTTGCCGTAACGTGCGAATTTCTCTTGCGCTTGGGCGAAGCGCTCGGGCGTGAGCACGCGTCGCAGCAGGGGCAAGCGTGTGATGCCGTCACCGAAGGTGCGGCCCAAGAAAAATATCAGGCCGTCGCCGGTGAGCACACCGGCCAGTCCCACCAGCACCATGTTGTGTTCGTTGGCGAAGCCCAAGCCGGCGATGACGCCACCGGTGACCAGGGTCACGTCTTCCGGCACTGGCACCCCAAAGCCACAGATGAGCAGCATCACGAAGACGGCGATATAGCCATATTCGGTGAACACTGGCAGCAGGGTGTTAAAGACGTGCATTCAGAAGGGACGGGTTGAAATTCAGGACCGCAAGCGGCGCCTTCTCACTGGCGTCGGCGCTGGCGTGGGTTATATCACGTGAGCCGATGTCAAAATCGACCCTGGCGCAACGGCGCCGCCGACTGAAAGTTACATCACATGCCTCGTCCCATCCTTGCCACCGTCCACACCCAAGCCTTGCGCCACAACTTGAGCCGCGCGCGCGCTGCCGCTCCCGATGCCCGGGTCTGGGCCGTGGTCAAGGCCAATGCCTACGGTCACGGCATTGCCCGCACGTTCGAAAGCCTGCGCGGTGCTGACGGTTTTGCGCTTCTGGATCTGGACGAGGCCAAAGCGCTGCGCGACCTGGGCTGGCGTGGCCCCATCCTGCTGCTCGAAGGTGTTTTTGAGCAGCGTGACCTGGAGTTGTGTTCGCGTCTGGATCTGTGGCATACGGTGCACTGCGAGCAGCAAATTGACATGTTGAGCCAGCACAAGACGAACGTACCGCAGCGTGTCTTTTTGAAAATGAACTCCGGCATGAACCGCCTGGGCTTCGCGCCCCACAGTTACCGCTCGGCCTGGACCCGTCTGAACGCGCTGCCGCAGGTGGATGAAATTTCTCTGATGGCCCACTTCAGCGACGCCGATGGCGGCAAGGGCATCGCGCAACAAATGAAGGTATTCCAGCAGTACACGCAGGACTTGCCGGGCGAACGCTCTTTGAGTAACAGCGCGGCGATACTGCGCCATGGCGGCGGCGCCGAGGTGCGCGCCGACTGGGTGCGCGCGGGCATTGCGCTGTACGGCAGCGCCCCCGATTTTGGGCAGCACGACGCGGTCGATTGGGGCTTGCAACCCGCCATGAGCTTGTCCACGAAGATCATTGGCACACAAGACCTGGTGGCAGGAGACAGCGTGGGTTATGGCTCCTGCTTCATGGCCGAAGGCGCCATGCGGATCGGTGTGGCGGCCTGTGGCTACGCCGACGGCTATCCGCGTTTGTGCCCCACTGGCACGCCGATACTGGTAAACGGCGTCCGCACCCGCACCCTGGGCCGCGTCAGCATGGACATGCTGGGCGTTGATCTGACGCCGCTGCAACGTGCGGGCGTGTCGGCCGGGTTCGGCAGCGAGGTCACGCTCTGGGGTCGAGCCCGCAACGGAGCGGTGCTGTCTATCGACGAGGTTGCACACTCTGCGGGCACCATTGGCTACGAGTTGATGTGCGCGCTTGCGGCACGGGTCCCAGTGAGCGCCGATTGAGCGGCGCTTGGCAAGCAGTTCAGGCGCGGGCTTGCAGCGCCGCGATGCGCACTTCGATGGGCGGATGGGTGGCGAACAACTGACCTATGCCTCCGGCAATGCCCAGTGCCGCCATGCTCTTTGGTAACTCGGCCGGTTGCATGCCCCCCAAGCGTGCCAGCGCATTGATCATGGGCTGACGGCGACCCAGCAATTGAGTGGAGCCCGCGTCTGCACGGAACTCGCGCTGACGCGAAAACCAGGCCACCACCATGGCCGCAGCAAAACCCAGCACGATGTCGAGCACGAAAGTTGTGATCATGTAGCCGATGCCCGGACCTGATCTGACGTCCTTGCGCAGAAAGCTGTCCACGGCGTAACCGATGACGCGGCTCAGGAACACCACGAAGGTGTTCATCACACCCTGGATCAGCGCCATCGTGACCATGTCACCGTTGGCCACGTGCGCCATTTCATGACCGATCACGGCCTCGATTTCTTCGCGAGTCATGCCCTGCAGCAACCCTGTGGACACCGCCACCAGTGCCGAGTTCTTGAAAGCCCCGGTGGCAAAGGCATTGGGCTCACCCTCGAAGATGCCGACCTCGGGCATGCCCACGTCGGCCTTTTGCGCGAGTAGACGCACGGTCTCGACGATCCAGGCTTCATCGGCATTTTGCGGCTGCTCGATCACGCGCACGCCGGCCGACCACTTGGCCATGGGCTTGCTGATGAGCAGCGAAATGAACGCGCCGCCAAAACCGATCACCAACGCATAGCCCAACAACAGACCCAGGTTCAGACCCGACCCCGTGAGGTAGCGGTTCACGCCCAGCAGACTGGCCACCAAGCCCAGCACCGCCACCACGGCAACGTTGGTGAGGATCAACAGGAGGATGCGTTTCATGGCTGCTTCCCAAGCCCACCGGAAGCGGCAGGCTAATGCCCAAATGGTAAGGGCAGAGTCGCAAAAATCAAGCTTGCGCGGGTTGCTGCGTCCGAAACACCGCCGCATCGCGGTAGAACCCCGGGTCAGCGTTCACTGCGCACCATCCGGGCACGCCCAACACCGGCAGCGGTGCGAAGGGTTTGAGCGCGAGTTTGTCGGGCTTCAGGTCCTGCGCCAGCCAGCGATCGAGTTCGCTCAGGGGCGTGACGCCACATTGCGCACGGTAGACATGGGCCGTCATGCCCTTGCGCGGCGCCAGCAATTTCTCCAGCAACGCGTGGCCCACCAGCAGCAATTGCGCCTGCTCCCACAGTGGCCGCAGTTGCACGAACAGCCGCTGCCAATCCTTAGCCAGCAGCGCCTCCCAAAGCATATCGGGCCCCTGAAAAATGGCGCCGTTTTCATCGAGCAGGGTGGCGGCGTCACGCACCCTGCCGCGCACGTTCTGTATGCCTGAGGCCGCGATCTGCGCCGCCTGGATTTGATTGAGTTTTTGCTTGCTTAGGGGCAGGTGCAGCCAGCACAGGCCATTGAAAAAGTCGTGAGCTCCGTCGCGCGTGGGGCAATTTCCGGTCTGAAAAATATGCTCTTCGTAAGCCCGACCCGCCGGCAACTCGGACTGTGGCACGAAGCGCACCGGCGCGCTCATCGCCTGGTTGAGTGCGTCACACACCGTGGCGCCCTGCAACACGGCGGCAGCAGCGGGCTCGCCGCTTTGCCGGTAGGGCGCGAGCCAGGGTGCGCTCCAGGCGATCGCTTCTAGACCATGCGCCATGGCAGCGATTCCCCGCCGCGCAGGGGTTTGAGTTGCGCCTCGCCGAAGGCAAAACTCTCGGGTGGGGTCCACGCCTCGCGCCTCAAAATGACGGTGCCGGTGTTGCGCGGCAGGCCGTAAAACGCTGGCCCGTTGAAGCTGGCAAAGGCTTCGAACTGGTGCAGCGCACCGGCAGCGTCGAAAGCCTCGGCGTACATCTCCAGCGCGGCGTGTGCGGTGTAGCAGCCGGCGCAGCCGCTGGCGTGCTCTTTCAGATGGGCCGGATGCGGCGCGCTGTCGGTGCCCAGAAAAAATTTGGTTGAGCCGCTGCTCACGGCTTGAACCAGCGCCTGTCGATGGGTCTCGCGCTTGAGCACCGGCAGGCAGTAATAGTGCGGCCGGATGCCGCCCGTGAAGATGGCGTTGCGATTGAACAGCAGGTGGTGCGCGGTGACGGTGGCGGCGGTGAAGCGGTCAGCGCTGGCGACGTATTGCGCCGCCTCTTTTGTCGTGATGTGCTCGAACACGATCTTGAGCTCAGGGAAATCGCGGCGCAACGGGATCAGTTGGCTGTCGATGAAGACCGCTTCACGGTCAAATAGGTCGACCTCGGGCGAGGTCACCTCGCCGTGCACCAGCAGCGGCATGCCGGCGCGTTGCATCGCCTCCAGCGTGGCGTACGTCTTGCGCAGTTCGGTCACTCCCGCGTCGCTGTTGGTGGTGGCGCCGGCCGGGTAGAGCTTGAGCGCCACCACGCCAGCTTCTTTGGCGCGGGAGATCTCGACAGCGGGCAGGTTGTCGGTGAGATACAGCGTCATTAAGGGCTGAAAATCCAGGCCTGTCGGCACTGCGGCCAGGATGCGTTGCTTGTAGGCCAGGGCCTGCGCCGCGGTCGTGATCGGTGGCCGCAGGTTGGGCATGATGATGGCCCGCGCAAACTGCGCCGCCGTGTGCGGCACAACGGTGTGCAGCGCCTGGGCGTCACGCACATGCAGATGCCAGTCGTCGGGTCGGGTGAGAGTGATTTGGTTGGTCATGTTCCGCGTGCTTGATCAGTTGAGGACAGAGCGTAGTCGCTGCGGGTAACTCTTGGACTGTCCCGCAAGGAACATCCAACAGCTACGATCAGTTGGGTGGCAGAGCAAAACTCACTTCGTGTAGTTCTTGGACTGTCCCGCAAGGAACATCCAACAGCTACGATCAGTTGGGTGACAGAGCAAAACTCACTTCGTGTAGTTCTTGGACTGTCCCGCAAGTTCTCAGAATGGCACATAGTCCGTCGGGTACTTCCAGAAGTCGCGCAGCAGATAGCTTACCGGCAGATTCAGCGCGGTGTTCTTCGGCGGGATCGGCCTCATGAACCACTTATCGTAGATTCCATTGATTTCGCGGCTTTGGATCAGTCGACGCATCTCGTCGTCTGCCAGTTTCTTGAACTCGGGGTCGCTCTTGGGTAGCATGATGGCCAACGGCTCGGTGGTGACAAACTTGCCAACCACTTTCAGCGCCGCCGGATTGGGCCGATTTGCAGCGAGTCCGAACAGCAATACGTCGTCCATGACGAAGGCATCGGCCTCGCCTTTTTCCACCATCTCGACCGCCCTGGCGTGATCGGCCGCCTCCAGAATCGTGATGTGCAGCATGCGTTCCCGATTTGCCTGCTGCGCAGCGGCCAGCGGCGTCGTCCCCTTGGTGGAGACGAGCCTCTTTCCCTCCATGTCTTCAATGCGCTCGATCTTGCTGTCGGCGCGCACCAGCAGGCGTGCGCCAGTGATGAAGTGGGGAATGGTGAAGGCCACCTTTTGCCGCCGTTCTGCGTTATTTGTGGTGGAGCCGCATTCCATATCGGCCTTACCCTGCTCGATCATGGTGATGCGGTTGCTAGGTGTAACTTGCAACAGCGTCACCGGCATGCTCTTCATGCCCGTTTTTTTACGCACGGCCTCGGCAATCTTCAGACACAAATCGACGGCGTAGCCAATAGGCTTGTTCTCCGTATTCACGTAAGAAAACGGAATCGAAGACTCCCGGTGCGCGAGCACTAGAGCGCCCCCCGCCTGTATGCGTTCAAACAGGGCCTGTGCGTGCCCTGCCGTGGCCGCGACCCAAAGCAGCAGGGCTGGCATAACTATCCGAAAGAATTTGCTCACGCTGGTGCTCCTATCGCGCTGTCATTCATGGGGTCGGGCCCGAGATAAGTATTTCCACAGTGCCTGTGCCGTCCCTTTGGGCTCCTGGCTCGCTTGCGGGCGTTCGCGGTAGACGCGTATATCGAGTGTGGTGTCCAGCCCGTCGAGCCCCTTGGGCGTCGCGCTGACCAGCTTCCTGCTCCGCAATTCTTTGCGCACGGCGCTGTAGGGCAAAAAGGCCAGACCGTGGCCTTCCAGCGCCATGGCCTTGAGACCTTCGGCCATATCGGTCTCGTACACCCGATCCAGATGAATCGGTATCGCACTTTGCTTGAGAATCAAATCCACCATGCGCCCCAGATAGGCTCCGGGCGCATAGCCCAGATAGGGCAGGAGTTGTCCCGGCTTGCCCGGCAACTGGAACAGCGGTGCCCCCGTGGCATCGGGTCGAACGTAAGGCGCCAGTACTTCCTGCCCCAAGGTCAGCATTTCGTAGCGATCAGCGTCCAGTTGAAAAGGCTGGGACGCGTGGTGATAGGAGAGCAAAAGGTCGCAACTGCCTTCGACCAGACGTAGTACGGCATCGTGCACGTTCATGGCAATCAATCGGCTCTTGATAGGTCCGAACTGGTTACTCAGTCCCGACAACCAGGCCGGAAAGAAGGTGAACGCCAAGGTGTGGGGAACGGCAAACTCGATCACATCGTGGCCCACCGCATGGTAGCCGCGCAGCATGGCCCGGGTGCTTTGCAGCGCCTGCAACATCTCCAATGATTGGGTGTAGAGCGTGGCGCCGGCTGGAGTCAACCGCGTGGGGTAAGAACTCCGATCCACCAGATCGGTCCCGGCCCATGCCTCCAGCGACTGGATGCGGCGTGAGAACGCTGGCTGCGTCACGTGGCGCAGTTGCGCTGACCGGCTGAAACTATGGGTCTCGGCCAGGCTGACGAAATCCTCAAGCCACTTGGTTTCCATGGGTTTGTCGCTTTGATCGCGTTCATCCCCACTCGGAAATGACGAGCGAGAATGATAACGTACCCATTTTCTCGGTGGCTTCGAGGTCGCCTGCAAAAGCGCAGCAGCGACTAGGCGCCCATGGTGCTGATACCTTGCCAGCGCAACAGCGTGCCCAGGCTGCCCGCCAGGTCGAACGATGGGATGTCTGACGCGCTGGCCGCGGCTTGAGCCAGATTGAAGCCCCGCAACAATTGCTCAAAGAAGGTGCCCGTGGCGATGTCGATGCCGACCACATTCACGTCCAAACCGGTACGCACGACCAGCGCAGTTTGCGCCTGCGTCGGGTCCACGGTGGCGATATCGAACAGGCCTTGATGCGCGCCCCACAAGGAAACCACAGCATGCCGGGAGCGCAGCACGGCCAGCGATGGGTGCAACTGCAAACGCAGTTCGCTCAGCCCCGCCTCATCTGCCAGTGCGGCGGCGACTTCGCTTGGCGAAATCACCTTCGCATCGGCCGCGTGATAAGCCAAGATGCGCAACATTTCCAAGCGTGCAACGTCGCCCAGATAGGGCACGGACGCGGCCGCAGGAAAAGCGTCGACGAAGGAGGGAAACTCCCGGCCGTAATAGGCCAGAATGCGTGAGCGCGGCGGATGGGTCAGCACAAAACGCTTGGCCATGGCTCTGAAGAATTCTTCGCCCACGAGTTCCTGAACCACCGGAAAGGCATCGGCCAGCGCGTCCATCAGCGACACCATCACGTTGTTGCGGTAAACCGCGAAACGGCGCTCCGGATCGGACTGGTTCCAAGTCACCAGCCCCCCAGGACAGGGGCGCTCGGGGTCCAACAGCGCGTCAAAGAATTCCTGCTGCGTGCTCATGACGCTGCCCGCTGCGTTGATTCGAGGGGTGTGAACGTTCGCATGACCGCCTCAGCCTGGTGCGCCTCAGCCATAAGTACGGAGAATGCGGGTACATCGTTGTCACGTTCGATCAGAGTGGGCAGGGGGCCGGTGCGTGCGATCGTATAGGCGTAAAGGTCCCACACGGCGTGTGCGACCGGTGCACCGTGGCTATCGATCAGCAAGGGCGCTCCGGCCGCGTCGCTGTCGCTGGAAAACCCGGCCAGATGGATTTCGCCGATGGAAGATGCCGGCACCGCAGCCAGGCAGGCGTCCAAATACGCGTAGGGTTCGCGGTGGTGATTGGTGCAGGAAACGTAGACGTTGTTCACATCCAGCAGCAGGCCGCAGCCGGTGCGGCGCAACACCTCGGCCATGAAGTCGGTTTCCGCCATATTGCTCGCGCTGAACTCAAGGTAGGTGGCGGGATTTTCCAGCAGCATGCGACAGCGCAGGTGGGACTGCACCTGGTCGACGTGATCGCACACTCGATGCAGCGTCTTAGCGTTGAAGGGCGCGGGCAGCAGGTCGTTCAAAAACACATCTCCGTGACTCGCCCAGGCCAGATGCTCCGAAAACGACTGCGGCTGGTAGCGCTCGAGCAGCGCCGCTAAACGATTCAGGTGCGCCAGGTCAAGCGGCGTTTCTCCGCCTATGGACAAGCCCACGCCGTGAATCGACAGCGGGTAGCGTTCGCGAATTTGGCTTAGGTAGTGATGAAAAGGCCCACCGTCGACCATGTAGTTTTCGGCGTGAATCTCGAAGAAGCCCAGCACCTGTTCGGCAGCCAAAATATCCTGGAAGTGCTGGGGTTTCAAGCCTACGCCGCCACGCGCAGGCAGTCCTCCCAAGGACAACGTGGAGGTGGCTTTTGCTGACTGCATGTCGGGCTCCAAAAAGGGGGCTGTAAAAATGGGAACGGTGGTATGAAAATATTTCCGCCCGCGTTGGGCCAATGTTAGACGCGCGGGGGCGTCCCGTTCTTACAGTCTGACTGATCATTCACATTCATGCCTCGTTGCCAGCCTACGCCATACCGGGGTCGGGTTCGAACACCCAATGGCAAGCTAAACTTCCGCCTTTCAACTGTTGGTCGGCCTACGACCGGAATCGACAAAGCCATGACAGCATCATGTACGCGCGGCCTGGATATTGGATTCGCCTCACTGGACTACCTGCAGATCGGCATTCTAGGGGTGGTGCAGGGCGTGACTGAGCTGCTGCCGATCTCATCCACGGCCCACATGCGCGTCGTGCCGGCCGTGCTGGGCTGGACCGATCCGGGGTCGGCATTTTCGGCAGCGATGCAACTCGCGGCGCTGGCGGCCGTGATGAGCTACTTCTGGCAGGAAATTCGCGGCGTGTTGCATGGCAGTGCTGCAGCCATAGGCAGTCGCAATTTTCAGCATCCATCCTTTCGCCTGGCGGTCGGCATCGTCCTGGCGACCGTGCCCATCGGCATTGCAGGACTGGCTCTGTCGTCAGTGCTGAACGCCTGCAACTCGCCTCTGCGCGGCTTGCTGGTGATTGGCTACGCCTGCATTGGCATGGCCATCCTGATGGGCATCTCCGAACTCACCTGCAGCCATAAGCGTAGCGTGCGCGACATGCGTTTGCGCGATGCCCTGATCGTCGGACTGGCCCAAGTTGGCGCGCTGATTCCGGGCGTCTCGCGTTCGGGCTCCACCTTGACCGGCGCCCTTTTCCTGAATTTCAAGCGCGAGGAAGCGGCACGCTTTTCTTTTCTGCTGGGATTACCCGCGATTGCCCTGGCGGGTTTGAAGGAATTGTGGGTGCTGTCTCAAGCCCATATATCAGGCGACGCATGGGCGCATTTGCTGTTTGGCCTGGTGATTGCCAGCGTGTCGGCCTTCGCTGCGATCTGGGGATTGATGAAATTTCTGGAGCGCTTTTCCACCTGGCCCTTCGTCGCCTACCGCGCAGCGCTGGGCATCTACCTGGTCGTGGCCGTGAATGTCGGCTGGCTGAGTTAATGTGAGAGTCAACGCCGGGCCGCAGGCTGTTCCGTGATGGCGCAGTCCACCTGCAATGCGCTGCCGCCGTTGACCCGGATCGATTTGGCATCGTCGTAGCTGACTTCCGTCGGCGGCGAAAACCCGAGCAGGGCCGTTCCACCTGCGTAGCTGGCCCAGTCGATCTTTCCGTCGTGCAGTTTGCCGTCCAGCGTCCCCGCGCTGGAGCGTATCTGCACGCGTTCCAGTCCATGCCGGAAATAGAAGGAATACGTGCCGGCAGAGCCCGGACATTCGTAGCGAATCAGGCTGCTGGGCTTGGGCATCAAGCCGTCATTCATAAAACCCTTGTAAACGATTGAAGCAATCACGCTCAGCACCGCAGTGGCCACGAAGGCGACGAGCAGATAGGGAAGAAAGGCTTTGCTGAGGGTGGGCTTGGATGGGTTTTTGTGTGCGCCCGCCAACGCCGCTGCATCGGCGCTCGGTGGCGCGGCATGGAGCACCATCGAGCTTGTCAATGCAGCGCCGCTTTCGGTGCTCAACGTTGGCGGCAGGCTCCTGGCCGGCGCCGCGATGCGGGGCGCAACTGGAGCAAGAAGTTTCAAATTCTTCTGGATGATCCGGCTCTCCAGCAGCACGAAAATGGCTCCGGCCAGTGGCATGGCCAGGGTCAACGCAGGTGCCTGGGTCGTGACCCATTCGGCGATCAAGGGATCTGAACTGCCGATATCGCCAGCCACCCAGCCCAGCAGTGTGCCGCCTGCGGGGATCAGCAGCGGATAACGCTGGAGCAAGCGCGTGACGAACAGGCTGCCGTACATCAGCAGGGGCACGCTCAGGGCCAAGCCCAGCAGTAAATAGAACAGGCTATTTTGCGTCACGGCGGCCAATGCCACCACGTTGTCCACGCTCATGACCAGATCGGCGGTCACGATCACGCTCACCACAGGCCACAAGTTCACGTCGGCCTGCGCCGGGTCAGCGTCCGCACTGCTTGAGTCGGCTTCGGCTTCATCGACCAGCAACTTGATGGCAATGACAATCAAGGCCGCCATGCCCACCAGTTTCAGGCCGGCAAGGCTGAGCAACAGCGTCACCATGCCAGTGAAGAGAACGCGTAGGCCAATGCCGGCAGCGGTCCCGATCAGAATCGCCTGACGCATTTGCGCCGCAGGCAAACCGCGACAGGCCAAGGCGATGACGATGGCGTTGTCACCGCTCAAAAGCAGATCCACGAATGACACCTGCAGTGTCATGCTCAAGCTGTGCCAAATGGCGTCGAGACCCATCGTATTGTTCGCTCAGGCCGGCAGTATCAGGGCCTGCCAGCGGCGCCCGGACCCAGCTTGAAATCCTTCAAGAACGCCGTATCCGGCGACAGGACCAACGTGGGCGCAGCGTCCGCCAGGGCCTGGCGGTAGGTTTGCAGCGTGCGATAGAACTTGTAAAACTGCGGATCGCGGCCAAATGCCTGGGCGAAGATCTGATTCGCTTTGGCGTCGGCCTCGCCGTGCGTGATCTTGCTTTGTCGCTGTGCATCCGAAATCAGCACCGCGCGTTCGCGCTCGGCCTTGGCTTGGATCTGCTGTGCCCACTCGAAGCCTTGGGCGCGCAGTTCCTTTGCCTCGCGCTGGCGCTCGGACTTCATCCGGTCGTAGATCGCTTGACTGGTTTCAAACGGCAAGTCGGCACGGTGAAAGCGCACCTCGGCCACTTCAAGCCCCAGGGGCTTGGCCTTCTCCATCACTTCGCTTTGGATGCGTTGCACGATCGCGGGACGCTGGTCAGAGAGCAGCGCCTTGAGCATCACCTGCCCCAACTCGCGTCGCAGCGACGAGCTCAGCAACTGCGTCAGCTGGGCATTGGCCTGATCCACGGTCCGAACCGACTTGTAAAACAGCAGCGGGTCGGTGATGCGATAGCGGGCATAGGTTTCGACTTCAAGCCGCTTTTGATCCCCCAGAATCACCTGCTCCGACGGAGGCGCAAGTGTGAGCAAGCGCGTGTCATAGAAAAATACATTGTCGATCAAGGGCAGTTTCAGGCTAAGGCCCGGACTCTTGACCAGATCGACCGGTGCCCCCAGGCGCACCACCAGGGCTTGCTGCATCTCGCCCACGGTATACAGGGATGAGCCCAAGGCCCACAACAGCGCGACGATAAGAAACGAGGTTGCGATACGGAGCTTGCTTGTCATTGGGAAACCTCCCTGCTGCGAGCTGCGGCGCCATGAGCCTTGGGAGCGGCATGGCGGCTCATGGCTTCACCTCCTTGGCTGCGCTCTTGTCCTTCTCTGCAATCGGCATATAAGGCACGACGCCGTTCACGCCCTTGCCCGAGGTGTCGATGATGACCTTGGTGGCCTTCTTAAGAACCTCGTCCGTGCTGTCCATGTACATGCGCCAGCCGGTGACGTCCCTGGCCTGCGCATAGCTCTGATAAACCGCCAGGAAACTCCTGGCCTCACCTTCGGCCAGGTTCACCGCCTGCGTCTTGTAGGCTTCAGCATCCTGGCTGATGTGCGAGGCCTCTCCGCGCGCCCTGGGGATGATGTCGTTGGCGTAGGCCTCGGCCTCGTTGCGCGCCCGCTCCTGGTCGGCGCGGGCGCGTTGCACGTCGTTGAAGGCATCGATCACGGCGGCTGGCGGATCGACGCGCTGCAACTGGATCTGCGTGATGAGCACCCCCGCCCGTTGCTGATCCAGCAGCAACTGCAACAAGGCCTTGGTCTCGTCGGCAATCTGTTGCCGCTTGTCCGACAGCGCGGCCTGAATCGGTGTGCGGCCGATGACCTCGCGCAAGGCGCTTTCAGCGGCGATTTTGATGGCCTGTTCCGGGTTTTCCACGTTGAACAGAAACTGGCCCGCATCCTTGATGCGCCAGAAAACCGCACAATCGGCCTCGACGATGTTCTCGTCGCCTGTGAGCATCTGCTTGTCGCGCGACGCCGTAGCATTGGCGGCCGCATCCGTGCTGCTGATGGCCACGCCGTGGCCGAGCTGCAGTTGGTTCACCAGCGACACCTTGGGCAGCAGCACCGTCTCTATCGGGAATGGAAGGTGGTAATGCAGACCCGCCTCGGTGGTGTCCACGCGCTTGCCAAAGCGCAACACCACGCCCTGCTCGTCGGGTTGAACCTTGTATATGCCTCCCACGCCCCACACGAACAACAAGATCAAGGAAACCAGCATCAAGCCGTGGCCGTGAAGACCGGCTATGTGGGCATTGCGGTCGAGTCGACGCAGCACCTCGCGCGTCCACGTGCCGAAGGAAGGCGCCTCCTCGGCCTTGTCCGCTGTCGTCATCTGGGTTGGCTCAGTCATGACTTTGGTCCATAGGATGAAAAGGAAAAGTCCGCTACCGACAAGAAGCCGGATTTCTCGTCACTGGATGGCAATCGGGTGGCCTGGTACGTAATTGAACCACCGACACAATGATTTTCAAGGGTCATCTTTGTGTTCGGATAAAGCACGTGCAAACGCAACCTTCAAAATGATCAAGCATTTACTGGGCGCTCAACCGCAAGCATTCACAGTCAACCCCAGCCATTCGGAGCGGACTTCCGACGCGAGCGCCAGATTTGGTATCGGCCCATCGCGCGCCATTAATTGTAGCGACTGCGCTCGGGCAGTCACTATGCGAAGTCCTGCGAAGAGTGCCAAAGCTGGTAGTCTTGCCTCCTCATCTGTACATTTTTTGGAGGTTGCCATGCGCTATCGACTGCTGGGCCAAACCGGCCTATACGTTTCTGAACTTTGCCTTGGAACCATGACCTTTGGGGGACAGGGATTTTGGAAAGTGATGGGGGGCCTGGGTCAAGACGCGGCAACTGCGCTGGTGAAGCAGGCGTTTGATGCTGGCGTCAATTTCATCGATACCGCCAATGTGTATTCCCAGGGCGAATCGGAAATGCTCACCGGAAACGCCATCAAGAGCCTCGGACTTCCACGCGACGAGTTGGTCGTGGCTACCAAAGCCACAGGCGACATGAACGAGTCTGCGGTGAACGCCCGGGGACAGTCCCGATACCACCTGATGAACGAGCTTGACGCCAGCTTGAAGCGGCTGCAGCTCGACCACATCGACCTCTATCAGCTGCATGGTTTTGACCCCCTTACCCCGCTGGAGGAGGTGCTATCCACGCTGAACGACATGGTGCGCTCGGGCAAGGTGCGCTACGTTGGGCTGTGCAACATGGCGGCCTGGCAGATTATGAAAAGCCTGGCAATTTCGGAGAAAAACCATTGGGCACGCTTTCAAAGCGTACAGGCCTACTACACCGTGGCGGGTCGCGACTTGGAACGTGAAGTGTTGCCGCTTCTGAAGGACCAGAATCTTGGCCTCATGGTTTGGAGCCCGCTGGCAGGTGGACTGCTCAGCGGGAAGTTCAGCCCAGATGGAAAGGGACCCGAGGGCACTCGCCGCGCCAGCTTTGATTTTCCGGTGGTTGACAAGGCGCGCGCATTCCGAGTCGTGGACGCCATGCGTCCGATCGCGCAGCGCCATCAGGTGTCTGTGGCTCGGGTGGCATTGGCCTGGCTGCTGAGCCAGCCACAGGTGAGCACCGTGATTGTTGGCGCCAAGACGCCAGAGCAGCTCACGGATAACCTGGGTGCCACGCAACTTGTACTCAATGACGATGAGTTGGCAGCACTGGATCAGGTCAGCGCAATGCCACCGGAATACCCGGGTTGGATGCTGGCTCGGCAGGGCCAGAGTCGCGCCAAAGCGCCGGCGAAGGTCTGAGTGCCTCACCATTGTTGCTCGGTCTGGATTCGTTTGCACTCTTGGCGCCGGCGTTCCTGCTGAAGTTTGTCGTGGGTTTCACTGACGGATTTCTGTGGGTGCCGCGGCATCCGTTACGCGTTAGCGATCAATGGCGCCTTGGCTGTCGTAATGCACCTTGTGTTGGCCCGGCTTTGGTCGCGGACCGCATTGGCGGCGGTTCCAAGTTGAATGCACAAAGGCAAACGGCACTGAAGTCAGTGCCGTTTGAAGGTCGCCGCCCGAAGGGCGGGAAAAGTTAAGCCGTTACTTTAGTCGCCTTCTTCACGATCTCGGTCGTCTGTTTCGCTGCATCCGAAAAATTCGACTGAGCAACTTCAATGGCCTTTTTGGCCGACGTTTGAGCGGACTCCAGCGCCTTCTGACCCGACGCAAAAGCGCCGGTAAAGGCAGCCACTGCAGCTTCGGTACCTGCAGGCGCGTTCTTCGTCAGGTTCGCCAGCATGTCGGCAAAGGCCTTTTGCGTTTCTGCGGTCCGAGCTTCCACGGCCTTGGTGAAATCCGCACCTGTGCCGGCGAAGATGGATTGAAAGTGTTGCGCATACGCAGCCGATTTTTCCGTCACTGCCGTGACAACGCCTGACTGAATAGCAGCAAACTGCTGGGGATCTTTGGCGCCGAGAACTGTTTGGGCGTGGCTGAAAGATTCAGTCAGGGCCGCTTTGGAAGCAGCCAAGTTCAACTCAGCCAGCTTTTCCATGTTGGCGTGCCCTTGGCTGGCGAAGCCTTCAAGGGCTTGCAGGTTGGATTTCGTGGTGGCGGCGAAGTTTTCGAGGATGTTGTTCATGTGTTTTCCTTGGTTGTTGGCGATTGGTCTGGTGCCTGGCCACAAACATCTCGACTCGGCTCGATTGGTTTATGTTGCAGCGCAGCATTTAGCTGATTCTAGTCAAAAAATCACTAAAGTGTGAAAAATGCTGCGTTGCAGCAAATATTAGAGGCAAAGGTCTAGGCAGCGCCGCCCATTGGCGACAACGACGCCAGGGTTGTGCAACTACTCTAACCAAGTGTTGAATGCTAGCCATCGGATGTGGCCTGGTCGGCGTCTGCGTACACTGCATTGGCGTTGCTCGTGCGTTCTTTAGAAGGAACCGCCCTTTGGGCACTTGTGTCACGGGCCTCAACAGACAAGAATTCAGCATGTATTTATTCAGAATCATCGGACTCGCCTCTTTGGTCATGATGCTCACGCTCGTTCTGTCTGCCTGCAGCACAGCGCCCTCTGCTGTTCCTGGTTCTGGGGCCAGCGAAACATTTGAAGGACCCTCGCGAATCTCGCAGAAGCAGGCTGAGGACATCACGTTTTATGCCGTCGCTCTTGTCGGCACACCCTATCGCTACGGTGGCAATACCCCCGACGCCGGCTTTGATTGCAGCGGGCTGATTGGCCACGTGTATGAAGCGGCGGCTGGCGTTGCGCCGCCTCGAACCGTCTCCATGTTGAAAGCTTGGGGGCAACCGGTATTGCGCGCCAACATTCGCACCGGCGACCTGGTGCTTTTTTTCCAGGGCATTGAGCCCACCCACGCGGGCATTTATGTGGGCGGTGGCCGCTTTGTCCATGCACCGTCAACTGGCGGCAAAGTCAGGCTTGACAATTTGAACTCAAGATATTGGATGGCTCAAGAAGTGGCGTTCCGCCGGCCTTGATATTGGGGAAAACCAGGTCCGGGTTGGTGTCGCTCGCCCCAACTGAGCAGCGAATTCCGGCCGTGCGCCGCCCAGTCGCCCGCCCGGGCTACCCGGCAGCGGCCATCACACTGACAAAAACGAGCTTCACAGCGAGCCAGGTCGAAATCAAAATCGACCAGGATTTCCAATTGACGCGCTGCGCGTTCAAGCTGTTTTCAGCTAGTGTGAAAACAACAGCGCATACAGACCCAAAAAAAAGCCCGAACAGAAATTGATGGAGTCGATGCAGCCAATAGTGGTCGAGGTCGTCAACTATCGGCTGGAACAATCCCGTGATGCCGCCGAACAGCAGCCATCGAACCGTGTAGCCTCGCCAACGGTACCAGCAATTGGCGTCGGTCGATGCCCAATGCGGTTTGCTTGGTCTTGAAGACTGCATTTGCTCGTTTCCTTGACGGTGTTTGGCCATTCTAGGCGTCCCCACCAGTTGCTGCCTGCTGGATTGTTCAAACAGGCTGCAGCACATCAGTCAAACGCAGCAACTTTGAGTCTATTCACAGAGATGTTGACGGCGCTGGACGCCTGCAAAAACGGCGAACCATAGCCAGTCATCTGGCGAGCGTCGTCAAATTTCCCCTGTCTGATGGCCTCGGCCACCCGGTTGGATTCCAGTTGAAAGGCATCATGCCAGCAAAGCAATGAGATGAATTCCGCCTGACCACCATGCCTTCTGCGCCCGCTCCCGCAGAGCCAACGATTCAATTCATGATGGTCCTTCTCGATCGTTTTCAGGTCCAAAACCTGTTGCGTTTCGATGGCCGTTTGCAAGCTCGTGTGTACGCGAGCGTGAGCCGTAATTGCGTTGTCAACGTCCATGACATGTGCCTGTGATTTATCGTTGCTGCGATGTTAATTTCGTCCCGAAAAATCGAGGCCGAAAATTCAACGACGTTGATGCTGCTTTTCTTCTTTTACACGCGACCGGTTTAGCTTTGTTCATCTTGAAGGACTTAGGGCCGTAACTACTGGCTGAAGGCGGGGATTCACCCGGCTTCAGCCGTGTTGGGCGCAACCGACTCGAAAGAAATCGGACTGACTGAGACGGCCTTCGTGGAACCCCGACAATGACCCGTAACGTCTTGCATTTGGTAACGACAAAGTGCTGGGGTTGCTTGCAAGTGCGCGTTAAATCTCGGGCGTGCATGCAAGCCGTGGCCCTGCGGCGACTTCGAAAACACCTGGGGTTCGACGGCATTGTCAGAAATGACGTCCGAAAACAAAAAAAGCGACCGCTTTGAGGGTCGCCTCTTTTTGTTCGTCCTCTCCAACCTGTTGATCAGAAATGACTAAATCTGGTGGCTGGGGCTCCCTCGAAGGATAGTCTGAAACCCGCATGAATGCTGGAAACTTCCATTGGTTGAGAATATAGTTACTGTAGGAGTTACTGCATGGCACACGCACTGATACCGTCTGACACCAAGCTACGAAACATCAAGCCCGGAGACCCTCGCAAGCGCATAAGCGATGGGGAAGGACTATACCTGCTGCTTTTTGTTAACGGTGGAGCGCACGGCTGGCGGCTAGATTACACCATTCATGGCAAGCGCAAGACTTTGAGCCTTGGCACCTACCCGGACACCGGGCTCAAGCTTGCCAGAGAGAAGGCGATCCAAGCGCGCGAGCTCGTAGCAGCCGGAACTGACCCCAGTGACCTCCGCAAAGAAGCCAAGGCCCAACATGTGCAGTCTCGTGTGGTCGAAGAGCGTGCGGCGGCTGGATTGCCTGCTGCGGGCAGTTTCGAGGACGTGGCGAGGGAGTGGTTCAACAACCGACGTGACGATTGGGCCGTGAGCTATGGCGACAAGATCATGCGACGCCTAGAGGTTGACGTTTTTCCGTGGATTGGACGAAAGGCTACTGACAGCATTACGCCACCTCAACTTTTGGAAGTTCTCCGCAAGATCGAGGGCCGGGGCGTAATCGAAACGGCCCATCGCGCACTCGAAAACTGTGGCCAGGTGTTTCGCTACGCCGTCGCCACTGGCCGCGCGGTGAGTAACCCTGCACGCGACTTGAAGGATGCCCTGCGTAAGCCCGTCGTCAAACACTTCCCCGCAATCACTGATCCGGTTCGGTTCGGTGAGTTGCTGCGAGCATGTGCCGGATACCAGGGAACGCGTGTGGTACGTGCTGCGTTGCAACTTGCCCCGATGTTGCTGCTTCGCCCTGGAGAACTGCGGCACGCTCAATGGGTGGAATTCGATCTGGATGCTGCCCTCTGGACCGTTCCCGCGGAACGGATGAAACGAGAAAAAGTTGGCAAGTTAAACGGAGTACCGCACATTGTCCCGTTGCCATCCCAAGCAGTCACCACATTGAGGGAGTTGAAAACGGTCACGGGTGAAGGAAAATATGTTTTTCGTGGCGAGAGGCATCACAACCGCCCGATGAGCGAGAACACCGTGAATGCGGCGATGCGCGCGATGGGATTTGGCGCAGATGAGGCCGTTGGTCACGGATTCAGGGCAACAGCTAGAACCATGTTGGCTGAGAGACTGAACATACCAGAGGCGGTTATTGAAGCTCAACTTGCTCATGCCGTTTCGGATAGCTTGGGTCGTGCTTACAACAGGACAAAATTCGAAACTCAGCGGGTTGAAATGATGCAAACTTGGGCAGATTACCTCGACATTTTAACTAGAAAATGACGCGAAGCGCTGGGGAATAGGTTCAATCGTTCGTGCAAAATCACAGATGAAATTAGTATTCTTACAGGGGAAAGTATTTGAAACAAATCTGTATTGAACTTCCAACCGATGACGCAATCGAGTGCTGGTGGTTAACCCGCTCCATCGCAAAAGCGACTCACCCAACATTAGAAGGCTCCTGCGGCATTGATTGTGTAATAGGAAAATTAGTCCCAGTTCCAAATGGTGAGAAATTTTGCGAATTTCCTTTGAAAATAACCAATCATGATCGGGCAATGTTAAAACCACTTCTAATCGATTTACCAAAACTCGATGGAACAATGACCGACTTAGAAATAGATAGTTTTTTGTATCTTTATGCCTCTCTCCCAAATCGCCTTCCTTGGGAACCGCTAATAAATAGCAGAACGAATACAGAAAAAATTAAATCTGAACAATTGGACTTGCAAGCTACTCATCGTAGGAGGCTCCAACAGCGTCTCTTGGATGGACAAATCCAAGCATTTGATGTTCATCAAATTCCTGCAAATCGAATTGGACCAAATATTTATATCACTCTCGATCAGGCAATTGAGTACTTAAAAGAATGCGGTATCAAAATTTGTAAAAGCCAAACAACAATAGAGTCAGCTGCTCCTTCAGTTCAATCAAAGATGGCGCCAGCCACAGTCAAGAGATGGACAGATGATGAATTGAAAAGGATTTTCGAATATCACGCCAAATGGAATACGCCGAGAACGGCCATCAATTTCAAGATATCAGAATCGTTGGTTCGCAGGAAAGTTGCCGTGTACCGTAAGATAATTTCACCGTCGCGAGGTTGGGGCGCCCAGTTGCAAGTTAATTACTAGAAATTGTTTTCACAGCTCCTGAGAATTCCAAGATCGTATAGCAATAGCATCGGAGCTGCGCCAATATACAGAGTAAACGTGGTGATGAGGTACCATGACCAAGATTGAGCGCATATTCGCCGGGCTGGTTGCAGTGACGTCGTTTCGGCGCAGACTCTTCTGCTTCTCTGGCCGCCAGAGGCAGTTCAAAATGAACCGGTCGCGTCGCTCCTTGCCCCACTTAACAGCCAGTGCTAATGTAGTGGCAGATCCAGCACGCGGGCGTTCACCTGCTTTATGCTGCCAGGATTACGCCGTCAATTCACAGGCGCGTCACGATATCGTCTACTTGCGCGCTGACGAACATGCACCAAAAGCCGCAACACATTCAGGATTGAGCGTGCTCCACCTCGTGACATTGCGATGTCAATGCACATGGTAGCTGCCAGTCTATGAACCGTATGGTCACACTCGGTCAAGTGTGACTGTATGCTGAATGCCAGGACTTCATGTGTCCCCTTTTTATGCTATTGTCTATGAATTACTCTGTCAATATTCATTCAATACACGGTATGCTATGTGATCCAAAAAAGCGGCATAACTTCGCATATCGAAAATCGGGTATTGTAATGAAATTTCGGTATATATCGCTGAAGCTTACTGCATAACTTGTGATATCTTGTATTCATTGAATATTGGTTATTAATATAATTCATATAATTCATATATTACTTCTAATAATTGTGCTACTTATCAAACAAATACAGGCTTGATAAATAGCTGGATTGACATGAATGAAGATATTCATTCAAAGCATAGATGCTTTGACATTGAGCTCATTCTCATCATCAGTAAATCAGATTTCTAAAAGCAAGCAATGACTCAACGAGTCATTGTCAGAGGTGAAGTTAGGCCTTAAAGGATTACAAATCAATATAACTCAAACTTGATACGATTGGTGAAGAAATGAATATAGATGATGAAGAGTTTTACAACTATGATGAAGCGAATGACATTTACGAAGAACTAGATGAAAAATCTATCTATGAATGGTCAACGGATGACTCAGAAGAATTTCTCTGCACTGTAGATGGTAAGATCTACACTGTCGTTGGATCAAACAAGAAGATGTCTGAGGACCTAATCGCTGCTGAAGCTTTTGTTCAAGCTGTTCTCAAAAATAATAATCCTGCCTATGAGATAACAATCGCTAAAGGAAAGAAAAAAATAACTCCATTGCCATTATCTCGCCATATGGAGGAATTGTATCGTGTCAGTTGCATGAATTGGATTAACCTGGAGCCCAGTGAGCATCTGAAGCTATTGCTAAAGTGGCTAATTTGCCTTGACAAGGATTTCTTCTATTTTCCATACAAAGGTACTGGTCATGAGAATCAATGCAATGCAGAGCTGTTTAACGAGGTTCTTGAGTGCATTAGACGTGACGGTAGGAGCGTTGAGTTTAAGGAAGCGGTCAAGGCTCGGAATGATGATGCTAGACGGATGCACAGGAGTGTAAAGGGATATGTGGATGCTCTGTTTGCTACTCACTCCAGGCTGCTGGTATTACGAGTAGACTTTGGCTATCGTAATCCAAATCAATCTGTCGGACAGGTGAAGGGGGACCTGAGTCATTTGTTTTCAAATCAAAGGGCGAATAAACTGTTTGAATCAATGATGGGATATGTATGGCGATTAGAATATGGGGTAGACAAGGGCTACCACTATCATTTAATCTATTTCTTCCATGGTAAAGATGTTCAAAAAGATGCATTCCTAGCACATCAAATCGGTGTTTATTGGTCAGATGTGGTGACAAAGAAAAGAGGAATGTTTTTTAACTGCAACAAAAAGAAGGGAGAATATTGGTATTGCGGAATAGGGATGGTGGACTGGAGTGATACTGTCAAGCGTAATAACTTGCAGCGAGCCTTCGCCTATTTAGCAAAGAAGGACAAGTATCTCCGTGTGCCTTCGGGTGTAGGGCGTGTGATGGGTAAAGGGGAGTTGCCTGCAGCACGTAAGAGCTCTGCAGGTAGGCCTAGACTGGGTAGGGCTGCACCTGGGTTGGAAATCACGCTATAGAGGCTGTGGTGACGCTTTTTGCTACCTACGGCACTGACGTAACGGACGCCACTGGTGGACTAAGACTTTGAATTCTCGTGTTCACTTTGGAAACGAGATGCGCTAGACTGACATTCTCCACAAAACTCTGAAAGTTGATCATGGCAGGTGAAACGGCACGACTCACATCCTGGCTGAAAGCACAACCAGATGGTGCAATCCAGGATACAGAGGCTTTAGCTCCATTGCTGGCGGCTGCCTGGGATTCTTTTGATGGCTCTGACAAACATACAACTAAGGGGGCTAGAATTTACAAATGTACCGTTTTAGGATGGATGGTTATGTCCCACCAGGTCAACTCTGTGGATCGCTCAAGTCGTCGCTCAAGGTCTCTTTTGTCGTTGCCGCATAGTGTGATCCCCTTCTCGTAAATG
>CAIVXG010000119.1 GCA_903909815.1 uncultured beta proteobacterium | reverse complement strand
GGCTGTGGAACGTCACCAAACGATTTTTCGTGACAACTGCCGATGCCATTGAGGCCGAATCGCCAAAGACTGCCGAGAAGCTGCGCCGGGCAAGTCCACACTGGATGCGACATACGCACGCCACGCATGCTTTGGCGCGGGGGGCGGAGCTGACCACAGTGCGAGACAACCTGCGCCACGCATCGGTTTCCACCACATCGGTATACCTTCACACCGACCAAGCCAAGCGCGCACGACAAATGAGGGATGCCTTTGGAACGCCAAATACCTGAAGCGTCAAAGCCGTGAGTGAGGTCAGAAAAGGGATATTCCACTCACATTGATCATTGAAACACTTATCGTTTCATGATATGCTTTGGCATGGGTTCACAAAGTTCACCGGCCACTGGTTTGGAATATTTGCTTGGCTTGGATGGCAATATTGAAGTCCAAAATGATGCGGGCTACTGGGTCAAGATGGAAGTTGCGAGTGTGCCCGTAACGGCGGAACGACCGCACGGCATCAGGTACAGCTTGACACTGCATGCGCCGGATAACACCCGGCTCATTGGTTTTGATAATGCCCATGGCGTGAAGCCGGTAGGCTCTCGTTTTAAGCATGCTGGCAAAAGGTTTCCGTACGACCACCGCCATCGACACGCTCTGGACGAGGGGGTGTTGTACGAGTTTGACACCGCTTACCAGTTGGTCAGTGATTTTTATGCTGAAGTAGATCGCGTTTTGAAGGAGATCAGTCCATGAACAAGGTATTGAAGTTCGGTATTGCGCCAGTGCCTGTGCAGCGCGCCCGCACACTGGCGATTGCGGCGGGAACACGCCAACGCGGCAAAGATGAACCCAACGTTTGGTTTCCCACTGTGACCGCCATGGCACGGGTGCTGTCAGATGAAAATATGGCTTTACTCAAAGTCATTCGTGAGAGTCACCCAGATTCCATGGATGCCTTAGCCAAGGCGGTAGGTAAACATGCGCCCAACGTGTCGCGGTCGCTGCATACCATGGCCCAATATGGTTTGGTCAAGCTCACCAAGCATGGCCGAACGGTCATTCCGCAGACGACCTCCGAGAGGGTTACTGTTGATTTCTCCTGGGGTGGTTGACATTACATTCAAATGAAATTAGCCACTCATTGAAACCTATTGACAGACGTTACAGCGACAAGACTGGGTGGCTCTACTTTGTTTGGGGTATGCAAAAGTAGCCAATGTTGGGCAAGCCACTCCTGCCTCAAGTAGCCTGTGGATCGGTTTTCTATCACATAAGCGAGCCGCGCATGTTAACGACAGAAGCAGAATTCATCCAGTTACGTGCTGAGAATGACGCGCTGAAGGCCCTGCTTGCAAAGCACGGTATCGCGGTACCGCATCCATCTAAATCCAACATTAGCGATGCTGCGCTGCAGCCTAATGCGAACGAGTTGTCGCCCACGACAAAGGTTCAGCTCTTCCGACGACTCTTTCGCGGGCGGGATGATATCTATCCAGTTCGCTGGATCAACAAAACGGGAAAGCCTGGGTATTCGCCCCTATGCGCCAACAAGTGGAAACCCGACATTTGCAAATTACCAGCCATAAAATGTAGCGGGTGCAGTCATAGCCTATATGCACCCGTCACCGATAACATCATTCGCCAGCATCTTAGAGGCGAGATTACCGCCGGCGTGTATCCACTACTGGTCGATAACCGATGCCATTTTCTTGCCATCGACTTTGATGATGCGGACTGGCGCGAAGATGCCCGTGCGGTGTTGCAAACCTGCCTCGACAATGAACTCCCCGCAGCGTTGGAAATCTCGCGCTCCGGCGAGGGAGCTCACCTTTGGTTATTCTTTGCGAACGCGACGCTTGCAAGAGATGCGCGCAGCATTGGCGCGGCACTGATCAGTGCGACTTGCGCCCGCACTCGCCAATTGGCTCTTAAATCGTACGACCGCCTGTTTCCGAATCAGGACACCATGCCGAAGGGCGGATTTGGCAATCTGATCGCCTTGCCGCTACAGAAGGAACCCCGAGACCTTGGACGCAGCGTTTTTGTCGACGCGAACTTGCAGCAACTTCCCGATCAGTGGGCGTTCCTTGAAAACATCAAGCCCCTACCGCAAAGTCTTATCGAAACGGCGTTGACCAAACTGGTTGGGGACCGACATCCGCTCGACATCGCCTATGCCGAAGTTCCGGAAGAGAACGCTGACGCCCCATGGGTACGACCGGCCAAGCCTGATGTCAAACTCAACGGCATCATGCCCAAAGCGGTGAAGGCCACAATGGCCGCCCAATTGTTCATCGAAAAGGCCGGCCTCCCGCAACCTTTGATGAACCGCTTAATCCGTGTTGCGGCGTTCCAAAATCCGGAGTTCTACAAACTTCAGGCCGCGCTCAGGTCCACATGGAACACACCACGGATCATCAGTCGCGCAGAAAACCATGAGAAATTCCTATCGTTGCCGCGAGGTTGTCTGAGCGACGTCGAGGCCTTGCTGACCACAAATAAAATTGAACTCCGTCTCGAGGACGCGCGTTCGGTGGGGCAACGAATGAACGCGACGTTCAACGGCGTGCTGCGACCGGATCAGCAAGAAGCGTTCGAAGCTATTACAAAACATGATTTCGGCATGCTGATTGCTCCCACCGCGTTTGGAAAGACGGTCACCGCGGCGGCCGTTATCGCCAAGAGAAAGGTCAGTACCTTAGTGATTGTCCATCGCGCGGACCTTATGCGGCAATGGCAGGAGCGGCTTGGTTGTTTCGTCGGATTGGACGACCAAAAAATTGGACTGATCGGCGCCGGGAAAAAGAAACCCACCGGCATGCTCGATATTGCTGTCATTCAAAGCCTTGCTCGCCGCGACGATCTGCCCGAACTGTTCAGCCAATACGGGCAGGTAATCATTGACGAGGCACATCATTTGACAGCCGCAACATTCGAAGCGGTCTTGAAGCAGGCCAGCACACGCTACGTCCTGGGGCTCAGTGCCACCCCTGTTCGCAGTAACGGGCACCATCCGATCATCTTCATGCAGTCGGGCCCGGTCAGGCATATTGCAAAACGTCCGGCACATGTACCGGATCAGCTAATGGTTCGGGTCCGGCATCTTCCGACTCCGGCCATTCCCTCAAACGCCGGTATTCAAGAAGTCATACGGATGCTGTCCGAGGATGCCGATCGAAACGCACGTATCGTCGCCGACGCGACCACTGCCTTGAAGAACGGGAGAAAGGTACTGTTGCTAACAAAAAGGACAGAACACCTTGACCTGTTGCACGCGCAACTGGCGAATGTCAAGTTCCCATGCTTCATGCTGCACGGCCGCATGAAGACAAAGGAACGCCAGGCGATCATCAAGGCCCTGGGGGAGTTGCCGCAGGACGCACCGCACATACTGTTGGCCAGCGCCCAACTGGTCGGCGAGGGTTTTGATCATGCGCCGCTGGACACTCTGATCCTGACGCTGCCGATCTCATGGACAGGAACGCTGCAGCAATACGCCGGCCGCCTACACCGTGAACATGCGGACAAGAGCGACATCTTGATTTACGACTACGTCGAACAGGATCATCCGCAACTCTACAGGATGTGGCAAAAGAGGCAGCGAGGTTATCGGGCGATGGGTTATCAAGTAGATTCCGATCAACAACAATTACGCCTTGGTTCCCTATAACGAAAAAGTTGGCCAGAATCTGTTGTCACATCTAGATTCGACACTTTTGTCCCTCTCCTGGCTCTGAAATCTGCTCGTTTTACCTTTTCGAGGGGATGGGCGTATTTAGCCTACTTCGATTGACAGTGGGTGAGATGAAGCGGTACCGGGGCCTAATGATGGCGCCGGTTGACGTGGAGTGACAGCGCTACGCGCGCGGTAGCGGATGGCCCAGAGGTAATGAGCATAATCTTAGGTATATGCACTACCCAGCCGATGATTTGCTTCTCTCATCCATAGATTCTTATTAGGTTCACCCACGCATGGAAGATCGGTCTTCAGTTGTTCGAATTATTACGTTATAACCCCTGGTACCACATTGGGATCGATGCGCTTAATAACGTTCTTCAACTGATCTACACTAGGATCCGCAAGCGCCAAGCCTGTTAGGCCATGAGTAATAACCATCTCAGCGAATCGATCTGTCACATATATTTCTGACGTGAAGTTTTCGTCCTTGAATATTGGTGCCAAATTGTTCGGTAGCTGGCGCCTAAATTGTCGTGAAGAGAGCGTCAACAATTTACCTGTGTCACTATCCCTAACCCCATTGCACTTTTTCAAATCAAGCACCAGTTCAGTTTTTAAAACGTTCATGGCGTAGTACTGCTTACCCCTAAAGTTGTCGAAAGGTAGAAACTGCACGTCACCGCCACAAAGTTCTTCAATTCTTTGTTTGGCTTTCTGGGATACCAACGGTGCCTGCATCATCCATGCCACAAAATCCCTCAGCTTCTTGCTCTTCCCGAGATAATTCCATGCTGGTGGTGTCCAAGGTTCATTAATTGGCTGAGCTCTGAAATTATCGACAAAGTACCATAAACTCCCAGGTGAAATTGACAAATTATTTTCCCCAGTAGGCCAGAGCAGCCATATGTTTTGATCCATAGATTTTCGTTGATGGTTTGTTGGGGGAAGATACCCTTACATGAATCTACTTGCCGCCAATTGACTCTCGAATTTGGTCAAGCGTTGCTATTACTCTCTCTCTAGCAGCAGCTATTGCTTCTTCGCCTCCTTTTTTCGCTCCCGCTGCTGCGTCTGTAATTAGGGTATTTACAAGTTGATAGTATGCTTTAGTGTGCATGACGGCGTGATCGGCCACTTTAACAGCAGCACCATTGACTGCATCATGAACGCCGATCCCAACAGACGCCAGAGCGTCCCTTGCCGGCTTTGCCGCCTCGGCCGCTTGCGCAACCACGTGATGTGCTGACTCGACACCCTTCTCTACAGTTCTGCCGACAGCATCCATATTTCTCGCCAATTTGCTACCAGTATAGGCAACCTTTGAGGCGAGCCCTCCAACTGCCGATACAGGATTAGGAACCCCCGACGCAATCTCTGCTGCGACAACAATTCCAGCCGTGATCTCCGGGGCGTATATGACAACTAAACATAAGGGACACTTTCCCGTCGGGTCCGTTTTATTGAACGGGTCATTCCCCACATAGGAATACAGATCCAAGTCATCCTTGTACCCGATGGGATCGGTCTGCATAAAGCGGCCCATGCCGGGGTTGTAGATGCGGGCCTTGTAGTAGTACAGACCCAGATCGGAGAGCCAGATTTGCCCCGTGTACTGAAAGCGTCCTAGATTGCTGCCAGGCACCCCATATGGGTCGTAAGTGTTGATTTGCGTCTTTGCTCCAGCGCTATTGGCCATCGCAATGATCGAACCCTGATGATCAGCATGCAGGTAGCTGCGGGTGCTGGCGTTAACGACCGCCCCTGTGTACATCACCAAGGGCTCGTCAACCCCAGAGCCGTGCACATAGCGTTGCGTGATGGCACCTCCAGCGTACTCAGCCACCAAGGCGTCGCCGTCATACAAGAACTGGGTGGTGCCACTGGGCCCTGCGGTCTGGAACAAGCGCCCCTTGGGGTCGTAAGTCATGCTGGCCGACTTGCCAGCAGTCATGCGGTTAAGCACGTCATAGGCGTAATTGGTGGTCGTGCCATCGCTGGTCATGTTGCCATTGGCGTCGTACAGGGGACTCACACTGGTCGTTGAGGTGAGCAAGGAGTACTCGTTCAGACCGTTGACCTGGTAGGTCACCGTAAGGTTGGGCAACTGTCCATAGGAATACACCGCATTGCTCAAATTGCGGGTCAGCATTTGGTTGGCCGGGCTGTACGTGAAGGTGCGCGTCTCGCCATTGGTATTGGCCGTTCCATCCATTGCCTGCGTCAGGGTCTGCAGACGCGAGACATCGTCATACCCATACCCGGTGGATGTGACACCCGCTCCAGTAGCACCTCCTCGGGTCAGTGTTTTGCGGCGGCCTTGGGCGTCGTAGGCCACGCTGACCACGGTCGTCGTGAGGTTGTTCTCAGTGATCTGGGTGAGACGATTGAGTCCGTCATAGCTGTACGCGAAGAAGATTCCATCCGGATGCGTGATGCGCGTGCGGTTGCCCTCGTTGTCGTACAGGTAATTCAGATCCCTCGCGGCACCACTTTGGTTGGTGGAAGACTTGGAGATACGGCCAAACCCGTCATAGGTGTGGGTCAGGCCAGTACCGGCGCATGGAGTGTTGACAACGGGACTGCTGTTAAAACAGGCATGGAGCTGCAGATTGCGCAGGTCGTAGTCGTAATAGACATTGGCAATCGTGCCAGCCGGGTAGATCTCGCTCGTGAGCCGATTCAGGTTGTCGTAGTTGTAGGTGATGAGCTTGCCATCGCGTTTTGTGAGCGTCTTGCGGTTGTCGTTGTAGTCGTAGGTGTACTGCTCAAAGTCGGTGGTGCTGGGCGGGTTGACGGTGGTGCTGGGCGGGGTGATGATGACCTTGGACGGGAAATTCAGTTTTTGTAAACGGTCAAAGCCGTCGTACGCCATGGAACTTTGGTTGAGGTTGGCATCAGTGGCGGTCTGTTGCCTGCCATTGGGCCAGTAGGTGTAAGTGGCGTAGTCTTGTTGCAGCAGCGGCACGCCCACAGCCCGTTGGATTTTGAGAATACGGCCAACCGGGTCATAGGTGTTTTGCGTGACGCGGTCCGGACCGTTGACACCCTGGGTGGCGCTCGGAGTGCAGGCGGAAGTGTCTGTGGCCGCAGCAATCTGTGCCGCGTACTGAGTGGGGTCCATACGCACTGCAGTGCACCAAAGCCGCCCCATGTTGTCGTAGGCGTATTGGGTCAACGCGTAGGGACTCAGGACCCTGGTTGCCGAATAGCCCGAGAGCTGTTCGCTCAGCTTGCGACCCCACGCGTCATACGAGAGGTCTTTCACCTGATACGGCGTGAAGTCAGTCCAGTTTTGGGGCAGGAGGGTCTGATCGTGCCAACTGATGTCAAACGAAGTAAAGTCGATACGTTTTTGCTAGTAAAGTCGCAACTATCATCGGTTTTCGTCGTCGGTAGTCAATTTTCTATTTGAAATCAAGGGTTTGGAGATTAATTGAAGTAAACATGCAACTATTTCCAGTCTTT
>CAIVXG010000118.1 GCA_903909815.1 uncultured beta proteobacterium | reverse complement strand
GCGCTGACGGCCAATGCGATGCAATCGGACAAAGATGCCTGTTATGACGCCGGCATGAATGATTTTCTCACCAAGCCATTTAGCAAAGTAGGGCTGGCGCAGGTACTGGAGCGCCACTTGCACAGGCCTGCTGGGCCCAATGACACGGCCATACGCTCTTCGGCCACCGCAGTGTGAGCTTGCCGCGCTGCACAGCGGTCGCGTAGGAGGACTGAAGAAATGCGAAGCCTAGGGCGGGAAGGAGGAGATAGGGAGGCATGGTTGTGTCCTCATGCCGCACCGATAGCTGCGATCGCTGAAATGGTTGGCGTCGGCCTGCCAGTATTCACCTTCCGAACAATTTGGCCACGTGCTGCCACGTGCGCAGTAGCAGGCCCGCGCGTTCCACATCGGCCTGAGCGACAAGCACTGCTTCGCCCACTGGCTTTCCGTTCGAGGTCGCAACCACCTTGCCGATCACAGAACCCAAGGCCACCGGCGCCTCCAGGCCCGCCTTGAGTTCCACCGAGGTCTGCACTTGCTGGCCCCGCGGCACGGTCAACATCCACGGTGCTCCCAGTCCCGCCGCAACCGCGTCTGCCTTGCCGAAGCTGACCTTGACCGTCGTGACTACTGAGTTCGGTTGAATCGGGGTGGCCTTCTCGAAATTGCTGAAGCCCCAACCGAGCAGCGCTCGCGTCTCGTCAGCACGGGCCTGAGCGCTGTGGGTGTTGAGGATGACCGTGATCAAGCGCATCTCGTTGCGCTTGGATGAAGTGACCAGGCAGAAACCGGCCTCTTCGGTGTGGCCGGTCTTCAGTCCGTCAACGCTAGGATCGGTGTAGAGCAGGGCATTTCGGTTTCCTTGCTTGATGCCGTTGTACTTGAACTCGCGCTCCGCGTAGATCGGGTAGTAGTCAACGCTGTCGTGGATGATGGCGCGCGCCAGGATGGCGAGGTCACGCGCAGACGACTTGTGCTTCGGGTCGGGGAGGCCTGTGGGGTTCACGAAATGCGTGTGCGTCATACCGAGGCGCTGGGCTTCTGCATTCATCAGCCTGGCAAAGCCCTCTTCGGAGCCGGACATGTGCTCGGCAATCGCCTTGGACGCGTCGTTGCCCGACTGGATGATGATGCCGCGCAGGATGTCGATCACCGTGGCCTGGCTGTTCAGCGGCAGATACATGCACGACTCTGTGCTCGACCCTCGGCACCAAGCGTTCTGACTGACCGAAACCAGGTCGGTTGGCTTGAGTTTGCCAGAGCGCAGCGCCTGCTCGACCAGATAGCTGGTCATCATCTTGGTTAGCGACGCCGGCGGCAGCGGTTCGTCCGCGTTGGCTGAGGCCAGCACCTGGCCTGAGTCGAAATCCATCAGCAGCCACGCCTTGGCGGGCAGCGCCGGCGGGCTGCCCGCCAAGGCGATCTGAGCAGCAAGTGGCGCCAGAGCGGCCTCGGAGGCTGCGGCCTTCTTGTGAGACACGGGCTTGGTTGCGTGATGTCCACCCGCGAAGGATGCCGAACCGGGAGCCAGAGCGCCCGCAGCGATGACAAAAAGGACAGGGAGGATGGAGAAAGTCTTGGTTTTCATGGTGTCTATGGGCAGAACCCTGATTGTCGCGTATCGGCGTCGATCTCCCGGTTGCGGCCAGCGCATCACCTTCGCATTCCGCCCAATCCGACCTTCTCGTCGATCCTATGGGCTGCGCAAGCCGCCAGGCCAACGGCGAACACAATTGTCAATCCGTGGCTGACCTTGACTCTGGTTGACTCAGATCACTTGGCGTCAGGCACAGGCGTCATTTTTGGTGGCGGCAACCGCAGACTGCGCAAACGCCGATGGGCCGCGCCTTCAAGCTCGCTCGGCAACTGGTTCCTGGCCTGCAGATAATGGTGGGTGAACACGTCCAGGTAGGCCTCCAGCGTCTGCGCCGCATGGGCTTCGCCCGCCAGGTCCAGGCACAGGGCCGCGACCTCTGAGGTACAGAGATGGTTATCGCGCCGGGAGCGGCGCAGCCGGTAGCGCGAGAGCTGGTCCGGCTGCAGGCTGAGCACGGGCAAATGGTCCAGATAAGGGCTCTTGCGGAACATTTTGCGCGCCTCGGGCCAGGTGGCGTCCAGCAGCACGAACAGCGCGCGCTTGCCCTCAGGCGACGGGTCGCCCACACTGCCAGCGATGTTCTGAATACGTGTGACCACGCGCTCGGGCGCCACAAACTCCCCCGGGAACACCAGGTATGGCTGCCACTGCGGGTCGGCCAGCATGGCCAGCAAGGCAGGGTCGACCTCGGTTCGCGCCCAGCCAAAGGCGGCGGTATCGGGCACGACGTCGGCAATCAGCCAGCCGGTGTTGCTGGGCTTGAGCGGTTCGGTATCGCACATGATCAGGCAAACCCCCGAGCGCGTGGTCAGCGCCGGGCGCAGGGCGCACATGCAGTGGGTAGGAATCAGGCGGCAGCCGGCGCAGCGCTCGCCCTTTGAGCCGCCACGCGCCAGAAACGGCTTGGCGCTGCGCGCCAGCCGAGCCGTGCGCAGACGCGCGACGGCGTGAATCAAAGCGCGGTTCAGAAGTGAATACCGCGCATCATTTGCGCCATCGCGATCGCTTCGGGCGACAGCGTGGGCTTGGCGCTCTTCTCGCCCTTGGCCGCCGCACTGTCGGGGAACATGCGAAAGGTGGTGTTCATGATGATCTGCGTGATGCGCGGCGCCGCTGCGTGCAGCAACTCGCCCGCAATACCCAGACGCGTGGACACGCGCACCGGCTTGTCGATACAGGCACGCACCACCATGTCGGCGGCTTCCTCGGGCTTGAGCAGGGGCATGCTGTCGTAGATCTTGGTGGGCGCGGTCATGGGGGTGCGCACCAGCGGCATGTTGACCGTCGTGAACGTCACGCCCTGATCGGCGAACTCGCTGGAGGCGCAGGCCGTCCAGGCGTCGAGCGCGGCCTTGCTCGCGACGTAGGCCGAGAAGCGCGGTGCGCTCACCAGCACGCTGATGGAGCTGATGTTGACGATGTGACCTTTCCTCTTGGCCACCATGCCCGGCAGCAGGCCCATGGTCACGCGCAGGCTGCCGAAATAGTTCAGCTGCATGGTGCGCTCGTAGTCGTGAAAGCGGTCGTAGCTGGCCTCGATCGCACGGCGAATGGAACGACCCGCGTTGTTGATCAGGAAGTCTACGCCGCCATGCACCTCGTTCAGGGTCGCGACGAATTCAGCGCAACTGGCCTCGTCCGCAATGTCCACCGAATAGCTGAACACCTTGGCGTCCTTGCCGGCGTAGTCCTTGATCTCTTTGATGGCGGCAGCCAGCTTGTCTTCGCCGCGTCCGCAGATGAGGGTGATGGCGCCGGCTTCGGCGAAACGACAGGCCGCCGACAATCCGATGCCAGAGGAGCCTCCGGTCACGAGTACCACCTTGCCACCGACCGTGCCGCGCAACGAACGGTCGACAAACAGCGCCGGGTCCAGATGGCGCTCCCAGTAATCCCACAGACGCCAGGCGTAGTCGTTCAGGTTCGGACACTCGATGCCGCTGCCCTTGAGCGCGGCGTCGGTCTCGCGCCGATCAAATCTGGTGGGGTAATTGACAAAGGTAAGGATGTCCTCGGGCACGCCCAGGTCCTTGATCACGGCGCGGTAGACGCGGCGCACCGGCGCCAGCGCCATCAACCCCTTGCGCACGCTTTTCGGGATGAAGCCCATGAGCGCGGCATTGATGAACAGGTTCATCTTGGGTGCGTGCGCGGCCTTGCTGAAGATGTCGAGCACGTCGCCCACGCGATAGCCGGTGGGGTCCACCAGGTGGAAGCACTTGCCCTTGATGACGTTGCGCGAGTGCGATATCTGGTCCAGCGCCGCCACCACAAAGTCGACCGGCACGATGTTGATGCGTCCGCCTTCCAGGCCGATCGCCGGCATCCAGGGGGGCAGGATCTGGCGCATGCGTTGGATCAGTTTGAAGAAGTAGTAGGGGCCATCCACCTTGTCCATCTCTCCGGTGCTGGAGTCGCCCACCACCATCGCCGGGCGATACACCGACCAGGGGACCTTGCACTCCTTACGCACGATTTTTTCGCTCTCATGCTTGGTCAGGAAGTACGGGTGGTCGTAGTTCTCCGCCTCCTCGAACATGTCTTCGCGGAACACACCTTCATACAAGCCGGCCGCGGCGATCGAGCTCACGTGATGAAAATGCCCAGCGTCGATGGCCTTGGCCAGTTCCACGGTGTTGCGCGTGCCTTCGATGTTCACTGCGATCTGGCTGGCCTCGTCCGCGCTCAGGTCATAGACCGCGGCCAGGTGGTAGAAATGGTCGATCTGACCCTTGAGCTTCTTGATGTCGTCGGCGGCCACGCCCAGTTTCTTGGTGGTGAGGTCGCCGTACACCGGAATCACCCGGGTCGCATTGGCGCCCCAGAACTCGCGCAGACCCTTGACCTTGGACTCGCTCTCTTTGCGCAACAAGAAGTACACCACCGAGCCCTTGCGCTCCAGCAGTTTTTTGACCAATCGCTTGCCGATGAAGCCGGTGGCACCGGTGACGAAGTAATGCATGGGGATCTCCAAATGATGGTTGCCGCATTTTTGCCCATATTTCGGGCCGACGGTTTCAGCACAAACCCGCGCACGGGCTAGAGCTACAGCCCTAGCCCTTTAGGAGCAAGCATCTAAATTACGCTTGGACCATGGCGTAAAGTGAACGCACAAGGCAGACGCCAGAGCGCCTGCGACTCGTCCACTTTACTAGGAGTTACTCATGGTCACGAAGATGCAAAAATCCAAACCCCAAGCCGATGCCGGTTCACCCTTGGCCAGTTCCGTCAAGGATTCGGCGCAACAGATCTGGTTGGCCGGTTTGGGCGCTTTTTCCAAAGCGCAGGAAGAAGGCGGCAAGGTGTTCGACGCTCTGGTGAAGGAAGGCTTGAGCATTCAGCGCAAGACCCAGTCCGTGGCCGAAGAGAAGATCTCCGAAGCCACCAGCAAGATGTCCAGCATGGCCAACGACATCGGCTCCAAGGCCGCCGGGCAGTGGGACAAGCTGGAAAGTATTTTTGAAGATCGCGTCGCCAAGGCATTGAACAAGCTGGGCGTGCCTTCGGCCAAGGACGTGGACGCGTTGATCGCGCGCATCAACGATTTGAATAAGAGCGTGCAAAAACTCTCCCCCAAATCGGCCTCCAAGCCCGCGGCAAAGTCGCCAGTCAAACCTGCCGCCAAACCTGCCGCCAAAGCGGCTGCCAAGCCTGCAGCCAAACCCGCGGTCAAAGCCGCAGTCAAAGCGCCCCGCGCAAAGCGCGTCATTGCGCCTAAAGCCGCAGCGCCCCAAGCGGATTGAATAGCCGAGTGCACAGACTTGGCTCCGGCCTCGGCGCGGGGTTGAGGGCTGTGGCAATCCATACTTGAGCAGTGCATTGCTCCTGGGTTGCCGGGCGATGCTCGCAATGACGGGAGACTGCCACCATGAAGAAAATCAAATCATCCCGCCCGCGCGTGGCTCTGGCGCTGGCCGGCGGCGGTCCGCTGGGCGCGATTTACGAAATCGGCGCCCTGTGCGCCCTGGATGAATCACTTATCGGCCTGGACTTCAACCAGCTCGATCATTACGTGGGCGTTTCCGCTGGCGGCTTCATTGCCGCGGGTTTGGCCAACGGCATGAGTCCGCGCGAACTGTGCGCCATCTTCATCGAAAGCGGCACCACGGCGGACGAGGTGTTCGATCCCGCTTGGCTGATGGTTCCGGCCTACTCAGAATTCGCCCGGCGCAGCGTGATGCTCCCCATGCTCGCGGCCTCCGCCTGGTGGCGCTGGGCCATCGGCGGCAAGTCGCTCACGAGCTCGATCGAGCGCCTCGCGTCGGCGCTGCCCACCGGGGTTTTTTCCAACGATGAAGTGGACAAGCACCTGGCGCAGATGTTCTCCTGCGCGGGTCGCAGCAATGATTTTCGACAACTCAAGACCCGCCTCACCCTGGTCGCCACCAATCTGGACAGCGGCGAGGCTGTGCCCTTTGGACGTACCGGTTGGGACCATGTGCCGATTTCCAAGGCGGTGCAGGCGAGTTCGGCCATGCCCGGCCTTTTTCCTCCGGTGGAAATCGACGACGCTTATTACGTGGACGGTGCCCTTAAAAAAACCATGCACGCCTCGGTCGCGCTGGAAGAAGGCGTCGACCTGCTGCTGTGCCTGAACCCGCTCGTGCCATTCGATGCCACCGCGCCCCAACTCGCAGCCGACCAGGCCGATACCCCGGTGTTCGACCAGCGCAAGATCCCGCGCATCGTGGACGGCGGCTTGCCAGCTGTCTTGAGTCAGACTTTTCGCTCGATGATCCACTCGCGCATGGAGCTGGGGATCAAGGGCTACGAGCGCGCCTACCCCGACACCGATATCGTGCTGATTGAGCCCGATCACCGCGACCCCGAGCTCTATCTGGCCAACACCTTCAGCTACGGCCAACGCCGCCATTTGGCCGAGCACGCCTACCAGCAAACCAGGGTGCTGTTGCGCTCAGACAAGTCCGACCTGGCGCGCAAACTGCTGCGCCATGGCATCGAACTGAACCACGCGGTGTTAAACAATCCCCGACGCCACCTGGCACCTGCGCCACCTGCGCCTACGACGTTGGGACGTGCCATGGCGCGCCTGCACGATGTCATGGATGAACTGGACCAGGCGCTTGAGCCCGGGCCACGCCAAGCGCGCTGAAGGTCACACGGGCCAGGAACTGGGGTAGAGTAGCCCCAGACAAAAAGGATTAGTCCCATGGCGAAAAAAGCTCCGCGCCGTACCGCGGAACGCATTCTCGAAGTCACGCTGGACCTGTTCAACCGGTTCGGCGAGCCCAACGTTTCGACCACGCTGATCTCAGCCGAGCTCAACATCAGCCCGGGCAATCTTTACTACCACTACCCCGCCAAAGACGAACTCATCAACGCGCTCTTTGACCGCTATGAAAGCGCGCTGGGCGAACTGCTCAACGCCAGCGATGCTGTGCGCAATGTGGAAGACGCCTGGTTTTTCATGCACACACTGTTCGAACTGATCTGGCAATACCGCTTTTTGTACCGTGACCTGAACGATCTGCTGAGCAAGAATCGGCGGCTGGAAACGCACTTTCAATGGGTGCTGAAGAACAAGACGCGCGCCGTGCGCTCGCTCTTGGACGGCATGAGCCGCAGCGGCGCCGTACAGATCGACGCCACCGAGGTCGAGGCCACCGCCACCAGCATGGTGGTGGTGCTGACCTATTGGCTCAGCTACGAATATGTGCGCGATCCACGGCGCGCGCTGGAGCCGGAAAATGCCCAGCTCGCCCTGTTGCGCGGCGCGCACCATGTATTGAATCTATTGGTCCCCTATCTGGAGCCGGGACAACGCCAGCACCTGCAAAGCCTGGTTCTGGCCTACGCCGGCAAGAGTGCCCCTTAAAATCGGGCCATGCTTTCAGTCAAACACGAATTACTCTGCGCCCTGGCCGTCGAGTTGGAAAAACTTGTCCCCGGCAGCGGCGCCCGCGCCGCCTTCGAGTCGCCCAAAGTGGCCGAGCACGGCGACTTCGCCTGCACCGCAGCGATGCAACTGGCCAAGGGTCTCAAGCTCAATCCCCGACAACTGGCCGAAACCCTGCGCGAAGCCTTGCTGCAGCACAGCGCCTTTGTGCGCTGGGTGCAGGCCTTGGAGATCGCCGGTCCCGGCTTCATCAACGTGCGCCTCAAACCCGAGGCTAAGCAGGAGGTGGTGCGTGAGGTGTTGGCCTCGGGCGAACACTTTGGCTGGCAGCCCGACACTGGCAACAAGATGCTGGTGGAGTTCGTCTCCGCCAACCCCACCGGACCGTTGCACGTAGGCCACGGTCGGCAAGCCGCGCTGGGCGACGCGATCTGCAACCTCTACCAAACCCAGGGTTGGGGCGTATTTCGCGAGTTCTATTACAACGACGCGGGCGTGCAGATCGCCACGCTGGCCACGAGCACGCAATTGCGCGCCAAGGGTGTGAAGCCGGGCGACCCGCAGTGGCCTGAACTGGCCTACAACGGCGACTATATCGCCGACATCGCGGCGGACTTTCTGGCCAAAAAGACTGTGCGCTCGGACGACCGCGAGTACACCGCTTCGGGCGACGTGGAGGCGCTGGACGACATCCGCCTGTTTGCGGTGGCCTACCTGCGCCACGAGCAGGATCTTGATCTGCGCGCCTTTGCTGTCAAGTTCGACAACTACTATCTCGAATCCAGCCTGTACCTCAGTGGCAAGGTGGATGCGGTGGTGAAGAAGTTGCAGGACTCCGGCAAGACCTACGAGCTCGACGGCGCGCTCTGGCTCAAGTCCACCGAGTATGGCGACGACAAGGACCGCGTCATGCGCAAGGGCGACGGCAGTTACACCTATTTCGTGCCCGATGTGGCCTATCACATCGCCAAGTGGGAGCGCGGCTTTACCAAGGCCATCAACATCCAGGGCACGGACCACCACGGCACCATCGCCCGCGTGCGGGCCGGTCTGCAGGCGGTCAATCTGGGCATACCGCCAGGCTACCCTGACTACGTTCTGCACACCATGATCCGCGTGATGCGTGGCGGCGAAGAGGTGAAGATCTCCAAGCGCGCCGGCAGCTATGTCACGCTGCGCGACCTGATCGAATGGACCAGCAAGGACGCGGTGCGCTTCTTTCTGCTCAGTCGCAAGCCCGACACCGAGTACGTGTTTGACGTGGACCTGGCGCTGGCGCAGAACAACGAGAACCCGGTGTTCTACGTGCAGTACGCCCACGCCCGGATCTGTTCGGTGCTGTCGGCCTGGGGCGGCGATTTGGCCGCACTGAAGCAAGCCGACCTGACTCCGCTGCAAAGCCCTCAAGCCCTGTCGCTGATGCTGCAACTGGCCAAGTACCCGGAAATGATCAGCGCTGCGGCACGGGACTTTGCGCCGCACGACGTGAGCTTTTACCTGCGCGACCTCGCGGCCTGTTACCACAGCTATTACGATGCCGAGCGCATCCTGGTGGACGACGAAGCGGTCAGGCGCGCCCGCCTGGCGCTGGTGGCAGCCACGGCTCAGGTGTTGCACAATGGACTCGATGTGCTGGGCGTAAGCGCTCCGCAAAAAATGGAAAGAAGCAGCGTATGAAACAGCAGCGTGGCTCGACGATCGTGGGATTTATCGTCGGTTTGGTGGTTGGCCTGGGCGTGGCTCTGGTCGTGGCCGTTTACGTCACCAAGGTGCCGATTCCCTTCCTGCACCAGTCTCCCAGCCGCAGCGCAGATCAGGATGCCGACGAATCGCGCAAGAACAAGGATTGGGATCCGAACGCGCCGCTGTATGGCAAAAATCCGGCCCGTCCCGCCTCGGCCGCCTCGGCGGCCGAGGAAAGCGCAGCGCCTGTGGCCCCCGCCTCTGCCACCAAGCCGGTAACTGCGGCGGCGACAGCCTCGGCCCCCAAGAGCGCCAGCGGCAATGACCCGCTGGGCGACTTGGCTAAAGCCAAGGCGACCGAGGCCAATGCGGCTTATTACGTTCAGGCCGGCGCTTTTGGCAAAGTCGAGGAGGCCGAAGCGCAGCGCGTCAAATTGTCACTGGCGGGCTTCGACGCCAAGATATACGAGCACCAGCAATCAGGCAGCACGATGTTTCGGGTGCGGGTGGGCCCGATCGAAACCAAGGAAGACGCCAACAAGATCAAGGAACGGCTTGATGCGGCCGGTTTTGTCACCGGCTTGTTTCTGACCCCCCGTTGATCCCTGCCTGTGAACTTTTCCCACGACTCCGCGTCACACTTACTTTTTGGAGCCTTGAACATGAAACGTCGTGCTTTTTCCATCGCCAGCTCGGCCTTGATCGCCACCGCCGCTTGGACCGCCACCGAGGTGCAGGCACAGGTGAAAAAGCCCGAGGAGGGCACCGACTTTCTGGCCCTGCCCAAGCCGGTTCAGGTCGAGGCGCCCAAGGGAAAGATCGAAGTGATCGAGTTTTTCTGGTACAACTGCCCGCATTGCAACGCCTTTGAACCGCTGCTGGAATCCTGGATCAAACGCCTGCCCAAAGACATTGCTTTCAAGCGCATCCCTGTGGCATTTGACGACAGCTTCGTACCCCAGCAGCGTCTGTTCTACGTGCTCGAAGCCTTGAACAAGGTGGATGAATTGCAGTTCAAGGTGTTCAACGCGATCCATACGGAAAAGAAGGACCTCAAGACCCAGGACAAGATTGCCGATTGGGTCGCCACGCAAGGCATCAACAAGGCACAGTTCGTGGAGCTTTACAACTCCTTTTCGGTCTCTACCAAGGCGCGCAAAGCGGCTCAGATGCAGGACGCCTACAAGGTCTCAGGCGTTCCCGCCATCGGCGTTGCCGGGCGCTTCTATACCGACGGTGGTTTGGCCGGCAGCATGGAGAAGGCCCTGAACGTGACCGAATACCTCGCCGCCGAGGTGCGCAAAGGACGCTGAGCTGGGGGCTTTTTCTTTGCGTGCGAGGACGCGAGGCACAGGATGCCTCGCTACAATCAAACGCAAGAATCATGCCCTTATGAATACCACTCTCGCCTCGATCCTGCTAGGGCTCACCTGTTGCCTGATAGCGCCTGTTGCCCTAGCTGAAAAGGCCGATCGCGACAAGAACCTGGTGTTCCTGACAGATCAGGCGCGCTCTGATGAACTCAATCAAAGCCATGTGCTGACGGGCAATGTGACCATCACCAAGGGCTCGATCGTGGTGCGCGGCGAGCATGCCGAAGTACGTGACGATGCGCAGGGCTATCAACACATTTCCGTTCTTCCGCGGGCCGGAAACCGGGCATTTTTCCGGCAAAAACGCGAAGGCGTCGATGAGTACTTCGAGGCCGAGGCCAACGCCATCGAATACAACGGCCAAACCAACCAGGTCCGGCTGATCGGCAACGCCGAATTGCGTCGCCTGCGTGGCGCCGTGGTGACCGACAAGCTGACCGGTGCCCTCATCGCTTACGACAACAACGCCGACGTCTTCTCCATGGACGGAAAAGCCGCAGCAGCGGGTCGCGCCGCGGCAGGCGGACAAGCCAAGGGCGTCTTGTCACCCAAAAATGCCCCCGGCGGCAATGACGCCACCCCCGCACCCGCATTGCGCAGCAGCCCCAGTCTGAGCGGGGACAAGAAGTGACGGTGCTGGCTCTGGGTGGTGGCGCAGCGGACTCGACCAGCCGCCTGGAGGCCAGGCACCTGCAAAAATCCTACGGCAGCCGCATGGTGGTGCGCGACGTATCCCTGGAAGTGCAAAAGGGCGAAGTCGTCGGGCTGCTTGGACCCAACGGCGCAGGCAAGACCACGTCTTTCTACATGATCGTGGGACTGGTGCGCGCGGACGCGGGCGACATCTTTATCGATGGACAGTCCGTGGCGCATATGCCGATCCACCGCAGATCGCGTTTGGGCTTGAGTTACCTGCCCCAGGAAGCCTCGATCTTTCGCAAGCTCAACGTCGAGCAAAACGTCCGTGCCGTGCTTGAACTGCAACATGACGAAGCCGGCAGGCCTTTGTCGGATGCGACCATTGAAGAACGCCTGAGCGCCTTGCTGGTGGATCTGCGCGTGGACCACTTGCGCAAGTCCTCAGCCCTGGCCCTGTCCGGTGGTGAGCGCCGGCGGGTGGAGATCGCGCGCGCCCTGGCGACCCAGCCGCGCTTTATCTTGCTGGACGAGCCCTTCGCCGGCATCGACCCGATCGCCGTGATCGAGATCCAGCGCACCATCGGTTTCCTCAAAGCGCGCGGCATCGGCGTGCTCATCACCGACCACAACGTGCGCGAGACCCTGGGCATTTGCGATCACGCCTTCATCATCAGCGAAGGCAGCGTGCTGGCGCAGGGCACGCCGTCCGAAATCGTGAACAACGCCGAGGTGCGACGCGTCTATCTGGGCGAGCACTTCCGCATGTAATGATGTTGGCCCCCCTGCGTTGCACACTGCCGTTCGGCCCGGCGGCGCGATCGTCATGAAGCAGGGGCTGTCGCTGCGCGTCTCGCAGCACCTGGCGCTCACGCCACAGTTGCAACAATCGATTCGCTTGCTGCAACTCTCCACGCTGGAGCTGAGCCAGGAAGTTGGCCAAATGCTGGACGACAACCCGTTTCTGGAAGTCAATCTGGACGAGGTGGCGCGCGAGGAATTCGGGCTGACTCAGGCCGACACACCGGTGCGCACCGAAGACGTTGAATCTGAACACGTATTCAATGCAGCCCCTGAGTTCGCGACCGAAAAGCGGGTCGCTGACGCCAACGAACCGGAAGAATCGTCATTTGACGCCGCTGCCGAACCCAGTTGGGACGGTGACGGCAGCAGCGATGTGAGCCCGGACGACAATGAATGGGGCGGCGACGCGACGGCGCGCAAGAACAACCTGGAGAGCGACGACGGGTTCAACGCCACCGAACTGGCGCGCAACCAGGAGAGCCTGAGCGCCTATCTGCAGCGCCAATCGCTGAGCCTGCGCCTGAGCGAAATCGACCGGGCCGCACTGCGCTTCCTGATCGAGTCATTGAACGACGACGGCTATCTGGAAGACTCGCTAAACGAGCTGGCACGGAGTCTGGCCGGTTCCGACCTGGAGCAGTGCGAGGACCTGGAGCAGCGCTTTTCGGTGGCGCTCAAGCTGCTGCAGTCGCTCGATCCCGTGGGCGTAGGTGCGCGCGATCTGGGCGAGTGCCTGCGCTTGCAACTGCGGGCACAGGGAACAGGCAGCGCCGAAGAGCAGCAACTGCGCGAGGTGGCGCTGCGCGTCTGCGCGCATCCCATGGAACTGCTGGCGCGCCGCGATGTGCGTCGCCTGGTGCAACTGGTGAGTGAGCCCGATGCGGTGATCCGCAATGCCTTGACTCTGATCTCCCGCCTGGAGCCCAAGCCCGGGCGTCGTTTTGTAGACGTGGAACGCAACCTGATCCTGCCCGATGTCATTGTCACGCGCATCGCCGGCGCAGGAGCTCCGAAGTTTCGGGTGCAACTCAACACCGACGTCATGCCGCGCCTGCGCGTGCACGACATTTACGCCAACGCGCTCAGGCAGCACAAGGGCGGCGGCAACGACGCGGCGAACCACGCGGCGCTGGCACAGCGGCTGCAGGAGGCGCGCTGGTTCATCAAGAACATCCAGCAGCGCTTTGACACCATACTGCGCGTGAGCAACGCGATCGTGGAGCGGCAAAAGAGCTTCTTCGTGCACGGTGAGCTCGCCATGCGCCCGTTGGTGCTGCGTGAAATCGCCGACGAACTGGGACTGCACGAATCCACCATCAGCCGTGTCACGACGGCCAAGTACATGGCCACGCCCATGGGCACGTTCGAGCTCAAGTACTTCTTCGGATCGGGTCTGGGCACAGAGACCGGAGGCAATGCCTCCAGTACCGCCGTGCGCGCGTTGATCAAACAGTTCGTGGCAGCGGAGGATTTGAAAAAGCCCCTGAGCGACAGCCAGATGTCGGAGATGCTCAAGGAGCAGGGCATCGACTGCGCGCGCCGTACCGTCGCCAAATACAGGGAAGCGCTCAAAATCGCCCCCACCAACCTGCGTCGTGCCCTGCAATAAACGCCGACCGATCGAAAGAACTCCGTGAACCAGCTCCAGCTTTTTTTGCCCTGCGCCGCCGGCGTGGAAGACTACCTCGCGCAGGAAGTGCACGAGATCACGCAAATCAGCGGCCCTGCACTGCAAACGCTGCGTGGCGGCGTGCTGGTGCAGGCCTCGTGGCGCGACGCCATGCGCCTGAATCTTCACAGCCGCCTGGCGCAGCGCGTGCTGGTGCAGTTGCACTACGGCGAGTACCGCAATGAACGTGACCTGTACGAGGCCGCCAGCAGCGTCGCCTGGGAAATCTGGTTTACGCCGAAGCAAACCTTCAAGGTCGAAGTCACAGCGCAGCACAGCCCGCTCACGAGCCTGAATTTTGCGGCGCTCAAGATCAAGGACGCCGTGGCCGACCGCTTTCGCGCAAAGGGTGGCGTGCGTCCGGACGTGAACACGCAGTGGCCCGACATCCGCATCTACGCCCACCTCACCACCGATCACGTCACGCTCTACATGGACACTTCGGGTGAGCCCCTGTTCAAGCGCGGCTGGCGCGAAGACAAGGGCGAAGCGCCGCTGAAGGAAACGCTGGCAGCGGCCATGATCGCCGCCAGCGGCTGGGACGCCAAGACGCCGCTGTACGACCCCTGCTGCGGCAGCGGCACGATTGCGATCGAGGCCGCGCAGATCGCCTGCAACATCGCGCCGGGAACGCTGCGCCGCTTCGCGTTCGAGAAGCAATTGCCGTTCCAAGCCCATGTCTGGGACGGCATCCTGCAGCAAGCACGTGGTGCCGAGCACGAACCCGCAGCCGACATATTTGGCAGCGACGTGGCGCACCGCATGGTCGATTTCGCCGAGCGCAACGCCCAGCGCGCGGGCGTGGCGCACGTGGTGCAATTGCGCGGCGGCGACGCCCTGCAGCGCATGCCGCCAGCCGCCAGCGGCGTGATGCTGCTGAACCCGCCCTACGGTGAACGCATCGAAGTGGCGGGGGTGGCTGGAGCGAGCGCTCGCAGCGCGGGGCGTGAAAGTGCGCGCACCGACGACGGCGGCGACTTCTTCCCGCAACTGGCCACGCACTGGAAGAAGAACTACGCCGGCTGGACCGCCTGGGTGCTGACGCCGGATCTGAAGTTACCCAGCCGCATGCGTCTGAAGGAGTCGCGCCGCGTGCCGATGTGGAACGGCCCGATCGAATGCCGCTTGTTCCGCTTTGACATGGTTGCCGGTTCCGCCCGCGAGCGCACCAAGCCGACATGAACATCCGACCGTCGTTGCGAGGAGCGCAAGCGACGCGGCAATCCATGGTAGCGTACCAACAGCCTGGATTGCCGCGCTGCGCTCGCAATGGCGAATCCAAAACCGCACATCTGTCATGACCCAGCCCGGGCGCGAGATACTTCAAGAGGTCTTTGGCTACGCTCAGTTTCGCGGGCCGCAGCAGGACATCATCGCGCATGTGGTGGCTGGTGGCGACGCGCTGGTGCTCATGCCCACGGGCGGCGGCAAGTCGCTGTGCTACCAGATCCCGGCGATTGCGCGCCAGCGCGCCGGCCTGGGCGTGGCGATCGTGGTCTCGCCGTTGATCGCGCTGATGCACGACCAGGTGGGCGCGTTGCACGAAGCCGGTGTGGACGCCGCGTTCCTGAACTCGACCCTGAGTTTTGACGAGGCCAGCGCGTTGGAACGGCGCCTGCTGCGCGGCGATATCACGCTCTTGTACGCCGCGCCCGAACGCGTCACCACGCCGCGCTTTCTGGCGCAGCTTGACAGCCTGCAAGAACGCGGCCTGCTGAGCCTGTTTGCCATCGACGAAGCGCACTGCGTGAGCCAATGGGGTCACGACTTCCGGCCCGAATACCGCGCGCTCACGGTGCTGCACGAGCGCTACCCCGGCGTGCCGCGCCTGGCGCTCACAGCGACGGCGGACGCGCTCACCCGCGCTGACATCGTGGAGCGGCTGCAGCTGGAGGATGCACGTCAGTTCGTCAGCAGCTTCGATCGCCCCAACATCCGCTACACCATTGTGGAGAAGAAGGAAGCCACGCAGCAGTTGCTGCGTTTCATCCAGCGTGAGCACGAGGGCGACGCCGGCATCGTCTATTGCCAGTCGCGCAAGAAGGTGGAGGATATCGCGCAAAAGCTTTGCATCGCCGGCATCAGCGCTCTGCCGTATCACGCCGGTCTGGACGCGAAAGTCAGACAGGCGAACCAGGACAAATTTCTGCGCAGCGACGGCATCGTGATGGTGGCAACCATCGCCTTCGGCATGGGTATCGACAAGCCCGACGTGCGCTTTGTGGCGCACCTGGACATGCCCAAGAACATCGAAGGCTACTACCAGGAAACGGGGCGTGCAGGGCGCGATGGCCTGGCCGCTAACGCCTGGATGGGCTACGGTTTGCAAGACGTGGTGAACCAGCGCCGCATGATCGACGAGAGCCCTGCGGGCGACGATTTCAAGCAGGTCATGCGCGGCAAGCTCGACGCCTTGCTGGGCCTGGCCGAAGCCACCGACTGCCGCCGCGGGCGCCTGTTGTCCTACTTCGGAGAAGAATTGCTCGCCCGCGAGCGCAACGCAGTCGATGCTGCGCCCGAGAGCGAAGGCAGCGGCTACTTCTGCGGCAATTGCGACAACTGCCTGATGCCGCCTGCGGTCTGGGATGGCACCGATGCCGCGCGCAAGCTGCTGAGCACGATCTACCGCGTGCAGCAGGGCACCGGCATCAGCTTTGGCGCGGGTCACATCATGGACATCGTGCGCGGCAAACGCACGGAGAAGGTGGCCCAGTTCGGCCACGAAGCCTTGAGCACCTTCGGCCTGGGCGCCGCCTACAGCGAATTGCAGTTGCGCGGCGTGCTGCGCCAGTTGATCGCGATCGGCGCTGTCGCAGTGGACGGTCAAGCCTTCAATACCCTGCAACTCACCAGCGCCTCGCGCGCCGTACTCAAGGGCGAAGTGAGCGTGCGCCTGCGTGAATCGGTGCTGGGCGACAGCACGCGCGCCGGTCGCGCCGGCAAGGCCGCGAGCACGCGCACCGGGGACAACGCCAAACCTGCACCCATCAGTCTGGACGAACCGGCCCAGGAACGCTACGCCCGACTCAAGGCCTGGCGCGGGGAGGTGGCGCGCGAGCACAACCTGCCGGCCTATGTGATCTTTCACGATGCCACACTGGCGGCGATTGCGCAGCGCGACCCGCGCAGCCTGAACGACTTGCAGGGCATCAGCGGCATGGGAGCGAAGAAACTCCAGGCTTATGGGGACGAGGTGTTGCGCGTCAGCTCCAGCCGCTGATTCGATACCCGCGCTTACCGGACTTTGCGCAACGGAAACAAGCCTTTACCGTCGGGTAACGGACAGGCCTTGTCAGGAATCGTCTTACACAGGTACTTTAATCGCCCGACACGGGACAGATCGTTTGGACGACTTCATTAAAAATGGCTTGGTTTCACAATCCATTTCAGCGCATCAGGCAGGTCAAGCATCCCGTACCGACCACCTGCTGCAATGTAAGAAAACCTTGCGGGACAGTCCGCCGCCGCAAAGCGGAAAGCCCTGTCCCCAACCGATGAAAGAGAACATCATGAGCGACGAAATGAATCTGGCAGAGATCCGCGAAGTCAACCTGACTTATCTCATGCTTGCGCAAAAACTGATTCGCAAGGACAAGGTCGAGGCAATGTTCCGTCTTGGCATGAGCGAAGAAGCTGCCGACATGCTGGCCACCTTGTCCAGCGCCCAGGTGCTCAAGCTGGCCGCCGGCAATATGCTGCTGTGCCGGTTCCGTGTGGACGACGATCTGGTGTGGAGTCTGCTCACGAACCAGAACATCCGCAAGGTGGACAACGAGGCCACAAGCCGGCTGCACGCCAGCATTCTGATGGCCGGGCGTGTGGCGGAGATTCTGTAATGAACGCCCCGATCATGACTACCCCCATCGTTCCCAAGAAGCCCGCCGTGGCTCACAAAAGCATCGTGAATGAGTCGCGCGAAATCGAGCGTGCCGTGACGCTGATCGACCTGGGCGCGCGCCTGCAGGTGCTTGAATCGGAAACCACGCTTTCCTATGAGCGTCTGTTGCGCCTGTACAAGGAAGTGGCGGGACGATCTCCTTCGAAAGGCCAGTTGCCGTTTTCCACCGACTGGTTCCTGACATGGCAGGAAAACATTCACTCGTCGCTCTTCCTGAACATTTACGAGTACCTGTCCAAGAGCAGCGCCGGCGATGACATCGACATGCTGATCAAGGCCTACCGCTTGTATAGCGAGCAGGTGATCGCGACCGAGGTCGAACCTTTGCTCTCCTTTACGCGCGGCTGGCGACTGGTGAAATTTGTCGACGCCCACATGCTGACCATGACCACGTGCTCTCAGTGCCACGGCCATTATGTGACCGAGCCCTACGAGAACGCCCGCTACTTCGTCTGCGGTCTGTGCAACCCGCCGGCACGCGCGGGCAAGGGCAAAAGCGTCGGCGGTCTGCGCCTGCACTGAGGCGGTGACAATCATGGGCACAATCTGCCCATGATCACACTTACCGACATCCAGCAGGCCGCGGCTCGACTGCGCGGGCAGGTGCTGCACACGCCCTGTGTCGAATCCAAGACCTTGTCACAGATCACCGGCGCCCAGGTCTTTCTCAAATTCGAAAATCTTCAGTTCACCGCATCCTTCAAGGAGCGTGGGGCCTGCAACAAGCTGATGCGGCTGGTCCAAGCCGACGCGCACGCTGCCCACGCTCGAGCCGAGCGCGGTGTGATCGCCATGAGCGCGGGCAACCACGCCCAAGGTGTGGCTTACCATGCTCAGCGCTTGGGTCTGCGCGCTGTGATCGTCATGCCCTTGTTCACTCCTGGCGTGAAGATCGAGCGCACGCGCAGCTTTGGTGCCGAGGTGGTTCTGAAAGGCCAGACGCTGGACGAAGCGCGCTCACACGCCCTGACGCTGGCGCAGGAGCAGGGATTGCGGTTCGTTCACCCTTATGACGACGCCGATGTGATGGCGGGGCAAGGCACGGTGGCCCTGGAAATGCTGCACGACGTGCCGGATCTGGACTGCCTCCTGGTGTCGGTCGGCGGCGGTGGTTTGATTGCCGGTATCGCCACTGCGGCCAAGACGCTGCAACCCGGCATCGAAGTCGTCGGCGTGCAGACCTCGCGCTTTCCCGCCATGTTCAACGCCATCAAGGGCACTCATCACGCTCAGGGCAACAGCAGCATCGCCGAAGGCATCGCGGTGGGCCGACCCGGCACGTTGACGCAGGCCGTGATCGCGCAGCGCGTGGACGACCTGTTGCTCGTGGATGAAGGAGACATCGAACAAGCCTGCCTGATGCTGCTGGAGATTGAGAAGACCCTGGTCGAAGGTGCGGGCGCGGCCGGCCTGGCGGCCCTGTTGAAATACCCCGAGCGCTTTCGCGGCAAACGTGTGGGACTGGTGCTCAGTGGCGGCAACATCGACCCGCTGCTGCTGGCCGCGATCATCGAGCGCGGCATGGTGCGCGCCGGACGTCTGGCGCGGGTCCGCGTGAGCGCGCGCGACGTGCCGGGGTCGCTTGCGCACATCACCGCCACCGTGGCCGACGCCGGCGCCAATATCGAAGAGGTGCACCACCAGCGCGCCTTCACCTCGCTGGCGGTGCAGAACGTGGAGATCGAACTGGTGCTGCAGACCCGCGGCAAAGACCACATCGCCGACGTACTGGGTGCCTTGCACAGCGCGGGTTTTCAGGCGCAGGAACAATAGCGTGGCAAGCGTCATTCGCGTCATTGCGAGCGAAGCGCGGCAATCCATACCCGAAGTGGTGCTCCACCATGGATTGCCGCGTCGCTTCGCTCCTCGAAATGACGGGAAAGAAATGCGATGAGCACTTTTGACCCCGACGCCCTCGAATGCCTGGCCGCCATCGTGGAAGAGGGCGGCTTCGAGCGGGCCGCTCAACGCTTGTGCGTGACGCAGTCGGCTGTGTCGCAGCGGCTGCGTGTGCTGGAGGCTCAGGTGGGGACGGTGCTGATCGTGCGCAGCCGACCACTCAAGGCCACGGCGGCTGGGCAACTGCTGCTCAAGCACACCAAGATGATGCGCCTGTTGCGCGCCGATCTGGAGCGGGATCTGCAGGAGTTGGCACCCAGTTCCACTGGCGGCAGCAGCGACGAAGAACGCATCTCCATCGCCATCAACGCCGACAGCATCGCTACCTGGGCCCTGCCGGCGCTGACGGGTTTGGCCCTGGCGCGTCAGCCCATGGAGATCATCACCGACGACCAAGACTTCACCCACGAGTGGCTGCGCTCGGGCCAGGTGCTGGGTTGCGTCACCACTTTGAAGAAGGCGCTGCGGGGTTGCAAGGTCTGTGCATTGGGCGCCATGAATTACATCGCCGTGGCCGCTCCGACCTACGCGCAAACGCATTGTCCCGAGGGGCTCACGCCGCGCAACTTTCGCGAACTGCCGTTTCTGGCGTTCAACCGCAAGGACGATTTGCAAGTGGAGTTCGTGAGCCGCGCCATCGGCCTCAAGCAGGTCAGTCTACACCAGTCTTTTGTTCCCAGCTCCGAGGCGCAGGTGCGAGCGGTGCTGGCCGGTTGGGGTGCAAGCGTCGTGCCCGAACTGCTGGTGCGCGGCCTGCTGGAGCAGGGCCTGCTGGTGAACATCGCGCCGCACCATACGCTGGCGGTGGCGCTGTACTGGCACTGCTGGAATCTGGAGTCAGCCGTGCTGGATGCACTCAGCGCGGCGCTGATGAATGCGGCTCGGACTTCCCTTATCAGTTAAGGACTGGCCCGTGGAATCCGTCATTGCGAGGCCGCAGGCCGCGGCAATCCATGCCCCCTGTTGCAGTCACCCACAATGGATTGCCGCGCTGCGCTCGCAATGACGAGATATCCGCCACAGTCATTAGGGGCTATCTGACCAGTAACACGGGCGTCTTGCAACGGGCCAGCACCTGTGTCGCCACCGAACCCATCACCAGGTTGCCCAGGGCGCCGTGACCGTGCGAGCCCAGCAGCAGCAGGTCGAATTTTCCCGCTTCTGAAAACTTGGCGATGACCGGGCCTGCGACGCCCATCTTCCAGGCGCTCTTGGCATCAATGCCGTGGCGGGTCAGAAACTTGCACACCGGCGCAATCACCTTTTCAGCGTCTTGCGCGTGGAAATCTTTCAGCGCAGCAACTCCCACGGCGGCACTGGCCCAGGCCGGCATGGGAAGCTGCGCGTTGAAAACCGTGTAGTCGTTGCTCGCACTGAACAACTCGGGATGCAGGCCCAGATAGGCCAGCATTTTCTTGGTGTATTTGCTGCCGTCCACGGCCAGAAGAATCTTCATGACAAGCCCCCATGAGTTGCAGTATGGATGCAGTTTAGGCCCGCTCGCGACCCACCCGATTGAGCCTTGTCAAGTCAGATTTCAATACAGGCAGCGGGCTTGAACCTGCCCTGCTCCTGCTTGCGCGCATAACCCAGCGGGTTCGCCACCACGCGGCAGGCGCGGCCGCTGGCGCCACCATGCAGATAGTCGCTGGGCGCATGCAGATGCCCGTGCAGCCAGAGCGTGGCCAAGGGTGGCAGATCGTCGAGCGCATTGCAAAAGCCGGCCGTTCCTGGGGTCACGCCGTAGCGCGGGTCGGCGCTTTGCAGGCTGGGCGCAAAGTGCGTCACGACCACGGTGGCTGCGTCAAAGGTTTGAGCCAAAGCCGCTCGCAGCCACTGCTGGCACACCAGCGCTTGCTCGCGTACCGCCTCCGCCAGGAGCGGTTCCCCGTGCTTCAGGCTGTGGTTCTTGCGCAGATAGAAGTTCGCAGCTCGAAACGCTTTGTCGCGCTGCTTCAACGCCTCACCGATGCTGTCTTCAGGGCTTATCAGCGCCTCAAAGTCGCTCCACAGCGTGGTGCCGACAAAGCGCACGCCCTGCAGCACCACCACTTCCCGCTCCAACCAGATGATGCCCAACCGAGCGCACACCTCGCGCAAACGGATGTGGGCCAGGTCAAAGTCCAGACCATCGTACTCATGGTTGCCGGGCACGAACAGCACGGGTGTGGGCCAGGCAGCGTATTGCGGCAAAGGCGAGAAGCGCGACAGGCCAAAGTCGGCCTCGGCCGTGAACGGCCCCAGCAGCGACCCCGCCTGATAGGAGCCGATGTCACCGGCCAGCACCAGCACATCCGCGCCGCTTGCCGGTGTAGGACTGAATTGCGGATGCGCTTCGAGGTGCAGGTCGGACAGGAGCTGAATTTTCATCGTGCCCAGAGTCTATGCCGTGATTGCAATGCCAAAGGCACACCCTCGTCACTGCGCGCAGCAGAGCGACGTGGCAGTCCATGGTGGAGCGCTTGCGTAAGCCTGGATTGCCGCGCTACGCGCGCAATGACGATACAGGTTCGTACGTTGGATCAGCCTTCACGGGCTGACCCGACAGTTCTCTTAACCAGCTAACCGCTTCAGCATGCGCTCGCGTGTGTCCAAAAGTTCCTGCGGCAGGTGGTGCGCCAGTTGCTGGAACAACTCGCCGTGCAGCGCCAGTTCCTGCTGCCACGCTGCAGGGTCGACATGGCTCACGCTGTGGAATTGTTCGCGCGAGAAGTCCAGGCCGTTCCAGGTGATTTCCTCATAGCTTGGACTGATGCCGAAGAGGTTGTCCTCACCCTTCGCCTGGCCTTCGATGCAGTCGATCATCCACTTGAGGGCGCGCATGTTTTCGCCGTAGCCAGGCCAGACGAACTTGCCGTCCTCACCCTTCCTGAACCAGTTGACACAGAAGATCCTGGGCAAGGTGTGGCCCAGGCTTTCCAGCCTGTGCTCCATGTCCAGCCAATGCTGGAAATAGTCGCTCATGTTGTAGCCGCAAAACGGCAGCATCGCGAACGGATCGCGCCGCACCACGCCCTGCGCCCCTACCATCGCGGCCGTGGTTTCGCTGCCCATGGTGGCGGCCATGTAGACGCCTTCCATCCAGTTGCGCGCCTGCGTCACCAACGGCACCGTGGTGGAGCGGCGGCCGCCGAAAATGAAGGCGTCGATCGCCACGCCGTTGGCGTCATCCCAGTCTCGGTCCAGCACCGGATTGTTGGTGGCGGCCACGGTGAAGCGGGAGTTAGGGTGGGCAGCAGGCTTGGGTTTGCCGTCGACCGCATTGGCCGCCGATATCGCCGGCGTCCAGTCCTTGCCCTGCCAATCGACGCAGTGCGCCGGCGCCTCGCTCAAGCCCTCCCACCAGACATCGCCGTCGTCGGTCAGCGCCACGTTGGTGAAGATCACATCGCGGTTCAGGCTGGCCATGCAGTTGGGGTTGGTGTGGGTATTGGTGCCGGGCGCAACGCCGAAGTAGCCCGCCTCCGGGTTGATGGCGTAGAGCCGGCCGTCGGTGTGGGGTTTGATCCAGGCGATGTCGTCGCCGATGGTCGTGACCTTCCAGCCGGGGAAGCCCTCGGGCGGCACCAGCATGGAGAAATTGGTTTTCCCGCAAGCGCTGGGGAAAGCGGCAGCGATGTGGTACTTCTTGCCTTGCGGGTTGGTCACGCCCAGGATCAGCATGTGCTCTGCCAGCCAACCCTGATCGCGGCCCATGTTGCTGGCGATACGCAGTGCAAAGCACTTCTTGCCCAGCAGCGCATTGCCGCCGTAGCCCGAACCGTAGGACCAGATCTCCTGGGTCTCGGGGTAGTGCACGATGTATTTGGTCTTGTTGCAGGGCCACTTCACGTCGGCCTGGCCACTTTGCAGCGGCGCGCCGACGGTGTGAACGCAGGGCACGAAATGTCCATCTTGTCCCATCACGTCGTACACGGCACGGCCCATGCGGGTCATGATCTTCATGTTCACGGCCACATAGGCGCTGTCGGAGAGTTCGACGCCGATATGCGAAATGTGCGAACCCAACGGGCCCATGCTGAAGGGAACGACGTACATGGTGCGGCCTTTCATGCAGCCGTCAAACAGCGCAGGCGTGCCGTCAGCCTGTCCCGTCTGCAGCAGCGCGCGCATCTCGGCAGGTGCCATCCAGTTGTTGGTAGGACCCGCGTCTTCCTTGCTCGCTGGGCACATGTAGGTGCGGTCTTCCACGCGCGCCACATCCGAAGGGTCGGAACAGGCCAGAAAGCTGCCTGGGCGCTTGTGCGGATTGAGTTTGACAAAGACCCCTGCATCCACCAGCAACTGGCAAAGCCTGTGATATTCCTCGTCGCTGCCGTCACACCATTGGATCTGTTCGGGCTTGCACAGTGCCGCCATGTCGGCGACCCAGGCCAGCAAGCGAGGGTTTTTGACGTAATCCGGGGCGCGCAGGTTCAAGCCCTGCAGGGTGGGTGAGTTCATGGTTTGAAAGTTCCTTTGCGGCGATTCTATGGAACGATGGACAGGGTTACCTTGCAGTTACCATAGAACATCATGCAAAACTTGCATGATGTTATGTTTGCATGCGAGCTTGAAAATGGATCGATACCAAGGGCATTGCCGCCGATGCCGATAATCGGGCATGACTTCCCTTCCCCAAGCCGCTTCCGATTTCGCCCGCCTGCCACTCAAGCCCGCGACGCTTGCCAACCTGCAGCAGCTCGGCTACCTCGCCATGACCCCGATTCAGGCGGCCTGCCTGCCAGCGGCGCTGTCCGGGCAAGACCTGATCGCCCAGGCCAAAACCGGCAGCGGCAAGACCGCCGCCTTTGCCCTGGCGCTGCTGGACCGGCTCAATCCACGGCGCTTTGCCGTGCAAGCGATGGTGCTGTGCCCGACGCGCGAGCTCGCCGATCAGGTCTGCACCGAAATCCGTCGTCTGGCGCGCGCCGAAGAAAACATCAAGGTGGTCACGCTGTGCGGCGGCGTGGCGCTGCGCGGCCAGATCGCCAGCCTGGCGCATGGCGCGCACATCGTGGTGGGAACGCCCGGCCGCATCATGGATCACTTGGAGCGCGGCTATCTGAATCTGGAGGCGCTCAATACGCTGGTACTGGACGAAGCCGACCGCATGCTGGACATGGGCTTTTTCGACGACATCGCCAAGGTCGCCAAGCAGTGCCCGAAGGAGCGCCAGACCCTGTTGTTCTCGGCCACCTACCCGGAAGGCATTGCCAAGATCAGCCAGCAGTTCATGCGCGCGCCACAACGCATCAGCGTGCAGGCCCAGCACGAGGAAGGCAAGATCCGCCAGCGCTGGTACGAGGTCAAGAAGAGCGAGCGGCTGCAGGCGGTGAGCCTGCTGTTGAACCACTTCCGACCGGTGAGCACGCTCGCCTTTTGCAACACCAAACAGCAGTGCCGCGACCTGGTGAAGCTGCTGCAGTCGCAGGGCTTCGTGGCCCTTGCCTTGTACGGTGAACTGGAGCAGCGCGAGCGCGATCAGGTGCTGGTGCAGTTCGGCAACCGCAGCTGCTCCGTGCTGGTGGCCACCGACGTCGCGTCGCGCGGCCTGGACATCGCTCAACTCGAAGCCGTGATCAACGTGGACGTGACGCCCGACCCCGAGATCCACATCCACCGCATCGGCCGCACCGGACGCGTGGACCAGGAAGGTTGGGCACTGAGCCTGGTCAGCATGGACGAGATGGGCAGCGTGGGCAAGATCGAACAACTTCAGGGGCGTGAATCCGAGTGGCACAAGCTGGACGAGCTCACGCCGGCCAGTTCCCAGCCGCTGCTGCCGCCCATGGCCACGCTGCAACTAGTGGGCGGGCGCAAGGAAAAAATCCGCGCCGGCGACGTGTTGGGAGCCCTCACCGGTGACGCCGGCTTCACGCGCGAGCAGGTCGGAAAGATCAACGTGAACGAGTTCTCCACCTACGTCGCGGTGGACTCCCGCATCGCTGCCAAGGCCGTGCAAAAGCTCTCCGACGGCAAGGTCAAGGGCAAGAGCGTGCGTGTGAGGCTGCTGCAGGGCGGCGAGTCCGACTGAACTCCAGCACAGGGAACTTCGAACCCAACCCACGCTCCTACTTTGCCATGAAACATTTTTTTCCCCAGCCCGAGCCGTCATTGCGAGGAGCCACGCGACGCGGCAATCCATGGTGGAGCGCAACCAGAGAAATCATGGACTGCCACGGCCATCGGCCTCGCAGTGACGCTGCACGTCGAATGCAACGACTCATTGCCACCGTTTTCGCGGCTCTGGTCCTGTTTCAGACACCCGCTATGGCACAGCTGCTAGCCGCAAGGGCAGCAGCAACGATCATCACCACGGAACAGGTCCGCGCCGAGTTGATGGCACATGCGCCGGAGGGGGCGGACGCAGGCAAAACGGTATGGGTGGGTCTGCAACTCGCACACCAACCAGATTGGCACACCTACTGGAAGAACTCGGGCGACTCGGGACTGCCCACGTCTTTGCAGTGGACCCTGCCCGCGGGCGTGACGGCGGGCGAGATCGCCTGGCCGGTACCAAAGAAGATTTCTCTTGGGACTCTGGCTAATTTCGGCTACGACAACAAGGTGTTGCTGCCGGTGCCGCTGACCATCACGCCCGCATTCAAACCGGCTCTGCTGTCCAGCGCGATCGAGGTCAAACTCCACGCCTCCTGGCTCGTGTGTCGCAAGGAGTGCGTGCCGCAGGAGGGCGACTTCTCGCTTTCCATCCCCATCCAGGGCTCGACCGCCATCAACGGGGCGGCCTTTGACGCAGCGCTGAAGGCACAGCCGCAGGCATTGCCAGCGACCGCGACCAACGGCATCCGCATCGAAGGCGATGCCTTGAGACTGACCGTGGCGGGGCTGCCACCCGCCTGGCAGGGCAAGACGCTGGAAGTATTTCCGGAAACATCCGAGGTGATTGAAACCTCAGCCACACCGGTGCAGAAATGGAATGGCAACAACTGGAACGCCAGCATTCCTTTGTCGGCGCAGCGCCTGAACAGTCCGGCCATGATGCCGGTGGTACTGGCTTGGAACGGCGCGGCTTATCGGCTCGAATTGCCGGTCAACGGCCCATGGCCTGCGCAAGCGTCTCTTGGCGGCACGCTCGCTGCGCCCGTGCCGCCGACATCAAACCCACCCAATTCGGCGCAACCGCTGTCAGGCGCGCCGGGCGCGACCTCAGCCATGACCCATACAGCCGCACCCGTGAGCTTCTGGCTGGCGCTGGCAGGTGCGCTGTTTGGCGGCCTGATCCTGAACCTCATGCCCTGCGTGTTCCCGGTGCTCGCGATCAAGCTCGTCAACTTTGCGCAGCACGCCAACGACCACCGGCGCCACCGCATCAGCGGCATGGCGTACAGCCTGGGCGTGGTGCTGAGCTTTGTTGCGCTGGGTGCGCTGATGCTGGCGCTGCGCGCAGCGGGCGAGAGCCTGGGCTGGGGCTTCCAGCTGCAGAACCCCTGGGTCGTGGCCGCGATGGCGTCGCTGTTCACGTTGCTGGGCTTGAACCTGTCCGGGATGTTTGAATTCGGCCAGATGCTGCCCACTTCGGTGGCATCGATGCAGGCCAAACACCCGGTGCTGGACGCCCTGCTCACCGGCGTTCTGGCCGTGGCCATCGCCTCGCCCTGCACCGCACCCTTCATGGGCGCGTCGCTGGGACTGGCCGTGGGCTTGCCGGCAGTGCAGGCGCTGCTGGTGTTTGCCACGCTGGGACTGGGCATGGCCCTTCCCTACCTGGCCGCCAGTTTTGTGCCCGCGGTGGCACGCGCGCTGCCGCGCCCGGGCGCCTGGATGGACACCTTCCGCAAGCTCATGGCCTTTCCCATGTTTGCCACCGTGGTGTGGCTGGTATGGGTCTTGGGACAGCAAAGCGGCATTGACGGCGCAGGCGCGCTACTGGCCCTGCTCGTGGGCTTGAGCGCGGTCGTGTGGTCGCTCACGCTCAAGGGCAAAAGCCGGCTCGCACTGGCGTTGGTATCGCTCTCCACATTGGCGCTGCTGGCCTCGGGGCTGGGGTCCAACGTGGGGAGACTGACGCAGTCGCCCCAGGCTGCGGCGCAGGCGAACGAGCGCTGGCAGGCATGGGCTCCAGGCAAGGTCGAACAGCTTCTGGCGACCGGGAAACCGGTCTTTGTCGACTTCACCGCAGCCTGGTGCGTGACCTGCCAGTACAACAAGAAGTCGACGCTGGCCGATGCCGAATTGCTGCGCGACATCGACGCCCGAAAAGTGCAACTGCTGCGCGCCGACTGGACTCGGCGCGACCCCGACATCACGGCGGCGCTGGGTGCCTTGGGACGCAACGGCGTGCCGGTGTACGTGCTGTACCAGAGTGGTCATGCGCCTGTGCTTTTGTCGGAAGTATTGAGCGTGGGCGAAGTGCGCGCCGCGCTAGCCACCCTCTGACGTTGAGGCGCAGGCAAGGCCGGTCCGCGGCCTGCGACAATTGGGGCATGAACGCATCCAACCTCACCACCCACTACGCCCCGCTGCAAAACGATTCCTTCCTGCGCGCGTGCCTGCGCCAAGCCACGGACCACACGCCCGTGTGGCTGATGCGTCAGGCCGGACGCTACCTGCCTGAATACTGCGCCACGCGCGCGGTTGCCGGCAGCTTCATGGGACTGGCCACCAACACCGACTTCGCGACCGAGGTCACGCTGCAACCGCTGGAGCGCTATGCCCTGGACGCCGCGATCCTGTTCAGCGACATCCTCACCGTTCCCGACGCCATGGGCCTTGGCCTGTCCTTTGCTCAGGGCGAAGGTCCGCGCTTTGCCACCCGCGTGCACGATGAAGCGACCGTCGCGGCGCTGGCCGTGCCCGACATGGCCAAGCTGCGCTACGTGTTCGACGCCGTCACATCCATCCGCAAGGCGCTCAAGGGGCGCGTGCCGCTGATCGGTTTTTCCGGCAGCCCCTGGACGCTGGCCTGCTACATGGTCGAGGGCAAGGGTTCGGACGACTACCGTCTGGTCAAGTCCATGCTCTACAGCCGCCCGGATCTGATGCACAGGATCCTGGCGATCAACGCCGACGCGGTGGCGCTGTACCTGAACACCCAGATCGAAGCCGGCGCCCAGGCGGTGATGATTTTTGACAGTTGGGGCGGCGTGCTGGCCGACGGTGCGTTCCAGGAGTTCAGCCTGGCCTACACCGCGCGCGTGCTGGCACAGCTCAAGAAGACGCACGAAGGTGCCACCATCCCCAGCATCGTCTTCACCAAGGGCGGAGGGCCCTGGCTGCAGGAGATGGCCGCACTGGACTGCAACGTGCTCGGACTGGACTGGACCGTGAATCTGAAGAATGCGCGCGCCTTGGTCGGCGGGCAAGCGGGTGGCCCCGGCAAGGCACTGCAAGGCAACCTGGACCCGAACGTGCTGTTTGCTCCGCCCGCAGCGATACAGGCCGAAGTGGCCAAAGTGCTGGAGAGCTTTGGCACGCCGCACAGCGGCGCTGGCACCGGCCCCACGCACATCTTCAACCTGGGTCACGGCATCAGCCAGTACACGCCGCCGGAAAACGTCTCGGTGCTGGTGGATGCGGTGCATCAGCACTCGCGTCGGATGCGCCAGCGCGGGTCAATTTAGTTCCAAAATCAAACGCTCCGTTTTAGCCTTGTCAAGCAAAATTTTGCGAATGGGCGCTCACTTATGCACAAAATGTTTGGTGCGGGGCAGCAAATTTTTGATACCTGCAGAAATCCTGCTACAAAACCCATAGCGCTTGCAAGTCATTGATTCATATAGGTTTGTGTTTTTGCTTTTTTTACGGGCAATCCGTTCAAAGCCTTGAAAACAAAGGCTTTGGCGGGTGTGGAGACAAGATACCCACAAAGTTATCCACAGAATCCGTGAATCCACGGTAAAGCACTTATGAATCAAGCACTTAACTGTGATTTCGCAAGTTCACCTGAAGAAACAGCAGCAACTGAGATCAGGCCATGAGCACCTGCCTTTCGGTGGTCGTACAGACCCCTGCGCACAGCGCCATCGCTGGCCTGTTGAGTTATCAAAGTGAGCTATCACTCGCCCCCGGAACCTTGGTCCGCGTGCCTCTGGGGAAGCGGGAGACCCTAGGCGTGGTCTGGGACGCGGCGCCCACAGATGCGATTTCCCTGGCGGGCGTGGACATCCGTCCAATTTCCGGTGTCCTGCATGGCATCGAACCCTTGAACGCCCATTGGCGCCAATTGGTCAGCTTTGCCGCAAGCTACTACCAGCGCTCTTTGGGCGAGGTCGCACTGGCCGCACTGCCGCCGCAGTTGCGCGATCTGACTCCGACCCAGGTCGGTCGACGCCTCAAACGCGGCAGCACGGGCCTGGCTGGCGACGCTGCGTCTGTGGTCGTCGCACAAACCTTGACCGCCGAACAAAGCGAGGTGCTGCGCCGGTTTAACAGCGAGGCCGGTCCCTTCCTGCTGTTTGGCGCCACCGGCAGTGGCAAGACCGAGGTCTACCTGCAAGCGGCGCAGGAACTGCTGGAGCGCAACCCGGCAGCGCAGGCGCTGGTGATGGTGCCCGAGATCAACCTCACGCCACAACTGGAGAGGCGCTTTAGCGAACGCTTCGTGGGCCAGTACGGGGAGGACTCCGTGGTGTCCATGCACAGCGGCATGACGCCGGCGCAACGCCTCAAGAGCTGGCTGGCGGCGCATCAGGGGCAGGCCAGGATCGTGTTGGGCACGCGCATGGCGGTCTTCGCCTCCCTGCCCACGCTGCGGCTGATCGTGGTGGACGAGGAGCACGACCCCAGCTACAAAAGCCAGGAGGGCGCGCGCTACTCGGCGCGCGACCTGGCCGTGTACCGCAGCCAGCTGGAGTCCGAGGGCGCAGCACCGGGCCAGACCTGTCGCGTGCTGCTGGCTTCGGCCACACCGTCGATGGAAAGCTGGCACCACAGTCGCGCCGCAGCGCTTGGCGGGCGCTACCAGCGCTTGCTCATGCCCAGCCGGGTCGGTGCCGCTGCGGGTGGCGTGGGCGCGCTGCCCGCCGTGCGCCTGGTGGACATGAGCTTGCAGCCGAAAAAGACGGTGCTGTCGCCGCCCTTGCTGGAAGCCATCGGGCAGCGCATTGCGCGCGGCGAGCAAAGCATGATTTTCCTGAACCGACGCGGCTACGCGCCGGTGCTGCAGTGTGGCAGTTGCGACTGGAAGAGCGAGTGCCCGCACTGCAGCGCCTACCGCGTGTTCCACAAGATCGACCGCACGCTGCGCTGCCATCACTGCGGCTTCACCGAGCGCGTGCCCCGTGCCTGCCCGAGTTGCGGCGACCTCGACATCGCCCCCGTGGGCCGCGGCACCGAACGCTTGGAAGAACACCTGGGCGAATTGCTCGTCGGGATCCAGCGCCCCGATGGCACGCCGGTAAGCATTGCCCGCATCGACGCCGATTCGACCCGACTCAAGGGCGCGCTGCAACAGCAACTGGCGCAGGTGCATTCGGGCGCAGTGGACGTGCTGGTGGGCACGCAGATGATTGCCAAGGGCCACGACTTTCGCAACATCACGCTGGTGGCGGCGATCAACCCGGACGGAGCCTTATTCTCGTGCGACTTCCGGGCGGCAGAACGCTTGTTCAGCCTGTTGATGCAGGCCGCAGGCCGCGCTGGGCGCGACGCCACGCAGGGCCAGCAGAGCGAGATGTGGATCCAGACCCTGCACGCCAAACACTCGCTGTTCGCTGCGCTCAAGCGTCATGACTTTGCCAGCTTTGCCGAGCAACAACTCAAAGAGCGCGAGCAGGCCGCGATGCCGCCCTTCAGCTTTCAGGCCTTGGTGCGCGCCGAGGCCCGAAGCCAGGACGTGGCACAAGGTTTTTTGCAGGCTGCCAGCGTCGCCGCCGCGGACGTGGCCGACTTCGCACGCGTCACCCTGTATCCGCCCGTGCCTATGAGCATCCAACGTGTGGCCAATGTGGAGCGCGCGCAAATGCTGGTGGAGAGCGCCTCGCGCGTGGCGCTGCAACGTTTTCTCGCCGGCTGGCACAACGTGCTGCAAGACACGCGCCGCCTGCCGACAAGCAAAGGCCTGATCCGCTGGGCCGTGGACGTGGACCCGCTGGCGATTTGAAACCAGCGACAGCGCACCTCGGCAGCCAAGCTGAGTAACAATGACAGATGTTTCGTAATTCACCTATGGAGAAAAGCATGAGAAGCACCATTACCGACCGTGGGCAGATGGTGATTCCGGCCGCCATACGGCGGCAATTTCATCTGAGTCCTGCTGACCGTCTGGAATGGGTGTTGGACAACGGCAGCATCCGAGTGGTGCCGGTTCGCGCCAACCCGGTGGACGCGTTTCGCGGCCAAGGCATGGGCAGCTCGACTCGCCGCCTGTTGGCGACTCGCAAACAGGAGTTGGCGAGCGAATGAAGCGCTATGTGCTCGATACTTCGGCATTACTGACTCTGCGCGACGACGAACCGGGTGCTGAGCGCATCGCCGAGGTTTTGCAGCAGGCCGCCAAGGGCAAGGCACGCTGTTATGGCTGCTTTATCTCGTAGATAGAGGTGCTGTACCGCGTCTGGCGCGACGAGGACGAGGCCAGGGGGCGCCTAGCCTATCAGCAGTGCCTGGCCTTGCCCATGGAGTGGATGCGCGACGGCGACGCGCTGCTGTTGCGGGCCGCCGAGTTGAAGGCGCTTTACCCGCTCTCGCTAGCCGACGCCTGGATCGCCGCCTGCGCGCTGGAACACGGCGCCGTCCTGATGCACAAAGATCCTGAATTTCATGCGCTTGCAGTGGATCAGGAAAGTCTTCCGCTCAAACAAAAGAGCCGCTAAAACGCAGGCGTAGGTCGGGTTAGCGAAGCGTAACCCGACAACGAATGGCCGCGCGAGAGCAACTAATGCAGCAACTGCGATTGCCCTTGCCCTTCGTACATCTGGCTCAGGTGGTCCAGGCAGGGATCGGCCAGTTCGCGCATCTGCGCGTCCATGCGCAAAATGCGCTGCATGATCTGCGCCTTTTCGACGCGCTGCTGGGGGTCCAGATTCAAACTGTGTGAGTGCTCGCGCAACTGGGCGATGAGCACGGCGCAAGCGCTTTCAAAGCGCACCACTTCATCCCAGTCGTCCACCTTGGCCGCCTCCAACATCTTGCGACTGCCATCCTCGATGGCCTTGTAGTAGTTGATCAGTCGGCAGGGCATATCAGATCCCCTTGAGCGCCTCGCCGCGAATTTGCTGCCAGCTCTGAGCAACCGGCTCGATCAGGCGCTGCACTTCCTCGACCTTGCTCAAGTCATTGGTCAGATTCGCCTGCGTCAGGCGCAGCACGCAGTAGCTGTAAAGCGCGCCCAGATTCATCGCCAGGTCACCGCCCTTTTCCTGGTTTAAACCCTCCATCAGTCCTTCGTCCAGATAGCGCACCGCCATACCAATGGCGCGGCCCTTGCCGGCAATGTCTCGGCGCTTCATGGCGGCCTGGGCGGCGTTCAGCGTTTGCAGCAAGGCGGTGAACAGGAGGCCCACGAGGCCATGTGGATCAGCACCATTCACACTGGTTTCAAGACCAACATTCTTATAGGCAGATGAGGCGCGAGTACTGGCGGGTGTAAACATGGTGTGGTCCTTGGTTGCCGACTGGTTTGTTCTCTCCATATTTATCGGCATCCAGAGGGACAACTAAAGCCTGTTGACAGCATTCAAACAGCGGTTTAAGCGGTCGACTTGTTCCACTGCGTCACCTGCTGTGTGACGTAGGCATTGAGCGCATTCAACGACGCCATCTGCGCGTCCAGCGCACTGTACTGCGCCTGCAACTGCGTCTGCAGCGCCGTGGCCCGATCATTCACGGCCGTCTGCTGTTTGGCATTGTCGGCCAGCACTGCGGAGAGCGCCGTGGCCTCGTTTGTCACCATGCCACCAATGCCCAGTGCGGCCTTGCCAAAGTCCCTGAACTTGAGCGCAAATCCGTTAGTCGCAGGATTGTTGTTGTTGTTCGTGAAAAGCTGCCGCAGCGTGGTGCCGTTGTTCGCCGCCGTGCTCAGCTTGGTGGTATTGAGGTTGAGCGACCCGTCCACCTGCAATTCCACCCCCACGTCCGACAGGTACTGCGAACTCGCGCCCATGCTGGTGGAGCCCAGCATGCGGCGCATCACGTTCTGTATCCCCACCACCGCCGAATCGCCCTGAAACATGCCCGCGGTCTGAGTGGCTGCATCGTATTTGGTCATGCTGTTCAGCGTGGTGTTCAAGGTGTTGTACGCCGTCACAAAGCTCTGTACAAAGCCCACCCCTGGCGTCACATCGGTGCTGATGTTCAGCGTGGCTGGGGACAGGACACCGGTGCCAGGGCCGGCGTAGCCCGTGGTGGTGGTAGCCAACAGGTTGATGGTCACGCCCGGAATGTTGCTGGCCAAGGTATTCGAGTTCGAGGTGACGGCAATGCCGTTGATTCGAGCTTTGGCGTCTTGCCCGTACTGCACCGGAATGCCGGCAGTCGCCATACCAGCTCCTGGATTATTCTGCGGGTCAAACACCAGGCCCGCCAGCGGTGCATCCGCGGACTGCACCCGAAAGCCCATCGCCGCACCCGTGTTTTGCGCGCTCAGCATCAGCCGGTCGCCGCTGCCATCGTTGAAGGCCGTCGCCACCACGCCCGCGCCGGCGGCATTGATCTTGGACGCAATCGCGGCCACGGTGTCAGTGGCGCCAACCGTGACGGTCACGGGCGGCAACACCGCGCCAGTTGTGGCCGGGGGCACAGCAGCAGCCGTCGCGGGAACAAAGATGGCCGCAGTGGATGTGGAACTGCTCAAGCCAGAGGCTGCAGTTGCGCCAGCAGTAGCAACAACGTTGATAGGCCGGCCAGGTGCAGTGGACAATGTCAAGACACCCGAGGGGCTGGAGGTCGCTGTTACACCACTCTGACCGGACACCAAATTGATTGCAGCGGCAACGGCATTACCCTGCGTCGGGAGCGTAGCGAACGTGCCAGCAACTGCGCCCACTGCGATGCCGTTGATGGTTAAACCACCCGCGGTAAGCGGAGTAGAAATTGTCGCGGCGGCGCCTCCGGCAGATGATGTGTTCCAGGTGCCCAACTGAAACGACAGCGTGCCCGAGCCCACCGGCCCGCCCGTGGTGACCGGGGCCGACGAGATCGACTGCTGCGTCGCCAAGGCATCCACGTCCAGACTGAAGGATGCCGGCTGAGCCGAATTGGTGGCGGTGATGCTGGCAGCCGCAGTGTTCGACGAAGACGCCTTGCTGGCGGTCCAGGCGGTCGGATTCGACATCGCTGTCGCCGCATCGGTGAGTGCCGAAATTTGCGACTGGATCTGCCCGAACGAAGATATCTGCGCCTGCTCCGCCGTAGCCTGGGTGCCAAGCAGGGTCAGCGGCGCCTTTTCCAGCGCCACCAGTTGCGAAACGATGCTGGTGACGTTCAGCCCGCTGCCAATCCCAGCGGATGAAAGCGTCCCTGTGTTTGAAATGGTTGACATGCTGTCCTCCGGTAGTGTCCTCAGTGCAGCATTGTGCTGCACCCGGCCCAGCCATAAACCCCGAAAAGCGGGCCAAATTCCCGGGTCATCCAAACGCGAAAAGGCAGCGACGGCCTTGTAGCCCGTCGCCGCCCCTTAAAACACCCAAAAAAGTTGGGCGCTTTCAACCTGCTGCCAGTTAGCGCAGCAGGGCCAACACACCTTGCGGCTGCTGGTTGGCCTGGGCCACCATCGCCGTACCCGCCTGCTGCAGAATCTGGGCGCGCGACAGATTGGCGGTTTCCGAAGCAAAGTCAGCGTCCTGAATCCGGCTGACCGATGCCGTCAAGTTCTGCGCCGTCGTTTGCAAGCTGGCCACCACGGAAGTGAAGCGGTTTTGAATCGCACCCAGCGAGGCGCGCGACGCATTCACCGAACCCAACGCGCCGTCAATGGCGGACAAGGCATTCGTGGCGTTCGTAGCCGTCAGCACGTCGATCGAGGAAATGCTGTTGATCGTGAGGGTCGTGGTTGGGGGTGTATGGGTAGCGGCAATCCCAGCGGAGAGCGGCGCATTACCGCTTGCCGTGATGCCGCCAGCAGCGTTGGAATTAAGGACGATCCCGCCAGTTATGGTT
>CAIVXG010000117.1 GCA_903909815.1 uncultured beta proteobacterium | reverse complement strand
TCTGAACAACAAAGTCAAAGTGACCATGAGAAAGTCCTATGGGTTTCGGACCTTCAGAATCACCGAGCTCGCCCTATATCACGTGCTTGGCAAGCTTCCTGAGCCCGAACTCACCCACAGGTTCTACTGACGAAGCAAAAAGGTAAGGGCCGCGTGGTCAATGCGCGCTTTGCCGTGATGTGCGCGCACTACCTGTTCGATCCGGATTTTTGCAACGTCGCCTCGGGCTGGGAAAAGGGCGTGGTGGAGAAAAACGTGCAGGACAGTCGCAGACGCATCTGGCTGGACGCCCAGAAGATTCAGTGGAGTTCGTTCGCTGAGCTCAACGCCTGGTTGGGGGATCGTTGCCGCGACCTGTGGAGTGAACTGCGTCACCCCGAGTACAAGGAATTCAGCGTGCTGGAGATGCTGGAGCAAGAACGCGTCGAGATGATGCCCATGCCAACGCCATTTGACGGTTATGTCGAAAAATCTGCGCAGGTGAGCAGCACTTGCCTGGTGTCCGTGGCACGAAACCGTTACTCGGTGCCATGCGAACTGGCCGGCCACAAGGTGAGCACCCGGCTTTATCCGAACCGGGTCAGCATCGTGGCCGCGGACGCCGTCGTTGCCAGCCACGAGCGGCTTATGCATCGTGACCGCATCGGCTACGACTGGCAGCACTACATTGCGCTGGTGCAGCGCAAGCCCGGTGCGCTGCGCAACGGCGCGCCCTTTGCCGACATGCCCGCACCGCTGCAGCGATTGAGGCAGGGCCTGCTGCGCCACACTGGCGGGGACAAGATCATGGCGCAGGTGCTCGCTGCCGTGCCCACAGCGGGGCTGGAGGCCGTGCTGGTGGCGGTGGAATTGGTGGTCGAGTCCGGTGTACTCAGTGCCGAGCACGTTCTCAACGTGCTGGCCAGGCTGCATGCCACCCCGGAACCAGAGTCCGTGGAGACCACCTTGGAACTTAAGGAGGCGCCGCTGGCCAACGTTGGCCGGTACGACAGTTTGCGCTCCGTGAGCGACGTGGAGGTCAATCATGCGTGATGTCGCCGCTGAACTCAAAGACCTGCGCCTGCACGGCATGGTGGATGCATGGGCGGAACTAATGGCCCAGGGCGAGTCGTCCTACGCGTCCTCGCAGTGGTTGATTGAGCACCTGTTGCGAGCCGAAAACAACGACCGCGGTATGCGCTCAATCAGCCACCAGATGAACGCCGCCAAGTTCCCCATGCATCGTGATCTGGCAGGGTTTGACTTCGCATCGAGCAAGGTGGACGAGCGGTTGGTCAAGCAACTTGCCGGCGGCACCTTCACCGACACGGCGCAAAACGCCGTGCTCATTGGAGGCACCGGAACCGGCAAGACGCATCTGGCCACTGCCATCGGGATGTCCGGTATCACGGCGCATGGAAAGCGGGTGCGCTTTTACTCCACGGTCGATCTGGTCAACGTCCTGGAGCGGGAAAAGGCCGATGGCAAAGCCGGCCGCATTGCTCTGTCGTTGATGCGCGTGGATCTGGTCATCTTGGACGAGCTGGGCTATCTCCCGTTCAGCCAGGCCGGCGGGGCCTTGTTGTTTCACCTGCTCTCCAAGCTGTACGAGCACACCAGCGTGATCATCACCACCAACCTGAGCTTTGTCGAGTGGTCCAGTGTGTTCGGCGACGCCAAGATGACCACGGCGCTGCTGGACCGGCTCACCCACCACTGCCACATCGTGGAGACGGGCAACAAGTCGTATCGGTTCGAGCACAGCAGCATGGCGGCCAAGTCCCGCATCAAGGAGCGCGAGCAAAAACGCAAGGGCGCCAAGGAGGTCAGTCTGGACGAGCCCGACGAGCCGTTCTGAGAGAAGCGCGCGCGGGGAAAGTCGCTACGGGCTACGCCCTTCGCTCCTTTCCCCGCGCATTCCCGCCACCGCCGCTGATGATTGAGGAGAAAGAAGAAAACCAGCTATTGAGTACACTTATCCACAGTTGCCAATTCAAAAAGCAGCTACCCGTCCTGGGTCAATATTCAATCGGCAGGGTGGGTCAATATTCAATCGGCGCCGACAATTTAGAGAGATCCATGTAAAACCTATTGGTTGCCCATTCTGCAAGATCGACAGTGTAAAGCTTGTTGGTGTATTTACGCATTTTTTATTGTTTTTTAGTAGTTTTACGCATTAGTTTGGATTCATGAGTGAAACTTTTCACACTCAATGAAACTAATACGCTAATATTTAACTAAATTCATTAAAAAATGACTATCATTGACTCCGACGAATAGCCAACCCAAGAATTGCCGACCATGCCACCGCCCGCCGTTGAAAAGTCTTTCTGCACGACCCGTGAATCGGCAACCCTGCTGGGCGTGTCGGTGGGCACCGTGCAACTGTGGGTGGAGAGCGGCTTGCTTCAGGCATGGAAGACGGCAGGTGGCCACCGCCGGGTGCTGCGTGATTCGGTCGAGAGCCTGCTGCATAAGAAGCCTGCCGTGGTGTCCGTCGCGCCAGACACCCAGGCTTCGGGTGCGCGCGTTCTGCGTGTGCTTGTGGTGGAGGACGACCCCAGCCTGCTGCGCTTATACGAAACCCAGATCGGGCGCTGGCCAATGCCCACCCACGTCACACTCATTGACAACGCGGTCAACGCACTGCTGCATATTGGTCGCGGCGGCCCCGATTTGTTGATATCAGACCTGCAAATGCCCGGCATGGATGGCTTTGGCATGCTCGAGCTGCTACACAGAGCCCCTGAAATGGCTTACACCACGGTCGTCGTGGTCACCGGACTGGACAGCAACGATGTAAACGCCCGCGGTGGTGTGCCAGCGGGTGTCGAGGTGCTGGCCAAACCTGTTCCTTTTACCCGGCTGTTGTCCATCGCACAGAACGCATCGCGGCGCCTGGGTTCGGCGCCACAGGCACAGTGAGGTCACCACCATGCGCCTAAACCTGGACATGAACATACTGCGGCATATGACCGATGGCGTCGTCGTGCTGGACCGCTATGCACAAATCGTCGCGTTCAACAAAATCGCCGAGCCCTGGACCCCCCGCTGCCAGGCCATGGCGGCAGCCCTGAAGCGCCTCATAGACGAGGAGCGCCAGGGTCGACTGGTGTTGCCCCTGTTTATTGACATGCAAATGGCCCCACCCAACGCACCATCCCAGCGTGCAGATGCCTGGCTTTGCAAAAACGGACGCAATGAATACGCGATATTTATCGTATCGCCGAACCCATCCCTACCCACCAATGCCTCAACCTGCGCGCAGCCCAAAGCGCACCGCAATCTGCTGGCATTGGTGGGAGGTGATGTGCGTGGGCAACTGTCCAAACTGCGTGCGCTGATGCATCCGGGCGGGAACCAGCAAGTTGCCGCGCCCGCGGTCATCGCGCAACAATGCAAAAGAGTCGAGCAACTGATGCAGGAGGTGACCGACCTGTCACAGCTTCTTGAACACGACGAGGTTTTCGCTGGCGAGCGCTTGTTAGTGCCCGAACTCATCGAGAACGTTCTGGTGTCACTACCCGCGAACGCAAAACAATCCACGGTTGAGTTGCATGCCGGTATCGACCCATTGGCCCCGGTTTACGGAAATGGGGCCTGGCTCAGCTATGCGCTGCGCCTGCTCATTGTCGGGATGATTGACAGCGCGCCGCCGCGTACATCGGTCCAACTAACTACACGCCAAATGGGAGATTTTCTGGTTCTCACTGGGCGCTCCAGCGCCACGCGATCCGTGCAAAGTGAGGCCACACCCGCTTACACAGGCACTGCCGAGCCAGAGTCAACCGACGAAGTTGGCGCCAACATCCAGATGATGATATGCAAACGCATCATCGACCTGCACGCCGGTCAGCTCAGGGTGACCAGCATGCCCGCTGACGCCAGCCCTTTGCATGCACCCAGCCGGATCGAGTCGTTCACCTTGACGCTCATGACCAGCGTGCCAGCAAATGAACGCAGCCATGCCTCCTGCGCGGATTGCCGCCATGTTGGTCAGGCGCTGTCCTTCGCTTCGGACATGGCACAACTCATCGCAAGCACCCAAACCACCATTTCTGACAGGAGCCTATAACCATGAAAAAAGTACTGATAGTTGACGACCACACTGATGTCCGCCGCCTGATGAGCATCACGCTGGGCAAGGAATACGAAATCATTGAGGCGGAGGACGGCGTCACGGCGCTGGAATCCATCCGTCGCCACCGACCCCAAATCGTATTGCTGGACGTCATGATGCCAGGCGAAATGGACGGCCTGCAGGTGCTGGACGCCATCAAGGCAGATGCACATCTGCGCGATACCCTTGTTGCTATGGTCACCGCCCGTGGACAGATGGCGGATGGTGACGACGCCCGCAGACGCGGGGCCGACGCCTACTTCATCAAACCCTTCAGCCCGCTGCAGGTCGTGGCCTGGGTACGCGAGCATTTGAAATGAGCGACAACACGCCGGCCCTTGACCCGGTCGCCTGCTCGAACAACGTTTGAAGGAAGCGATGCTCGACGTCGCCTCCGACGGCACCAGCGTCTATGTTTTGTACACGGATTTGGATCGATTCAAACCCGTCAACGATGCGTTTGGGCACGGTGCTGGTGACCAGGTTTTGCAGGAAGTCAGTCGCCGCCTGCAAGCCGCGGTTCGTCGGGGGGACACCGTCGCCAGGGTTGGCGGCGATGAGTTCGTGGTGGTGCTCCAGAAGATGGAATCACACGCGGTAGTGGTGTCGATCGTGAAATCCATACTGGCATCCATGCAAGAGCCGATTTCCGCCGGCGAGCACAGGCTGCATATTGGAATCAGCATTGGCTGTGCACACCACCCCTGCGATGGCACGGAGATCGCCGATCTGCTCAAGCACGCAGACGCGGCCATGTACCAGGCCAAACAAACAAACGGGGGCTACGCCTTTTACAGCGAACCCTCATCGGCCTTGGCAAACACAAAAATTGCCGTCGAGCGGTAACCCCATGCTACCTCTCCCATCAAATATCCGCACAGACAAACACTTCCGAACGCTCGGAATGATCTGGCTTGTCTCCGCCCTGCTCCTCATTGCCGCCTGGGTTCATGTGGAGACTTTGGTGACAGACGGGCGTGCGCAGGAACTAGCCGGCGCTGAGCGCGACCTGGCCAACATCACGCGGGTCACCCAGGAGCACACCAATCGCACGTTGCGCAGTGCCGACCAGGTGATCCGGTTCGTGCAGTCACGCTATCTGGAGATCGGTGACCGTTTGAACCTGACGGAGCTGACACAAAAGGGGGTCATCGATTCCGAGATATTCAACCAGGTTGGCATCATCGATGCCAAGGGCATCTACGTATTGGCCAATCTGCCAACCACGGGAACGCTTGACCTGTCTGACCGGGAGCACTTCAAGGTGCATGTAGCAACCGACACTGGAGAGCTGTTCGTCTCCAAACCGGTGCTGGGCCGCGCAAGTGGCAAGTGGTCGATCCAGCTGACCCGGCGCATCACGCGCGCCAGCGGCGAATTTGCCGGTGTGGTGGTGGTGTCCATCGACCCTGGCTATTTCACCCGCTTCTACAACGAACTCAACCTGGGTTCGGAAGGCTTGGCTGCGCTGTACGGGTTGGACGGCATCGCCCGCGCGCGCAAGGTCGGCGGCAAGGAAGAATTTGGCACCAACGCGTCGAACGCAAAAATGTTTGAGCTGATCGGCAAGGGCACGTTGTCGGGCACTTACACACAGACGTCCGTTGTCGACGGTGTCGAGCGCATCTACCACTTTCGCAAGGTTCCGCAATACCAATTGGCGGTGACCGTTGGTGTCAATATGAAGGACCTGATTGCCAACCAAAACCGGGCCAAAACAGCGCTTCGGCAACAGGCGGGTGTTGTGAGTCTCCTGATCATCGCACTGGCTCTGGCACTCACCCGTTACTTGCGCCAGTTGCGGCGCGACCTGCATAACAAGCAGGCGGCAGAACTAGAGATTCGGGACCGCACCGAACAGCTCAACGCCATTTTTGCGCTGAGCCCCGATGGATTTGTGTCCTTTGACGGTGAGCGCCGGGTCAAATATGTGAGCCCGGGTTTTGCCCGCATGACGGCAGGCGGCGACGTAATTCTGATAGGTCTGGACGAGCACGATTTCTCGGCCTGGTTTGCAAAACGATGTGCTGCTGGCTCTATTACCCTCGATATCAAGGGCCTCAGATCCACCGTGTTGACGGGAAAGCCCGATGCTACCCAAACCCTGGAAATATCCGGCGACACCAAGAGGGTTCTGAAGATCGGCCTTCGGATCAGCAATTTGGACGTGGTTTCGCAAGTGCTGTACTTCCGCGACGTGACGCACGAAACCGAAGTTGATCACATGAAGAGCGAGTTCTTGTCGACCGCCGCCCACGAATTGCGCACACCCATGGCCAGCATACTGGGGTTTTCCGAAGTACTGCTCCACCAGGATGTAGAAGCTGAAGCACAGCGAGAGTTCCTGGGCATCATCTACAAGCAGTCGAAGTTGATGGCCAAAATTCTGGATGAGCTACTCGATCTGGCACGCATTGAGGCACGGCGCGGAAAGGACTTCCGTTACAGCAGGGTCTGCCTGCAAGAACTGGCCGAGGATTTGGTCAAGTCGTTCATTCCACCGCAGGGGCGTGGTCCGTTGGAACTCGCGATGCCACAAAAAAGGGTGGAGGTCATTGCAGACTCTGGCAAGTTGCGCCAGGCCGTGCTCAATGTCCTGTCCAACGCCTACAAATATTCACCCGATGGCGGCCCGGTGATTTTGGGGGTCGAAATCCAAAACAACGCCGATGCAACACCCCGTATCTGCATTCACATCACCGACCAGGGCATTGGCATGACGCCCGAGCAGCTTGGCCGGGTTTGCGAGCGGTTCTACCGGGCCGACGCCTCTGGCAAAACATCGGGAACCGGGCTGGGCATGAGCATCGTCAAGGAAATCATTGAACTGCATGGTGGCGAGCTCGCCATCAGCAGCGAAGTGGATTCTGGCACGCGCGTCAGCCTTTGCCTGCCGTGCTAAAGCACCTTAACGGATCTATCCATGAAATTTCTGGAATCACTCAAACTCAACACCAAGCTGGCCTTGAGCCTGGGTTCTCTGCTGCTTTTGGTATTGCTGACGGGCTTGCAGTCCCTCTACCAGGCACGCACCCAAAACGAAGAATTGAGGAACATCTTTAGGATTGAACAGGACGTATCGGCGGTACTGTCTGCCAGCGCCCACCTGATGGAAATGGGGCTCGATTTGCGTCAGATGGCCCTGGCCGTGGACCCGGCAGGACGCACAAAAGCCAGGGCTGACCTGGAGGCGGCCCGCACCGAACTGCATAAGTCACTGGCAAAAAGCCACCAGTTGCAGCTGCAGTTGCAGTCCGAGAACCAAGGACGCGCCATGCCGCTTTCCATTTCCCGCTCGCTGACCCAGTACGAGCGCAATGTGGACCATGTCATCGAACTGATGGAGACATCGCGCAATCCTGCGCAGGCCGACGCCGTCACCCTGAGAAGTGGTTCGACAAATTTGAACAGTAGGATAAGTGGAAATCCAGGCGATTTTTGACTGTCCGGCGCAGGCCGGGCGTATTGGAATTTTCACTATGAAACTGAGAAAGAAAACCACCGTGGCACGCCGGGTGCGGCGCAC
>CAIVXG010000116.1 GCA_903909815.1 uncultured beta proteobacterium | reverse complement strand
TGCGCAAGTTCTTCGCCGCCAAGAGCGAAGCACGCGGCACCGAGCAGAAGGATATGTTCTTTTACAGGGACTTCCCACGTAGTCAAGTGCTGTACTCGATAGGTTTCCTTGGTGACGGTCTTCACTGCGCTGCGTGATTCGAGCATGCCGGAAACGAGGAACAGACTGCACATCTACAGACGGCCTTATTGCACCAATTCTTGGCGCGGACCCAGATACGAACCGCTCAACGGGGCTCCATTCAACGACCGTCGACATCCAAACTGGAGCGACATCAGAACATTCGAGCTTACCCGCTGCCGGTCTGACCTGTTTACTGCATCTTCGATTTCACGCCTGGCAAGAAAAGCAATTATTTGTACTTGGCCGCCCTGCTAAACGCAGGCCTGTGGCATAAGTTTCGCCGTGACTAACCCCGGGTTGACACTTACATGGTGCGCATCAAAGCACTGACTTTTGGTCATCAGGGCCCAGAGGATGCGTGCATTTTTATTGGCCAGCGCAACTGCCGCTTTTTGCCAACCAGATTTTTCACGCAGCTGCTGCATCCATTTTGAGATGGGATCATTTCGCCTATGTGCTGTGAGAACAGCTGACCGGGCGGCTTGTACCAACAACGTGCGTACGTACATGTCGCCGCGTTTGGTAATGCCACCCAGGTTGTTTTTCCCACCGCTTGAGTTTTGACTGGGCGTGAGACCAAGCCAGGCGCCGAACTGAGAGCCATTCTTAAACTGCTTGAAGTCGCCCACCGTTGCGACCACTGCCGAGGCCGTGACGGGACCGATTCCTATGAGCTGGGTCGCTCGCTTTACTTGTTCGTCGTCTTTGACGTGGGCAGCGATGCGCTCGTCACACCAATCGATGTGCTCATCCAACTCTCGCCATTGGGTCTGTGCCTGCGTTATCACCAAGCGCGCCAGACCTGAAAGCTCATTCTCAGCGTCTTCGATGATTTCACTCAACACTTTTCGAAGGCGTTCGGGGCTTTGGGGCACCACGATGCCAAACTCTGCCAGCAGGCCGCGAATCCGGTTGATGCAGGCCGTACGCTCTGTTTTCATCCCTTCACGGAGACGGTGCACACACAGCATGCCTTGTTGGGAGACAGATTTGACCGCAACAAAATTCATAGTTGGACGACTGGCCGCTTCGCATATTGCACTTGCATCGTTGGCGTCGTTCTTTCCGGTTTTACCCTGAGAGCGATACGGTGAAACAAGGTGGGCGGCGATGATGCGCGCGTCAAACCCCATGGCAATGAGTTTACGGGCCCAGTAGTGGGCGCCTGAACTTGCCTCCATTGCTATAAGGCACCCCGGGGATAAATGTGAGCACCATTCGATGAATTTGCTGCGAGCAAGTGGTCGGTTAGTGACCAGCTTGTCACCAATATCAACGGCATGAACCTGTATGACGTGTTTTGCCAAATCAACGCCAACTCGTGTAATCTCATTCATGGAACTTCCCCTTTCAAAGGTTGCAGATGGACTTCGAACACCAATCTTGGCACTTGATGCCGTAGCCAGGAAGTGGGAAGTCCCTTCGTATTCAATGAGGCCGAGGCTCTGGCAGCAGCGGCACAGGCCGTGTCAGCGTTGGACGACGACACTGGCGACGATGCACTCGATGTGGCCGGTCACAAGCGCCTCAAGCGTGGGCGCAAGCCACTTGACGCCGATCTGCCGCGTCACGTCGTGCGCCATGAACTCCCCGAATCCGAACGTGTGTGCCCGCATGATGGCTCTGCCTTGCAAGAGATCGGCGTCGAGGCCAGCGAGCAGTTGGACATCATTCCCCAGCAGGTACGCGTGATTCGCCACGAGCGCGTCAAATACGCCTGCCCCTGCTGTGACGGCACCCTGCGCCTTGCGTCCAAGCCCGCGCAGATCATTCCCAAGGGCTTGTTCAGCGA
>CAIVXG010000115.1 GCA_903909815.1 uncultured beta proteobacterium | reverse complement strand
TTGAGCGCAGCGATCTGATCGGTGGTTAGGGCCGCCACCTGTGCCGTCTTGAGCGCCGCCACTTGCGTCGTGCTCAGCGCCTGGATCTGATCGGTCGTGAGCGCTTGCGTGTTCGCCGTGGTCAGCGCCACCACCTGCGCCGTGCTCAACTGAGCCACGTCGGTCGTCGTGATCGCCTGCACCTGGTCGGTTGTGAGCGCGGCCACGCCGGCTGTCTTGAGCGCGCTGATCTGCGCCGTTGTGAGCGCTACGATCTGATCCGTTGTGAGTGCGACCACGTCAGCACTGGTCAGTGCGGCGATCTGCGCCGTCTTGAGTGCCACCACATCGGCGGTCGTGATCGCTGCCACCTGAGCAGTCGTCAGTGCTGCGATATCGGCGGTGTTCAACGCGGTGATCTGACTGGTTTTTAGCGCGCCGATCTGATCGGTGGTGAGGGCCGCCACCTGTGCGGTTTTCAGCGCCGCCACTTGCGTCGTGTTCAGCGCCTGCACTTGATCCGTCGTGAGCACTTGCATATTCGCGGTCGTCAGCGCCATGAGCTGCGCGCTTGTGAGCATGCCCACGTCAGCCGTAGTAATTGCCTGGACCTGTGCCGTATTGAAACCAAGCACGCCAGCCGTCTTGAGGGCGCCGATTTGCGTCGTCGTCAGCGCCTGTATCTGGTCAGTCGTGAATGCGATCACGCCTGTACTGGTGAGCGCGGCGATCTGGGCGGACTTCAAAGCGGCCACATTGGACGTCGTCACCGCCACGACCTGAGCAGACGTGAGCGCAGCCACGCCCGCGGTGCTGATCGCCTGGATCTGGCCGGTTTGCAATGCGGCCAACTGACTACTTGTCAGTGCCGACACCTGTGCCGTCTTGAGTGCAGCGATCTGTGCGGTCGTGACGACCACGATCTGATCGGTCGTGAGAGCCATGACGCCGGCGCTGGTCAACACGGTCAGCTGTGCCGTCTTGAGTGCGACCGCCCCCGCCGTGGTGATTGCCGCCACCTGCGCGGTGGACAGTGCCAGGATGTCGGCGGTAGTCAGTTGGGCAATCTGTGTGGTCGTGACTGCGCCTATCTGATCCGTGCTCAGTGCGGCAACCTGCGCCGTCTTCAGTGCCGCCACATGTGCGGTACTCAGGGCACGCATCTGGTCCGTCGTCAGTGCTGCCGTGTTGGCTGTTGTCAGTGCCGTGACCTGGGCTGTCGTCAACTGGGCTACGTCTGCAGTCGTGATTGCCGCCACTTGCGCCGTGTTCATTCCGGCCACTCCCGCCGTCTTCAAAGCGGCCACCTGCGCCGTGGTCACGACCCCAATTTGATCGGTCGTGAGGGCTATTACGCCCGCACTGGTAAGCGCCGCGACTTGCGCCGATTTGAGCACCACGATGCTGTCCGTGGTGATTGCAGCAACCTGTGCGGTCGTGAGCGCGGCGATATCTGCCGTGTTCAGTTGTAGGATCTGCCCGGTAGTGACGGCGTTGATCTGGTCTGTCGTGAGCGCCGCCACCTGCGCCGTCTTAAGAGCTGCCACCTGCGTGCTGCTCAGCGCTTGAACCTGGTCCGTCGTCAGTGCCGCCATGCTCGCGGTCTTGAGTGCCGTCACTTGTGCCGTGCTCAGTAGGACCAGGTCAGCGGTCGTGATCGCCGCGACCTGCGCCGTGTTCATGCCAGCCACACCGGCGGTCTTGAGCGCACTGATTTGCGCCGTCGTCACCGCCGCAATCTGGTCCGTGGTGAGCGCCGCGACGCTGGCACTGGTGAGCGCGGCGACCTGCGTGGTCTTGAGTGCTGCGATGTCGCCGGTGGTGATGGCTGCGACCTGCGCCGTGCTCAATGCCGCGATGCCTGCCGTGCTGATGGCCGCGATCTGGTGGGTTTGCAACGCCGCCACTTGGTCGGTCGTGAGTGCGGCCAGTTGGGCAGTCTTGAATACAAAGAAATCGGCAGTGTTCAGCGCTTGAATCTGGTCAGTGGTGAGTGCCACCAACTGGTCTGTCCTGAGCGCGGCCACCTGGGACGTGGTCAGCGACGCGATGCCTGCGGTGGTGATGGCTCGAATGTTGTCAGTTGACCATCCTGCGATAGCAACCGGTAAATATCCGCTTAAGTTTTGTGCCATTTTCTTCTAACCCATCGGACTTGGTGTCTCGTTGTTGGCTCCTCTATAGCACGACAAGAATGCGGAGCCTGAACCTGAAATTGTTCATTGCGGGTAAAAGCGGGCATGACCGCTCGCTGCCACCTCTGTTTGGCTGCAAAAGCGCAAATTCGAGCTGAGTTCGAATTCACTTGGTCCGCCGACTGCTGCTGACTGCAATATGAATTGAGTCCAAGCTTAATTCGAGTCAACGGGTTGGGCGCCAAAAATAAGCCCCTTTATAGCCTCTATCTTTTCCATTCACTGGCAGGCACTAAACCACGCCGTCGAACATCATCACATCGACTTCGTCGCCAGCGGCGATGTTGCCCTGTGCGTGCCCCAGCACTATCAGACCGTTGGCCTGTACCACGGAGCTGAGCACGCCTGAGCCCTGATTGCCGGTGATTTGCACCACGAGGGACCCGTCAGCGGTGCCGCTGACGATGCCGCGCTGGTACTCGGTGCGGCCCGGTCTTTTGCGGATGGCCAGTGTACTTCGCGCCTTGAGCAGTGGCTGCGGCTGAGGCTTGCGGCCCATCATCTGCAGTAGCGCGGGCCGCACGAACGCCAGAAAGGTCACGATCACCGCCACCGGATTGCCAGGCAGTCCGAACAGCACGGCGTGGTTGATGCGTCCCACTGCCATCGGGCGGCCCGGGCGCATGGCGATCTTCCAGAAGGCCACGTCGCCCAGTTGCTTCATCATCACTTTGGTGTAGTCGGCCTCGCCCACGCTCACGCCGCCGCTGGTGATGATGGCGTCAGCCTGGTTGGCTGCCTGGGTGAAGGCCGCTTCCAGCAGCACCGGATCATCGTGCACCACGCCCATGTCAATGACCTCACAGCCCAAGCGCGTGAGCAGGCCGAACACGGTGTAGCGATTGCTGTCAAACACGGCGCCTTCTCGCGGTGCTTCCCCTAGGCTCAGGATTTCGTTGCCGGTGGAAAAATAGGCCACGCGCAGGCGCCGCATGACCGACACCGTGGCCATTCCCAAGCTGGCGATCAGGCCCAGCGCTGCTGGCGTGAGGGGCTCGCCTTTTTGCAGCGCGGTGCTTCCTTGGAGCAAGTCCTCTCCCAGCAGCCGCCGGTTGTCGCCACGGCGCAGTGCGTTCGCAGGCACCGTGATTTGGTCGCCCGCCACCCCGGCCAGTTCCTGCGGCAGCACCGTGTCCAGGCCTTCAGGCATCACGGCGCCGGTCATGATGCGCAGGCATTCACCCGCGCTCACCGCTCCCTGCCAGGCTTGGCCGGCCAGGGCGGTGCCGACCACCTTCAGCGTGAGTGCAGCGTCGGGCCCGAGTTGCGTGCCGTCGAAGGCATAGCCATCCATGGCCGAGTTGTCGTGCGGCGGCACGCTGATCGGCGAGATCAGGTCCTGTGCCAGCACCCGGTCCAGTGCTGAAAAGATGTCCACCTGTTGGGTTTCGGTGACGCTGTGCACCAGGCGCGAGAGGAATTGCCCTACGTCAGCAGAATGAAGCGCCAACGGGTCGTATCCCTGGAGTTCGGCGGCGATGTCGTCCAGGCTTTTCATCGATGTTCCAGAGAATGCAGTTCGTCCAGCGTGTTGGCGTTGAAGAACGCCCGGGCCTCGTCGCCGGGGAGATCAAAGGGCACGGGCACGGTCCTGTGCTGGGCGGTCCATCGATCGATCTTGCGCCCGCCCTCGGCGGTGAACTGCATCAGGCTGGCGTGCAGCTCGCACCGTAGCAGGCAAAACACGGGCTGGGCGCGCAACTTGCCGTCTTCCTCGGGCGCCGCTGCCATGGCAATCTCTGCGCCATCGCAATCGAGCGCTCGTGCCATGCGCTGTACCAGGTCGAGTGGGAACAAGGGCGTGTCGCAGGGCAGTGTCAACAAATAGGGCGTAGGGCAGTGCTCCAGACCCGTGAGAAAGCCCGCCAGCGGCCCGGCGTAATCGGCCAGACTGTCACTCCACACCGCCACGCCGAAGGCCTCGTAGGCCGCCCGGTTGCGGTTGGCGTTGATCATCACAGCGCCCAGCGGACCGCCTTGCTGGCGCTGTAGGCGCTGTGCCGCGTGTAGCGCCAGCGGCGTGCCGTTGAAGCTTTGCATTCCCTTGTCCACCCCGCCCATGCGGGTGCCGCGTCCGCCGGCGAGGATGATGGCGCTGATGTCGTGCAGGCTGATCATATTTTTTGCTTTCAGCCGCCGATGTAGCTCATCTCGACGCGCCGTGCGCCGCCACCCCTGTCGGGCGGGAGTGAGCCGCGCAGCTCCGAATAGCGGTCGCCCCGACCCTGCCAGATCTGGCCGATGACGTCTTCAATCTCTTTATCGCTGGCATTCCCACGCAACAGCGGTTTGAGGTCGTAGCCGTTCTCAGCGAACAGGCACAGGTAGAGCTTGCCCTCAGTGGAGAGGCGGGCGCGATTGCACTGTGCGCAAAAAGCCTGGGTCACGCTGCTGATCACGCCGATTTCCCCGGCGGTCGTGTCGTGCTCCCCATGTGCGCCGGCATAGCCCCAGCGCTGCGCAGTTTCACCCGGCGCGCAGGGCTCCAATGGAACGAGCGGCAGCTCTGCGTGGATGCGGCGCACCACCTCGGCCGAGGGCAGCACTTCGTCCATGCGCCAGGCATTGGTGGCGCCCACGTCCATATATTCGATGAACCTCAGCACGATCCCCGAGCCCTTGAAGTGTCTGGCCATGCGCAGGATTTCCTGGTCATTGCTGCCACGCTTGACCACCATATTGACCTTCAACCCCCCGGTGGGTTGGCCATCGCGCTGTCCCAGACCAACCGCACGCGCGACTTCGATGCCGTGCAGCACATCGGTGACCGGGAAGTCCACGTCGTTCATCCGGCGAAATACCGCGTCATCCAGGCCGTCCAGGCTCACGGTGACGCGCTGCAATCCAGCGTCCTTGAGCGACTGCGCCTTGCGTGCCAACAGCGAGCCGTTGGTGGTGAGCGTGATGTCCAGCGGCTTGCCCTGCAGTGTGCGCAGCTTGGCAAGCTGCTCGATCAGGCGCTCCAGATTTTTGCGCAACAGCGGTTCGCCGCCGGTGAGGCGGACCTTCTGTACGCCCAGTTCGATGAACTGCCGGGCCAGGCGCGTGATCTCCTCGAAGCTGAGCAGGCTGGCGTGCGGCAGATAGGCGTAGTTCTGGTCGAACACTTCCTTGGGCATGCAGTAATTGCAGCGGAAGTTGCAGCGATCCGTGACGCTGATGCGCAGATCGCGCAGCGGCCGTCTCAGGGTGTCGGTCAACTCGCCATGGGCGACCAGGAGTTGGGCCGGACGCGGCAACGCGAAACCGGCTTGGCGCTGGTCCGTCAGGGGAATGGTGCGATAGGTGTCACGTTCAGACATGCGCCATTTTCGCCTGTTGTGGCCGTTAGGGATATTGGGGGTTCGAACAGTTCGATGATCTCTTGTGCATACCAGATCATTGATGATCAGTTCTGCATAAGTTTGCACGAGAAGCGGTAGTAGTAGTTCGATATTCTCGTTTTAGACTGGTATTGTATACAGTCTGTACACATATGCAGAGCACCTACCAAGATCGTCTAACCCTTGACCAGTCGCAACAGCGCTGGCTGAGCGCGTTCGGTGAGTTGTACGGTTCGCTGCAACGAAAACTCTACGCCCGCATCGCCCAGGGCGAGAGCACGTCAGCCATCAAACCAGAGTTCTGCAAAGAGCATGGTCTGAGCGCTCGACAGTACAACGCCATGCGCATGGCGTTGGAAGGCAAAATCAGCGGCACGATCGAGTTGCTGAAGGTGCGCAAGAATGACATTGCACAAAGCATCAAGACCACGGACACGCGACGTTGCCCAGTTGGACAAGAGAATAGCCGGTCAAGACAAATTGCTCGATAACGAGAGTAAGGACATCGCCAAGAGCAAAAAGCCTAAGGCGCTGGTTTTCGATTTGGCCTACCGCGACAAATTGCTCCAACGTCGCTTTGGCAAAGCAACCCGGCTCACGGTGCTGAACAACAAGGCCAAGGCCGTTGCTGGTCGCTTGCTGGCCAATGTGCCGGGCATCTGCTTTGGCTCGCGCAAACTGTTCAAGCAGCAATTCCATCTGGAGACTACGGAATTTGGCGCTGGCGATGCTGGCCATGCAGCATGGAAACGCGCCTGGCGAGATTCGCGCTCGCACCAATTCTTCCTCGTCGGCAGCGGCGATGAAACTGCCGGCAATCAAAGCTGCAAAGCGTCGGTCGTGCATGCGCCGCCGACAACGGAAATCGCTGCGCGACCAACCCTGACGTTGGCCATCAAGATGCCGGCGGCACTGATCGCCAAAGAGGCGCCAAAGTTCCTCAAGATCGAAGGCGTTCACTTCGAGTACGGCAACGAGCAAGTCCTGCAAGCGCTGGCCAACGGGACAGCGCTGACCTACCGCTTCCACAGCGACAACCATAGTGCAGTGGGCTGGCGCGTCTTCGTCAGCACCGACACGATAGATACCAAACTCACAACGCTGCAAGCCAATCTGGGCACGTTGGGAGTGGACTTCAACGCAGACCACCTGGCTGTGGCCAAGACTGATCGCTTTGGCAATGCGGTGCAGTTCTGGCATTTCGATCTTCCGTTCACAAGCAAGGCCAGCGGCCAACGCGACGCCATCCTGAGCGACGCGCTTGACAAGGTGTTTGCTCTGGCCAAGGAGCACAAGTGCCCCGTGGCCATGGAAGATCTGGATTTCTCAGCCAAGAAAAAAGAGCTAACAAAACTTGGCATGAAGCACGCCCGCATGCTCAGTGGTCTGGCGTATGCCAGCTACAAACAGCTCTCGCTGGCCAAGGCGTCACGCCTGGGCGTTGAACTCATTTTTGTGGATCCTGCCTACACCTCGGTGGCGGGATCAGTGAAGTACGCGGTGCGGCTTGGCCGTACCGTTCATCAAGCGGCGGCGGGTGTCATAGCTCGCCGTGCGCAGGGCTATTCGGAGAAGCTGCCCAAGAGTGATGCAAAGGGTGAATACACCTTTAGAGCACCACTCATGGGGCGCATGGCCGTTCTTACTCTACCCGTGGAATCGAGTAAGCGCACGCATGTGTCCTTGGCCGTCATCCGTAGAAGCCTCTCGCGGCATTGTGCCGAGCAAGTGCGACTTCGAAAGGAATCCTCCAACGGCCGCTGCAAGCGTGCCAATGTGAGCAGCAACTTGTTGGATGAAGATCCTTCTTCGTCCCGCGAGCCGGTAAAACTGCTAGACCGGCGAGCTATTCCTCCTGATTTCACCGATGTGCCTCTATGAGAAAACCAGCGCACAAGGCGCTGGTCGGGTTGCACTGGATCAGGTTTGATCAGCGATGATCAATTTTGAATAGCCTTTGAGAAGCGGTTCAGGACAACTCCGACACATAGTCCGCCATGGCGGGTCGCAGTCGGGCGGGCTTGTGTTTGATCACGGTTCCGATGTTGATGCTGCACACGGCCTGCTCGCAGGCTTGCAGGTTGAACAAGGCGCGCAAGCGAGGCGACTCTAGCGCCTGTCCGCTGGTGAGTCCGGTACCAAAGCCGGCTGCATGAGCACTCAGAATGACGTTCTGGATCGCGCAACCCAGGGACAGCAGACGCTGCGCGTCGTTGACTTCGGGTGTGCCCGCGCCCGAGTCATGAGTAGGGTCGTTTTCGGCATGGGCCTGGGGTGCGGGCCGCACGTTCAGCTTGGCAATGGCCAACATCAGAAACGGTGAACGGTAGGCCTTGTCACTGGCCCGTTCGATCTGCAGTGGCGTCGCGTTCGGGTCGCGCTCGAGCAGCGCCAGGGCGAATACCTCGGACAGGCGCTGGCGTTGGGTCGCGGGCACAATCACGAAACGCCAGGGCAGCAACTGGCGATGATCGGGCGCGGCGGCGGCTGCACCCAGAATGTCTTGCAACTGTTGCGCGCTGGGACCGGGCGGGTCCAGATGCAGCGGCAAAATGTTTTTCCGCGAATGCATCAGGGTCAAGGCAAAGTCCAGGAGATTTTGATCGGACGAGTCGGTCATGGTGTGCCGCAGTTTACGCGGCCCGGTGCTGTCTGACCTTTACCGCGCGTTCACAGTCCCAGGGGTGGCGTCGCGATAATGCCTCGCATGCACCACTCCGCCCGAATCTTCAATCGCCCGTGGCTCGCCCTGCAAGCCTTGCTGTGTCTTGCGCCACTGCTGGTGGGACGCGCCCTGGCACAGGCGACCGACACCACGCCGCCGCCAGCGGCTACAGCCACGCTGCCAGCGGTGGAGGTGACTGGCGTGAGTGAAACCGAAGAGCGGCGCCGTTCCACCGCTTCCAAGATCATTTTCGGACGCGACGAGATCGATCGTTTTGGCGACAGCACGGTGGGTGAAATTCTCAAGCGTCTGCCCGGCGTCACGGTGTCCGGGCGTCCCGGCCGAGGTGGCGCGCCCAGCATGCGCGGACTGGCCGGTGGATATACGCAAATCCTGATCGACGGCGAACGCGCGCCGAGGGGGTTTTCTCTGGACGATTTGTCTCCAGATCAGATCGAGCGCATTGAAGTTCTGCGCGCACCCACGGCCGAGACCGGGTCACGCGCCATCGGTGGCACTATCAACATCATCACACGCGGAGGCTACAGCAAGCGTGTGAACGAACTGCGCCTAGGGCTCGGGCTGGAAAATGGTCACCAGCAGCCCACGCTGGCGTGGACGCGCAACGAGACCGACGGCAGCTTCAGCTACAACCTGAGCCTGTCGGCCAACCGCAACGAGCGCGCCAATGACACCACCAATTTGACGCAGACGCAGAACCTGGTGACGGGCGTGTTGACTGAGCAAACCGAGGTGAATGAAGTATCGAACGCGCGCAATGCCGTCCACGCCAACGCCCGCCTGCAATGGCGCGACGAGCGCGGCAGCACGCTGGTGTTGATGCCGATGCTGGTGCTCTCGCAAGGCGCTGGTGATAGTGCAAGTCAGTTGCAGCAGCAGGGTGGAGTGGCGCCCTTCAGTCACAGCACCGGCACGTCCGACACGCGCTTTTCCACTGGGCGCCTGGCCGGGCAGTGGACCTACCGCATGGAACAGGGCGGCAATGTGAATCTGCGCTTTGGCCTGGGTCAAAGTGAATGGATCTCCAACAATCTGAGAACCAATTTTGACGTGACGCCGGGGGTGAATAGTCAGCAAATTACCTCCTCGGACAAGCACGACACCAGTTTTAGCAGCGGCGCCAAGCTCACCAAAACCCTGGATAACCAGCACAGCCTGGTGAGCGGCATGGAACTGGACGTGAACCGCCGCGTGGAGACGGCGACCACCGTGCAAAACGGCGAGAGCCCACTCACAGACTTCGACGGAAATTTGACGGCTCAGATCATGCGGGTGGCGCTTTATGCGCAGGATGAATGGGCGCTTACGCCGCAGTGGGCGCTGCATGCAGGACTGCGCTGGGAGGCCATAGCCACGCGCGGCAGCATCGAAGCCGACGCGCCCGAAATCAGCAACCGCTCCAGCGTGCTCACGCCCTTGTTGCACGCGGTGTGGAAGCCCTGGCTGGCAAGCCGGGATCAGTTTCGCTTGAGCCTGACGCGCAGTTACCGGTCCCCCGACCTGCAGAACCTGATTGCGCGGCCCATCATCAACAGCATGTACGCCGTGACGGGTCCGAATGAGCAGATTCATCCGGACCGTGGCGGCAATCCGTCGCTCAAGCCCGAACTGGCCACGGGTCTGGACCTGGCGTTCGAGCGCTATCTGGCCGGTAGCGGCATTCTCAGCGCCAACCTGTTCTTTCGCAGTATTCAAAATCTGATGCGCAGTGAGACTGCGCTGGAGACGGTATCGTGGGCAAGCGTGCCGCGCTGGGTGGCGCGCATGCAGAACATTGGCGACGCCACCACGCACGGCCTCGAACTGGAAGCCAAGTTTCGTTTGAGTGATCTGGTGCAGGATGCGCCCAAGCTGGACTTTCGCTCCAATGCCAGTCTGTTCTCATCCCGGGTTTCAGGGGTTCCGGGCCCGAACAATCGGCTCAGTCAGCAGCCCAATGGCACGCTCAATCTGGGCGCCGATTACCGCATTCCCCTTTGGCCTTTGACCGTTGGCGCAAACCTCAACTGGACGCCGGCTTACACCACGCAACTGACGGCGCAACAGAGCGCCTGGATCGCCACCAAACACGTGGGGGACGCCTATGTGTTGTGGACTTTCACTCCCAGCGTGCAGGTGCGGGTGTCGGCGAGCAACTTCGCGCCACATCTGTACACCACCGGCGGTGCACTCAATGCCCCGAACGCACTCGGTCAGGGCGTGCTTACAACCACCGAGTCGCTGCAGCCGTCCTACACCAGCTGGCAGGCAAGGCTGGAAATCAAACTTTAACAGGCTGCGGCTTCACTGGACCGTCAGTGCGGGGCCAAAGGGCCGCGGCGATCTATCTCGGGGCTGCATGAAAAATTCATGGATTGCCACGCGTGCTCGCAATGACGATTTAGCGGGCTGCGGCTTCACTGGACGGTCAGTCCGGGGCCAAACGGCCGCGGCGATCTATCGGCGCCGCATGACAAATTCATGGATTGCCACGCTTCGCTCGCAATGACGATTTAGCGGGCTGCGGCTTCACTGGACCGTCAGTGCGGGG
>CAIVXG010000114.1 GCA_903909815.1 uncultured beta proteobacterium | reverse complement strand
GACGCCCAGATTGAGCCCGAAAGGCTCCAAATTCAGACGGAAATCGACCTGAATTTGCGCGAAAACGCATTTTTGTTTTCATTTTGTGAATTCGCCTCGCTCAGTTCACTCTGTGGCGAGGGTTGTGCAGACCATCCCTAGGGCACAGCACGCAGGCCGAGCGCGACGGTCTGATCGCGCGCTCGCGCGACGTGATCGAACATATTGAACGCGTGGTGCACCACGTGCGTCGACTCGAACAATCGGCAGAGACCGTGGTGCAGATCCATTTCAGCGCTCAGGGAAACCGCACCAACGACATCATGCGCACGCTCACCGCGCTCACGGCCATTTTTCTGCCTCTGAACCTGATTGCCGGCATCTTCGGCATGAACTTTGAGTTCATCCCGCTGGTGCACCATGCTGCAGGCTTCTGGTGGGCCATGGGCAGCATGGCTTTCATAGCGGCAACGCTGGGACTGCTGTTCTGGCGCAAGCGCTATCTGGAACGCAGCGGCCGCTGACGTCGATTGACGTATCCTTTGCGCCATGATGCCTACAACCCCGCCAACCGCTACGCCTACCAACCTCACTTACTACTGGGAGGATCTGGCCGTCGGCAGCACGCGCGAATTGGGCAGCGTGCAACCGACGAAGGAGGAGATCCTGTCCTTTGCCACGCAGTTCGATCCCCAGCCCTTTCACGTCGATGAAGACGCCGCTCGCGCGTCGCTCTTTGGCGGCCTGTGTGCCAGCGGCTGGCACACCTGCGCCATGGCCATGCGTCTGATGGTGGACAATTTTCTGAAGGATTCGACCAGTCTGGGGTCGCCCGGATTGGAGAGTCTGAAATGGCTCAATCCGGTCTTCCCCGGCGACACACTGACCTTGCACCAAACCATTCTGGAGAGTCGCGCCATGAACAAGCGCGCCGACGTGGGCCTGGTGCGCACCTCCTGGGACATGGTGAATCAGCACGGCGACAAGGTCTTGTACATGGACGGCTATGGCATGTTCCGCCGCCGCCATCCGGCACTGGTCGCAGTCGAGTCGGTGGAGCGGTAGGCCATGGATTTCAAACCCCTGGTGACGCTGCTGGCCGTGGTCAACCCGTTGGCGGTGGTGCCATTTTTCATCCACTACACCGCCGGCTTCGACCAGGCGCAGCGGCGGCGCACGATCTGGGTGTCCAGTTTCAGCGCCTTCATCGTGATCGCCGCCAGCGCCCTGCTGGGTCTGCAGATCCTGGAGTTTTTCGGCATCTCGCTAGCCAGCTTCCAGGTCGGCGGCGGCCTGCTGCTGATGACCTCGGCCTTGTCGATGTTGAATGCGCAACCCGCAGAGGCACGCGCCAACGCCGACGAAGTGCACGACGCATCGGAACGGTCTGCGGCGCAGGCCAGCATCGCCGTGGTGCCACTCACCATTCCCCTGCTCACGGGACCGGCCACGATGTCCACGGTCGTGATCTACGCCGACAAGGCCAAGACCCTGCTGCAACTGTCCACGTTGGTGAGCTACGGTCTGGTGATCGCCCTGGCTACGGCCCTGTGCTTTGCCATGGCGCAGCCGATCGCGCGGGTGCTGGGAAAGACCGGCATCAACGTCATGACACGACTCATGGGGCTGATCCTGGCAGCGCTGGCGGTGGAAGTGATGGCCGACGGTCTGCACACACTGTTCCCGGTGCTGGGTCGCAGGCTGTGACGCCTTACGCGGGCCCTCGGACTTTCAGAAGAGCAACATCAAGGACGCAGCGTCATCAGCCACTGCAATAGTTCGTCCACGGCGGCATCGCTGGCTTGCGTCAAGGCGCGCACGCCGCCCGCAGCGTCAGGCTGTGAGGCTGGTCGTTGCACGGAAATGCTGCGCTGGCCCAGCAGCTTGTCGCCCTGGGCCGTGGCTTGCGTCACGGTGGCGCGCAGCCGCAGCAGGCCCACGCTGTGCTGGGGTGAGTGGAACAACTGGCTGAACTCTTCCAACTCCACCCGCAGCAACCAGGGCGACGCCTCGTCGCCGCCGCGCAGCATCGCGGCCTGCGCAGGCTTGAGCACCACACCCTTGGCACCCAGCCGCTCCCGCAGACGCTGTTGCAGCAACAGCGCCGGCGCCATGCTCCAGCGCGCGCTGGCATAGGGGCGCGGCTGCTGCACGTCCGCGTATTCCAGGCGGTACAGCACCGCGGTGCTGTCGAGTGCGACATTCGCGTCCACATCGGCCAGCGCAATGGTCGCGCGCAACGCCGGTTGCATGGGGTTCGCAGGTTCTGCGCCCGCACCGAAGTCATAAACACTGGGTCGCACGGGCTTGTCGGGCAAGGCGCAGGCGCCCAAGCCCAGGAGCAAGCACAGCGCCGCAGCGGGGGCCAGCACGCGCAAAGCCAGCGCACACAGGATGGGAATGGTGGGATTCAGTCTGAGCTTCATTTCGTTCCTTGCGGCGCCGTGAACCCGGGCTCGCCCGGTCCGGGCGCTACCGTGCCCGCGCCGTACAGCAGCGTCTGCGGATTCTCATTCAAGTTGTTTGCCGTGCGCTCCACTCGGCGCGCCGCGCGTGCCACGTCATCTGCCGCCTTGGAAACGCGGGGCAGAGTCGATGCGTTCAAGGTTTTCCCGGTCAGCTGCATTGCGTCCACGCCTTGATCCAGCTTGTCCAGGCTGCCACCGCTCTGACGCAGTCGCTGCGCCACCTGCGCCAGTTCACTCGCCGCCCGGCTTCCCTCCTGCACCGTGCGCGAAGCCTCAGCAGAGGTGGCTTGCAGTGCCTTCAGGGTTGCGCTGACTTCCTGCGCCAACTGCGGCGCGCTGACGCTGCCAGGGCCGCCCTGCCCCTGCAGCAATTGGTCCAGATGGAGCGAGAGCTGATTGATGTTGCCGGCGGCGTGCCCGATGTTGCGCACGGCGTCGAGCAAGGCCTTTTGCTGCTCCGGTGCCAGCAAGGCATTGAGCCTGCGCGTGGTCTCTTCCAGTTGTGCCATGGCGCTGGCGCCTTGATCGGTCAACTTGCTGAACAGTCCGGGGCGCAGGGGGATGCGCGGAGTCTCACCGTCCTTGGGCTCCAGTTCCACCGTTGACGCCCCGCTGTCGTCGAGCTGCACAAACGACAAGCCTGTCACGCCCTGAAAGCCCAGCGTGGCAAACGTGGACTCGGTGATGGGCGTGGAGTCGTCCACCGAGATGCTCACCCGCACGTTGCCCGCAATCTTGGGGTCGAAGTCGATGGACAGGACCTTGCCCACCGGAATGCCGCGATAGCGCACCGCCGCCTGCACCTGCAACCCGGTCACAGGTTCGCGCGTGGAAATCTCGTACACGGTGCGCAGTGCCGCATCGCGCGTGAGCCACGTGGCCAGCGCCACCAGCAGCGCCGACACCAGCAGCACAAAAGCACCGGCCGCCAGAGCATGAGATTTGTTTTCCATCAGGGTTCCGAATCTACCCGGTTACGGCGCTCACGGGCAAGAGCCCCATGGCGCGAGCACCGCGTTCTCCGAGGAAGAAGTGTTGTATGAAGGGGTGTGGGTGTTGAATCACCTGCTCGGGCGTGCCGGTCGCAACCACGCGTTGATCGGCCAGCACGGCCACGTGCGAGCACAGTTCATGCAAGGTATCCAGGTCATGCGTGACCATCACCACCGTGAGTTCCAGCTCCTGACACAGGCTGCGCAGCAGCGCGCACAGACCATCGGCGCCTTCTGGGTCCAGGCCGGCGGTGGGCTCGTCCAGCAGCAGCAACGGGGGGTCCATCACCAAGGCGCGCGCCAGCGCCACGCGCTTGATCATTCCGCCCGAGAGGTCAGCGGGCATCTTGTACGCGTCCTTGGCGTCCAGTCCCACCATTTGCAATTTCACCAGAGCGGCGTCGCGGATGAGCTCGTCGGGCAGCGTCTTGAGCTCACGCAGCGCGAACGCGATGTTCTCCAGCACATTGAAGGCGGAGAACAACGCGCCATGCTGGAACAGCATACCCACGCGGCTGGTGGCACCCTTGCCGCCGAGCTTGGCGACGGGCTGACCAGCGACAAGGATCTGGCCCCGCGTGGGCGTCTCCAGGCCCAGAATCTGGCGCAGCAAGGTGGTCTTGCCCGAACCCGATCCGCCCACCAGCGCCAACACCTGACCCCGTGTGATCGTCAGATTCAAATCCTTGTGGATCACATAGTCGCTGCCTGCGCTGTGGAATACGGTCCACAGGCTCTGGATCTCGACAATGCGTGCGCCGTCAGGGCGGGAGTTGGGGTTGAAGAACGGCATATTTCTGATCAGTTGAGGACCGATTACGGTCCGTTCCACAAGTTTTCATATTCCAACATTCTTGAACACCACGGCGAAGAGCGCGTCGACCAGAATCACCACCGTGATCGAGGTCACGACCGAAGCCGTGGTTCCCTGTCCCAGGCTTTCGGTATTGGGTTTGACGCGCAGGCCGTAGTGGCAGCCGATGAGCGCGATCAGAAAACCAAATACCACCGACTTTCCCATAGCCAGCGTCAGGTTCGCCACCTGCACTGCGTTGGGCAGGTTGTTGATGAAAAAGGTGGGCGTCAGGCCCATGGTCAGGTCCGCCGCCAGCATGCCTCCCGCCAGCGCCGACAGCGTCGTCCAGACCGCGACCAGCGGCATCACCAGTGCCAGCGCAAAAGCGCGCGGCATTACCAGCCGGTAGCCCAGCGGGATCCCCATGACGCGCATCGCGTCCAGCTCCTCGGTCACACGCATCACGCCAATCTGCGCCGTGATGGCAGAGCCGGAGCGGCCCGCCACCAATATGGCCGCCAGCATCGGCCCCAGCTCGCGGATCAGCGACAGGCCCAGGATGTTGACGATGAAGGCGTCGGCGCCAAACTGCTTGAGCTGTTGTGAAGTGAGGTAGGCCAGCACCAGGCCAATCAAAAATCCCACCAGCGCGGTGATCGGCAGCGCGGTGCTACCGATGTGATAGATGTGCCCCGTCACGTCGCGCCAGGGACCTTCGCGCGGATGGCGCATCAGGCGCGCTATGTCCAGCAGCAGTTGCCCCAGCAGGCGCGTCATGTCCACCAGATGGTCCAGCATGCGCCACACCAGCGCTCCCAAACCGGTAAAGCGTTGCCACAGCGAGCGGCGCGGGCGTTCGGGCCGCGCCGCCGAATAGCGCGCCACCCGCTCCAGCATCAGCCGTTGGGCATCGTTCAGGTGCAGCTTGGGCGGCCAGCGTCGACCCCAGTGGCTCCATAGAAGTTGAGCACCGATGTGGTCCAGCCGTTGCAGCTGTTGCAGGTTCCATGAAATTCCATCGGCGGGCACCAGTTCGGCCAGTTGGGGCATCAGCGATTCCCAGACCGGCGCTTGCACCAACCTGGAAACGGTCCAACGGCCCAGCAGCCGCACCACCGGGCCTTGCAGCGTGTCCTCACGCTGCAGCCGTGGCGCGGACTCGTCGGGCTCTGTGTTACTGCTCGTTGCCATGCGCTCCATGGTACCCGCGCCAGCGCAAGGCGTGGACGATTTAGGGCAAACTCCGTTCTTTTCGAACTCGATGCCATGAGCGACACCACTTTTGACTACATCATCGTTGGTGCCGGCACCGCCGGCTGCCTGTTGGCCAACCGTCTGAGTGCCGATGCGCGCAAACGCGTGTTGCTGATCGAGGCCGGACGCAAGGACGACTATCACTGGATTCACATCCCGGTGGGCTACCTCAAGTGCATCGGTAATCCGCGCACCGACTGGCTCTACCACACCGAGCCCGACTCGGGCCTCAACGGCCGCGCCTTGCGCTATCCGCGCGGCAAGACCCTGGGCGGCTGCTCCAGCATCAACGGCATGATCTATATGCGCGGCCAGGCCCGGGACTACGACCAATGGGCGCAGATCAGCGGCGACGAGACCTGGGGCTGGAATCAGGTACTGCCCTGCTTCAAGCTGCACGAAGACCACTACAAAGGGGCCGATGCCATGCACGGCGCCAAGGGCGCGCCCCAAAAGCTGCTGCTGCAAGACGACAGTGAGTATGGAACGATTCTGCGCCACCACCAGGCCGGGGGTGAATGGCGCGTGGAAAAGCAACGCCTGCGCTGGGACGTGCTGGACGCATTCGCGCAAGCGGCGCAGCAGGCCGGCATCCCCGCCAGCAGCGACTTCAACCGCGGCGACAACGAGGGTGTGGGCTACTTTGAGGTGAACCAGCGCTCCGGTTGGCGCTGGAACACGGCCAAGGCCTTCGTTCGACCAACCTGCTATGGCCGCCCCAATTTTGAACTCTGGACCTCGGCCCAGGTGAGCAAACTCGTGCTTGAGACGTTGCCCGATCAGACCCGGCGCTGCACCGGGGTGCGGGTCTGGAACGGCCACGAAATGGTGACGGCCCATGCCACGCGCGAACTGATCCTGTGCGCTGGCAGCATCGGCTCGCCGCAGATCCTGCAACTCTCGGGCATCGGCCCGGGCGCGTTGTTGCAGCAGCATGGGATCCCGATCGAGCAGGATTTGCCCGGCGTGGGCGCCAATCTGCAGGACCACCTGCAAATCCGGGCGGTGTTCAAGGTGCAGGGCGTGAAGACGCTCAATACCATGGCCAACAGCCTGTGGGGCAAGGCCAAAATCGGCCTGGAATACGCGCTCAAGCGCAGCGGCCCCATGAGCATGGCGCCGTCGCAGCTCGGCGCCTTCACCCGCAGTGACCCAACCCAGCCCTATCCCAACATCGAATACCACGTGCAGCCGCTCAGCCTGGACGCCTTCGGTGAACCCCTGCACGATTTCCCGGCGATCACGGCCAGCGTGTGCAACCTGAACCCGAGCAGCCGCGGCAGCGTGCAAATCAAGAGTGCTCGCTTTGAAGACGCGCCCGCGATTGCCCCCAACTACCTCAGCACCACGCAGGACCGGCTCGTGGCGGCCGACTCGCTGCGCCTGACCAGGACCATCATGGCGCAACCGGCGCTGGCGCGCTTCCAGCCACAAGAGTACAAACCGGGCGTGCAGTTTCAAAGCGACGAGGAACTGGCGCGGCTCGCGGGTGACATTGCCACCACCATCTTCCATCCGGTTGGCACGACCAAGATGGGGCGCGCCGACGACCCGACCGCGGTGGTGGACTCGCACCTGCGCGTGCGCGGCGTGGCTGGCCTGCGCGTCGTGGACGCGGGCGTGATGCCCTTGATCACCAGCGGCAACACCAATTCGCCGGTGCTCATGCTGGCCGAGAAGGCCGCACGCTGGATCGCTCAGGACTCCTGAAGATTTGGGGGACGGGCCAATTACTACGCGTAGCGAGTTTTGCTCGGTCCTCAACAAATTGTCGGATGTTCGGTGTTCTTTGCGGGACCGACCCACAACCGCGGGGTTTCCCGAGCGCGGGAAACCCCCAATGCACAGCGACGGTGCGGCACGTACAGTCCGTCCCACTCGCTGCACCGCGTCAATGCCGGGCAGGCCAGAGGAGCCGAGGAGACAAATAACTACCAACTCGCGTTGGCGCGACCCCAAAAGGGGTGTTTCTTGAAAAATGCACCGGTAACCCCGGTGCATTTTTATTTCAACCCCCACAATCCCTGCATGGAATTACTTTGGGTTTCGCTGGCCTCGCTGCTGGCCGGGTTCGTGGATGCCATCGTGGGCGGTGGCGGCTTGATCCTGGTGCCGGCGCTTTTTGCCACCTTTCCCGCGGCGCATCCGGCCACGCTGTTTGGCGTCAACAAGAGCGCCTCGATCTGGGGCACGGCCTTTGCCACTTGGCAGTTCAGCCGGCGCGTGCAGTTGCGCTGGGCATCGCTGTGGCCTGCCGCCCTGGCCGGATTTTTCGGATCCCTGGGCGGCGCCTGGTTGGTCACCGTCATCTCCCAGGACTTCCTGCGCAAGCTGCTGCCACTGGTGCTGGTGGCAGTGTTGGTCTATACCCTGGCGAAAAAGGAATTGGGGCGGGCACACGCACCGCGGTATGTCGGCATTTCCGAAGTCTGGGCCATGGGCGTGGTGGGCGTGGCGCTGGGGTTCTACGACGGATTTTTCGGTCCGGGAACCGGCAGTTTTCTGGTGTTTTTATTGGTGCGCTGGCTCGGTTACGACTTTCTTCACGCATCCGCCAGTGCCAAGCTCATCAACACCGCGACCAATCTGGCGGCCCTGATCCTGTTCGCCCTCAAGGGCATGATCTGGTGGCAGTTTGCCCTCGTCATGGGCAGCGCCAACGTGCTGGGAAGCCTGCTGGGAACACGCATGGCCTTGAAGCACGGCACAGACTTCGTGCGCATTGTCTTCATCGCAGTGGTGAGCGCGCTGATCCTGAAGACCGGCTACGACGCCTTCCTACGTTGACGCTCAGGGCTTGGGCGGCCAGGCCAAGTCGGTGGCCACACGGGGTTTGCCGATCGGCGTGGGGGCCTGGCCTTTGTGCACCGCTTCGATGTCTTCCTCGCTCGGATACTGGCCCAGCAGCATGTAATCGAGCACGCGCCGCGCAATCGGGGCGGCAAATTGCGCGCCGAAGCCAGCGTTCTCCACCACCATGGCAAGCGCGATCCGGGGAGCCTCGGCCGGCGCGAAGGCGATGAACAACGCATGGTCACGGTGCAACTCGTCGACACGCGAGGCATTGTATTTTTCATTCTGCTTGATCTGAACCACCTGTGCCGTTCCGGTCTTACCAGCACTGGTATAAGGAGCATTGCGAAAACTCGCAGCAGAAGTTCCTTCCAGGTTGACCCCCACCATGGCGTTCTTCACGACTGCGATGTTCTCCGGCTTGAGCGCCAGGCGCTGGCCCTCGATTTGCGTTACCGCCGAATGCCCGCGCGTCACCGCGTCGATCAACTCGCGCACCAAGTGCGGCTTCATCTTCACGCCATCGTTGGCCAACGTCGCAGTCGCCTGAGCCATCTGCAACATGGTGAAATTGTTATATCCCTGTCCGATCCCGAGCGACACGGTTTCACCCGCATACCATTTCTTCTGCTCGGCACTTTTGTAGGCGTTGCGCTTCCAATCCTGGCTCGGCAGCAGGCCGCGCACTTCGCCCTGGATATCGATGCCCGTGAGTTCCCCAAACCCCAGCGGCTGCATCTGGTCGTGAATGATGTCCACACCCAAATCGTTGGCCAGGATGAAGTAATAGGTGTCGCAGGACTCGACGATCGAATGGTACATGTCGACGGTGCCATGGCCGCCTTCCTTGTCGTCGCGAAAGCGGTGCCCACCGAGCAGAAAGTAACCGGGATCGAAAATGGTTTGTTGCGGAGTGCGCCGGCCCGTCTGCAAAGCCGCCAGCGCCATGAAGGGCTTGTAGGTGGAACCTGGGGGGTAGCTGCCGCGCAGCGCGCGGTTCAGCAGCGGTTTATCGGGCGACTCGTTGAGCTCCTGCCAACTGTCGGCGTCGATGCCATCGACAAAGAGGTTGGGGTCGAACGTGGGCTTGCTCACGAAGGCCAGCACTTCACCGGTTTGGGGGTCGATCGCCACCAGTGCGCCGCGGCGCTCACCGAACAGGTCTTCCACCAGCTTTTGCAGCTTGATGTCGATGGTCAAGACGACGGTGTCGCCGGGCGTTGCCGGCTGACTTGAAAGCCGGCGCATGGCGCGGCCGGCGGCCGAGGTTTCCACCGCCTCGACGCCCGTGGTGCCATGCAACTGGGCTTCGAAGCTTTGCTCGATACCGAGTTTCCCGACGTAGGAAGTGCCCTGGTAATTGGCCTCGTCGTCGGACGCGTCGATGCGCGCCTTTTCTTCCGGGTTGATGCGGCCGATATACCCGATCACGTGGCTGGCCAGTTCGCCAAACGGGTAGTTGCGAAACAGCCGCGCTTTGATCTCCACACCCGGAAAGCGAAAGCGATTGGCAGCGAATTTCGCGACTTCCTCGTCGGACAGGCGTGTGCGCAGTGGCAGTGACTCGAAGCTCTTGGATTCTTCCAGCAGCTTCTTGAAACGCCTGCGGTCGCGCACGCTGATTTCCAGCACCTGCGACAACTCGTCCAGTGTGCGATCCAGGTCCCCGATGCGCGAGGGTGTGACTTCCAGCGTGTAGGCCGAATAATTGCTCGCCAGCACGATGCCGTTTCGATCCAGGATGAGGCCGCGATTGGGCACGATAGGCACGATCGCTGTGCGGTTGTTCTCGGCCTGTTCGCTCAAGTCTTCGTGTCGAAACACTTGCAGGTACACCAGGCGCGACACCAAGAGCGCGAACGCCAAAAGCACCAGCGCACTGGCCACCAGTACGCGCGCACGAAAACGCGAGAGGTCGGCTTCGACGTTGCGCAGTTCGGTCATCAGCGGTCTACAGCGGTCGGTTTGCGTCGCGATCCGGCGCCCGGCGCTGCGGCGCCAACAGGACCACACTCACGACCGGCCACAGCAGGGCCTCGAGCAGCGGCGCCAGCAACAGCATCCAGCCCGGAAAGCTGCCACCCGCGATAAGCCGCGTGGTTAATTCCATCGCGTGAACCGCAGCAAACAGGGGCGCCACCTGCAGGGCCTGAGACGGCACGGAAAACCACAGAAGGCGTCGATGCATGGCGATCGCCAGAAAACTCAAAACCGTATAAGCCCAGGCATTTTGGCCCAGCAGCGCGCCCTGATGCACGTCCAGCAGCAGGCCCAGGACGAAGGCAGACCCGATGCCAACGCGTAGCGGCTGGTGGACACACCAAAATAGCAGTACCACGGCCAGCACATCGGGTGCCCAAGCGGCGCGCGGCCATACGCCCATGTGCTGCAACATATTGAACAGCAGGGCCGCCAACAAACTTCCCCAAATAAAAACCGGGTTGGCTGGCAGCAACAACGGTTGACCGGGGCGCATGATCACGGCGCAGCCTCCGGCGGGGCCAGTTTGAATTTTGGCTTTTTCCCGACAGCAGGTTCGGGCACCACATCGGGTCTGGCGGGGATCTGGGCAGACACCGGGTTGATCACCATCACATGGCGCGATGCCGCGATCATGGCTGCCGGAACGCAATAAATGCGTGCAAACGCAGAGTCGGCGCGGCGCTCCACCTTGCTCACGCGCGCCACCGGGAGGCCGGGTGGGTAGACCCCATCGACACCACTGGTCGTGAGCAGATCACCTGCGAGCACGTCGGCGTTGGCGGCCATGAAACGCAGCTCCAGACCGCCGCCATCGAAAAGTGGATCCCCAAAGGCAACGCTGCGTGCCCCGGTGCGCGTATTGAGCACGGGAATGGCCTGGTCGCGGTCAACCAGCAGCGTGACCTCGGCCGTGAGCGGATACACCCGCGTCACCTGCCCCATTACGCCCGACTCGTCCATGACCGCTGAGCCCAATGCAATGCGTTGTGTCAAGCCCTTGTCGATGATCAGCTTGCGGCTGTAAATGTCGGCGGCGTCGTAAAGCACTTCGGCAGCCTGGGCTTCTGCGGGCAAGGTCGGGCGCAGGTTCAGAAGGTGGCGCAGGCGCGAGTTTTCCAGCAGCAACTGCTCCACCTGAGCCGCCCGAAGCGCCTGCACGATCAATTTGCGTCGCATCTCGCTTTCACCAGCCTGGGCTGTGGCGAGCCGGGTGAAGTAGTCGTTCACACCCAGTGCCAACGAGACCGGCTGCAGCGCCAGCCACTGCACCGGCTGCAGCACGACAGCGACCGCACTGCGTATCGGCTGAGTCACTTTAAAGCGCCTGTCGGCCACCATCAGGAACAGCGCCAGGGCGCTGAAAAACAGCAACTTGGAAAGCGCAGACGGACCTTGCCTGAAGAACGGCGGCGGCGCGCGATCGAGAGTTCCTAAGGGCATAGGGCGGTACTCAGACCCATGAACCCCGAGGTGGGGCTATTCGCTGGTGAAGATGGAGCCCAGGCGCTCCATGCGCTCCAGGGCAATGCCGCAACCACGCACCACGCAAGTCAGCGGGTCTTCGGCCACGAGCACCGGCAGCCCGGTTTCTTCTGCCAGCAACCGATCCAGGTCGCGCAACAGGGCGCCACCGCCGGTAAGCATCATGCCGCGGTCGGCAATATCTGCGCCCAGTTCAGGCGGCGTCTGCTCCAACGCGTTCTTCACCGCCGATACGATGTTGTTCAGCGGATCGGTCAGCGCTTCCAGGATTTCATTGGAAGAGATGGTGAAGCTGCGTGGCACGCCCTCGGACAGATTGCGCCCGCGCACTTCCATCTCCTTGACTTCGCTGCCCGGAAAAGCTGAACCGATTTTCTTCTTGATGGCCTCGGCCGTGGGCTCCCCGATGAGCATGCCGTAGTTGCGTCGGATGTAGTTAATGATGGCCTCGTCAAACTTGTCGCCACCCACGCGCACGCTGCCCTTGTAGACCATGCCGCCCAAGGAGATCACCCCGACCTCGGTCGTGCCACCGCCGATGTCCACCACCATGGAGCCGCTGGCCTCACTCACCGGCAAGCCCGCGCCGATGGCGGCGGCCATTGGCTCCTCGATCAGATACACGTCGCTGGCGCCAGCGCCCAGCGCCGACTCACGAATGGCGCGACGCTCCACCTGGGTCGAGCCGCAAGGCACGCAAATGATGATGCGCGGACTCGGTTTGAAAAAGCTGCGCGGATGCACCATCTTGATGAACTGCTTGAGCATTTGCTCCGTTACCGTGAAGTCGGCGATGACGCCGTCTTTCATGGGACGAATGGCCTCGATGTTGCCAGGCACCTTGCCCAGCATGGCCTTGGCTTCACGACCCACCGCCTGGATCGTCTTCTTGCCCTGAGGCCCGCCTTCGTGCCGTATCGCCACGACCGAAGGTTCATCCAGCACAATACCCTTGTCACGCACAAAAATCAGCGTGTTGGCCGTTCCCAGGTCAATGGCCAGATCGGTGGAAAAATACCGACGAAATGATTCGAACATTGAAAAAAATCCTCTTGGGCATGGCATGCACCTCGGCTTGCCATCGCCCGGTTGCGGGCAAAAAAAACATCTGTTTTGGTCAAAAGTCAGCGATGTCACGCAGGCCGAGCCAAAGGCGGGATAATACTCCATCGCCTGTTTGGGATCACCGTTTTTCCCCTCGAAACGCAGCATTGACGACCGGTTTTAACTCAACTTTTCCTATGTCCCTGACTTCTACCGATATTTCCCGCATTGCCAAACTGGCTCGACTGGAACTGCATGCGCCCGAAGCCGAGCGCATGCGCAGCCAGATCAACGATTTCTTTGGCATGGTGGAAAAAATGCGCGCTGTCGACACCACGGGCGTGGAACCGCTGGCGCATCCCGTGGTGACGATTCAGGATTTGGCCCTGCGTTTGCGTGAGGACCGCGTGAGCGAGCCCAACGACCGCGGCGCCAACCAGCAAAACGCCCCGGCGCTGGAACGTGGCCTGTTTCTTGTCCCCAAGGTGATCGAGTGAGCTCCCCCATGGACCCCAAAACCCCTGCACCCCAAGCCGAACTGCACGACCTAGGCGTGACCGAACTGGCGGCGCTGTTGCGGGAGCGCAAAGTGTCGGCAGTTGAGGCCGCTCAGCACTTCCTGGCGCGGATTCAGTCGCATCAGAATTTGGGCGCGTTCCTGGCCTTGAACGAAGACGCCACGCTGGCACAGGCGCGCGCGGCCGATGCACGGCTGGCTGCGGGAACGGGTGCGGCACTTGAAGGCGTGCCACTGGCGCACAAGGACATCTTCGTGACACGCGACTGGCCCAGCACGGCGGGCTCGAAAATGCTCAGCGGCTATCGTTCACCCTTTGACGCCACCGTCGTATCTAAGCTCAAGGACGCGGGCGCCGTGAATCTGGGCAAACTCAATTGCGACGAGTTCGCCATGGGTTCGAGCAACGAAAATTCTGCGCAGAACCCCATCGGCTACACAACCCCCGAGCCGGTGAAGAACCCCTGGGATTTGAGTCGTATTCCGGGTGGATCCTCCGGCGCCAGCGCCGCGGCCGTGTCTGCGCGCCTGACACCGGCGGCCACCGGCACCGACACCGGCGGCTCGATCCGTCAGCCCGCATCCTTTTGCGGCATCACCGGCATCAAGCCAACCTATGGCCGCGCCTCGCGCTACGGCATGATCGCCTTCGCTTCCAGCCTGGATCAGGCCGGGCCGATGGCGCGCACGGCGCAGGATTGCGCCTTGCTGCTGAGCGCCATGTGTGGAGCGGACCCGGACCGCGACTCGACTTCGCTGGAGCTGCCGGCAGAGGATTTTTCGCGGCGACTCAATGACTCGATCGAAGGCTTGCGCATCGGCATTCCCAAGGAATTCTTCGGTGAGGGTTTGAGCGCCGACGTGCGCGCCTGCGTGGACGCTGCTCTCAGGCAATACGAAAGCCTGGGCGCCAAGCTGGTCGAGATCAGCCTGCCGCGCACGGAGTTGTCCATTCCTGTCTACTACGTCATCGCCCCGGCCGAGGCGTCGAGCAATCTGAGTCGCTTTGACGGCGTGAAGTTCGGGCACCGCGCGGCGCACTACACCGACCTGGGCGACATGTACCAAAAGACCCGCGCCGAAGGTTTTGGCGAAGAAGTCAAACGCCGCATCATGATCGGCACTTACGTGCTGTCGCACGGCTATTACGACGCCTACTATCTGCAGGCGCAGAAGATCCGGCGCATGATCGCCGACGATTTTCAGCAGGCCTTCCAGCACTGCGACATCATCGCCGGGCCGGTGGCGCCCACCGTGGCCTGGAAGATCGGCGAAAAATCGGATGACCCCGTGGCCAACTATCTGGCCGACATCTTCACCCTGCCGGCATCGCTGGCGGGACTGCCGGGCATGAGTGTGCCGGTCGGGTTCGGCGCGAATGCGATGCCGGTTGGGCTGCAGCTTATAGGCAACTATTATTCTGAAAGCCGCCTGCTCAATGCGGCACACCGTTTCCAGCTGGAAACCGATTGGCACAGCCGCAAGCCTGCGGGCATTTGAGCTGCGCACGGTGGGTGACATCTGACGCACGGTTAACACAACGCACTGGAGAGAAACATGCCCGCCAACATCCATTCCATCGAGCTGCCCAGCATGACGCCGGGCTCGCACAAGCAGATTAAGTGGCTGCGTTTTGGCAAGGCCGGTGCCCGCCCCAAGGTCTATATGCAGGCTGCGATTCATGCCAACGAGATGCCCGGCACCATGGCCTTGCACCACCTCATGCCGCAACTGCTGGAGGCGGAACGCAAAGGGCTTATCGTGGGCGAAATCATCGTGGTGCCCACGGTCAATCCCATCGGCCAAGCGCAGTTGGTGGGTAACGTGCATGCGGGCCGGTACAACCTGCTGAGCAACGAAAATTTCAACCGCAACTGGCTCGACCTGAGCGACGCGGTGGCCGAGCGTGTGGGCAAGCGCTTGGGCGACGACGGGCAAGCCAACGTCAAGCGCATTCGCAAGGCCGCGCACGAGGTGCTGGGCGAAATGAAGCCATTGAATGAACTGCAGACATTGCGCGTCGAGATCATGAAGCTGAGCGTGGACTCCGACTACGTGCTGGATCTGCACTGCGACATCCATGCCGCTTTACACCTGTTTACTTCAGAGTGCGATTGGCCCAACGGCGCGATTCGAGAGCTGGCGGCGGACCTGGGCGCCAAGGCCAGTCTGTACAACGAGAGCTATGCCCGCAGCCTCACCTTCTCCGGCGTGCATGCCGGCTTGTGGGGCCGCCTGCGCGACCGATATGCTCAGGCCGCCATTCCGCAGGCCTGCATGTCAGTGACGGTGGAGATGCGCAGCCAGTTCGATGTCAGCGATGCGCTGGGACGCAGTGACGCCGACAACCTCTACCGCTGGCTGATGCGACGCGGCGCCATCAAGGGTCAGGCGCAGCCGTTGCCGCGCCTGCTCTCGCCGGCCATGCCCATGAGCGGTATGGACGTGGGCTACAGCCAGGGCACGGGCTTCTTGGTGTTCCATGTGAAGCCTGGCGCCCGCGTCAAGAAGGGCCAAGCCATATGCGACGTCATTGATCCTGCCAGCGCGCTCGGTCCTAAGGCGCGCACCGCCTACAAAAGCCAAACCGATGGGATTTTGTTTTCCTGTCGGCTCGACGGCTACCTGTCCTGGCCGGGCCAGGTGATGTACCGCATCGCCGGCTCCCAGCCTTTGCCGCATCGACTCGGAGCCTCGGGTCTGGACGATTGACTCTGAGTCAATTCAGCTCACGGCTCGCTGGTTCTGTGGTCTCGATTTCTACGGAAAAATGATATGGGCGGCGTTGTCATCGTGATCACTTTGGGCGCCGGCCAGACCCGTGGCCAGCGGCAAGAGCGGACATGGGCGCCATGAACGCGCGGCCTGCGAGCCCCCCCAGGCCGCGCGGCATCAGCCTGATCGGCGCCCCAACCGACATTGGCGCAGGCAGTCTGGGTGCGCGCATGGGACCCGAGGCGTTGCGTGTGGCGGGCGTGGCCCAGGCGATTGCAAAATTTGGTCTGGATGTGAGGGACTGCGGCAACCTGGTCGGGCCGGCAAACCCCTGGCAGGATGCGGTCGACGGCTACCGCCACCTGAACGAAGTGGTGCAGTGGAACCAGTTGGTGCACGCTGCCACCTATGCCGAGCTCCAGGACGGTCGGCTGCCTATCATGCTCGGTGGCGACCATTGTCTGAGCATTGGCTCCATCAGCGCAGTGGCGCGCCACTGCCGCGAACTGGGCAAGAAGCTGCGCGTGCTGTGGTTCGATGCGCACGCCGACTTCAACACCGCCACGCTCACGCCCAGCGGCAATATCCATGGCATGCCGGTGGCTTGCTTGTGCGGACACGGGCCGCAGGCGCTGATCGAAATCGGCGGCCAGGTGCCGGCGCTGCGCCCCAAGGAGATTCGCCAGATCGGCATTCGCAGCGTGGACGCCGGCGAAAAGCGCCTGGTGCACGACATCGGCATCGAAGTGTTCGACATGCGCTACATCGACGAAATGGGCATGCGTCACGCCATGGACCTGGCGCTGGCGCTGGTCGATGTCAACACGCATTTGCATGTCAGCTTGGACGTTGACTTTCTGGACCCCTCGATCGCACCCGGTGTCGGCACCACCGTGCGTGGCGGTCCCACCTACCGGGAGGCGCAGCTGTGCATGGAGATGATTGCGGATACCGGGCGGCTGGCCTCGCTGGATTTGGTGGAACTCAACCCGGCACTGGACGTTCGCAACCAGACGGCAGAGCTGGCGGTGGACCTGATTGAAAGCCTGTTTGGCAAGAGCACGCTCATGCGCAAGGCCCAAGGATCGGTCTAGCCTGGGCGCAAGACCCGAGGCGCAGCACTCGGCACGTGAAGATATGTTTCTCTATTGATCTGCCACTTTTTGGTGAGTAATTCATCAAATATTGCAGGACTATGGGCAACAATTTCTTTTTCTGGAGTCCCCCGTGCGCCTGCCATCCCCCTATCGCCCCGAAGCCGAAATCGTCTCGCGGCAGCTCGGAGCACTCGCTCAGGCCCTGGACTGGGCCACAGCAGCCAAGCTGGCCACACCCTGGGTGCAGACCGTGCGCCAGCATCCGCCACCCTTTTGGGCGATGGAGAGCCTGCTCAAGGAATACCCGATCTCCAGCGCCGAAGGTCTGGCCCTGATGCGTCTGGCCGAAGCGCTGCTGCGCGTGCCCGACGCCGAAACCGCGATCGCGCTCACCGCGGATCAACTGGGCCGCGCGGACTTTCACCGCCCGAGCGACCAGGCCTTGGTGCGACTCTCCAACACCGCCATTGCCTTGAGCAAAAAATTGCTGCCCGACAGCGAAGCGTCCACCAGCATCTTCACCAGACTCGGAGCGAAGTCGGTGGTGGCCGCCACGCTGCGCGCGGTGCAGTTGCTGGGGCGCCAGTTCGTGCTCGGCCAGACCATCGCCGACGCCATGGACGAAGCCGCTTCGGTGCAGCGCAGGCAGCGCAATCTCAGATTCAGCTACGACATGCTGGGCGAAGGTGCGCGCACCGAGGCCGATGCACGCAAGCACCTGGCGAGTTACGAAGACGCCATCGACGCGATCGCAGCCCAGGCCAGCACCAGCGTGGCGTGCGAACTGAACGACGGCATCTCGATCAAGCTCAGTGCCCTGCATCCGCGCTATGAGGACGCGCAGCGCATGAGGGTCATGACCGAGCTGTTGCCGCGCGTGTGGGGCCTGTGCGAGCGCTCGGCCAAAGCCAATATCAACCTCACCATCGACGCCGAAGAAGTGGACCGGCTCGAGCTGTCGCTGGAGCTGTTTGAAGCGATTGCGGCCCATGTGGCGCAGCATTTCCCGCAATGGAGCGGCTTTGGGCTGGCGCTGCAAAGCTACCAGACCCGCTCTCTGGAACTGATCGCGCACGTCACGGGAATAGCGCGCAAACACAAGATCCGATTGATGTGCCGCCTGGTCAAGGGCGCCTATTGGGATGCCGAAATTAAGCGCGCGCAGGAGTTGGGCCTGCCCTGCTATCCCGTGTTCACGCACAAGCACCACACCGACATTGCGTATCTGGAGTGCGCGCGCGCGCTGCTGGACGCGCCCGACGCGATTTACCCGCAGTTCGCCACGCACAACGCCGTCACCATCGCGGCCATCCTGCAAATGGCTGCGCGCACCATCGGCACAGAGAGTGGAAAATTTTCCGACGGGCCGTCCCTAGGAAAATTGGCCCCCTCGGGGGGCAGCGCACTACACGGAGTGCGAAGCGTGGGCGCCATGCAAAGCGCCGGGTTCGAATTCCAGCGCTTGCACGGCATGGCCGAAGGCGTGTACCGCGAGGTGCTGAAGAACCCGCTGATCGCGTGCCGCGTCTACGCGCCTGTGGGCGCGCACAAGGACCTGCTGGCCTATCTGGTGCGGCGCCTGCTGGAAAACGGCGCCAATTCCTCGTTCGTGCACCAGTTGGCCGACGAATCCGTGAGCCTGACCGAGTTGCTGATCTCCCCGCTACGGCTAGCACCCGAGTCGTCGCTGCCGCTGCCGCGGGAACTCTTCGGTGGCGCGCGCAAGAACAGCATCGGCCTGGACCTGAGTGTTGAAACCATGCGTGAGCCACTGCTGGCGGCCCTTCAGTCGGTGCAGGTTCCGGCCGCGCCGGTGTTCGACCTTAGCCTGATCAACAGTGCGCTGGCCACGAGCCAGGACGCCTTTAAGGCGTGGAGCAAGACCGAGGTGAGCATGCGCGCGGCCACGCTGCGCTGCGCCGCCGATGCGCTGGAAGGCGAACTGCCCAGGTTCTGCGCCATGCTTGTGAAGGAAGCCTTCAAGACCTGGGGCGATGCCGTGTCCGAAGTGCGCGAGGCCGTGGATTTCCTGCGCTACTACGCGAACGAAGCCGAGCGCGTGATGGCGCCAATCGCGCTGCCGGGCCCGACCGGAGAGAATAACGAGCTGCGTCTGACCGGGCGCGGACCCTGGGTCTGCATCAGCCCGTGGAATTTTCCCCTCGCGATCTTCGTGGGCCAGGTGGCTGCGGCTCTGGCCACCGGCAATACGGTACTGGCCAAGCCGGCCGAGCAGACGCCCGCCGTGGCGCTGGCGGCGGTCCAATTGCTGCACGCCGCCGGCGTGCCCAGCGGTGCGCTGCAGTTGCTGCACGGCCCCGGCGAGACGGTGGGCGCCGCGCTCGTGGCCGCGCCCGGTGTCGCGGGCGTGGTGTTCACCGGTTCCACGCCGGTGGCCAGGCTCATCCATCGCGCATTGGCCGCCAGGGACGGCGCCATAGCTCCGCTGATCGCCGAAACCGGCGGCATCAACGCCATGCTGGTGGACAGCACGGCCCTGCCCGAACAGGTGAGCGACGCCGTGCTGCAGTCGGCGTTTCGCAGCGCCGGACAGCGCTGCTCGGCGCTGCGTCTGCTGTGCGTGCACGACCAGATCGCAGATCACGTGATCGAGATGATCCAGGGCGCGGCCAGGGAACTGGTCACGGGCGACCCGGCCGATCTGGCCACCGATGTGGGTCCGGTGATCGACACGGAAGCCTTCGACGGCATCCAGCGCGAACTGGCGCGACTGCGACGTGAAGCGAAACCGCTGCTGGATTCGGGCTCGTCATTGGGAGGCGCGCCAGCGACGCGGCAATCCACGAATAACGCTGTGCTTGGCCATGGACTGCCGCGCTTCGCTCGCAATGACGGCCCGGGCGGCCATCCACCGGTGGCCAACCTTATCGCGCCCCAAGCCTTTGAATTGGCGCAGATCGCCGACATGAAGCAGGAGATCTTCGGCCCGGTACTGCACATCGTGCGCTGGAGCGGCGATCCATTGGCCGTGATCGAACAGATCAACGCCCTGGGGTTCGGCTTGACGCTGGGCATCCAGACCCGCATCGACTCCCGGGCGCAGGCATTGGCGCGGGCCTCGCATATCGGCAACGTCTACATCAACCGCAACCAGATCGGCGCCGTGGTGGGCGTGCAACCCTTTGGCGGTGAAGGCCTGAGCGGCACCGGCCCCAAGGCCGGTGGCCCTCACTATCTGTACCGCTTCTGCGCGGAGCAGACCATCACCGTCAACACCACCGCGGCGGGCGGCAATGCGGCACTGCTGGCAGGTTGACGGTCAGGTCGGGTAGCGCGCTGTGCGCAGACCGAGAATCATGCCGTGCCTCCATTTTGTTGGCGCTGTTTATGACCGTGAAGTACCCCAAAGTCACGCATTTACTCGCCTCCCGTTCCCGCGCCCGGTCCTTTACGGCGACTGTAGTCCTGGTGAATCAGATTGCCTAACAGCACCGTCGTGAGGCCCCCGCCTAGGCCATCAGAACCGCCTCCAGCGACGATATCGGGAACGATCTTGATGCCACCCTTGGCCAGAGCTTCGGCGACCTGCACGACGGCAAAATTTCCAGCTTCCATGGAGCTGACTTTTTGCTTGATGACCTCGGCCTCGGCGCCACCGACGGCCAGGATCTTGGCACCTTCGGCCTCACCCACCGTGCGCAACACCGTGGCGTCGGCTTCGGCGTTGATGGTCTTGCTCTTGGCGTTGCCTTCGGCAAACTTGACTGCGGCATTCGCTTCGAACGCGGCGATCGTCACCTTGCGCTCGGCGTCGACGACACGGGCCTGGGTTGCAGCGAGCGCCGTGGCCTGCTCCAGCTCCTGACGCACGCCCTGGGCCTGGCGCTGGGTTTCGTACGTGACGCGTTCCTGCTCGGCGAGCTTGCGGTCGGTCAGTGTGCGCATCAGCGCCTCCGGTGGCACGATGTCGCCGATCAAGGTATCGACCGCGCCCACGTTGTACTCCTGCAATGCGGCAGAAATGGAGCTGCGCGCTTCTTCCTGGCGCAGGGATCGGTTCTTCAGAAAATCAATGATGTCGCTGCCCTGGGCTGCATTGCGAAAATAGTTGCCAATGGTGGGCTCCAGCACCTGCGTCACCAGCGCGCTCATGTCGCCAAAGCGGGCGATTACCTTGGGCGCGTCATTGCGCGGAATGTGGATGATCTGCGACACGTCCAGATTGAACTTGAAGCCGTCGGCAGAGCGCACCGTGATGGTGGACAGATTCGCGTCCAGCTTGTGCGCCTCGCTCTTGTCGTCGGCCCAGTTCAGCACCACGTTGGCCGTGGGCACGTTCACCACCTTGTGCGTGTTCGGGTTGATCGGGTACTTGCCAGGATCCAAGGGATCGACGCACACGCCTTTTTCGCCCTTGGAGACGAGGTTGCCGTGCTTGAAGGTCTCACCGGTCACGTCTTTGCCCTCCTTGCCGACGTAGGCGATGACAACGCCCACGTTGGCGATCGGCACCGTCGTCATCTCCACGATTTCCACGGTCACGAAGCGCGGGTTCAGGAAGTAGCGCCCGGCCAGCAGCACCTGCTCCTGCAGGCCTTTGAAGCCACCGTTGGCAATAAATTTGTCAGGATCCTGGAACATGTCATGCCCAGCCACTTCGCCGCCGGCAATTTCACCCGTGGGCAGCGGCGCCCCTTCCTTCACGGTCACAACGCCGATCTTGTTTTCCGGAATATCGATCACGTCCACCAGGCGCACGTCAAACAGCAGCGGGTTGATGCGATAGTTGCCCGGCGGCATGAGCTTGACCTGGGGTCCGCGCTCGCCGCCACCGTCCAGGAACGCCTTGGCGTTCTGGTAGGAATCGCACTCGATGCCCTTGGCAATGATGCGGCCAATGGGCAAGGGGTTGCCGTCATGGGCCTCCACCACCCCCAGCTTTCCCTGCGGAATTTCGGTGGCGTCGGCCAAGGCGACGGTGAACAGCAAGGGGTTGATGCGGTAAGTGCCCGGCGGAATCACCTTCATCTGCGGCCCGCGCTCGCCGCCGCCCAGAAGGAAGGCCAGGGCATCCTGAAAGTAGTCGCAGTCCACGTCGCGCGCGATCACGCGCCCGCTGGGCAAAGGCTTGCCGTCGCAGGCCTGGACCACACCCACCTTGCCTTGCGGAATGACTTCAAAAGGAATCAGCTCGATGGCGTACTGCCAGGGCCAAAGTCCCATGTGCAACCCCGGCGCCAGACTGTCCGCCTGGTATCCGGCCTCGCCCTGGAGCGCCACGATTTGACCGTTGGGCAGTTTGCTGTTGGCACCGAAGATGACGAACTTCTTGGTCACCGTTCCGATGCTGTCGTCGGGCACGATGATGACGCCAAACAGCCACAACACCTGGCGCCACAAGATGGCAGCAGCGAGCAGCAGAACGACCGTCACGACAAGCGCCAAATTTCCCATGATGTATTCCATACGAACACTCCTTGTAAAGTCGTTTTTCAACCCGAGAACCGTTTTGAAACGGTCAAATCTGCACCCGCGTGCCCAACTCAATCACACAATTGTTGGGCAGCCTGAAGAACCCTGAAACACTCCCGGAATTGCGCGACATCAGCGCAAACAAGGACTCCCGCCATTGCGCCATGGCAGCCCCTTTGGTCGGCACAATGATCTCCCTGCTGAGAAAATAGGTGGTCTCAAAGAGGTTGATCGCCAAGCCCTTGGCGGCGCACAGTTCCAGCGCTTGGGGAATGTCGGGCGTGTTCTTGAAGCCGTAGTTCACCTGCACACGCCAAAAGCTTGAGGCCAAGGGCGTCACCTGCACCCGCTGCTCGAACGGGATCCACGGGATCTCGTGGAACACAACCGTCAAAATGACATTGCGTTCGTGCAGCACCTGGTTATGTTTGAGGTTGTGCATCAGGGCCTGTGGCACGGTGTTGGCGTTGGCAACCGCATAGACCGCGGTTCTGGAGACCCGATGCACCCCGGCCACGGACAAGCCGGCAATGAATGGCGCCAGTTCGGGATCGTCGCGGCGAATGCTTTCGATCAGCAGTTCGCGCCCGCGCCGCCAAGTCGTCATGACGATGAAGATGCCCACACCCAACACCAGCGGGAACCAGCCACCTTGAAAGAATTTGATCGCGCACGACACCACCAGCAGCAGGTCCACCGCCAAGAAGAGGCTGGTTGCGACGATCGCCACGGGCAAGGGATAGTTCCACCCCTCGCGCACCACAAAGAAGGTCAGCAAGGTCGTGCTCAACATGGTGACAGTCACGGCAATGCCATAGGCGCCAGCCATCGCCGAGGAACTCCCAAACCCCAGCACGACCAGCAAGACGGCGCTCAGCAGCAGCCAGTTCACCTTGGGCATATAGATTTGACCGGCCTCCTTGGCCGAGGTGTAGAGCACCGTCATGCGCGGCAGCAGCCCCAACTGAATGGCCTGTTTGGTCATGGATGAGGCGCCTGAAATCGCTGCCTGCGAGGCGATCACGGCGGCGCAGGTGGCCAGCACCACGCCTGGAATCAACAGGCTGGGCGGAAACAGGTGAAAGAAGGGGTTGTCGATGGCTGAGGGGTCGCGCATCAGCAAGGCGCCTTGGCCAAGGTAGTTGATCGCCAAGGAGGGCAAGACCAGGCTAAGCCAAGCGAGTTGGATCGGGCCCTTTCCGAAGTGGCCCATGTCGGCATAAAGGGCCTCCGCCCCGGTCAATGCCAGCACAATCGCGCCCATGCCAGCAAACACATGCCAGCCCTGGTCAGCCAGAAAATGAACCGCAGCCAGGGGATTGAGCGCCTGCAGAATCGCGGGCTGCTGGACGATTTCGATGACACCGAACACGGCCAGTACTGCAAACCACAGCACGATGATCGGTCCAAACAATTTGCCAACCACGCCGGTCCCATAGCGCTGTAATGCGAACAAACCGAACAAGACGCCTGCGCAAATCGGCAACACATAGGGCTTCAGTGTGGGGGTGACCACTTCCAGCCCCTCCACCGCACTGAGCACTGAAATGGCGGGGGTGATCACGCTGTCACCATAGAAAAGTGCCGCGCCAAAAACGCCCAGAAGTAGCAGTACCAGGCGCTTCTGTCGAGTGCTTCCCGCAGCTTCCACGGCAAGCGCGGTGAGTGCCATGATGCCACCTTCGCCACGGTTGTCGGCACGCAGGATCAGCAGCACGTATTTCAACGTGACCACCACCATGAGCCCCCAAAAAATCACCGACACCACGCCCGTGAGATGCGCCGCATCCAGCGCAACGCCTGTGGCCGGACTGAACACCTCCTTCATGGTGTACAGAGGACTGGTTCCAATGTCGCCATAGACGACGCCCAAGGCACCCAGTGTCAAGGCCGCAAGGCTTTCGCGAGCATCGGTTTTGCTCATGTTGTGATAGCTAGAGTGAACAGGCTTGCACTATCGTCAAAGACGCATATGGAACGCATAAGGATCGCCAAGATCAGGAAATGGCCAAGCGGTAACCGATGCCGGTTTCGGTCAGAAGGTGCCGGGGCTCTGCCGGGTCGAGTTCAATCTTGGCGCGCAGTTGGCCCATGTAGAGGCGAAGGTAGTGGGTGTGCTCGGTGAACTCATTGCCCCACACATCCGTCAGCAACGCCCGGTGGGTGACCACCCTGCCAGCGCTGCGCACCAGGCGGGCCAGAAGTTTGAATTCCGTGGGCGTCAAGTGCAATTCCGCACCACGGCACAGCACGCTGTGCCGTGTGAGGTCCACCCGAAGATCGTCCAGTTCGTGCACGGTCACCGACGCGGTCACGCTCGTGCCGCGGTGGCGCAATGCCACGCGGATGCGCGCCAGCAATTCGGCCACGCTAAAGGGCTTGACGAGATAGTCGTCAGCGCCCGCGTCCAGGAGTTGAACCTTTTGCGCCTCCTGGTGCCGCGCTGACAACACCAGAATCGGCAAGCTGTGGTGGCGCCGAACTTCCTGCACCAATACGGCACCGTCGCCGTCGGGCAATCCCAGATCCAACAACAAGATGTCGGGCAAGGCATGCCGCAACAGTGCGCTGGCCTCGCTCACCGACACGGCGGTTTGGACCGAAAATCCTTCAACCGACAGGCTTGACTGGATCAACGCGCGAATCGCCGGATCATCTTCAACGACGAGAACCCGTAGTGTCATGAGATTAGCGGGGAAGTTAGGCGTTCGGGTTGTATCGGGTCAAGCGGCATGGAAAATGTAAAACTGTTGCCGCCGCCACTTCTGCGTCGCAAAACCAGGCTTGCGCCGTGCGCGACCGCAATCGCCCGGCACAGCGCCAAACCCAGACCCGCCCCTCGCTTGCCCGACAAATCATTGCGAGTGTACGGCTCGAAGATGCTGGCGTATTTCTCTTTTGGAATCTCGCTGCCCCGGTCCTTGACCGCCACATGCAAATGGGCATCGTCGACATGCACGCTCAGGTCGATGCTGTCGTTGCTGTACTTGAGTGCGTTGTCCAGCAGGTTGGTGATCAGTTGTGCCAGCAGTACCGGGTCGGCCTTGATGAGCGGCAGCGCCTCTGGCACCTTGGATTTGATGCGTCGGGACCGGTCGCGGTGCCGGATACGGATCAACACCGTGCCGACAATTTCTTCCATCGACTCCCAGTCGCGCTGAATGGTCTGGGTGGCATTGGCCAAGCGCACCAATTGCAGGGTGTTTTCTGTCAGGGTACTGAGGAAGCTGGTTTCACTCACAATGCTGGCCAGCAACCGGTTCTGATCGTCAAGGCTGAGCTTGTCACGCTGGGTTTGGAGCGAAGTCGCGGCGCCCATGACCGCAGCCAGCGGTGTTCGCAAATCATGCGAAATGGCGGCCAGGTAAGTGCTTTGCACTTGTTGGCGCTGCGCTTCGCTTTGTGCAGCTTGCATGGTTTGGGTCTGATGCAGGCTTTGCAGGGCTTGCCCCAACTGGGCAGCCAGTGCCTTGGCATGGTCAAGACCGGTGCTGTCAGCGGCATGCGAGGCTTGGATTTTGACCACGCCACGCACATCGGCCTTGCTGCCCATAGGAAGAAACCAGGCCTCCAGATTCGACCATTTTCCGGTGCCCCGACCGATAGCAGTCATTTCTTGCAGACAACATCGCATGGCGTCGGCGTCGCTGGACGACAGAGTCTGGGGAAGATTCAATCCGCCATCCGGATGGCGAAGGGCCATCAGGCTCGGAGCCTGAAATGCAGCTTGGAAGGCCGATTGTCCCAGCACGCAGACGTCTTCAGACCTTGCCACGCCAGCCAAGTTGGAGGCCAACTCCAGAAGCTGTAGCGCACGCCGTGTCACCTCGGCTTCTTTGTGCAGTCGTGCGCCAAGGTGGCTGATGAGCACCGCGATCGTCAGCAGGGCAAACAAGGTGACCCAATGGCCATGGTTGGCAACGTCAACGCTCCACCTGGGGGAGGTAAAGAAGAAATTGACCGCGATCGCCGCCGCAGTCGCGCAAGCCATGGCCTGCGGCCCACTCAGACGATAGGAAGCCACGGCGACAGCCAACACATAGATCATGGTCTGGCTTGTCAGGGAGAGATGCTGATCGAACAGGAATCCTGCCGCCGTGGCGCACCCCAACAGCAAGGCCACCTCGCCCCAACCCAAAAGGGTGGAAGTCCGTTCCGTCACCCTATGGCTGCCGGCCGAATTGCATTGCTTCATTCGCCCCATCGTATCAAGCCGCGCGATTCACCGACCTTGATGGCATGGCCCGTCGGTGCCGCAGCCCAGCAAGTAGGCCCGCGCATCTTGAAAATAGTCGCAATCCACGTCGCGCGCGATCACTCTACGTTGCACTCGCGCCGCAGCAGCGCCAGCGCGTCGTGCAGCGCGTAGTCGGCGTCGCTTTGCAGCGTTGGGAGGGCTTCTTCCAGAAAGCATTTCCACAGCCGCAGGTAATTGCCCTGGTGCTGTGCCGGCGCCTGCTCGCGTATGAATTGCTGCGCCAGTTCCGGTTTCAAGCCGGACTTTCTGATCTTGCGGATCAGCGCGGCTGCACCCTTCTCGGTGAGCAGGGTTTTGGCCGTGCTGCCTGCCCCCAGGCACAGCAGCAGCGTTAGCAGCGAGCCCTCGTCGTCGTGACCCCCGGTGGCCTTGTCCCAGGCCTTGGAGGTCGCGCGTTCATGCTGATCCACCTCGTTCAATGCGTCTTCGCGCCAGAAGTAGCGGCCCATGAAAGCGGGCGTCTGGCGCAGCAGCTTGCGCAGGTTTTGCGCCGGGTCCAGCAATTTTTCCAGGTCCGCCTGCACCGACTCGCGCACGGCCAGCACGCCAGGCTGCAGTGCCTCTGGCAGCTTCTTCGGCAGGGCGATTTCCACTGCCGTGCCCTTCTTGCGCAGCGCCGTCACCACCTTCTCCAGCGTCACCCAGTCGGGCATCTCGCTGCGCTTGGCAGTCAAAGCAAGCAGCGCCGTGCGCACCACCGCTTCGGCATCTGCATCGGCTTCTTCCAGTTCGTCCGCGTCCATGCCCAACGAGTGCGCCAGCCAGAGCGCAGCGTCCACCACCTGCGCCACCTCGCTGCGTTGCGCCAATTCGGTCTGGTAATCGGCGTAGCTGCGCAGCGACCACTTGGCCAGCAGCGGGATCTGCTCGTCACTGAAACCGGCGCGTTCGTGCATGCCGAAGTGGCTGTGCTGCGGCATGGCTATCAATTTTTTCAGCATGTCCGAGCCGCCCTTGGAGCGCGACAGCAAACTGTGCTCGCGCAGCGACTCTGCCGCCCGTCTCAAGTCGCCACCGCTCGTGTCTTCGAGGTACAGGCTGACGAGGTTCACCATCCGGTCTTTGGCCTTCTCCAGCTCCGGGCGCAGGAACTCGGTGCCAAAGTAACGCGCAATCTGCACCATGCCCTTGGGCGCATCCTGGCAGATCGCTTCCAGCCTGGCCTCTTCGATGATGCCGTGCCGCACGCCGTACTGCAGCGCCTTCTCAAAGAACGGACGGGCGTCGAAAAGCGAGATGCCGCAAGCAGACGGAGCGATGGTATGTGCTGTCATGGCATTTGAATTCATCATTGCGAGCGCAGCGTGGCAATCCATGGCGCAGCAGCGCGACATTCGTGGATGGCCACGTCGCTGACGCTCCTCGCAATGACGAAATGCAAGTTCATGGCCCGTGGTTTCAGATCGCGGACTCTTCGTCCGACTCGCGCGCTGCGGGCGTCGCCTTGCCGCGGTCGGTGGCCGAGGTTTCGACCTTGCCGTCGTCCTCCTCGCTCTCCTCTTCGTCCTCGGCCGCCAGGTCGTGGGCGCGGGCCTTGGCACGCAGCACGATCAGCATCTCGATGAAGAGGTCGGGACACTCGTGGCGCAGCAGCCAGGCCAGTTGCATCCAGTCCTGATCGGCCACTTCATCCAGCTCCACGCGCGGCTTGGCGTAGGCCGAAGCCAGCAGCGCCGACTCGGTCATCATCTTGCCATCGTCCTCCATCGGGTCGAAGGTTCCAGTGCGGGCGAAGGCTTCGACGCGGCTCCACTTCTCAGAGAAATAGTCGGCCAGCGCCTCACTGCCGCCGTCGAGGTCACCGATGGCATTGAGGAACTCCAGCGTATCGCCGTCCTCGCGAAACACGATGGAGTTGACCATGCCGCGCAAGTGGGTGCAGCTCAGGTCCTTGTACTGCTTCTCGATCACCACCGCACGTGCGAACTGCTGCGGCGTGATCAAGAGGTTGATGACCGAATCCTTGGAGCTGTCGTACTCGCGAATCACCGCCAGGATGTCCTTGGGCGGCAACTGCGCCAGCACCACCATCAGCGCGCGGTCGCCCTCGGCGTCGGCCAGTTCCACCAGGGCCGCTTCGGCGCCCACGATGTCGCCGCAGGCGATCAGGCTTTGCGTTTTTTCTATCAGTGCCAGGTGGTTCATCAAGCGGTCCAGTTCAATCAATCTTTTCGGTCAAAACCCTGCTCGGCCATCCAGTCGGCGCCGGCTGCTTCGCGCTCGCGCGCGCCGCTGGCGGCATCGGCGTCGCTGTCGAGCACGTTGCGTCCGACGTCTTCGTCGCTCACGCCTTCGTCAGCGTCTTCTTCCGGGTCTTCCTCGTCTTCATGCACCACGGTCGAGGCCGCGTTCGGCCGGGCATACATGTACTCCAGACCCGCGGCCACGGTCATGAACCACGCGCCCAGAGGCTCCTTCAGGATCTGCTGCGCCAGGTCCTGCGACCAGGGTGCCAGCTGGATGGCGTCGGCCAGGCTCTCCCATTCGGGGAACTCCTCCGGCTCCTGCGCCAGCAGATGCTCCAGCACCGAAGGCCGCTTGAACTGAAATCCCTGGTGGAAGATCACCGCCACCATCTCCGGACTGAGCTCAATCATCTGCAGCAAGAAACCCAGTTCCTTGCGCTTTTGCGTCAGTCGCTGACGCAGCACGTCGCGGCCCTCGGAGTCAAACGTCAGGTCGTCCATTTCGGACTGATAGGACGAACGCAGTTCCAGAAAGAAGGGGGAGATGCTCATAAGTTGGGGCTCTTCATGTCGTTCCTTGCTCCAGCACGCGGTTGAAATAGTTTTGCCAGATATCGCGCGCTGTGTCGATCGGACTGTCGAGCAGGTTGCGGCGGCGGTTGTCGTCGTAGGCCTGGCGTTTCGCTTCATCCGACAACACCTCGTACGCTTCCTGCACCGCGCGAAAGCGCGCGGCCGCGTCGGCGGCGGCGTTGCGGTCCGGGTGGTGCAGCGAGGCCTGCTGGCGAAACGCCTTCTTGATGTCGGCCAGCGTCGCAGCGCTGTTCAGCCCAAGGGCGGCGTAGTGGTCTTTCATGCGGGCATGGGAAATGGATGGATGCGCCGGTGTGGCGAAAGAGGTCGATTAGACCACTGTACGCAGCCGGAGTCGGGTGCCACCTGCCCGGGCGACCCCGGCAAGTGCCAACGCTATTTGGCGCCCATCACCAGATTCGGCAATCCCACCGCGATTCCAGGGAACACGCACATCAGGAGCACGGCCAGGAACATCAGGGCCACGAACGGCAGCACACCCCAGATCACGTCGCGCAGCGGGATGTCGGGGGCGATGCTCTTGATGACGAAGATGTTCAGGCCCACGGGCGGGTGAATCAGGCCCATTTCCATCACGATCGTCATCACCACGCCAAACCACACCAGGTCGAAGCCAGCGGCCTTGAGCGGCGGCAGGATGATGGGCGCGGTCATCAGGATGATGGACACCGGCGGCAGGAAGAAGCCGAGCACGATCACCATCGCCAGAATCACCGCCAGCAGCAGCCAGCGCGACAACTGCATGCCCACGATCCACTGCGCCGCACCCTGACTGATGTGCAGCGAGCTCATGACGTAGCTGTACAGCAGCGACATGCCGATGATGAGCATCAGCATGGTCGATTCGCGCAGGGTGGACGCCAGCATCGGCGCCACGTCCCGCGGTCGCCACAGGCCGTAGATGACGGCGATCAGGGCCAACGCCAGCATGCCACCCAGCCCGGCCGTTTCCGACGGCGTGGCGTAGCCGCCGTACAGCGCCACCATGACACCGATCAGCAGCAGCACGAAGGGTAAAACGCGCGGCAGCATCTCCACCTTTTTCGCGAGCGTGAAATGTTCCTGCTCCAGATAGGCGGATTTGGCACCTCCCTGTTCAAACAGCGCCAGCGCCTCCCGGTATTCCTTGCGGGCACGCACCACAGCGTAGCCGGAGAACAGGGCCACCAGCAGCACGCCCGGACCGATGCCCGCCAGGAACAAGCGTCCCAGCGATTGCTCGGCTGCGACCGCGTACAGGATCATCACAATCGAGGGCGGCAGAAGGATTCCCAATGTACCGCCGGCCGCGATGATGCCTGCGGCGAAGCCGGGGGAGTAGCCACGCTTGCGCATTTCCGGAATGCCCGCTGAGCCGATGGCCGAGCAGGTCGCAGGCGACGAGCCCGCCATCGCTGCAAACAACGCGCAGGCAAACACGTTCGCGATGCCCAGGCCGCCCGGCACCTTGTGCAGCCAGGCGTGAATCGCGGAATAGAGGTCCTGGCCCGCGCGCGACTTGCCAATGGCCGCGCCCTTCATGATGAACAGCGGGATCGACAGCAGCGTGATCGAGGCCATCTCCTCGTACACGTTTTGCGTCACCATGTCCAACGACGAGGCCGGCATGAAAAAATACATGAAGGTGACGGCCACGGTACCCAGCGCAAAGGCGATTGGCATGCCGGTGAACATCACCAGCAGCGTGGCAGCACCATAAGAAAGACCGATGGCGAGTTCGTTCATACGGGTTCGCCTCGCACTTCGCCACCGGTAAGTCGGGTTGCCGTCTGTAGCAGCAGTTGCAGCGTCAGCAGGCTCATGCCCACAGACATCAGGCTATAGGGAATCCACAGCGGCGGCGCAAAACTGCTGGATGTGGTTTGACCCTGCGACCAGGCCTCATAAAACAGGGTCCAGGACTTCCACGAAAAGAAGCTGCAGAACAGCGTGGAGACGACGTCCACCAGCAGCAACCGGACCCGGTTCACGGCCGCGGGCAAGAACGCGGACAAGGCTTCGATGCCGATGTGGCCGCGCAGCGACTGGACGTAGGCAGTGCACATGAACATCGCACCCACCAGCATGAAGACCGACGCTTCGTCCTGCCAGTCGGTGCCGATCTTGAGGAAGTAGCGTGTCAGTACGGAGTAGGTCAACACCGCGGCGGTCAACACCAGCGCTACCATAGAGGCACGCAGCACCTGCCGGTTCACCCAGTCTAAACCGCGGGTCAACAGCGCCAGCGTTGCATTTCTGGGCTGCAGGGGTCCGGTTGCCGTGGCGGATTCAAGCTCGAACCCATGGCTCACAAGGTCTGCTCCGCCAGCGCCAGCAGTTTGGCGCTGCCCTCATTGCGTGCGCCGTAGTCCTTCCACGCTGTCTGGCGTGCTATCGCCTGCCATTTCTTGATGGTTGCAGATGACAGATCCACCACCTTGGCCCCGGCCTTCTGGTAGATCGCCGCCACATCGACATCGTCCTTCTTCGCCGCTTCGAGCGCGAATTTTTCCATTTCGGCGCCTACCGCCATGATGGTCGCCTGCTGCTCCTTTGGCAGCTTGTCGAAGATGGCCTTGGACATCATCAGCGGCTCGAACATGAACCAGTAGGCACCGGTGCGCCCCGTGGTCAACGCCTTGGCAACCTCTTCCAGGCGGAAGGAAATGAACGAGGTGGAAGAGGTCATGGCCGCGTCCATGGCCCCTGTTTGCATGGCCGCGTAAATTTCATTCGAAGGCATGGTGACGACAGCTGCGCCAGCCTCTTTCAGAATCATGTCCATTTCGCGCGAGCCGCCGCGAATCTTCATGCCCTTGGCGTCCTCCGGCTCCACCACCGGCTTGCTGCGCGAGGCCACGCCCCCGGCCTGCCAGATCCAGCTGATGAGCACGATGCCCTTGTCCAGCAGCACGCGATTGAGCTCCGCACCTACCGGCCTGGTTTTCCAGCTGGTGGCTTGTTCGTACGACACCACCAGTCCCGGCATGAGACCGATGTTGACCTCGGGAATTTCGCCGCCTGCGTAAGACAGGGGGATCAGCGCCAGATCGAGCGCACCCTTGCGCATGGCGGCGAACTGCGAATTCGTTTTCATCAGCGACGAGCCGGGATAGATCTCGAACTTCAACACGCCCTTGCTGCGCTTTTCAACCTCGGCTGCGAAGCGCCGCACCAGGCGGTCGCGGAAATCGCCTTCGTTGATCGTGCCGCCCGGGAATTGATGCGAGATCTTGAGCGTCGCGCTTTGCGCCCACGCCGGGGCAAAGGGAAGGGATGCAAGAGGCAGGCTGGCAAGAGCCTGTAGCAGGTGGCGTTTTTTCACGGGTTGGTCTCCTGGAAGCGGGCTTTAACGATGCTGGCGTTTCGCGCCCCTGGGGGGTGGATGCGAGGGTCGGGAAAGTGGTTCGCCACTATAGTCGTAGGATTACCTTCAACTATCGGTGAATACCCGAAATGAATTTGCAGCCAATTGCGGGCCTGCTCAAGGTGGTGCGCATGCCCGCGAACGCGCTGCCGGCGTTCATCGCCCAGACCCACAAGAGCCCGGATCTGGGACAACTGTGCATGCAGATGTTCTACGCGCTGCTGGCCATGGGACAGCGCGATTTCGCGCTCGAGATGCAGGCGCGCGCCTTGGCGCTGCAACGGCTCTATCGCCTGGCCGGGCCCGAGCAGCCAGCCATCCGCCTGTTGGCGCTGATGGCACCGGGCGACCTGCTGGACAACACGCCTATCGAATTCCTGATCGAGCACGGCGACATCCAGCTCGATTTGCTGTACCTGTTGCCCGGGCAGCCATTGCCCACCGACATTCCCGAGCACGATGTGCTGATGGTGGCCGTCGGCGAGTCCGACAAGAACCGCCCACTGCTGGAACAGGCGCGGGCCCTGCTGACCGACTGGCCGCAGCCGGTGTTGAACCCGGCGCAGGCCATCATGCACTGCGCCCGCGACACCGCTTACCAACTGCTGCACGACATTCCCGGCCTGGTCATGCCCATGACGCAAAGGCTGGCGCGCGCACAAATCCGGTGGCCGCACTTTGCGCTCACGATCCGACCGGTCGATACCCAGGGCGGAACGGGTCTGGAGAAGATTGAAACGCAGGCCGGGCTCGACGCCTATTTCGAGCGCCATGGCGGCACCGACTATTTCGTCGCCCACTATGTCGACTATCAGGACCATGACGGCCTTTTCCGCAAGCTGCGTATCGCCCTGATAGCGGGCGAGCCCTTCATTTGCCACGTTGCGATTTCCGATCACTGGATGGTTCATTACCTTTCCGCGGGCATGGAACTCGGTGCCGAGAAGCGCGCCGAAGAAGCACAGACGATGGAAAACTTCGATCAGGCTTTTGGGGTCCGGCACGGCGCTGCATTACGGACCATCGCGCAGCGACTGGGACTGGATTACGTGGTGCTGGATTGCGCGCAAACGCGCGACGGTCGCCTGCTGTTGTTCGAAGTGGACAGCCGCGCCTGGGTTCATTCGACCGACGACGCCGCACTCTTTCCCTACAAACCAGCGGTGATGCAAAAGGCCTACGACGCCTTTCGCGCCCTGCTCTGGCAGCGCATGGACCAGCGGCGTCGCAAGTGAAGCAACGCCGCCTGTTTCGGACGGCGAAACTGCCTACTGGCCATGAACCCCGGATTCGTCATTGCGAGCGCAGCGTGGCAATCCATGTAGTTCCGAGGCGCGCCAAGATGGATCGCCACGGCCTGCGGCCTCGCGCTGACGAGAGGGTGCGGGTGCCTCGATGACGGCGAAACGGCATGCGGGCCATGAACCCCGGATTCGTCATTGCGAGCGCAGCGTGGCAATCCATGCATTTTCGTGGAACGCCGAGATCGATCGTCACGGCCTACGGCCTCGCGCTGACGAATGCTACTTTCGGGTCTCCAGGGCGCACGTCGGTCGCGGCGGGCTTGTACACCACTTGGGTTTGCGCCACGAAACGTTCCGCCAGTGCCTCGGCCTCGTCGCGCGTGGGCGCGCAAATCATGACGTAGCCGATGCGGTCGGCGTTCTCGAACGGCGCTCGCACGGCGTCGCCAGGACGCTTCAACACCTCGACACAGCGCAGGCGGTCGTCGCGCCAGGCGGGCAGTTCGATGCGTTCCAGCACTCCTGCGTGCTCGGCCACGATCCAGCGCGTCACCGCCACCCGGTCTGGCGCCGTCGTCGGACTGAATACGGGCTGCTGTCCCAGATGCACGGTGATCAGATCCGAGTGGATCGAACGGTTCAGCGCATAACCCACGAGCCGCGCAATCTTGGCACCCACCAGGCGCGCATTGATCTCGACCAAGCGCAGTCCTTCGGCAGTGAGAATGAGCTCGGTATGGGTTGCGCCCCAATTGAAACCCACGGCATCCAGGCAGGCGAAGACGTAGCGCTGGATGCTGTCGAAAGCGGGCTCGTTCGGCCGGAAGCAGCCGCCTTGGATGGCAAAAGAGGGTGGTTCGAAAAACAGCTTTTCGTTCACGCCCAGCAGGCGGTGTTCGCCATCCACGCTCAGTGTGTCACAACCGATGACGGTGCCCTCGAGGAAGCGCTCGACCAGCAGCCGGTCGTTGGCCTTGGCGCCCAGGCCATAGTCTTTACGGCTGGGTAGCATGTCCTCCAGCGGCGTGAGCCAAGGGTCCAGATCTTCTTCGTGGCGCAGCACCACGATGTTTTGCGAGCCGTAGCCGTCAGAAGGCTTGATCAGCACCGGCAAGCCCAGTCGCGCCACCACCTGTTTGAGTTCGTCGTTGGACTGCGCGAGCGCGAATTGCGGTTGCGCGATGCCGCGCTGCGCCAGCCGCTGGCGCACCTTGAACTTGTCGCGTAACAGCGCCGCCGTGGCCGTGCTGATGTGGCGCAGATTCAATCGCTGCGCCAGTCGCGCGGCTTCGATCAGTCGGATGTCAAGCAAGCACAGCAAAGCGTCCAGGGGAAATCGCGCATGCAGTTCCAGCACCACGCGCTCCACCTGCGGGTAGTCAAAGCCGGGCACCTCGATGAGCGTGTAGGCCTGGTCCAGCAGGGATTGCACCTGCGGTTGGCGGCGGTAGTGGTCGAGCTGCGCCGACAGGAAGGTGAAGTCGTCGCCACGGGCGATCGCGGCCTGCACCATGTCGGTGTCGTTGCCGCCAGGCAATTCAATGATCAGCAGATGCGCCAAAGGTTCGGCTCCCGGCCTATATGACCTGGATGTGGGCGTCGTCGATGATGCGGGCGTAATGCTGGTATTGGCGCGCGATGTGCGCCGCAAAATCGGCCGGACCCAGGTAGTTGGGTTGCAGGCTGAAGGCCAGCAACTGCTTGCGGATGTCGGGATCGTTCAGGGCCGACTGCACGCCCGCGGCCAACAGCGTGACCACCTCGCGCGGCGTGCCGGCAGGCGCTGCCACACCGAACCAGGCCATGGCCTCGAAGCCGGGATAGCCCGACTCCGCGATGGTGGGCACCTGTTGCAGTGCGCTCAAGCGGACGCGGGTCGTGACCGCCAGCGGCCGCAGCCGGCCGGCTTCGATGTGGGCTGACATCTCGGCCAGGTTGCCCAGCACCGCGTCCACATGCCCGCCCAGCACCGCATTCACCGCCAATGCGCCACCGCTGTAGGGCGCATAGATGAGTTGAATTCCCGCCGTGTGTTGCAGCATCTCCGAGGCCATGTGTTGGGTCGTGTCGGGCCCAAGCGACGCCAGCGACACGCTGCCCGGGTGCGCGCGCGCGGCGGCCAGCCAGTCCTTGAACGTGGGGTGGGGGCTGGCGCTGTTGACGGCCAACACCTGGGGCGAGCTCACCATCATGGCCACGGGCTCGAACGCCTTGATGCCGTCGTAGGAAAGATTGCTGCGCAGCTTGGCGTTGATCACCAGGCTGTTGGAAGCAAACAAGAGCGTGTAGCCATCGGCCGCGGCCTTGGCGACTTGCGCCGTGCCGATCACGGTGCCACCGCCCGGTCGCATTTCCACTACCACCGGCTGCCCCAAGCGTTGACTCAGGTGCTGTCCGACGAGGCGTGCCAGCAGGTCCGCTGAACCTCCAGGTGCCAGTGGAACGACGAAATAGATCGGCTTCGCCGGGAAGACGCTAGCCCGCGCTGCCAGCGGCAGCGTCAGGCCCAGCAGGGCCGTTGCAGTGCCTGCGATAAAGGCTCGGCGCTGGGGCGCGGTGGAATGGTTCATGCGTGCCCCGAAGAGACTGGCATCAAGCCGTGACGCTCAGCAGTGAGCCCAGACCCGTCGTGGGCGCGGGCGTCGCGGAGGCAGCGGTGGTCTGCGGCGCACTGTGATGGTGGTGGTGTGCGCCAGCGCGGTTGGCCTGCAGCTGCTGCATCGCCGTCTGCGCACCGGCCAGGTCACCGTTGCTCAGCGCCTGCCCCACTTGGGCCAGCGGGCTGCTGGCATTGACCGTGCCGCTGCCGCCAGTCAGCGTGGCAAACGCCTGCTGCGCCGCCGCCAGATTTCCCGACTGCAGGGCGGTGCTGAGGTTCTTGAAACTTTGCTGGCGTTGCTGCCAGGCAGCGGCACCGACACCCTGGCTGGCGCCGGTTGCGCTCACGCCTTGAATACTCATTCCCATGATGCTTCTCCTCGAAAAAAAGTTGATCCGGTGCGTCCAACCGACTGACCACCGGGCCAATTCAATCGTCCCTCTTGGCGCACACGCCAATCGTTCGAAAAGAGTGGGGGATGCCCTGCTATTGACGTAAAAACCGCATAAGTACGCGGTACTTCATGCAACTTCACAAAGGTTTACCCAAATCCGGGGCGCCGCCGCTACAGCCGATCCCGATCGCGGTCGATAAAGAGCTCATGCGCTGCATCGACCCTGCCAATGTTTGGCAAGCAAGCGCGCAGGCAAAGGAACGCAACATGGGAATGGCGATCACCTCTTCTACGGCATCCACCACTGGCGCAGGCCAAACCGGCGCCAGCGCCTGGCAGCAGCGCCAGCAAAATTTCCAGGCGCTGGCGCAGGCGCTGAATTCAGGCGACCTGACTGGCGCCAAGGCGGCCTATGCAGCCCTGACGGCGAACAATTCCGGCGGCGCCAGCAGCAGCCCCAACAGCCCGCTCGCCCAGCTGGGTCAAGCACTGCAGAGTGGCGATCTGGCGGGTGCGCAAACTGCGTTCTCGGCGATGCGTTCCGGTCACCATCACCATGGTAGCGCGAGCGGCTCGGCGACTGCCGCGCCCAGCGCGCCGACAGCTACCTTGACCACTGGCAATAGCGTCAACACCTACGCCTGAAGCGGGGCGAGCTCTGCCAGGCGGTCGGACGACGACCAGCGACCTGCCCCAATTCAGGGTGAGCTACACTTGAAAACGGTTATTCGAACGCTCCACGTTGTGGCGCTGTTCCATGCATGACCATCAACTATTTCAAGTCTGATACATGAGTAAACTCATTCAGGGCTACGAAGTCGTCATCGGCTTTGAGACCCATGCCCAGCTGTCCACGAAGTCCAAGATCTTCAGCCGCGCCTCCACCGCCTTCGGTGCCGAGCCCAACACCCAGGCCTGCGCCGTTGATCTGGCCCTGCCCGGAACATTGCCGGTGATGAACAAGGGCGCGGTCGAGCGCGCCATCGAATTCGGCCTGGCGGTGGGTTCTCACATTGCGCCCAAGAGCATTTTTGCGCGCAAAAACTACTTCTACCCGGACCTGCCCAAGGGCTACCAGATCAGCCAGTTTGAAATTCCGGTGGTGCAGGGTGGCGCGGTCGAGTTCTTCCTCGAAGGCGAAAAGAAGTCGGTGCGCCTGGTGCGCGCGCACCTGGAAGAGGACGCGGGCAAATCGCTGCACGAAGACTTCATCGGCCAGACCGGCATCGACCTGAACCGCGCCGGCACGCCGCTGCTGGAGATCGTGACCGAGCCCGACATGCGTTCCAGCGCAGAGGCGGTGGCCTACGCCAAGGAACTGCACAAGATCGTGACCTGGATCGGCATCTGCGACGGCAACATGCAGGAAGGCTCGTTCCGCTGCGACGCCAACGTGTCGGTGCGCAAGCCCGGGGGGCCTTTAGGCACCAGGCGGGAGATCAAGAACCTGAACAGCTTCAAGTTCATGCTGGCTGCCATGGACTACGAAATCCGCTGGCAGATCGAGCAGATCGAGGATGGCCACGCGATCGAGCAGGCCACCGTGCTGTTCAACCCCGACAACGGCGAAACGCGCGCCATGCGCAGCAAGGAAGACGCCGCCGATTACCGCTATTTCCCCGATCCGGATCTGCCCCCGCTGGTGATCGCAGATGAGTGGGTGCAGCGTGTGCGCTCCGAGATGACGGAGTTGCCGCGCGTGATGGCGGCGCGCTTCTGCACTGATTTCGGCTTGTCGGAATACGACGCCAGCCTTCTCACACAGAGCAAGGACATGGCGGCCTACTTCGAGGCCACGGCCAACGCCTGCGGCCAGCCCAAGCTGGCCGCCAACTGGATCACTGGTGAACTCTCACGCCGCTTGAACGCCACCGACATCGGCTTGATGCAAGCGCCCGTGGACTGCGCACAACTCGCCGCCCTGATCGGGCGCATCGCCGATGGAACGATCTCCAACAACGCCGCGAAACAGGTATTTGATGCCCTGTGGGGTGGCGAATCTCGCGACGTGGACGCCATCATCGCAGCCAAGGGGTTGCAGCAGATGAACGACTCCTCGGCCCTTGAGAAAATCATCGACGCCGTGCTGGCAACCAACGCCAAGAGCATCGAGGAGTTCCGCGCCGGCAAGGACAAGGCCTTCAATGCGCTGGTGGGTCAGGTGATGAAGGCCAGCAAGGGCCAGGCCAATCCAGCGCAGGTGAACGAACTGCTCAAACACAAGCTATCCTGAGTGTGCGCCGCTTCATAGCGCGAGCCGTCGCGCGAGCTATTTGCCTTTTGCTGCGCTGGCGGGAGAAGCTGTTTGCACCGAGGCGGCGGCTTGCTCGGCCCAGCGCGGCATTAGCTTGGCAAGCTCCTCGTCGAAACGCTGATTGACGCGTCTCTTCTCTTCATCCTGGTCCTTGAGGAAGCGCTTCTGTGATGCGACGTTGAGCGCGTTTTCGCTGATTCTGCGCTTCAGTGAGCCCGGCGCCTTGGACGGGTCCTTCTTGTAGAACTCCATCTCCACTTCCATGGCCTTTCGTTGCTGGGCCAAATCCTCCAAACGCACCTGAGACGCGCGCATGTTGTCGTCCATTTGTTCCAGGGCCTGCGCGCGTTCCCGGTCGTGGGCCGCGCGATTGGGATAGCGTGTCAGCAGGGCGCGGTCGCGCCGCTTCTCTTCCGCGACCAGCGCCTGCTCTGCCGCTTCGCGCTTTTGCGCCTCGTCCAATGCGGCGCGCTCCTGCGCGGTCAGACTCGGGCCCACCGTTCGCTTGACCGTGCCGCTGGAGCTGAGCACCTTTTGCTCGCGGTCGATGCACTCGGCAATGGGACGGTCGGAGGTGATCTTGCGACCCTTGCTGTCAACGCAATAATAGATTTCCTGCGCGCTGACCCCGTGGACCGTGAGCAGCAACAGTCCGAGTGCCGTGGCGCGCAGCAAAAAATTCATCGAGCGAGTCCTTCTACTACGCCGTAGCGTTGGCGATATGCAAGCACCCGAGCATGGTCAAGGCTCCCGTTGGGGTTGTGTTGTTGAGTCAAAAACTTCAGCAAGTCCTCCAGCCGGGCGATGGCACATACTTCCAACCCGAGTTGCTGGCGCACGTACTGCACTGCACTGTAGTTTACGTCGCATCCATCTTCGGTCGCCATCTCCTGGCGGTCCAGGGCGATGATGACAGCGTGCGGTGTCGCACCTGCTGCACGAATCAGCTCTATGGATTCGCGCACCGCCGTACCCGCCGACATCACGTCATCGACAATGAGCACCCGCCCCTTGAGGCTTGATCCGACCAACGTTCCGCCTTCACCGTGGTCCTTGGCTTCCTTGCGGTTGTACACAAAGGGCACATTGCGTCCCTGGCGCGCCAGCTCCACGGCCAGCGTTGCACCCAGCGGTATGCCCTTGTAGGCAGGCCCGAAAATCATGTCGAACTCGATGCCGCTGGCCAGCAGTCGGCGCGCATAAAATTGGGCGAGTCGATCCAGTTTGGCGCCGTCGTCAAACAGGCCCGCATTGAAAAAGTACGGGCTCAGGCGTCCGGCCTTGGTTTTGAATTCACCCAGGCGCAGCACGCCGCAGTCGACTGCAAATTGCACAAATTCCTGGGCCAGAGCGTCTTGCCCGTTTTCAACTGACATGGAGCATCCTTGTTCAAACTCACCAGCCTCAACCTCAACGGTATCCGATCCGCCAGCAGCAAGGGGCTGGAAGCCTGGCTGGCCCAGGCGCAGCTCGATTGTATTTGCGTGCAGGAAGTCAAAGCTCAGGCCACCGATGTAGTTGGTCGCTTTGAGCAGTTGGCCGGACTGAGAGGACACTTTCACTTCGCGCAAAAGAAAGGCTACTCGGGGGTGGGCGTGTACACGCGCCACGAACCCAGCGAAGTCATTGTCGGCTACGGGTCGGAAGAATTCGATGCCGAAGGGCGCTATGTGGAACTGCGCTTTGACACGCCGCGCGCCAAGCTGTCGTTGATCAGTGCCTACTTTCCCAGCGGCTCCTCTGGCGAAGAAAGGCAACAGGCGAAGTTCCGCTTCCTGGCTGAATTCTTCCCGCATCTGAGTCGATTGAGGCAGCAGCGCGAGTTCATCCTGTGCGGTGATGTCAACATCGCGCATCAGCAGATGGATCTGAAAAACTGGCGCAGCAACCAGAAGAATTCGGGCTTCCTGCCAGAAGAGCGCGCCTGGATGACGCAACTGCTCGACCCCGCCGCGGGTGGTTTGGTGGATGTGCACCGGACACTGCAGCCGGAGGCGACGGACACCTCCTACACCTGGTGGAGCAACCGCGGGCAAGCCTACGCCAACAACGTGGGCTGGCGACTGGACTACCAGCTGGCGACACCGGCGCTGGCCGCGGGGGCCAAGTCGGCCGAGGTCTACAAGGGCGAGAAATTCTCCGACCATGCGCCGCTGACGATTCACTACGAGTGGTAAATCCTGCATGAGCCCGGCGGCCCTGGACCGTGGGAGCTTGGCGTGAAAGTCAGCGCAGCTCGTACCCGTAGCCGCCGATCACCCGGGCTGCCTTTGCGCCTCTCAGATAGGTCATGAATGCATCTGCCGCAGGCTTGCCGCGGCCCTTTTCCAGCAGCACCGCGTCTTGCCGAATGGGCTGATACAGCTGCGTCGGAACCAGCCAGGCCGAGCCCTCGATCCTGCCATCCTTGAGCACTTGCGACAGCGCGACAAAGCCCAGGGCTGCATTGCCACTGCGGACAAACTGGTAGGTCTGGGCAATGTTCTCGCCGGTCACGAACTTTGGCTGCAGCGCGGCATAAGCGCCCAAAGCCTTGAGCGTCTGCACGGCTGCAGCGCCGTAGGGTGCGAGTTTGGCGTTGGCCAGCGCGATGTGCGCGAAACTGCCATTCTTCAACACCTCGCCTGCGCCATCCACGACCGCGGGTTGGGCCGACCACAACACCAGTTTCCCCACCGCGTAAGTGAACTGGCTTGCTGCCACCGCCACGCCATCTGTTACCAGCCGATCCGGTGTGTCGCTGTCAGCCGCCAGCAGCACTTCATACGGTGCGCCGTTCTTGATCTGCGCATAAAAGCTGCCGGTCGCGCCGCTGGAGACCACCAGCTTGTGCCCGGTATCACGCTCGAATTCCGCTGCAATCTTCTGCAACGGCGCAGCAAAGTTGGCAGCGACCGCCACCGAAACGGTATCGGCCTGTGCCGCAAAAGCTGCCAGCAGCCCAGAGGCGAGGAACGCGCAGGGCAGGCGAAAACTTCTCATTGTCCAATCCTTGCCATTTAAGTTCGGGGGAGCGTCAACCGCCCTGCGCACGCTGAGATCATGCAGCAGCCGCGTCCTCAATTCTGCCTCTTGACGTTTCACCCACCCCGTCCGCTGGCGCGTCCCATTCGAGCTGCAACTCAGCCATTTCAGATTCGGTGAACACGCGCGAGCGCGTGTGGAACGCCTTACCCTCAGGCCCTTCGAGCGAGAAGGTGCCGCCGTGGCCTTCAATCACGTCGATGATGAGCTGCGTGTGTTTCCAGTATTGGTATTGCGCTTTACCGATGTAAAACGGACAGCCTCCGATGTCACCCAGATAGACGTCGCCTGCACCCATGGTGATCTCACCTGGCAGGTAGCAATTGGCGGCGCTGTTGTCGCAGCAGCCACCCGACTGGTGGAACATCATGGCGCCGTGCTTCGTCTTCAGAAACTCCACCAGTTCCAGCGCGGCCTTTGTGGCGATGACTTTTTCAACCATGATGACCTCCCACGGAAACGCAAAAAGGGGCGGTTTCCCGCCCCCGAATTATTTGTCTTCGCGAGGAGCGCGGCGACGTGCGATCCATGCTGAGGAGTCTGTCGTTGCGAGCAGTCTCGCAAACATTTCAGCTTGGACTGCCACGGTCTTCGGCCTCGCAGTGACGAATTCAACATCCCGGTATCAGTTGGGGACAGAGCAAAACTCACTTCGTGTAGTTCTTGGTCTGTCCCACTATCTCTCAAGATATCAGAAGAACCCGAGCTTGCTTTCGCTGTAGCTTACCAACAGGTTCTTGGTCTGCTGATAGTGGTCGAGCATGACCTTGTGGGTCTCGCGGCCAATGCCCGATTCCTTGTAGCCGCCGAAAGCCGCGTGCGCTGGGTAAGCGTGGTAGCAGTTGGTCCAGACGCGGCCTGCCTTGATGGCGCGGCCCATGCGGTAGGCGACGTTGCCGTTGCGGCTCCACACGCCGGCGCCCAGACCGTACAGCGTGTCGTTGGCGATGGCGAGCGCTTCAGCTTCGTCCTTGAAGGTGGTGATGGCCAGCACCGGACCGAAGATCTCTTCCTGGAAAATGCGCATCTTGTTGTGGCCCTTGAACAGCGTGGGCTGCACGTAGTAGCCGCCAGCCATGTCGCCTTCCAGATGCGCCTGGGCGCCACCGCTCAGAACTTCTGCGCCTTCCTGCTTGCCCAGTTCGAGGTAGGACAGGATCTTGGTGAGCTGTTCCTTGGAAGCCTGTGCGCCGAGCATGGTGTCGGTGTCCAGTGGATTCCCCTGCTTGATCGCCGCCACACGCGCCAGCACGCGCTCCATGAACTTGTCGTAGATCGATTCCTGGATCAGCGCGCGCGACGGGCAGGTGCAGACCTCGCCCTGGTTGAAGGCGAACAGCACCAGGCCTTCGATCGCCTTGTCCAGAAAGCCGTCGTCCTGGTCCATGATGTCGGCGAAGAACACGTTGGGCGACTTGCCGCCGAGTTCCAGCGTGGCCGGAATCAGGTTGTTGGCAGCCGCCTGGGCGATGACTCGGCCCGTGGTGGTGGAACCGGTGAAGGCGATCTTGGCGATGCGCTTGCTCGTGGCCAGCGGCAGGCCGGCTTCACGGCCGTAGCCGTTGACGATGTTGAGAACGCCCGGTGGCAGCAGGTCGGCGATGAGTTCAGCCACGATCAAAATGCTGATGGGCGTGGACTCGGCGGGCTTGAGCACGACGCAATTGCCAGCGCCCAGTGCGGGTGCGAGCTTCCACGCTGCCATCAGGATCGGGAAGTTCCAGGGAATGATCTGTCCGACCACGCCCAGCGGCTCCTGAATGTGGTACGCCACGGTGTTCTCGTCGATGTTGCTCAGCGCGCCCTCCTGGGCGCGCACGCAGCCGGCAAAGTAGCGGAAGTGGTCCACCGTGAGCGGGATGTCGGCGTTGAGCGTCTCGCGGATCGGCTTGCCGTTGTCCACGGTCTCGGCGTAGGCCAGCAGTTCCAGATTCGCTTCCAGGCGGTCGGCGATTTTCAGCAGGATGTTGGAGCGCTCTGCCGCGCTGGTCTTACCCCAGGCATCGGCAGCGGCGTGGGCGGCGTCCAGCGCCAGTTCCACGTCCTCGGCGGTGGAGCGAGCGGCCTGGGTGAAGACCTTGCCGCTGATGGGCGTGATGACGTCGAAGTACTGGCCTTTGACCGGTGCAACAAATTGCCCGCCGATGAAGTTGTTGTACTGTGGTTTGAAAGCGATCTTGGCACCAGGGGTGCCGGGGGCTGCGTAAATCATCGTGTGTCCTCGTTATTGGCATGAAAAAGAAAATATTCCCTTGCGGGCATCAATCTCATATCAAGTCTCGTGCCAACCGCTGAGGCAGTTGCCCGAGGCTTGATTTCGCTGGGGATTTTGATTTTCGAAGTCGGTTCGCTGCCCCGCAGCCGCGCGGCTGCAACGTGTCAGAGTGGAGCAGCTGTCACAAAATGGAACACTCCGCCCTGTCATCATCTATGCAATAGCGTTCATATCGCGGGGAGCGTGGCAGTTGGCTACCATGGCCTTCGGTTTGACATCACAGAACAGAGATCATCTGTCAAGGAGACAACGTGCACAAAACCTTGCCCGCAGTGGCGCTGCGCCAGGCCCGGCTGCAGTTGCTGGAAAGCGGCAACTGCCCACCCGGCACGGTGGACCCGCGCCTGGCCCGCTCCTGGCAGCGCAGCGTCGCCGCCGGCCTGCTGCCCATGGGACGCTTCAGCGACATCGGCCCCTGCAGCCGCAGTGAGGTGCGCCACATCATGGCGAGCCACCACGAGCTGCTCTCGCATTCGCGCCCGGTGATGGAGTTTCTGTTCGAGCAGGTACGCCACAGCCAGAGCATCGTGATCCTGGCCGATGAGAGCGGCACCCTGATGCACACGCTGGGGGACGCGAATTTTCTGAGCAAGGCCGAGCGCGTGGCTCTGACGAATGGCGTTTCCTGGCATGAGCAACACCGAGGCACGAACGCGATCGGCACGGCGCTGGCCGAAGTCAGCGGCGTCGAAATTCATGGTTCGGAACATTTTCTGGATCGCAACGGTTTCCTCACCTGCGCGGCCGCACCCATCCTGTCGGCCACCGGTTCGCTGCTCGGTGTGCTCGACATCTCGGGTGACCATCGCAGCGGACACCCGCATTCGCTGGGCCTGGTCAGCACCGCCGCGTGCATGATCGAAAACCAGCTTATCGCCTCGACCTGCCGACGCCATCTGCGCCTGCATCTGCACCCCCAAGCCGAAGGACTCGGCACGGTGGCCGAAGGCATCGTCGCGCTGTCTGAAGAGGGCTGGATCGTGGGCGCGAACCGGGCCGCTCTGGCGCTTTTACGCATCTCGGTGGCGAAGCTTGGCAGCACCGATCTGGGCAGTTGCCTCGACCTGCGTCTGGATGATTTGTTGAACCGCCATCGGCGCCGGCCACAGCAGATCTTCCAGGCGCATCGCCATGATGGAACGGTGCTCTATGTGCGGCTCCAGGGCGAACAGATCACGCTGCCCGAGCCTGCGAGCGCGATCTGCAACGTGGCGGCGACGCCCAACGACGCGCTCGCCTGTTTGGACACCGGCGACCTGCGCTGGCGCAGCGCCGCGGAGAAAACACGGCGCATTCTGGACAAGCCCATTCCGATCCTGATTCAAGGCGAATCCGGGGTGGGCAAGGAGTTCTTCGCGCGCGCGGCCCACGACAGCGGACCGCGCCGTTGCGCGCCCTTCGTGGCCATCAACTGCGCCGCCATTCCCGAGAATCTGATCGAAGCCGAGTTGTTTGGCTATGCCCCCGGCGCTTTCACCGGCGCTCGGCGCGAAGGCAGCCTGGGCCGATTGCGCGAGGCGCATCGGGGCACGCTGTTCTTGGATGAAATCGGCGACATGCCGCTGGGCATGCAGACGCGCCTGCTGCGCGTGCTGCAGGAGCGCAGCGTGACGCCGCTGGGCGGGAGATCGGTGGATGTGGATTTCGCGCTCATCTGCGCAACCCACAGCAAGCTGCGCGAGGAAGCCGACAAGGGCCGGTTTCGCAGCGACCTCTACTACCGCATCAACGGCCTGACGGTGCAACTGCCCGCGTTGCGCGAGCGCACCGATTTTCAGGCGCTCACGCAGCGCTTGCTGCGCAGCCTGAACGCCGAGCGCGAGATCCGCCTGGAGCCGGACCTGCTGGAGCGCATGCGCCGCCATCCCTGGCCGGGCAACCTGCGCCAGTTCGCGAGCGTGCTGCGCACTGCCAGTGCCATGCTGGAGCCGGATGAGGAGCGCATCGAGTGGCGGCATCTGGCGGACGACATCGTAGAGGAACTCTCACGCGGCACCACGCCCGTGGCGGCCGACGAGGCGGCGCGCGTGCCGCAGAAACTGGATGAACTTTCACGCGCAGCGATCGTGCGGGCGTTGGCCAGCGGTGGTGGCAACGTCTCCCACGCGGCGCGCAGCCTGGGCATCAGCCGACAAACCCTTTACCGAAAGATCAACGCGGCGGGATCGGCCATTTTGCACACACAGGATGCCAGGCGCACTGCGCCCGGATGAGGCTCAGGAGGGCAGGGTGTCGACGAAACTCTGGCGCAGCGCCAGTTTGTCATACAGCTTGAGCAGATTCGGATAGGGCTCGCGCCAGTCCAACTCGGGGAACCTGAAATCCAGGTAGCTCAGCGCAACACCCACGGCAATATCGGACAGGCTCAGGTGTACACCGCTGCAATAGGGCTTGTCGCCCAGGCCCCGACTCATGGCCTGCACACTGGATTGCACCTTTTTCATTTGCCTGTCGATCCAGGCCTGGCTACGCTCCTGTGCACTGCGCCCGGTCCAGGTCGCTTCCAGACGGGCCAGGATGGCGGCATCGAGCACGCCGTCGCCCAGCGCTTCCCAGGTCTTGACTTCCGCGCGTTCGCGCCCCTGACTTGGGAGCAGCTTGCCCACCGGCGACAGGGTGTCCAGGTACTCCACAATCACGCGCGAATCGAACACCGCTTCGCCACCCTCCATCACCAGGCAAGGCACCTTGCCCAAGGGATTGGATTGGGACACCGTGCTGTCCTCACCCCAGACGTTGTCGGTCACGAAGTGGTAGTCGAGCTTTTTTTCCGCCATCACGATGCGAACTTTTCGCACATAGGGGCTGGTGGTGGATCCGATCAGTTTCATGCAGAGTGATTTTGGTTTGTTCGCTAAGGCCCATTCTAGCCACAGGCCCGCAGCTTAGCTGACGGGCTGAGGCAAACCGACAACACAAAGCGGCACACACCTACAATCCGGGAATGACTTTTTCTACCGTGACCGCGTTGTCTCCCCTGGACGGCCGCTATGCCGCCAAGCTCGCCACCCTGCGCCCGCTCATGAGCGAGCAAGGCTATATGCATCGCCGCGTGCAGGTCGAAGTGGCCTGGTTCATCGCCCTGAGCGACGCCGGATTCACCGAATTCAAACCGCTTTCGCCCGGAGCACGCACCTACTTGCTCGGGCTGGTGAAGCATTTTTCTGCGGAAGATGCCCTGGCCATCAAGGAAATCGAGAAGACCACGAACCACGACGTGAAGGCCGTGGAATACTGGATCAAGTCCAAGTTCGACGCGCGCCCCGAGTTGCTCGCGGCCAACGAATTCGTGCACTTCGCCTGCACCAGCGAAGACATCAACAACACCAGCCACGCGTTGCAATTGCGTTGTGCACGCGATCTGGTACTGCTGCCGGCACTGGATCGAATCCTGCTCAAGCTGCGCTTCATGGCGCAAGCGTTCGCCGACGTGCCCATGCTCAGCCGCACCCATGGCCAGACCGCCAGCCCCACCACCGTCGGCAAGGAAATCGCCAACGTGGTGGTGCGATTGCAAGCGGCGAGCGAGCGCATCGCCGCCGTCAAGATACTGGCCAAGATGAACGGTGCCGTGGGCAACTACAACGCGCATCTGTCGGCCTGGCCCGAGTTTGACTGGGAGGCTTTTAGCCGCCATGTCGTGGAGGCACCGGAGCCCTTGGGTCTTGGCCTGACGTTCCAGCCCTACAGCATTCAGATCGAACCGCACGACTACATGGCCGAGTTGTTCGACGCCGTGGCTCGCACCAACACCATCCTGATCGACTGGTCGCGCGACGTCTGGGGCTATGTCAGCCTGGGCTATTTCAAGCAAAGGCTGCGCGAGGGCGAGGTCGGCTCATCCACCATGCCGCACAAGGTCAACCCCATCGACTTTGAAAACGCCGAAGGCAATCTGGGCCTGGCCAATGCGCTGCTGCGGCATCTGAGCGAGAAGCTGCCCATCAGCCGCTGGCAGCGCGACCTGACCGACTCCACCGTGCTGCGCAACATGGGCGTGGCCCTGGGCTACGCGGTGCTGGCGTATCAGTCGCTGCTCATCGGACTGAACAAGCTCGAACTCAATGAGAGCGCCCTGGCCGCCGATCTGGACCAGGCCTGGGAGGTGTTGGCCGAGCCGGTGCAAACGGTGATGCGCCGCTACGGATTGCCACAGCCCTACGAGCAGCTCAAGAAGTTCACCCGCGGCGAGCCCATGACGCGCGAGTTGATGCAGGGCTTCATTGCCAAGCTGGAAATCCCGCACGCCGACAAGCAGCGTCTGCTGGCGATGACGCCGGGCAGCTATACCGGGATGGCGGCTGAACTCGCGCGCCGCGTATGACCCCCAAGCGTTTCTCGCACGTGCTCGCCCGGGGGCTCGGCGCTCCCGCATCGGCCCGGCAACGGGGCTAACCCGCATGGCCACCAAGTCCACCATCTTCAAGGCGAGCCTGCAAATCGCCGACATCGACCACAGCTATTACGCCGACCACGCGCTCACGCTGGCGCGCCATCCGAGTGAAACCGACGAGCGCATGATGATTCGCCTGGCTGCGCTGGCAATGAATGCCTGGCAGTTGCAAAGCGTGTGCGGCGGCGACGGCACGCTGGCCTTTGGCCAGGGCATGAGCAACCCGGACGAACCCGACGTCTGGCTGCGCGACTTCACCGGGCAGACCCGGCTCTGGATCGAGGTCGGACAGCCCGAAGACAAGCCCGTCACCCGTGCCTGCGGCAAGGCCGATGAGGTGCTGGTGTATTGCTTTTCTCATGCCGCCGAGATCTGGTGGCGCGGCATTCAGAACAAATTGACGCGACCGCAAAACCTCAAGGTGTTTCGCGTTCCTACCGAGGCCTCGCAGGCGCTGGCGGCACTGGCACAGCGCTCCATGCAGTTGCAGGCCACGATCCAGGAAGGTAGCCTGACGCTGTCTGACGCCGCCCACAGCGTGCATCTTGAATGCGAGCGCTGGAAATAGGCAATTGACGCAAGCGTCGAACTCAGCCCAGCCGCAACACCGGCAACAGACGAAACGCCAGCGCGCCCAGCGCCAGCAGCGATGCCACGCTCACCAGCACACCCGCATAGGGGTCCTGCCCCAAAGCCATCGACCAGGACGCCGCCAGTCCGCTCAGGCTTTGCACGACGGCCACGCCTAGAAACATGGCCATGGTGAAGACCGACATGGCGCGGCCGCTCATTTCGGCGCTATAGGAGGCACGCACGTTGGCGTACTGCAGAATGGCGGCTCCCGAGAGCACCGCCACCGCAACCATGCCGGCAACGTCCACCCAGTCCAGAGGTAGAAATGCCATCAGCGCAAAGACCACGGCCATCGCCAGTGCTGCGCGCACAATCCAGGGCCGTCGCTTTGCTGGACCCGGATCGAAGTGGCCAAACAACGCGGGCGTGAACAGTGACAGCACCGAAACGACCAGAGCCACGTTGCCGGTCTGAACCAACGACATACCATGGCGGTGCATGAGCAAGGGTCCCAGCCAGAGCCCGCGCAGTGTCAGGAAGGAAGCGTAATTGACCAGTGCCAGCGCCAGAATGCCCCAGGTCTGCGGCAGCAAAAACAGCGCGCCAAAGCCGCGCAAGGCATGCACCAGGCTTTGCGGGCGGTGTTGGGCCGCGGCCAAGCCCTCTCGCATATGCCAATGCACCAACAGCCACGAAACGCATGCCAACCCCGCCAGCACGGCAAAACCCATGCGCCACGAACTCAAATGAATGAGCCAGGCCAGTGGGGTACCGGTGAGCACCATCCCCAGACCACCCATGCCCATGGCCACTCCAGACACTGCGGCAAAGCGGTGCACGGGAAAGCGCCTTGCGATGAAGAGCGTGCACACCACAAAGGCCGGCGAGCAACCGATGCCGATCAAGGCCTGGCCAAGCACCAGAACGGCGTAGTTCGGCGCCAATGCGCAGGCGAGCGCACCCAGGATGGCCAGAGGGAAAGTGCACAGCCAGGTGCGGCGCAACCCGTAAAAATCCAGCGCCACCCCCATGACGAACTGGCTCAGGCCGAAGGAAAACGCAAAAGTCGCGGCAAACAAGCCCAACTCCTGCGTGGACAAACCAAAATCCTGCTGCAATCCCGTCGCCATCATGGCGGTAACGGTGCGAAAGGCCTGGCTGAGCGCGAAGGCGCTGACCAAGGTCAACAATGGCAGCCAGGGCACGGCGGCGGCAGATTGGGCAGGAGCGTCAGACGAGGCGGACATGGCAGGGACAGAAACCGGGATAAGACCAACGGGGGCACCCCCCAAGCGTACTGCACCCGTGATCTCGACCGGCTTGTACCGGAATCAGTCACGCCGACGCGGAACTGATTTGCTGCAAGTGGACGAAAAAGGCTCTGTCCGCGCCAAGCATATGGAGCGCTACCAGATCGTGAGCAAGGAACTGGAACAGCTCAGTGCCATCGGACTCCATTGCGGTGTAACGCCCGAGCAGGTAGTCGGCGTGCTCGGCCAGTTCGCGGTGGATCGCGGCGTGCGCCAGCGCTCCTGGAAAGGCGGCGCTGGCGAGAATATCTTCCTCGGCTTCAAAATGTTCCGTGGCGTTGCGAATCAGCGTGGCAAACAACAAGGCCACCGCCTCGCGCGGCTTTGCCTCCATCATTGCGGCGAGGATGTTGTTGGCGTCGCGAAACAGCTGCTGATGCTGCCCGTCGATGGTGGCATCACCGCATTCATGAGCGTCGTGCCAGACCAAGGGGACAAAATTGGTCGGGATGCGGTTACCAAGGCCAGAGCGCCGTGCGACGATGGGCGCCAGCCGAACCTGATTGCGCCCGCCATGCTTGGCGCGGTAAAGGGCTTCGTCAGCTGCACGCGTCAAGGCAGAGACAGTTCGGTAGGCATTCGTGGACACCGTGGCAATGCCAATGCTGACCGTGAGTCGGCCATGTATGGAATATTCGTGCGCAATCTGCAGCGCCGAAATGGCACCGCGAAACTCTTCCGCTAGGCGCAGCGCCGTGGAGCCGTCGGTGCCGGTGAGTACCCAGGAAAATTCTTCCCCACCGTATCGCGCCGCCAGATCGCTGGCCCGTTTGGCACAGGCCTGCAAACTGCTGGCGACACTTTTCAGCACTTCGTCGCCCGCCTGGTGTCCGTAGTGGTCGTTGAAGTTCTTGAAGTGGTCGACGTCGATCATCATCAGCGAAAGCGCCTGCCCATCGCGCTTGCAACGCGACAGTTCGCGCTCCAGCGTGCTGTCCAGGTAGCGTCGGTTGTACAGGTTGGTAAGCGGGTCGCGCACTGCCTGCTCGCGCAATTGCTCCTGTAAGCTGTCGATTTCGCTCAGATGTTTTTTCAAGCTGTCGTTTGCCTGCAGCAGTTCCTGCTCGCGCAGTTGCAGGGTCTGTCTGATGCGACGCAACTGGGAATTGCGGCTAAAACCGATATGGTTCATGGCCAGCAGGTACCCCGTCAGGCCGAGAATGCAGAAGGCGGTGGCCGGCAATCCGGTTTGCGGCGAAAAATGGAATCCACCGAAGGCAATTTCCAGCACTGCACCGCAACCTAGGGCCGCCAGCGCGTTGCCCGCACCGCGCCAGCCCTTGTTGGCGGCATTGTTCGTCAGCGTGCCCAGCATAGCGGCGAAGCTGATCCAGAGGGGGAAGGCCAGTGTCGCCATGAACATGCCCAGCAGGAAGGAGTCGAGCAGGAGGCTGCGCAGTTCGGTCTGTATCGGGTCGGCAGAACGGGCTGCTCGCCAGAACTGAACCTGCGGATAGACCAGCAACAACAGGAACGCCGGGAGCAGGGCAGTTGCCGGGCTATCCTGCTGCGTCAGATGCAGCGCCGTCGCGATGAACAACATCGCAAACGAGGCGACGCGCAACCGGTGGTGGATGCGTACCAGCCATGGTTGCTTCTTGAGTTGTTCAGTCATCGGTCAGAACGAAGGTAAAAGCATGATCGCATGCTATCGGCCGAATGCTTACGCGCCGCTGAAAGCGGCGCTCGGCGTTCGCCACCGGTGCAACAATTTCAGCCTTTCACAATTCAAGGGAAGGTATGGCGTGTGACATCGAGTGTGCGGCTGGTTAGGGTGATTGCTCTGGGCAGGTCCGATCAGGCTTCAGCATCGTATCAAATTGGGTTGCCCCGGGGATTTACATTGCGGTTTATGTCGATGTCCCAGACATTCGACCAAGGTTGACTTCTCACTTGGCGAGGGCTGCACGATCCTGGACAATTGTGCAGGCAGAGTCAGCATGGCTGCGTCAACTTCAGGGAATGCCAACTCGGCCAATAAATTTTCACCGGCACAACACTGTGGTGGTGAAAATTTTCATATTTTCGGGCAGGAACGGACTTTAAAGAATCCTTCGTCGGAACCAGTACCCCAAGAAAACCGCCGGAAAGTCGTAAACTGACCTTGAATATTTCCGGCCGCGGCCGTTCGGGCCGCGGCCCGCAACTCGGGAGCAGCCACCCAGGGACGATAATTTGACTTTCCGCTTGGCCGGCCCCTGCGCAACGACCGACCATTCATTGAACCGTCCCGCGGACTTCGACCTCCCGCTATCAATCGCACCTATTTCATGCCACCTTATCGCCCAACGAGGGTTCTCCGACATTGGCTCTTGGGTGTCGGCGTCGCTGGCTTAGGTGTATTGCTGAGCGTGTTTCTTGCCTACCGGCAATTGCTATCGAGCGAACAGATTGACCGAGACCGGTTGACGCAGGCGGCCCAAGTCGCCTCGGGGGCCATCATCAGGCACATCGACGGCTTCGCCGAAATTGCTTTTGGTCTGCGCAATCTCTTTGTCGTCGATCCCTTGGTGAGTCGCAAAGCCTTCACGCAGGCGGTTGAGGGATTGGACTTGAAAACCCGCCATCCCGGCATAACGAACATCGCCTTTACGCGCTATGTGAAAGCCCATCAAAAAGCGAGCTTTGAAGATCACGTTCGACGCGACATTTCACTCGACGCTCGCGGCTACCCGGAGTTTTCAATTCACCCGCCTGGGGATCGTGCCGAATACTTTGTTGCAGACTATCTGTGGCCCGTAAGCGGCAATCAGGGCGTGCACGGGCTCGACATCAGTGCCCAACCCATGAATTTGGCCTCCATGCGATTTGCGCAGACTACGGGCAAGCCCACTGCAAGTGGGCCATTTGATCTCATTCGGGTGTTATCCCCCTGTTGGCACCCATTTCGCCGGAGAGCTAGCATTGGCGCGGCTTCCCACGGTATGCCCGTTTCAAACGGAGGGGTTGACGACCCGTTTTTCGGGTGTTGCCTGGACACCACGGACTCGAACCGAGGACCAGGAGGCAGCGCACCGCCTATGCCCCGAAACGGGCGGGCACTACCTAAAGAGCAACGTACCACTTCGGCTTGGCAGCGAGCACTGATTCTTGACCACGCACGCTATGAGCCCCTTGCTTGCCGCAGCACGGCATACGCCGCGTTTGCTTTCTTCGCAACGGCTTGTGCCTCGGCCCGCATCTCCGGACTCAGGACCACGACGCGGTCGGGGTGCGCCAAATGCACCAACTGCCGCCGCATTTGTTCAATCGCCTCCCAAGTCGAGCCTGGATTTGCCTTTAGCACCTGATAAGCAGCAGCCACAGATAGCGATGGCGTAAGGGTTTCAGGTAGTTTTGCAGCAGGAGGCACCGACGAAACAGCCGGCACTCGCGGCTGCGTAGTCCCCATCTGGGACACCTCGGTTGAAGGAGAAACCGGCGGATGCGTCATCGAAGGCGGGCTCCCTGTGGCAAGGTTAGGGGTCGTCGCCTTCTGAACGATGGGCACAGGTTTTGAAATCCGGGGTGCGTCTGGCAGTCGGGCAGTCGGCCCGGAATAGAGCGCGCCTTGAACCTGCGCCAACAGAGACACCGCGCGCGGAACCTGCCGATAGCGCAACTCAGCCTCCAAATTCTTCAATGTCTTGTCGTCAGCCCACGACGCCGCGAACAGTTCTTCCAACTGCGCAATGCCGTGTCGCGCCAGCGGTCGTGTCATGTTTCTTCGGTCTCAGGCAGGTCAATCCCATAAGGGTCCACCTCCTTGGAGTGCACCCATACCGTGTTGTCAACCGACTCCGCGCCCAGCGGCTCAATCCCGAGCTTGGTCAGCGTTTGAATCAGGTCGCCGACAACTTCACTGCGACGCCGCGTAAAACTCGATGCGAAGCAGCGCCAGAAGGTCCAGCCGGCCCGTTCAAGAACTCGCTGGCGCGCCATGTCGTCCGACCACTGACCCGGACCGTGAAACCGGTCACCGTCGCACTCGATGGCCAAGCGGCGACCCTCGCTACCCTCAACAACAAAGTCGATGCAAAAGCCCCCGCAGGGAACCTGCGGCTCAACGCGGTAGCCTCGTTTGAGCAACTCATCGAACATGTCGAACTCGAAACCGGATTCACAGCGCTCCCGCAAGTCCTGAACTTTGCGCGCGTCCTGCCGAAACGGCTGCCTGAAATGGCGCATGAGCCGGCCGTTGAGGGAGTCTTCCTTAAAGCCTGCCTCGGGTACCGAACGGAAAAGGTAGGTTCGGTCCCGCGCGCGCGAAAGCGCAACATTGAACCTTTGGTCTAGGTCAGCCCTGTTCGCCAAGGCACGGTCTCCCGGCCCGAGCACCATCGACACCAGCATGATGTCGCGCTCCCTACCCTGGAAAACCGGAGGCGGGCCAATGGCGATTTTGCGGGACACGACATCAATCGGTGAAATCCGGTTGCTGACCAGTGTGTGAATATGCGCCGCTTGAGCTGTGCCCAGCAGTGTGACCACGCCGATGCTGCGACCCGCAAGCGACTCGTCGGCCAGGATGGCCTCGATTTCATCGACCACCGCTTTCGCCTCGCAGGCGTTTACGTCGCCCTGGCGGGAACCGCCCTTCACGAAAACATCAATCAACGGCGGGTCCAGCCGCTCATTCGCCTTGGGTATGCGAAGCGGCTTGATGTCCCCCTCGTAGAACTCGCGATTGGAAAATTCGATGATGGCCGGAACGCACCGGAAATGCTCCTTGAGCATCACAGAATTGCCGGCAAACACAACGCGCGCCAAGTCGTAAATCGACTTGTCCGGCGTCATTTCGGAACCAAAGGGCTGGTCGGCAAGGAATCGATTGCTGAGGTCCTTGATTCTTTCTTCGGCCATGCCGACCGCAGACGGGGACACCTGCTTGTGGTCGCCAACGACCAGCAGTTTCTTGCCTCGCAAGAGTGCCGGCAGCGCCCAAATGTCTGACTGTGATGCCTCATCAATGACTACCAAATCGAATAGACCTACTTCCGGCGGTATGGTCTCCGACACGCGCCACTGCGGCAGCACCCAGCAGGGCACGGCTTGGTATGCACGAATCATGGCATCGCGCGCCGTCTTGCGGTGCCGAATTGCACGCACGCCTGTGCCGGCGCCCATGGCCTGCACCGCGTTGAGATACGCCTGCAGGGCCTGGCGCACGCTATCGGGCGAATTGTTGTAGACACCCAGCCACGTCTTTTCGGCGACAAGGTCCTGGTAGGTCCGCGCCAATGCCGTCGTCAAGGTCTTGCGCTCGTCAAACATCTGGCGCAGCTTGTGGTGGCCATCGATGCTTTCCAGCAGCATGACGCCCAACCGCCAGCCCCACGCCTCCAGCCACTGGGCTGGCACTTGGGGGTCGTTGTCCGCCTCTGCGGGAACTGTGCGCACGCGGTAGGCCCACTTCACAGCGCCGGCTGATTCAAGTGCGTTGGCCACCTGGGCGATTTCGTCAAATGCTGGGCGCAAGCTGTTCATCGCGCTGAGTTCGGCCTGAAGGGCTAGCCAAGTCGTGTGCAACACTGCTTCATCAGCACCGTCGCGACCCAGTGATTCAGTGAGGAACCCTCGCAGCGCGTCGATAACGTCGCCCGAACGGTTTTCCAGCTTGTGCAGAAGGTCTCCGACACGCTTCATGGCGTAAGCCAGCCGCCCTTTGTCGACATGAGCCTGAAGACTCGAATACGCCGACGCAATAAAGGGTTCCCCTATGCTCCAGACCCGGTCGGCCACGCCCTTGCCAAAAACACCTTCTAGCTGACTGTGAAGCTTGGCGTCGAACTCGAACACGAGGAGGTGCACATCTTGAATGGACCCCTGTGCCTGCGCCATCTGCCGGAATGCGGCGTCCAATGCGGAATCGGTCGGCTGCAGACCAAGCTCGTCTGCGACGGAGTTCCACCTTGCAACCGCTTTGCGGGCTGCAACGCGCCACTTTTGCACGCGCACAGCCAACACCCATTCGTCATTGGTGGCGGGAGCGACGCCAAGCACGGTGACGGCGCCAACCAGTTTGCGCGCAGCACTCTTGCCAAAGGGTAGGCCGAAAGCACTCTTGCCGGCCACCAACCGCGCCAACGCGTCGCAGAAGTCTTCGTCCAACTCGGCATCGAGGGGCACGTCAACGGCTTTGGCCAACAGCTCACGACGCTCAAGCTCCAACGCGCGCACGTCAGAACACGATTGCATCAGTGCCGACAGAATTGGGTCATCAGGACGCATGTCCGCCATCCGACGGGTCAACGAATCGAGCCACGGCTGGTGCGCGCCTGCTAGCTTGGTTTTAAGGGTCAGGCGGTCGTCCAGAAACCGGATGGCCGTCTGCGCTTTCTCGAACGTTTCGTATCTCGAGTCGACCAGAGCAAGGATGTTGCCACGCGTGACATTGGTCTCGATGGCCCGCGTGCGGATGATGTCGCGGTGTAGCCCGAGCAAGTCCACCCAGGCTGGAAACTCGTCCGTCGCTGGCAACGAGCAGGCCAAGTAACGCAGGTTTTCACCGACCTTAATCCGCGCTTGGCGCAACGCGCTAATGTCTGGCTCACCGAAAGGCATAACCGTAGCGGTGGCGGGCGGAGGCTCGTCATCGAACCACTCGTGCTCATCGGCTTGCCCAATAATCAATTTGGCCAGTTCTTCCGGGTTGACTTCTTTGCCTTGGAAGGAATAGCTGCGCATCTGCTTGGCCGCATAGTCGGTTACCTGTCGGTCAACATTTGAAATCTTGGCGTGAAGTTGATTCAGGTTCTCTTGCGCCGCGGCGATGTTGGCTGCCGCGCGCACGGGGTTGAGGGACGCAACACTGGACGCGATGGTTTGAATGGAGTGTTCAAACTGCTTCATGCCGTCGCGCTCATTCGAGAGCAGGGCAACACTCAGCGGTCGGATTCGCTCAGGCAACTTCTCCTGCAGGACAGACAGCGCCGATTCGCCCTTGGCGACAACGAGCACGCGCTTGCCTTGTGCAAGGTAATGACAGATGACGTTGGCAATGGTGTGGGTCTTGCCCGTACCCGGCGGACCCTGCACCACAACGCCGTCGTTGCTCTCCAGTTTCTGAACGATGGACACCTGCTCATCGTTGTAGGGCATCGGGAAATACAACTCAAAAGCGCCCTCGGGACTGTCGCTGGATGACAGCCCACGAAAAGGCTGCTCGGGCCGCGCGCGAACCGTGGAGTCGCCGGTTTCAACGAAACTGCGTATGACGCCCGGCAAGACATTTGATGCCTCAATGGCTTTTTTCAGCCGTCGGATGTCTTCCAGGAAGATGTCACCGGAACGCTTGCGTGCAAACAGCACCCAGGTGTTGGTTATCTTGAGTTTGTCGGTCGGCGCAGGCGGTGTTACGTCATCCGTTCTGACCTCGTAGGCCCCACTGGGGTCCAGGTGACCGACTGCGGCTTTGAGTACACCCTCAAAGGTCGACTCTTCAAAAGGGTTGACCCGATGTGCGCCAGTGGCCAACGTGCTTTTCCAGAATGCGTCCAACTGGCGCACACCGGGCAACTCCATTTCAGCGTAGCAATCTGATTCCAACTTGGCCTCGATTTCGCGCGGACGGATTTCCAGTGCAAACGTTTTTTCGTTGAGGGTCAACTCGCAGGACTGCACCAGCAAGGGATTTTTTACCGTCTTGGAAAAACCTTCTTTTTTCCACACCGAATAACCCAGGCCCCACACCAGTTCGAGCTGGGTCTCTGCGCCGTCTGTGGCAATGGCTTGCTGCAACGAGAACAACTTGTTGTAGCAGGCAATAGTTTTGCGCCGAGGCCGTTCGGCTGCGGCCCAGGGTTCCCATTGGTTTTCAAGATACCAATCGAAAAGTTCTTTCACACTCGGGTGGTCTTGGATGAGCATGGTCGAAACCTCTCGATTGGCCGCGGTGGTCGTAACCTCAGCCTTCAGCTCGGGAGTTTTCTCGGGGGTTTTGGGAAGTGTGACCCACGGCTTGAGCCGTTCATCGAGTTCTGGCGCCAGAATCTCTTGCAACCGGGGAACTCTCAACCAAACGTCGTCACCCTCGACCTGCACGTTGAACTGAAGCTCTGGCAGCCCCTTGAGTTCGTGTTGATAGGCCGCGAAAAATTCGGTTGGAACAGTAAATGCGGGTGTACTTTTGAGTTTTTCGACCTGCTCGATGTATGTCAGCAGGTCCAGAACGCGTGGGGCTCCCTCGGTCATTGCTTTGCTCCCTTGGCTTTCGCGGTTTTCTTTGCGACGGTGGACTTGGCTGTTACCCGAATGCCGTGCTCAGCACAGTAATCGAACAAAAGGGTCTCGAGCATATTCGTGAGAGAACGGTGCTCACGTGCGGCGGCCACCTCAAGCAATTGCTTGAAGCTGGGTGATACGCGAAAGCTCACTGAAATATTCTTACTCTCGGTCATGGCGTACGGCTGTAGTTGTTCTGTATAGAGCTCCACCATACAGTCTTGTGCGCGTTTTGGGAAGAAAAATCGTGCGCCACAAAATTGGCCTGGAAGGATGCCCGTAGCGGTAGGCCACTCTGGGTTCCCTTACCCGGAATCTATCCCCGTAAATTCAGGGGCACCGGCTGCTCCACGTCCGCTCTCAAGCTGAGGTGTTCAAGCCGCCACTGCGTGAGCCGCTTGGCCCTGCTGACTCGGAGGTCGTCCTCCGAAATGGCCACGCAGCTCTTGAGGTGAACATGACTCCACTGTTCCGATTCGTTGCTGAAGCACTTATCGGTAAACAACTTGTTCACCGCTTTTGCAGCTTCGTCCCCGGTGTCCATCGCGTCCTCAGGTTCATCGCCGGGGTCAACAGCAAGAACAATCCCTAGCTCGTAGGGGCTGTCGTTTGGCCGTGTAAGCTCCTTTCCGCCGTCGACGTTGAAATAGACAGCAGAGATAACCTGGCCGTATTGCTCCATCAGTTTTGCCAATTTGATATCGAGCTTTTTGAAGTGGACCCGGATTTTGGGACAGTGATTTAAGTAGGACACTGTCGAAAGAAACGGGGAATCCAAATGAGTGAATCGAAGAAGAAGCGCAACGTACACCTGCCGGAGTTCAAGGCGAAGGTTGGTCTGGAAGCCCTGGG
>CAIVXG010000113.1 GCA_903909815.1 uncultured beta proteobacterium | reverse complement strand
TTACAACTACAAGAGATTGCACTCGACGCTGGACTACGTGAGTCCCATGACGTTTGAGCAACGCTGGAGAGCGGCCCAGCAGCAAGGCAGGAAGACCGCATAATGGGCAGTTAAGGAGTCCGGAAAACAGGGGCAAGGTCAGAGTTCTCATGACGTCATAGACCTCACAGATAAGCTGCATGTCGCCATATTCGATTCCGTTGTGAACCATTTTGACGAAATGGCCCGATCCCTCCTCTCCGATCCAATCGCAACAGGGAACCCCATCGTCGACCTTGGCAGCGATGGCCTGAAAGATCGGTCTGACACTTTGCCATGCTGCGCCCGAGCCTCCAGGCATGATCGATGGGCCCAGCAATGCACCTTCTTCGCCACCAGATATGCCAGCTCCCACATACAGCAGACCCTGGCCTTCAAGCATTCTGGTTCTTCGCGAGGTGTCTGAAAAATGAGAGTTCCCACCGTCGATGACGATGTCTCCTTCATCAAGAAACGCAATGATCGCTTGAATGATTTCATCGACCGGCTTTCCGGCAGGGACCATCAACATGATCTTTCTCGGCCGTTCAAGAGACGCGATCAGTTCCTGAATGGAAGAACATCCGTGAATCTTCTTCCCATGCCCTCTGCCAAAGACAAATTTTTCAAGCTTTTCCTTGGAAACATCAAAGACTGAAACCGCGACCCCTTTGCCTGCCATGTTGAGAGCAAGGTTTTCACCCATCAATCCCACACCTATGAGTCCAATTTGAGAGGGCATATCAGTTATTTTCGATCGATTAATTAGTTCGCGTGGGTTATGCGACGGTCGTGCTTTGTCGCACAAGCAACTCAAAACCCAAATCGACGTTGGGCTCGGCGACAGGTTCGCCGCGCATAAGCTGCAACAGTATCTTCGCGGCTCGAACACCGATCTCCCACCGCGGCGTCTTTATCGTGGTCAGGCTGGGAACGAATTCAGCGCTGCCCGGCAAGTCGTTGAAGCCGGCGATGGAAACTTGGCGGGGCACCTTGATCCCCATGCGCAAGGCAGCCAGCAAACCACCCTGGGCCAGGTCATCGTTACAAAAAAAGATCGCGTCAACGCGAGGGCGGATGCTAAGGATCTGCTCGAACATCGTGTTTCCAACTTTAAGCGAAGAAGGCGCCGGGTTCTGCCACTCGAGCGTTGCATCGTACAAGCCCGCCGCCTTGAGACAGTCGCGATAGCCCTGTGCTCTCTGAAGAGTGCGAGGATCCAGTTGGGCAGCCGCAAAGGCAATCCGGCGGCGTCCCGTGTCAATCAGGTGTTGCGTAATGGCGTATGCCGCGTCGCGCTGGGAAAATCCCACGCTGTACGTTCCCTCCTGACCCAGGGTCTCCATCAGGTGAACGCAAGGAATCCCGCTTTTGACAATGAGTTGCTTGGTCGAATCTGAGCGCTCTGACCCGGTAACCAACAACCCTGCCGGACGATGCATCAGATACCCCTTGAGCAGTTGTTCTTCTTCGGATGCATCGTAGTGTGTGACACCCATCAGGGTCTGGTATCCGGCGGGCAAGAGGGTGCGTTGAACACCCTCCAGCAGATCAACGAATAGCTGATTCGAAAGCAGCGGAATCAGTATCGCCACATGCGAACCCCTGCTCGATGCGAGCGCCCGAGCAGCCGGGTCGGGCACATAACCCAGTCGCGTGGCCGCCTGGCTGGCACGTTCCACCAGCTCCGGCGCAACATTGCGGTCCCCACGCAGGGCACGCGACACGGTCATCCGACTCACACCCGCGGCCAAGGCCACGTCGTCGAGCGTGACACGCCCTGAAGCCCGTTTTGCCCGTTTCTTGCTGACCATGCGGGAATCCTACCAGATATCGCTATCCATCAAGCGGCATGTCGGACGTGTGATGGGCAATGGTCATCCCTTCAGCGCTTCTCCTTTTCAAAAGGCGCTGTCGAATTGCCATTGAGGCAGATCAAGCAAACTCAATCAATATCGGGAAAACCCTATGTTGATTTGCGAAAGTTCATAGATAAGATAGCGCTATCCAGCTTTTTGTGGGGCTTCAATGCTTCAGGTCAAGCCATCTGTGCCGTCCCCATCGCCCGATCACCGTCGGGAGAGCCGGTGGATCATCGTCATGGGGGTCGCAGGCTGCGGCAAGTCCACACTCGCCCGGCACGTGGCCGACGCACTGAAACTGACTTTCATCGAAGGTGATCAGTTTCATCCGCAAGAAAATATCCAGAAAATGAGCCAGGGAGTCGCCTTGGACGACGTGGACCGGCAAGGGTGGCTGGATCGTCTCGGTGTTGAATTGCTAAGCCATCCCGGTGGGGCGGTTCTAGCGTGCTCCGCACTCAAACGTGCCTATCGGGCGCGCCTTCGTCAAGCGGTTCAACCGTTAAGCTTCGTGCACCTCAGCGTCACTCAGGAACTCGCGAATGCACGGGTAAAAGCCAGATCCGGAGGTCATCCATTCCCCATCAGCCTGGTTGCGAGCCAATTTGCGACCCTGGAGGATCCTCGCGGCGAGGAGCGTGTACTGCAATTGGATGGTGCGTTAGAGTCGCCTATGTTGTGCGCCAGGACCATCCAGTGGATTGATGAGTTGAACCTGCAGCCCGCTTGAACAAGGAGTTATCGCACTTGGCCAAAGTCACTTTGAAAAACGTCGTCAAACGGTACGGATCCGTCACCGTCGTCGACGATCTGTCAATAGAAGTTCAGGACAAGGAATTTGCCGTGCTGGTGGGGTCTTCGGGCTGCGGCAAGTCGACCGCCTTGCGCATGATCGCCGGCCTGGAAACAATCACTTCTGGCGAAATCTACATCGGTGATACGCGGGTCAATGACATGGCCCCCAAGGATCGCGACATCGCCATGGTGTTCCAGAATTACGCTCTGTACCCGCACATGAACGTGCGCGAAAACATGGGCTTCGGCCTGAAGATTCGCAAGATGCCCGAAGCCGAGATCAACGACCGCGTGCAGGAGGCTGCCGACATTCTGGGACTGGGTGAACTGCTGGAACGAAAGCCCAAAGAGCTCTCCGGTGGCCAGCGCCAGCGCGTGGCGGTAGGCCGCGCCATAGTGCGCAAGCCCAAGGTGTTCCTGTTTGACGAGCCACTGTCCAACCTGGACGCCAAACTGCGCGTTGCCATGCGTGCCGAAATCAGCAAACTGCACCGCCGCCTGGGTGCAACCATGATCTATGTGACGCACGATCAGGTTGAGGCCATGACCATGGCCGACCGCATCTTCATCATGAACAAGGGTGTGGTACAGCAAAGCGGCGCGCCGATGGAAGTCTATGCCCAACCAGTTAACCGCTTCGTCGCCGGCTTCATCGGCTCGCCAGCGATGAATTTCTTCGACGCCCGACTGGTCAACGATGCTGGTCAGTTCATCATCGACGGTGGGAGCTTTCGCGTCGCCATGCCTGAAGCCTTCCGCGCCAGTCTGCTGGCGCACGCTGGCAAGGAAGTGGTCTTCGGTGTTCGCCCGGAAGACATTGCGCTGCATCAAGCGGATGCCGATGTTGATAGCACCATAAGCGCCAGGGCCGAGGTGGTGGAGTTGCTGGGGTCCGAGATCTTCGCGCACATGAACTGCGGCGCGCATGCCCTGGTGGCACGCATGGCCGTGCCAAAGCAGGCTATCGGTGTCGGCGAAACAATCCAGATCGATTTCAGGATGGCCAACACGCACGTGTTCGACAAGAACACGTCAGACGCCATCGTTTAGGGTAGGTGGTTCTTTGCTCATTTAACTTGGAGGTTTTCATGAAATACAAACTGTCAAAAATCGGGGTCGCACTGGCTTCGCTGTGCCTGTGCTCGGGCGCCATGGCGCAATCGGGTGAAATCCGCGTGCTGGTAGCCAACCACCCCTACGGTGAATTGCTCAAGCTGTCGATTCCACAGTTCGAAAAAAGCACCGGCATCAAGGTCAACGTCGAAAGCTTGCAGGAAAGCCAGCTGACGCAAAAGCTCACGACTGAATTTGCCACCAAATCTTCCACAGTCGACGTCTTCATGACGCGCCCGCTGCAGGAAGGCAAGATGTTCTCGAAGAACGGCTGGTATGCGCCATTGGCCGGTTACGACTTCGCCGACTATCCGAAGAACATCATGAACGCCGCCTCTTTTGGCGGTCAGCCCTACATCGTTCCGCTGGTCACCGAGTGGCAGGTGCTCTACTACCGCAAGGACCTGCTGCAACAGGCCGGACTGAAAGTGCCAACCACCTTTGATGAACTTGAGGCAGCGGCACAGAAGCTCAATTCCGAGAACGTTGCCGGGTTTGCCTCGCGTGGCAAGGGTGCGGCGGCCGTAACCCAACTCTCAAGCTACGTCTACAACTACGGCGGCCAGTACCTCGACAAGGGCACGGCGGTCTTCAACTCGAAGCAGGCCATCGACGCGGTACGCTATTACGGCAAGATGCTAGGCAGCTACGGCCCCAAGGGCGTGACTTCCATGTCCTGGGAAAACATCATGCCGCTGTTCCAGGCCGGCAAGGTTGCGATGTGGACGGACGCTTCGGTGTTCTACGGCCAGGTCGTCGATCAGTCCAAGACACAGATTCCGGTGGCCAACTTCGACATTGCCAACTTCCCGGCCGGACCCAAGACCAACGCACCTTTCATCGTTTCGTCCTGGGGTATCTCGGTGTCCAACCAGTCCAAGAAAAAAGACCTGGCGATGAAGTTCCTGAACTGGGCCTCGAGCAAGGAAATGGCGATCAAAGGCATGATGGACAACATCACGATGGCGCGCTCATCGGTTTGGGAAGACCCGGTCGTGCGCAGCAAGATGAATCCTGGCCTGATCCAGACGCGCGTCTTTGCCGCTAAGAACGGCACGCCGGTTGACCGGCCCTACATGAGCGCCGTGGGCGAAGCGCGCGACCTCATCGGCGAAATTGTCATCGAGTCGATCAACACCAAGGGCACTTCCACCAAGCTCGAGCAGCTGGCACAGGAAAAAGTCAAACGTGTCAACGAACTGCTGCAGGACAGCGGCGAATACGGCAAATAAGAGAACTGTCGGCTGACGGGTAAGCGCGCGGTTCACCCCGGTGGACGGCGCGCATACCAGGTCGAGATCGCTTAACAGAACTTTCGCGTCGAACACACTACATGACCCAGTCCAGCTTTACCGAACGGAACTTGCAGATTCTGTTTCCGCTTCCGGCCGTTGTTTTCATCGGACTGCTGATGGTGTTTCCGATTCTCTACACCCTGTACCTGAGCTTTACCAACTGGAATCTGACGTCGGGGATGGAACCGTCTTTTGTCGGTATCAACAGCTACCTGCGCGTTTTTTCCGAGCCACGATTTCTGCATGCACTTGGCCGAACCTTCACGTTCACTGTGTTTGCGGTGGCGATCGAGGTCGTGCTGGGTGTGGCCATCGCCCTGATTCTGAACCGTGCCTTCGTCGGCAGGAGCGTTGCCAAGCTGCTGCTCTTGCTGCCGCTCGTCGCCACGCCGGTGGCGGTGGGCATCGTCTTCAATCTCTTTTACGACCCGACCATCGGTCTGCTCAATTTCGCCCTCCATGCGCTCGGGCTGCCTCAGGGTCGCTGGGTTTCGAGCGAGAACAGCGTCATTGCATCGCTGGTCCTGGTCGATGTCTGGCAATGGACACCCATGATCACGCTGATCGTGCTCGCCGGCCTGGCCGGTCTGTCGGAGGAGCCGGCCGAAGCGGCGCGCGTGGACGGTGCCAGTGATTGGCAGATCCTGCGCTTTGTGACCATCCCGATGGTCATGCCGGTCATTCTGACGGCGATGATTCTGCGCCTGATCGACGCGCTCAAGACCTTTGACATCATCTTCGCCATGACCGGCGGCGGTCCCGGTTACGCGTCGGAGACGCTCAACATCATGGGCTTCAAGTACAGCTTCGAGTATTTCCGCATGGGCCAGTCGTCGGTCATTCTGGTGGCGCTATTCCTGGTGGTGCTGCTGTGCAGCCTGGGCATCATGAAACTGCGCGCTTCCAGCGAAAACTGAGCATGGCCATGAAAAACAAGATCGCCAGCACCATCCTGTTCTACCTGCTGGTCCTGATCATTGCGCTGATCGTGCTGTTCCCTTTCCTTTGGATGCTCACCTCGTCGTTCAAGACACAGGTTGACATCATCGCCTGGCCGCCCAAGCTGCTTTTCGAGCCAACGCTACGGAATTACCGCAAGGTCTTTGAGGAACAGGACTTCCTGAAATATTTCTTTAACTCGACCATCGTCGGCACGATGTCGGTCGGTCTGTCACTGCTGCTCGGACTTCCGGCGGCTTACTCGATATCGCGCTACGCGCAAAAAAAGCTCGCCGTATTCATCCTGCTGGCGCGCCTGATGCCGGGCATTTCCTTCCTGATGCCCTGGTACATCATCTTCTCGCGACTCGGCCTGATGGACAGCTATGTGGCGCTGGTCCTCTCACATATGCTGATTGCGCTGCCGATCGTGGTCTGGATCATGTCAACCTATTTCAGTACGATTCCGTGTGAACTCGAGGAATCCGCCATGGTCGATGGTGCCACGCGACAGATGGCGTTTCTGAAGATCATCCTGCCCCTGTCGGGTCCCGGCATCATTACAGCCACGACATTGGCGTTCATCTTTTCCTGGAACAACTTCATGTTTTCACAAGTGCTCAGCATGGAGCGGACCAAAACCCTGCCGATCGCCGTCTACAACTTCCTGTCATATGCCGAAGTCGACTGGGGTGGCGTGATGGCCGCTGCGGTGGCCATCATGGCGCCGGCGATCATTCTGACGATGATTTTCCAGAAATACGTGGTCAAGGGTCTGACGATGGGCGCTGTCAAAGGCTGATTCGCCCTCTGGTTTCTACCATTCCGCGAAGCTGCCATCCTTATGGCGCCAGATGGGGTTGCGCCAGCGGTGGCCGACAGCGGCACGCTCCTTAACGTACTCCTCGTTGATTTCAATCCCCAATCCCGGTCCCTGAGGAATGGTCACATAGCCTTTGTCGTAAGCGAAGACTTCCGGCTCTGTCAGATAGTCGAGCAGATCATTGCTTTGGTTGTAGTGGATGCCCAGACTCTGCTCCTGGATGAAAGCGTTGTACGACACAGCATCGACTTGCAGACAAGCGGCCAGCGCAATCGGGCCGAGCGGGCAGTGCAGCGCAAGGGCGACGTCATAGGCTTCGGCCATGGTGGCGATCTTGCGGGTTTCGGTGATACCGCCGGCGTGCGAGACATCCGGCTGGATGATATCGACATAGCCTTCGCTCAAGATTCGTTTGAAATCCCAGCGCGAATAGAGTCGCTCACCGAGAGCAATCGGGGTATTGGTCAACGGCGCCAGTTCTTTGAGTGCCTCGTAGTTTTCGCTGAGTACCGGCTCTTCGATGAACATCAGCTTGTACTGGTTCAGTTCCTTGATCAGGACTTTGGCCATCGGCTTATGGACCCGACCGTGAAAGTCGACGCCGATGCCGATGTGAGGACCGACGGCGTCGCGCACCGCTGCCACATTGGCCAGTGCCGCTTCAACCTTTTCATACGAATCGACGATCTGCAGTTCTTCTGTTCCGTTCATCTTGACCGCTGTAAACCCGCGCGCTACCGCATCTTTGGCGGCGGCGGCGACATCGGCCGGGCGGTCGCCGCCAATCCATGAGTAGACGCGGATACTGTTGCGCACAGGCCCACCCAACAACTGGCTCACTGAGACGCCGAGTGTTTTTCCTTTGATGTCCCAGAGTGCCTGATCGATACCGGCAAGTGCGCTCATGTGGATTGCGCCACCGCGATAAAAGCCGCCGCGGTACAACACGGTCCAGTGATCTTCGATATGGCGCGGATCCTTGCCGATGAGATAGTCAGACAGTTCTTCAACGGCAGCCGCAACGCTGTGTGCCCTGCCTTCAACAACCGGCTCGCCCCAGCCAAACACACCTTCATCGGTTTCTATTTTCAGAAAACACCAGCGCGGGGGCACGATGTATGTGCTGATTTTGACGATTTTCATGGCTTGATTGAATTAGATTGATTTCTGCTTTTGTGCGGAGTGCCATGCCGCAATGAATTCGTCGGCCATCTGGCCGACCTGCGTTGCGCTCATACGTGGTCTATAGAGCGCTGAGCCCAAGCCAAAGCCGGATGCGCCCACCGCGACAAAAGGCGCCATCGCTGCGGGTGTGATGCTGCCCACCGGAATCAAGGTGACTTCACGCGGCATGACCGCGCGCCATGCTTTGACCACGCTCGGGTTGAGTTGTTCGGCAGGAAACATTTTCAATGCATCGGCGCCCGCAGCCAGCGCGGCAAACGCTTCGGTCAGGGTGGCTACGCCTGGCGCACAGACCATTGCCGCCTGTTTGGCTGCAGCTATCACTTTGACGTCGCTGTGCGGCATCACGATGATTTCGCCTCCTGCACTTTTTACTTCTGCCACTTGTGCTGTTGACAGCACAGTGCCGGCACCAACCACACAGTCCGCGGCCAGCGTCGCTCGCAATATCCGTATGCTTTCATACGGTTGTGGGGAGTTCAAAGGCACTTCGATCACTCTGAATCCGGCCTCATACAGTGTCAGGCCAATGGCCGCGACTTCTTCCGGACGAATCCCCCGCAGAACTGCGATCAGTCCACAGTGTTGCAATGCATTCTTGAGCATGTGATGATCCCTTTGTGAGCTATGCGACAAGCAGACCGGCAGACATTGCCAGCTTCCATAAGCCAAGTTCCGTTGCCTGCACTGCTATTTCGACCTGATCAAGGCCATAGGCGCTGAGGGCACGACTGTACCGGCCACACAGCGCTGCATCGCCGACCAGCAGGATGCGCGCAGGCTGAAAACCTTGTTGCGCCAACAAGGCTTGCAATGCCGCCATTTCATGGCCGATCAGCAGACCTGAAAGATATTCACGCTGGGCGGCGCCATCAAGTACGCCGGTCAGGCCCAGTGTGCGTGTGCTGAAGATCGTCGACAGGACGCCGGCACGTCCGGCAGGGGTCTGAGCCACCAGGACACCGCGATCGAACGCAGCATCACCGTCTCCCTTGACATCGCCGGTCTGCATACTGCGCCCCAAAATTGTGTGCTCGCACAACGCCGCGTAGACCTCGCCCGTCATGAAGGTGTGGAAATGCTCGATGTGACTCTGTTTTTCCTGATGCTGTAGCCGCACCTGTACCCACTTGGAATGACTGCCAGGCAAGCCGATCAGAATCTCGTCCTGTTGCTGCTCTGCGTGGCACGGCGTCTTAGCGAAATCGAGCATGCTGAGTGCACCAATCACCTGGGTTTCTTCGCCACGCATGACATTGGGCAGCGCCGAGTTCTCGATAAGACCGGGGACGATGTATAGGATCTGGCCGCCTCTGGTATGCACTGTGCTCAACGTGCTTCCGATCCGATCTACCGCAATCGGTACTGACAGATAGGGCGCTTCGCGCCAGCCCTGGCGGCTGCCGACCATCCCGGCCGCGATCACAGGGGCGTGCGGTGAGGCACGCATCCAGTCGCCGCAAGCCTCTTCAAAGGCAAACTCAAAGCGCGCCGTTTCATCGACGCCGAAATTCTTGGGTAGCACGACCTGCGGCAGCTTCATCACACCCCACGGCAGTGAGCGCAACTCCAAAACCGAACTGTCGGCACCGAGACGATAAGCCCGCAAAGAGGAAGTGCCCCAGTCGAGTGCGATGAGCTGTGTTTGATTCTGTGCCTGATTCATCGGTTTGTTTGAATCTGCTGCAACAGTCAGGATTCGACATGGATGAAGACCGTCCGCAAACAATTGTAGGTCACCAATTCACCGCAACGGCTTCGTGATACATTGAAATCACACGCCTTTGGAGCAGTGCTTTGAAAATGACCTTTCGCTGGTATGGCGAGTCTGATCCCGTCACGCTTGAATACATCCGCCAGATCCCCGGCATGTACGGCATTGTTTCTGCCATTTACGACGTACCGGTGGGTGAGGTATGGCCGCTGGACAAACTGCAGGCACTGCGCGCCCGCATTGAAGAAGCGGGGATGAAGTTTGAAGTGGTTGAAAGTGTGCCGACCCACGAAGACATCAAGTTGGGCAAGGCGACGAGGGACCGCCTCATTGCCAACTTCCAGAAAAACATCCGCCATTGCGCGGCGGTGGGCGTGAAAGTGATCTGTTACAACTTCATGCCAGTATTTGACTGGACCCGCACCGAAATGGCCAAGGAACTGCCGGACGGCTCGTTCACCCTGGCGTTCGACGCCAAGGCGGTAGCCAGGATTGACCCAGGAAAAGGCATAGCCCTGCCCGGCTGGGATGCCAGCTACAGACCGGAACAGCTAAGCAGCCTGCTGGCCGAATACAAGTCAGTGAATGAGGAAACCCTGTGGGCCAACCTCGAATACTTCCTCAAGGCCATCATCCCGGTCGCTGAAGAAGCAGGCATCAGGATGGCCATGCACCCGGACGACCCGCCGCGACCCATTTTTGGCTTGCCACGCATTGTCAAGAACCGCGAAGACTTACAGCGTCTGGTCACCATGGTTGACTCACCGGCCAACGGCTTGACGCTCTGTTCGGGCTCGCTCGGGGCTGATTTGTGCAACAACGTCGAAGCCTTGGTGCGCGAATTTGGCAGCCAGGGTCGCATCCACTTTGGCCACCTGCGCAATGTCAAGGTTGAGCCAGACGGGTCGTTTTATGAATCGACCCACCGGTCCTGCGACGGTTCGCTGGACATGGCGGCCATCGTCAAGGCCTACTACGACATAGGCTTCGAGGGTTATGTACGCCCGGACCATGGCCGCATGATCTGGGGCGAGACCGGCAAACCCGGCTATGGCCTGTTTGACCGCGCGCTGGGGGCCGTCTACCTGAATGGCTTGTGGGAGGCGATCAACAAGTACGCGTCAACGGCCCATTGACGCCGCGCTCTTCGCAGCTCAACTGGCACCGTACCGCCTTCGCGCTTGCCACAACCGCCCTAAATCAGAACCAACGTGACCGGTCAGTCATGGTTGATACCAGCTAAGCCATAGCGGCCATGCAGACTGATGACTCGCGGCAGGAAGCTACCCAATCTTGCGCGATTAACAAAATGCCAAATTGGCAGGGATGCCTTAACATGCGGTTGTCACCCTGCCCCGAGCAAACTTCAATCGCTACAAACTGCCCACTTCATGGCCAATTCATCCTCTTACACACCGCCCAAAATATGGTCTCCCAACAAGGAAAACGGTGGTCGCTTCGCCAGCATTAACCGCCCGACTGCAGGAGCGACCCACGACAAGGAACTTCCGGTGGGACGCCATCCCTTACAGCTCTATTCACTGGGCACACCCAACGGCGTCAAGGTCACTGTCATGCTGGAAGAGTTGCTGGCGGCAGGCCACTGCGGAGCGGAATACGACGCCTGGCTGATCCGGATCAACGAAGGCGACCAGTTCGGTAGCGGCTTCGTCTCAGTCAACCCAAACTCCAAGATCCCGGCGCTGGTGGACCGCAGTGGAGCAGCCCCGATCCGGGTGTTTGAGTCTGGTGCGATTCTCATCCATCTGGCCGAGAAGTTCGGCGCCTTTCTCCCTGCTGACACTGCCAAGCGTGCCGAATGCCTGTCGTGGCTGTTCTGGCAGATGGGCAGTGCGCCTTTTCTTGGCGGCGGCTTTGGTCATTTCTACGCTTACGCTCCGACCAAGATCGAATACGCGATCGATCGTTACGCGATGGAGGTCAAGCGCCAGCTAGATGTGCTTGACCAACGATTAGCGCAAAGTCCCTACCTGGCGGGAGATGAGTACACCATTGCCGACATGGCGGTCTGGCCTTGGTACGGCACGCTTGCCATGGGGCAACTGTACGAAGCTGGTGAATTCCTGCAAGTTCAGACCTATACACATGTGTTGCGCTGGACCAAGCAGATTGCCCAACGTCCGGCCGTCCAGCGCGGTCGGATGGTCAACCGCACATTCGGTGAACCGGCCAAGCAATTGCACGAGCGTCACGATGCCAGCGACTTCGACACCAGGACGCAGGACAAGTCAGAGGTTTAGCGCCTTCATTGACGCCGAGATGCGCGACACCCAGACACACGCCATGGACATCCCTGGGGAAGGGACGCGCCGCACGCCGAGCGCCCGACGGCTCGCCGCCGCACTTCGTGGTCCAACGCCAATATCCGGCCTTCGCCGGGTGGCACGCCAAGACCAAAGGGAATGGAGATGACATTGAACGAACTGCAAACGGTCCAATACGCTGTTGACGCTGGCATTGCCACCGTCACCTTGAACCGACCCGAAAAGATGAACGCGTACACGCCGCGAATGCGTGATGAACTCATAGCAGTGTTTGACGAAACAGACGCCGACGACGCCGTACGTGTTGTCATTGTGACGGGCGCCGGCAAGGCGTTTTGTGCAGGTGCCGATTTGTCGCGCGGCGGGGAGACCTTTGACTATGCTGCGCAATCCAACCCACAGCGCGAATCCATGCGCGTTGGTGATGTGTACCGGGATGGCGGGGGACTGCAGACGCTCAGAACGTTTCGCAGTCTCAAACCCGTGATCGGTGCTGTCAACGGAGCAGCAGTCGGAATCGGGGTGACGATGCTCCTGCCCATGGATATCCGGATGGCCTCGAGCAACGCCCGTTTCGGCTTTGTCTTTGCGCGCAGGGGTATTGTTCCCGAGGCTGCCTCTTCCTGGTTTCTCTCACGGCTGGTGGGTATGCAAACGGCACTCGAATGGTGCTACACCGGTCGTGTCTTTGATGCGTCAGAGGCGCTCAAGCACGGGCTGGTGCGCTCGATTCATTCCCCCGAGGACTTGTTGCCAGCGGCACGGGCCTTGGCTCGTGAAATTGCAGACAACACGGCACCTGTATCGATTGCCCTGACACGCCAGATGCTATGGCGTATGTCAGGTGAAGACAATCCAATGCGAGCCCATCAAATTGACAGCCGAGCCTTGCAAGCCCGAGGCCGGTCAGCCGACGCCAAAGAAGGCGTTAGCGCTTTTCTGGAAAAGCGCTCCCCGGTCTATCCGGATCGGGTATCAACAGACATGCCGGAATTCTTCCCATGGTGGGACGAGGTGCCATTCCAGTGAACCGATGAAATGGCAGTGCATGCAGACCCTACTGACGAAGCAGAACGTCGGTGCAGTGATGCTTGCCGGTGCAATTTCCGATGAAAGACTCCAACTGGAAGTCCTGTCGGCTCTTGGCAACGCTGCTGAGAAATTGCTAGCGGGCAACTCCAGCGGTTCGTCCAACGTCGGCTGTTGGTCGTAACCCGGTATTCAATTGTCAAAGCGCTCTGCCAGAAACCGGTCACCCAAATATCAAATCGCCGTAGGGGCACGCGGCGACCTTCATAAAGGCACCGGGACGTCCAAAAGACCGTAGCCACGTCAAAGTGCCTGCTGCTATTGGTTCGCGGCAGCCCCCGGCGTTTTCGAGGTGCCCAGATCGGTTCGGTGCGATCCCGCAGCGCTCTGTAAACATTGACGACGTTCGGTCGGCTAATGGACGGTGCGCTGATCCTTGGTGAATGCAAGCGCTAAGCATGACCACGTGGACCCACTTGACAGATTCAACTTCTGTGAGATTCTGAATTTCAGGTGCGGCTTTGATGCGCCGCCAACAAGGACGAAAGTACAGGAATCCTCATGCAAAACATCGAATCATCAACGGACACCACGCCGTCTACACTTCGCGCCGTCGACTTCAAAATGACGGCGCTCGACCTCAACCCAGACTTGGCTGTACCAGTTCGCCGTTCAACGCCGCTGGCGACTCCCGTGGCAGTGGAACAACCCCCAGCGCCTCATTGGATATCGCTCAACCCTGTCTACCAGGGTGCCATAGGAGATATGCTCGGCGCTGTGCGAGTCACCCATCGCCTAGCCAACATTGACGACGCACGAACGGATCCGGAGTTTTCGTCTGACTTGATCAAGACCATGGGCCTGTGGAACCAACCCCAGCCTGTGGGGTGGACGGCAACCGCGCGTTTCATGTTGATGTTCTTGATTGCGTTCTCCCGTCTCTATTGGCACGTCAAAGCCCAGGAAGGAGCCCTCAATCGGCGTCCTCGCCCGGTCGCTTAAACGCGGCACGGAGCAGTTCCTTTTGAGAAGCTGAAATCGAAATCAAATATTCAAAACGAAATTCCAGATATTTCAGGATTTCCCCTCAAAACCCCACTTGACAGATGTGCGACATGGTGTAGCTTGAAATAGCCCCTTCAACAAAACGAAATGCCAACAACGCCTCACCCTCGATTGCGCGCGCCAACAATTGGTGTGCGCATTGTCAAGCAACCCCCAGGTTATATGGCCTTGGCTGTTGGAGTGGTCCGAGTTGGCACTGAGGACAAATCCCCCATGAAATCATCCCTCGCCCAACCACCCCCCGCGCAGTAGCCGGCTCGATCGCGGTGGCGACGCTTCTCTCTATGCCGCAACGCGGGTGCGTTCTGAGCCAACTCCCTTTCTGACATCCAGCCGCCAGTCCAGCGTCTTGCGCAAAAAACGCAAGTCCCAGGACCCGAGGAAAAGCTTTGCCCAAAAAACCTCACTCACTTCATTTTTCTTATTCGAACAGACGATCATGAACACATACACCACAACCTCCACCGACCTCGAATCCCCTCATCCAGAAATCTGCGGTCCGCACCTGCCGCCGGGCTACGTCATCCCCCGTGAAGCCCTCAACCTGCAGGGACCGGGTGCTGCCAGCCCAACGCAACGCGTTGATGGGGCATCCCCCGATTCAGGCCCCTCGCGTTTCGCCACCGACACCAGCGCCGCTCAGACCGGCACCCCGCCGTCAGCTAGAAAGCTCCCGCTCTTCGAGCGCCTTCAGAAGTCCGTTTTGATCGGGTTCATCCTGGTGGTGTCGGGCACTGTCTTGCTTGCCTTTGTCGGCGTGCCGCTGCTGCTCTATTGGAGCGAGGGTCGCCAGCAAATCGTCAGGTCCGTGCAACCGGGTGGCCATGTGATTTCGGTCACGTTGAGCCAGGGGTTCTTTACGCGCTCGCTGGTCCAGACCGATCTGGGCTTTTATGCAATGACTGAAGGCGTGAGTTTGCCAAAGGGTGCAGCGGTGAGCCTGGAACTGCGTGCCAGTTCGCAGCGCTTCCTGTGCGACGAGCAGCACCGCTGCACGGAGTTGCTCTGACGTGGCAGCGCTTGCGCACCCCGTCGCGGTTTTTCGCATTCGCACCGATTCGCCTTAACCCCAAGGAACCACCATGACACCAGACCCTCTCACGCCGCAGCACTCCTCCCCCGGGAGCGTCACCCCCAGCGTTTCCGCGCCAGCGGCTGGCACATCGGCGTGCCCGGACTCGATCACCAAAGAACCCTGCGCCGCGCGTTCCGGCGCGGACCACCGTACCAATTCCCCTGTCAGGGACGACACCCGACTGGTGGTGGTGCTGTCTTCGACAATGGTTGTGTTGCTGTTGGGCATAGCCGCGTCTCCCTGGCTGCTTGAGTGGGCCAATGATCGCTGGGCTCCCAAGACGCGCCAGTACCTGGGTGCCGCGCAAAGGGTCCGCTATAGCGGCAGTTGGCGAGTCAACACCGAGGTCCAAACCGAGAGCCACACATTCCTGCTCAACGGCGTCGTGCTCATCGCCAAAGGGGTCGGCCTGGAGCGCCGCGCACGCCTCCTGGACGCGGACGACGTCTGCGTCGTTGGCAGCGACGTGTGCCATGGGCTGAGAAGTCAATGAGTACGACCGCGCTGAACGCCCAGTTCAATCCGCATGACGCACCTTCGGCCGTCACGCAGTCGGCCTGGGCGTGTCGTTACCGTGAGCGATTTTTGAGCCCCAGCAACGTTCTGTTCGCCCTGAGTTTTCCTTTGATCTTCCTGGGAGCGCTGTGGTATCTCTGGTACGTCCTGGCCATGGTTCATCCCCTCAGCCCCAGTGAAGCCTCTGGCGCGCCCATCCAGTGGTTTTGCTACAGCCTGTTTGTGTGGACCCTGCACAGTGGCTTTGTCTTGTACGTCCTCGTCTATGTGCTGGACGTTTTGAGTCTGGTGCCCTGGAGCGACAGGCGTTATCCGCTCATCGATCAACCCCAGGCACTGGCCTATATGCCCATCACCGGTCGCAACTACCTGATCGTCATGGTTTGCGCGCTGCTGGGCTCAGGCCCCCACGTCTTTGCCAGCCTGCACACCTGGCTCATAGCCATGGAAGGCTTGTTCATTGTCTACCTGCGCCGCGCTCAGCCTGCCTTTGGGTTTGTTCCCTGGAAGCGCTGCGACCAAGAGGCCCTCAACGCGCAGCTGCGTCAGCGCGGCACCCGCCGGGCGTTGGCGGCACCCGTTGCTGATCAGGACGATGACACCTACCAGGTGAGCGTGGTGGCGCAGGCGGCGACCTTGAACTTCTCGACGATATTCGGGATGAGTTCCGTGAAAGAGAAGCTGCTGGCACCCGCGCAGAGGGTGATCGCGAGCCAGCGAGAAGAGGGCGAGGCGCCACGCAACGGTTTTCTCTTGTACGGCGAGCCCGGCAACGGCAAGACAGTCTTTGCCCAGGGCCTGGCCGGTGAGCTCGGCGTGCCCCTGATCGTGCTCACCTATGGCGATGTCTCCAGCCAGTGGATGGGCAACATGCCCAAGGTGCTGAGCAAGACCTTTGCCTACGCCAGCCGCTGCGCACCGTGCGTGCTGTTCATCGACGAGATCGACTCCTTCATTCCCTCTCGCGACAGAAACAGCAACAACGCCGAAGACGCCAAGATCACCAACACGCTGCTCACCGAAATCGTGAACCTGCGCGAGAGCCGCGTGGTGCTCATGGGGGCGACCAACTATCTCAGCTTGCTGGATGCGGCTGCGGTGCGCGAGGGCAGGTTCGATTTCAAGGTGGAGATTCCGCCGCCTGATGAGGAGGCGCGCATCGGACTGATTCAGGCGGGGGTAAGCAGATACGCACCTGGCTTGAGAGTCGACGCCAAGCAGGCGCGCTCGGTGGCGGTGCGCTGGAACGGGTTTTCTGTGGCACGCCTCATGGCGGTGTGCAAGGCCTTGCCCGATGTGGCCACCCGAGAGACAGACACCTTTATCGGTCTGGCCCAATGGATGATGGCATTGCGCGAAGTACAAGGAGCAAGCGGCGCGTCTTCGAGTGACGCCAAACCCTTGAGTGATCTGGTGTTGGAGCGCGATTGCGCCGATGCACTGCACCTCATTGCGCGCCGACTCAAGGACGTGGCGCGCCTGGAAGCGCTGGGCGGCAGCTTGCCCGCGGGCGTGTTGCTGTACGGACCCAGCGGCACAGGTAAGACGGCCGCGGCGCGCGCCCTGGCCAGGGAAGTGGGCTGGGCTTTTCTGACGGTGGCTGGCGCTGAGCTGCTGTCCGATCGCACCCGGCTGGACAAACTGTACGCCCAGGCCAAGGACTTGCGCCCCACGCTGATCTTCATCGACGAGGCCGACGATGTGCTGCGAAACCGTCAGTACTCGCCCACGCCGGAGCTTACCAACAAGCTGCTCATGCTCATGGACGGCGCCAACGAGAAGGTGCGCGACGTGGTGTGGGTGGCTGCGACCAACCACCCCGAGCAGATCGACCCCGCGCTGCTTCGCTCGGGTCGGTTTTCAGAAAAAATTGGTTTCTCAGCGCCACCGCTGGAGCTGTTGGCGCCGCACGTGAGCCGCTGGCTCAAGGTGAAGGGCGTGAAGTTGCAGCACGGGCTGGACGCCTTTGAGGTGGCCGCTGACCTGCACGGATGCACCATTGCCGACATCGAGGGCGTGCTGCAGTACGCGCTGAACTGCGCGATCTCTTCCTCCCTGGCGACGGGTCAGCCGCAGATCGGCCGCAACGACCTCATCCACGCCAGGCGCGTCGTGCTTTGCGCCGAGGGTTGAGCCATGCAGTACGCGCTAGCGAGAAACCCTTCCGCGAGACAGCCTGGGCTTGGGCGACACGACGCGCTGCGCAACGGCAGGCGCAGTGCGCTGCGTGCCGGTTCGCGTCACCGTGGGTTCAGTCGGCACAAACAGCTCGCCGATATCGATGTTGAAGGCCGCCGCGATGTCGTGCAGCATGGTCAGTGTCGGATTTGCCTGGCCCGATTCGATGCGGCTCATGTAGGTACGAAACATGCCGCTGCCCTCGGCCAGATCCTCCTGCGTGAGCTGGTGCTCCCGGCGCAAGGCCTTGATGCGCTGTCCAAGGGCCCTCCTGGGATCGGAGGGCTTGCCTGTCTTGGGTTGGCCAGAAACGCTGGTGGGTGGGTGTGGAATGCGGGTTGGCACGTTGCCAAATTTGCGCTATGTATACT
>CAIVXG010000112.1 GCA_903909815.1 uncultured beta proteobacterium | reverse complement strand
TGCCGTGAGCGCATTGGCTCCGATCTGCCCTCCGACCACGCAGAAGCCCGCGCCGAAAATGCTGATCACGAGCAGGGGAATCGAGGTGCCGACCGTGCCTACCAGCACGATGAATGCGGCCGCCAGAAAGTAGATGACCGACAGCGCGCGAAACGGCGACACCTTGTCGAACACCCGTCCCAGTACCAGGGTGCCCACGGTGCCGCCGATCTGCAACATGGCGGTGATCAAGGCGGCTGAAGCGATGGGTATGCCAGCATCGCTGATGATGATGGGCAGCCAGTTCGAGAGGAAATACAAGTCCATCAAGCTCATGAAAAAGACGAGCCAGATCAGCAGAGTGAACACGACGCGCTTGTCGGCAAACAACTGTTTCACCGGGAAGCTTTGCGACTTGTGTTCATCTGCGACGAATCGAATGGAAGGCTCATGCACAAAAGTAGGATCGATTTTGGATAGCGTCTTCAGAATATGGGGGTCCTGCCGACCGCTCACGACGAGGAAGCGCACCGACTCGGGTAAGTACACCCACAGCACCGCCGTGGCGAGGCAGGGCAGCACACCGCCGACGACAAACACCGATTGCCAGCCATAGTCATGTATCAGAGCGGCAGCCGCCAAGCCGCCCAGGGCAGCACCGAGCGAGAAGCCGCAAAACATCACCATCACAGCCGTGGAGCGCGTGCGTTCGGGCGAGAATTCGCTCGTCAGCGCAATCGCGTTGGGCATGACGCAGCCCAGTCCGAGTCCGGTCAGCAGCCGCAGCACCAGCAGTTCGGGGATGGATGTGGCGTATGCCGTCAGTAACGACATTACGCCGAAGAACAGCATGCCCGTAAGAAGGACGGGACGCCGGCCGAAGCGGTCTGAAATCGGTCCGCCCAGCAGCGCACCCAACATCAGCCCCACCAGACTGGCTGAAAAGACCGGACTCAGCGCTGAGCGATTGACGGCGAAAGCTTTGACGATGGCGGGAGCCACGTAGCCGATCGCCTGCGTGTCGAAGCCGTCCAGAAAAACCACCAGCGCGCACATGGCGGTGACGAGCAATTGATATTTCCCGAACCTGCGCTCGTCAATGAAATGGCGAACGTTAATTCCTTGAGGCATGTTCATCAGTGTCTTTTTGGGTTTGAATTGTGGGGCGGGGCAAGAGGGGCGAAAGGACTGGTTTTCGTTGAATTCAGATCAAGGGCACATGCAGTGCGTCGTAGGAGTAAAGCCACTGCGCCCTGGATTTGGCCAGATTTCTTTGCTCGAAAGCCTTGCGCATCTCATCCTCATCTTCAATCCGGTAAAGGCCGCGGCTGTCTGTGGATTCGTTGACGATGCGCGCGGTGCGCTCAATCCGGTTTCGCTGGTAGCGCTGCAGCGCTTCGGGCACGCTCGTGCGCTCTTGCAGGCAGCGGGCGAGCACGGCCGAGTCTTCAATCGCCATCACCGCACCCGAGGCCATGTAAGGCAGTGTCGGATGGGCGGAGTCACCCAACAGCGTGGCCCTTGGCGTGCTCCAGTTGGATACCGGGGGCCGGTTGTTCAGCGCATAGCGGTAGCAGCTGTCCTTGTCGATGGCATCGATGACGGTCTGAATGGTGGGATGCCAGCCCTCAAAATCGGCCTTCAGTTCCTGCCAGGGGCGCTTTTGAGTCCAGGACTCGTTTTCGGGTTGGCCATGTTCCACGAGCCCAACGAAGTTCATCAAGCTGCCGGAGCGCAGGTAGTACATGACCGCATGCTTCTTCGGCCCGCACCAGACCGTGGAGATGCGCTGCATGATGTTTTTGGGTAAGCGCTCCACCGCAACCACGGCGCGCCAGGCGATGTCCCCGGTGTAACTCACGGGTGTCTGGCCCAGAATTTGTGAACGAATCACGGATTTGATGCCATCCGCGCCGATCAAAACATCGCCCTGGATGCGCGCGCCATCGGCCAGCTTGAGCGTCACGCCGTCGGCGCTTTCTTCAAAACTTTCGACCTTGGCGTTCAAGTGGATGCAATCGGGATCAAGCTCACGCACCGTGCGCGCGAGCAAGGCATGAAGATCGGCGCGGTGCAGATGGTAGTAAGGCGCGCCATGGGCGCTTTCATGCTGCTCCCCAAGTGCAATGCGATGCATCACCTCGCCGCTGTCAAAGCGCCTGAATTCAAAGGCTTGCGGACGCACCGCGAACTTTTCGAGTTCGTCACGCAGTCCAAGGGCGTACAGCACCTTGACGGCATTGGCACTGGTTTGAATCCCTGCGCCCACCTCACCCAGAACCTCGGCCTGTTCATAGACGCGAACCTTGAAGCCCTTCTGTAGCAGGCAGGCGGCCGCGGTCAAGCCGCCAATTCCGGCGCCGGCAACGACGGCGCTAAGTTGTGAATTCATGGTACTGTTTTCTCGTTCGATGGCTATGGCTGATAGGGTAGGTTGACGTGAAAGTCAGCGCGTCTGCAATGAGTGTTTATTCGGCTGAGCCGATCGTGAGCGCCACCTTGCCCACGTGCTCCACGTGGCCGGTGATCTTGTCGCCGCTCTGCACTGCGCCCACGCCCTCGGGTGTGCCGGTGTAGATCAGGTCGCCGGGTTCCAGATGATAGAACTGAGACAGGTCGGCGAGCAGCTCGGGGATGGCCCAGATCAACTGGTTCAGGTCACCGCGCTGGCGCGTCTGGCCGTTCACTTCGAGCTCGATGGCGCCACTTTTGAGTACGCCCAACATACCCTTGGGGACGATCTCGCTGCAGACGGCCGACTTCTCGAAATCCTTGCCCAGATCCCAGGGGCGCCCGGTTTCGCGTGCCACCAGTTGCAGGTCGCGCCGCGTCATGTCCAGGCCGGCGCCATAGCCGTAGATGAGCGCTGCAGCGTCGGCTTCCTTGACGCGAAACCCACGGGCGCCAATGGCCACCACCAGCTCCATTTCATAGTGGTAGTTCTGCGTGGCGCAGGGGTAGGGCACGGTGGCGCCCGACTCGACCAGGGTGGAACTGGCCTTGGTGAAATAGAAGGGCTTGGCCTTGTCCTTGTCCACCGGGCGGCCCATCTCGATCGCGTGCGCGTGGTAGTTGCGGCCGACGCAGAAGATGCGGTTCACGGGAAAGCGCTGCGCGCTGCCCTGTACCGGCAGGGACGGGGTTTCGGGCGGGGTAAGGACGTAGTGGGAGGTGGTCATGAATGGTGGGTGGATTGAAAAATGGTCGATCAACAGGTCCGTCACTGCGAGAAGCACCAGCGACGTGGCAGTCCATGCTGAAACATCCTGGATTGCTTCGCTGAGCTCGCTATGACGAATTGGGTGGATTGCCGCCCCTTGCTCGCAATGACGAACCGGGCGGATGGATGCGCCGTGCTTGCAACGGAACTCACTTCATGGGTTGCGGATCTCGTACAGGCCCAGGGCCTTTTGCAGCGGCGCGTCGTCGGCGATGAAGAGAAAGGCGGGTTCGGTGGCCGAGTCGTTGCGCAGCGTGACCGGCGTGTAACCCGGGATGCAGCAGGTGTCGGCTGCGGCGAGTTTGAAGGACTGAGCCGTGACGCTGACATGAGCGCCACCTTCGATCTGGTGGAACACCGTGGCGCAGGAGCGCGCCGGCAGGTTCAGCGCTTCGCCCGGACGCAGCATCAGCGCGGAGTAGCCCAGGATCTTCTGGCAGTCGGCGCCGGTCTCGGGATTCACATACGCCACCTGCACGGCTTCGGCGTCTGGCTGGCGCGCTGCCATGGACACCAGGGCGGCACGCACATTCACCCAGGGGTAGTGCAGCATGGGGAAGGCCGAGCCCGCGCGTTTGAACGCCGGCGCAGGCAGTACGCCGGCGCAATGGTAGGCGCTGTCGGCAGCTTCGCTGGTGACGGCCTGGCGCTTGCCTTCCGTCACGTACGAGGTCTCCATGAAATACACCAGCGGCAGGTCCAGCACGTCGAGCCAGACCACGGGCTCTTCGCCGTCGTGGCCGTGCTCGTGCCACAGGCCGGTGGGAGTCAGAATCAGATCGCCGCGGCTCATCCTGCATTTCTCGCCTTCCACCGTGGTGTAGGCGCCTTCGCCCTCGACGATCATGCGCACGGCGTTGGGCGTGTGGCGGTGCGCCGGTGCCCACTCGCCCGGCAGCAGCAGCTGCATCCCGAGATAGATGGTGGCCGAGGCCTTCATGTTCTCCAGGCCATGGCCGGGGTTGGCCAGCACCAGCACGCGGCGCTCGGCCTTTTCCATGGGCGTGAGAACCCCTGCCTGTAGCAGCAGCGGGCGCAGTTCCTGGTAGGGCCAGCAAATCGGCTGGGTGCGGCGCGTGGGCACGCCCGGGGGCAGCACGGCGCGCAAGCTGGGCCACAGCGGCACCAGGTTCTTCTCGGTCAGCGCCGAGCGGTATTCCAGTGGCAGGTCTTCGAGGCGACCGAGTTCTTGCATGATGATGTCTCCCATCGGATTTTGCACGTGGGCGCGATCCTAGGGGAAGGGGCAGGGGCTGTAAATGCCCGGCGAGCGATACACCGTATTCGAATTTCGTATAGTCCAGGCATGAATGCCATCGACAGTCGTCTGCTCTCAGTGCTGGACGAAATCTACCAGAGCCGCAGCGTCAGCGTCGCCGCTGCCACCCTGGGCTTGGGCCAGCCGGCAGCGAGCGTGGCGCTGTCCAAGTTGCGCCGCCACTTTGGCGACCCGCTGTTCGTGCGCACCTCCGCAGGCATGCAGCCCACGCCATTTTGCGAGACCCTGCTGCCATCGGTGCGCGCGGCGCTCGAGGCCGTGACCCAGGTGCTGGCGCATCGCAGCGGTTTTGATCCCGCCACGTCCGAGCGCCAGTTCCGCATCTGCATGACCGACATCAGCCAACTGGTGCTGCTGCCCAAGCTGTGGCAGAAGCTGCGCCTGACGGCGCCGGGCATACGCATAGAGATCTTTCCGCTATCGGGGGACACCGCGCGACTGCTGGAGAGCGGTGCGGCGGATCTGGCCATCGGCCTGATCCCTCAGCTCGATGCGGGCTTCTATCAGCAACTGCTGTTTCGGCAGCAATTTGTGTGCGTGCTGGCGCAACGCCATCCGCGCATACGCAAGCGCCTCACACTGGCGCAGTTCGAGGCCGAGGACCACGCCGTTGTGAGCTCTTCGGGTTCGGCTCCGCTGATCCTGGAGCGCGAGATCGCGCGTCTTGGGATTCGACAGCGCGTGGTCATGCGCATCCCCAACTTCCTGGGTGCGGCGTTTGCGATCGAGCACACGGACCTGATCGCCACCCTGCCCCAGCGCCTTGGCGACGTGCTGCAGGGTCGCGGTGCCTTTCGCGTCTTCCCGGTGCCGTTTGCGCTGCCCGAATACGACGTGAAGCAGCACTGGCACGCGCGCTACCACCAGGACCCGGCAAACCAGTGGCTGCGTAACGCCGTCTCCGAGTTGTTGTCGCAACCGCACTGAGGCGAGCACGGCGCAGACCACCGCGCCCACAGCCTGCGAGGCTTGCAGTGCGACGCTTCCTGTTCGGTGGTTCGGGAGGCACAGGGCGACATCGGCATAGAATCCGCAGCAACTCCCGTGCACCCTGCGCCGGGCAACCTTTGGATCACACGCATGAGCCATCTCAAACTCACCTACTTCGATATTCAGGGCGGACGCGCTGAACCAGCGCGCCTGGCCATGCACATTGGCAACATCGCCTTCGAGGACTATCGTTTTGCTTTTGCCGACTTTGCCCAAGTGCGTCAGTCCACGCCTTTTGGACAGGTGCCCACGCTGGAGGTCGATGGCGTCCAAGTCACACAGAGCGACGCGATCACGCGCTATGCGGGCAAGCTGGCAGGCCTGTACCCCGTGGACGCCTTCCAGGCCCTGCTATGTGACGAAGTGCTGGATGCCGTTGAAGATATCAATGCCAAATTGGGCAGCACCTTCGGCATGACCGGTGACGCCTTGAAGGCGGCCCGTACCGCACTGGTCGACGGCCCGATACCACTTTACCTGCGCTGGTTGCAAACGCAGTTGCAGGCACACGGTGCGGAGTACTTTGCCGACCATCGACTCACCATTGCAGACCTGAAGGTGTTTGGCTACGTGCGCGGTCTCAACTCCGGCCGCTTGGATCATATCCCGACTGACTTGGTGGAAAGCGTCGCGCCGCAACTCAATGTGCACATGCGGCGCATTGCCCAGACACCGGCCGTGGCGCAGTACTACGCCAAGTTCGAGGCGTGAGGTCGCGTGGACCCAAGGGGCCGGTGCTGCATCCTGGGCCCAAGCGGTGATCCCGACGGAGTTGATTGAGCGGGCAACGTTGCTGGTCTACCGCATGTCCGGTTATGCGTTGCTGAATTTTCTGGAAGATCCCGCGATCATGGCGCTGGTCTTTTGTTGAGTTCATCAGAAAAGCGAGTGAATGTCTAACGAATGGTGCGCCAATTCAGGTGCTCGTTTTGTCACGGACGGGGCGGCCTTCCTGCAGTCATTGGGGTAATTCACCTCAACGAAGGGCCGTCATGCGGATGGCGTAGCGTTTCATGGGCGTGCCGTCGGGTGTCATCTGTTCGGATTCGACATTCTGAGCCTCTACGCTACTGAAACCCGGCTGGCGCTACAACATGCTCCACTCGGCAGCGCTTCGCAGGGGGAAGCCAAATTCCGCCTGAGCAAATTGCGGTGGGGAGCGCAGATCGATGGCCGAATCAAGTTGTGCTTTCCGCCAACAGAACCGTGGCAAAGCCAGCCGCCAGAAGGAGTTCGACAGCGACGCTCGCCAAAATGCCCCTGCCGACTCGCTTTGCCTTGAGCTCAAAGAGACCAAGGAGTGCCAACAACACAAGCGCACCAAGCATTGCGATGGATACGGACGACCGGAGTTCTGAGGGTGGTGCGGACCGGCCAAGGAACAACATCATGGCAATGCCGAGGTAAGCCGCACCGAGACGCCGACCAACGAGCAATCCCAGTGCATTCGCCTCAAGCCCCCACCGCTTGAGCAACACGCTTCCAGCGAAAAGCCAAAAAAGCCCCAGGATTAGAGCCGCGATAGAGGTTGCGACTGCCGTGACCGTGAAGTTCATGTCTATGGTCCTTTGGTGGTGGGTTGCTCTGAATATGGGCTTGAAGTTCAAAATGCTGTTTTCAAGAACTTCTCAGATCAGTACGTATCAGGCCGCAGTTTACGTTTCACGCCTCCATTCAAGAATGCCTCGGACGATAAGGCTGGGATCTGCGGAGCTCGGCGCCCATGCGGAGATGAGCGAAAGATTTTGGCCGATGAACCTAAGGGGTTAGGTAATTACTAAAGTACCGTTTATAATGTCTTCATCCTGCACAATTGGAGTGACTGCGTATGAAGACAAGCACACTGGAGCGCAACGGCGTGTCGGCGGAGATGGTGGAGTTGATTGGACGTCTGATTGAT
>CAIVXG010000111.1 GCA_903909815.1 uncultured beta proteobacterium | reverse complement strand
GGCATTCCTCACAGTAATACCTTCGATGTAGACATCGCTCGACAGCGCAGTGAAGATGGCCATGGGCCGGGCTCGCTCGGGCAGCGACATGCCGCGCCAGCGTTCGAAGTCGGCATTGCCGTCCACGGTGCCGCCACCTTCGACCCGGACGGGGGCAATCATCTTCTCCGAGCAGGACAAAATCTTGTCTTCTTTGGTCATCCCTGACGCCGCAATCTCACCCGTGATCCCAATCCAATCCAGGCATTGAAACGAGACATGCTCGAGGATGCCCAAGCGAAGGTCGGGCTTGCCTTGTCGCGGAGTTTGACAAGGCTATGATCTGCACCGAAACCCAACCGTCCCTTTTGGAGGTGTCAGTATGAGAGCTCGATTTATTGCTTTGACCACGATCGCCGCAGCCTTGGTCTGCGGTTCGGGTGCCGGTTTTGGCGCCCAGGCGCCGGGTGGTGCATCCACGCTGAGCGCCCTGTCGGCGCTGCCTTTGGCGTCGGTGGTGGTCGGTGCCAGTGCCGTGGCAGGGGTGGCGGTGGCGCTGCCCGTGGCTTTTTCTGCTGCGGGTGCGGCGCTGGTGATCAAGAGTGTCGAACTCTCGGCGCGCGGCACTGTCTATGTGTTGGAACGCGCCTCCGATGGGGCGCGCGCCAGCATTGAGGTGGCGGGCAAAGTGGCGTCCGGCGTGTCGACCGCGGTGGGCACGACCGTGACGGTGAGCCTCATCAGCGCCGGCGTAGTGCTGTCGGTGGCGGGTCAGGTGATTGCCTTCATACCCAATGAAGTGGGCCGCGCCCTGATGCATACCGAGCGCGTCACGCCATGAAAGCGCGTCGCTGGGCCGGGGTGGCCGCTTTGGCGGTCGCGCTGCTCGGCAGCCCGGTGGTTTACGCGGGTCGCGCCTGTGCTGAGCCCCAAGCGCTAAAGATTGAGACCATAACGCGCGCCCTCAACTTGGCAATGCGCACCCTGAACGCGCTTGACGCCAGCGACTCCAAGGTGGTGCTGCTGGCGCGTGCCGGGCAGGACCTGAGCAAGTACGGCGTGCGCTACTCGCATTTCGGTTTCGCCTACCGCCAGGACGATGCTCAAAGTGGCCATGTGTGGCGCGTGCTGCACAAGCTCAATGAGTGCGGCAAGGCCGAGGCGGACATCTATCGACAAGGGCTGGGCGAGTTCTTTCTCGATGACCTGTGGCAATACGAAGCGGCTTGGGTCGTGCCCCAGGCCGAAGTGCAGGAAAAATTGCTCGCGCTGCTGTTGGACGAGCCACGCTCCGTGCAAATGCATGTGAACCCTTACAGCATGGTGAGCTACGTGTGGGGCCTCAAATACCAGCAGTCGAACCAATGGGCGATCGAGACCCTGGCGCTTGCCATGACACCGGGCGCAGACAGCCGCTGGGGTCGACCGCAGGCCCAGTCCTGGCTGCGCGAAAAAGACTATCAGCCCACCGCGCTCAACATCGGCGCTTTGACCCGGCTGGGTGCGCGCGTCACTGCGGCCAATGTGGCGTTCGACGACCACCCCAGCGAGAAGCGTTTCAGCGACCGGATCGAGACCGTCACGGTTGATTCTGTTTTTGCCTGGATGATCCGGTCCGGCCTGGCACAGGCGCCGGTTGTCGTCCTGCGTTAAGTTTCACGTTAACCCTCAGTCTTGAGGTGCCACCAACCGCACCAGAAGTCTGGAACGTTTATTCACCGCACGGGCTTCACCACTCAGCGGATGGACGGCCCAGCCCATCAGAACGGTCATCTGATTGGCGCTGTCGGTGGAACGCCCTTGAGCGATATTGCCGTAGTTGTAGGGATTGACCGCTGTGGCCCTGACGTTGGCCGTCCCTGCCCACTGCCATTCACCCGGAGCAGCCGGAAACAGTTTGGTATCCAGGCCCGGTGGATTCGCGTTCTTGTTCACCAGCCGCTGCAGTTCGGTGACGCTGGGGAGTCGCCATTCCACGCCATCGGCTTTTCTACGCTCAGCCGCCAGTGCCATGGCCTGTGCAAAGCTGGCCAGAACCGGAGTGCCAACGCAGGTCTTGCCGTCCCAGTGCATGCCCTCGACGCAGCGCCGCCAGGCCAACTTGTCACTCAGATGAATGGCGTAAGCACCATCCTGCGTGAGCGTCCAGGGAGGCGGATTCGGCCGATCCTGCGCCCAGGCGCACAGGGCGGCAAGTGCGAGCACCAGGCCACCCAGACGACGAAAGCAGGCGCTGCAAAAGGGCTTCATGGCTCTATTGGATCATGTTCCGCCCTGTCCCCTGCGCAGACGTACCGCACCGACCCATTAAATGCGAATGATTCGCATTGATCTACAATGACGTCAAATAGTCCTCAGCCACGCCCATGCGTTGGCGCCACAAGGAGTTTGTTCTGCGACCACATGCTGTGCCCCCGGCTACCACACTCGACCTGTGTCTGCTGCCGATTTCCCTTGATCAGGCCGAACTCGCGGTGTCCTATGCCGTGCACGCGCTGATCGATTTGGCGGACGGTTCCGACTGGCCGCAGCGGCTCGAAGAGATTGGCTTTCTGCCGGGTGAACGCGTGAGCGTGATGGCGCGCGGCCTGCCCGGACGCGACCCGCTGGCGGTGCGCGTGGGCCACTCCACCTTTGCCCTGCGCCGGGCCGAAGCGGCCTGCATCCAGGTGCTGCCGTGGATTCAAGGGGAGGCTCCGTGACGCGCGAAGCGGTCGTTCACTTCCACCCAAGCGGCCCGTTGCTGGCGCTGGTGGGCAACCCCAATTGCGGCAAGACGGCGCTGTTCAATCTGCTCACGGGCAGCCGCCAGAAGGTGGCCAACTACGCCGGCGTGACGGTCGAGCGCAAGGAGGGCAAGCTCGTCACGCATGCGGGCAAGACGCTGCGCGTGCTCGATCTGCCCGGCGCCTATTCGCTGTATCCACGCTCACCCGACGAGCGTGTCACCTGCGACGTGCTGGCCGGACGCGCCAGCGGCGAAAAGCGCCCGGACCTGGTGGTGTGCGTGGTCGACGCCACCAACCTGCGGCGCAACCTGCGCCTGGTGCTGGCAGTCAAGCGCCTGGGACTGCCCTGCGTGTTGGTGCTCAACATGACCGACGTGGCCGAGCGCCGCGGCATCCGCATCGATGCGGATCGGCTGTCGCAGGTGCTGGGCCTGCCCGTGGTGCGCAGCATCGGCGTGAACCGCCATGGCGACGCCGCGCTGCGCCACCTGCTTGACGAGCCATCCATCTGGCAGCGCTCGGGTCCCGTGCCTGAGCACAGCGCAACCGAGATGGACAAGGTCAGCGCCCACGCCGATCACGAGTCGGTGCGCAGCATCCTGCAACAACTCGAACTGGACCAGGCGATTCCCGCCACCTTGAGCGACCGCATCGACGGCTTCGTGCTGCATCCGGTATTCGGGCCGCTGCTGCTCACGCTGCTGCTGTTCCTGATGTTCCAGGCCGTGTTCTCGTGGTCGGAAGCGCCGCGCAACGCCATCCAGGCCGTATCGGACTGGCTCGGCTCCAGCATCGGTGGGCTGCTGCCCGCAGGTTGGGTGCGCAGCCTGATCGTGGACGGCGTGATCGCCGGCGCTGGCGGCGTGCTGGTGTTCCTGCCGCAGATATTGATCCTGTTCTTCTTCATTCTGGTGCTGGAGGAGTCGGGTTACCTGCCGCGCGCTGCGTTTTTGCTGGACCGGCTCATGGGCGGCGTGGGTCTGTCCGGGCGCTCCTTCATCCCGCTGCTCTCCAGCTTTGCCTGCGCCATACCAGGCATCATGGCCACGCGCACCATCGCCGATCCGCGCGACCGCCTGGTCACGATCATGATTGCGCCGCTGATGACCTGCTCGGCGCGCTTGCCGGTGTACGCACTCTTGATCGGCGCCTTCATTCCGCAGCGCCAGTTGTGGGGCATGGTGCAACAGCAAGGCCTGGTGCTGTTCGCGCTCTACCTGGCCGGCATCGCCGGCGCCATGGCGGTGGCGTGGATACTGAAACGCTTCACCCGCGCCGGGCGTCAGGTGCGCCCGCTCATGATGGAGCTGCCCCAGTACCACTGGCCCACGCCGCGCAACGTGGCGCTGGGCCTGTGGCAACGCGTGGAGATCTTCCTGAAGCGCGTGGGCGGCATCATCCTCACGCTCACCGTGCTGCTGTGGTTTCTGGCGAGCTTTCCCGGGCCGCCGCCAGGCGCCAGCGGCGCGGCCATCGAGTACAGCCTGGCCGGCATGATGGGGCATGCGCTGGCTGTGGTGTTCGCGCCCATCGGCTTCAACTGGCAGATCAGCATTGCGTTGGTGCCGGGGCTGGCGGCACGCGAGGTCGCCGTGAGTTCTCTGGGCACGGTGTACGCGCTCTCCGCCACGGGCGAGAGCGCAGCGCAAACCCTCGCGCCCATGATCGCCCAGACCTGGAGCCTGGCAACCGCCTTGTCGCTGCTGGCCTGGTTCGTGTTTGCGCCGCAGTGCATGGCCACGCTGGCCGCGGTCAAGCGCGAGACCGGGGGCTGGAAGATGCCACTGATCATGGCCACTTACCTGTTCGGCTTGGCCTATTCGGCGTCCTTCATCACCTACCGCGTGGCACTGGCGCTGGGCGCGGGCTGACATCAGCGCGGCGACTGGCCGCCTTGGTGCCGGCAGCCGTCGTTTTTGCGCTGGCAAGCGCTTCCCTGCCCCGGTGCTCCAGGAGCAACAGGGTATCGACGTAGCACATGAAGCGGTTCAGATAGTCGGGGGAGATATCGCGCATCAGCGCAAGTGAGCCCAGCACCACCCGATGCGAATTGATGGGCCCGGCATTCTTGGGCGCCTTTTCAAGCGCCTGGGTCACCTGCTTGGCAGCGCTGATTCTTGACCAGGTGTCCCTGAAAAATTCTGCCGACTTCAGCTCCGGGCTGGAACCTGCGCGCTCTGGCCAACGCGCATCCCTGGCCTGATGTTGCGAAAGATCGCGGGTCAGCGCCGCCAAGCCATCTCGTATCTCACGCTCTAAGGGCGCGGCGGCGGCCTGGTTAGCCGCGCGCGGCGCCGGATGCAAACGCTGTTGCAAGCCGGCCAGCGCCTGCGCCAGTTTGCCCTCCAGAATGCGTCGCACAGACCCCTGTCGGGTGCTCGCGCGCTGGCACAACGCCTGCACATAATGAAACTGCACCGGCTCCAGCCGCTCGGCGCCAAGCTGGCGCAGAGAAGCGATTTGCTGGCTCATATCCGATTCACTCATGGGCGGGCACGGCGGCACTGCCGGCCTTGGGAACGGGTGCCATCTCGACGCGCCGGTTTTGCGCGCGCGCCTTGTCGTCCACGTTCGGCGTCACCGGCTGCTCCGAGCCAAAGGCCGCGGCGAACACCATGGACGAAGGCATGCCTTCATCGATCAGGGTGCGCGTCACGGTCAGCGCCCGTTGCGCCGACAACTCCCAGTTGTCGGCGAACTGGCTGTTGCCTTGGCGAATCGAACTGTTGTCGGTGAAGCCGCTCACCATCAGCAGCTCGTCACGCGCTGTCAGATAGGCACGCAGCGGTGCCACCAGGCTGCTCAGCAGCTGACGCCCCTCAGGCTGCAACTTGTCGGAGTTCAGCGAGAACAGCACCCGCCCGCTGATGCCGATGCGCCCGTTGCTCAGCGTGATGCGCCCCGTGGCCAGCGGGATCGCCAAGGCCTTTTCCAACGTGATGCGGCGCTGCTCTTCGAGCTGGCGCTTCTTCACCTCGTCCTGCAGGTGCGTGGCCAGTTGCAGCTGCACCACCAGCACGCCCACCAGCAGCAGCACGAAGGCCCCCAGCAGGCCCGACATCAGGTCGCCAAAGACCGCCCAGACCGGAGCGGTCTGCTCCATTCCTGCGTCACTGTCGTCCATCAGGCAGCCTCTTCTGCCGTCAGTGCCTGGCGGCTGCCCAGTTGACGCAGTTCTTCAAAGATTTCCTTTTGCGACATCACGCTCAGGTCGATGACTTCACGCGCCTGGGCCACGTAATAGGCCAGCTGCTCGTCGCTTCGACTCATCGATTTGTCCATGGCGCCTTCGATCCGTTGCAGATTGGCGATCAGCTTCTCGTTGGCCTCGCCGAACGAGCGCACGGCAAAGCCAAAGGTCTCGCCCAGGGCCGAGACCTCAACCGCGCTGCTGCTGACATTGGCCGCGACCTCGGCCAGCTTGTCGGCTTCGACGCCGACCTTGTCCGAGAACTGGCTGCTCGCCCCATCGAGCGCCAGCGCCGACCCAGCCACCAGCGAATCGATCACGGCGCGCTGCTCCACCGATGCGTGATGGATGGAATCCAGCAGCGAATTCAGCGTTGCCAGGATGCGGCTGCGCTCCTCCAGCAGTTCGTTGTCGCGTGCCGCACTGCTCGACACCTCCTGGCGCAATTTCACGATGACTTCGGCGGCGGCGCGCGGCGCTTCGGAGGCGGTTTGTATGAGCCGCTGGATCGGCTCTTCCAGCGCCGTGCCCAGGCGGGTCAGATGCCCTGCCACAGCGGTCTGCAATTCGCCCAGCCGCTGCACCGCGGCGTCGCCGCGCAGCGACTCGTCTTGCCTGAGCGCGCCGAGTTCGACCCGCATCAACTGGGTCAATTCGCCCATGCGTTCGCCATGCTGTCGGCTCAGGTCGGTGTCGGACGCGATGCGGGCTCGAACCAGTTCTTCCGAGGCACCCATCAGGCGCGTGATTTGCGCCAGCACCTGGGTGGCGCTGAGTTGCGTCTGTTCGCCCAGGGTCTGCAGCGAGCCCTGCCAGGCCTTCATCCGCTGGCTCTCTTGCGCGCCCTGATCCCCCTGCAGCGTGGCGTAGGCCTGCTGCACCGCGAGCACCAGTTGCTGCGAGCCCTGCTCAAAGCGGCTGCCAAAGGCATCCAGGGAACGGTCCAGCCCGGCGACCAAGCTGGCGCTGGTGCTGCGCTGCTCGGCGAGTGCGCCGCTCCAGGTGTCAGACACGGTGGCAGCGGTGGCGCCCAAGCGTGAGGCCAGTGCTTCCAGTTGCGTCTGCGTCGCAGCCACCATGCGTTCGTGCATGCGCTGCGCGTCTTGCGCGATGCCGAGCATGGCGGCCTCGACCACGGGCTTGATGCTTGCTCCTGCCGCCTGTGCGCTTTGACCCAAGCTGTCGCGCAGCGACTGTTCCACCGAGCGCGCCAGATCGGTATAGACGCCTTTGACATCGGCGTGAAAGCTGTCCTGATTGCTGAGCAGTCGCTCATTCAACTGCTGGCTCATGCTGGCCATCTGCGCCATCATGGCCTGCAAGGCATCGACCACAGCGGGCAGGGAATGGGACTGCAACTGCAGCGCCTTGAAGGTTTCCTGGCGCTGAAAGTGCAGTGAAAAGCCGCGCAACACGGTGGCGATTTTCGTGTCCAGCAACTGGCCCGCGAGCATTCTTTCGCGCCGGCACAGGGCCGACATCAGGCCCAGCATCGCAGAAGAGGCAACGCCCGCCACCGAGGTACCAAAGGCCAGACCCAGGCCCTTGATCGGGGCCGCAAAAGCGGCGCGAATGGCCTGCACATCGGTTGTGCCTTCCAGCGCAAAGACGGTGCCGTTGAGCGTTGCCACCATGCCCAGGAAGGTGCCCAGCATGCCCAGCATCACCAGCAGACCCACCAGGTAGGGCGTGAGCGCCGGGCCAGGCAAGGCCACGCGCTCGCCCTCGATGCGCAGCCGCACCGGGTTTTGCAGCGAAGTGTCGACGCGGGCGAGCCAGGCTCCGAGATCGGCCACACCCTCAGGAATCGCCGCCAGTGCGGCTGCCAGGGTGGCGCTGGCCTGACGGAAACGATGCAGTTCGAAGGCGCCGAAGCCATAGACCGCGGCAATGATCAGCGTCATCGTCAGCGCCGGACCATTGGCGCCCAAGAACCCTGCGCCAACCCAGGCCAGCGCGAGCGCGCCCAGCAAAAATGCAGCGGTAAAAAAATGTCTGTTCATCTGGGTTTTGTCTTCTGGTTATTCATGGCTTCGATCAGCCCCACCGTGGTCAACAATCGCACGTCCAATTCTGACAACAGCGCGGCCTCAAGCTCTTGGCAAAATAGCGCCAGCCAGGCGCCGGGGCGCATCCACAGCTGCGGCCTGTCTTCCTGCTGAGTCGCAAGCAAAGTCTGCCGGTGCACTTGCCGCAGTTGCACAAAGCGCCGCTCCAGCAGCGCCGGCACAGTTGCGAGCCATTTGCTCTCGCGCTCGCTCAGTACCTCCTCCATGGCAGCATCCAGGTCCAGCAGTTGCTGCAGGGCGGGTGCGGCCTTGGCCAGTTGCTCCCGAACCTTGGCGCGCAGGGACCGAACGCCCCCTTCGAGTTCGCGCTGCCGTGAGAAATGGAAGCGGCGAAAGGCTTCATAGGCGGGGGCGTCCTTGAGCGGCGCCCCTGGCTTTGGCGTGGGTAACTCCATGCATGTTTTGCCCGGATGGTTGGCGCCGCGCGCTTTGATCGAACTCTCCAGCGCAAGCCGTTTGCGCGCGAACTCCTGCACTATGGCTTGGCAGGCGGCTGGATCTTTCTCCGTCCGCGCTTGCGCAGCCAGGCCTGGGCTGGCGCCGTGCACCGCACTGAGGGTGATGGCGCTGCCAAAGTCAATCCACTGCGCCAGCTTTTCCGCAAAGGCGCCGTCCGGTTCAGCCGTTTGCACAACCCCCAGGTCCGCCAGCGTACGAATCAGTCTTGAGCCGGTGAAGGGCTTACGCGTCAGAGCTCGCGCCATAGGGTGTTGTCATCCGAAAACAGGGCTTGTGGGACTGTCACTTCACTCCCGGTACTGGCACGCGGGGGCAGGCCAAAACCCGTTGGCCGGGCACAGGCATCCTGGGGGGGAAGTAAGAAAATGGAAAACCGAGGTCGCACCCGCGAAGTCGCAGGCTGCGGCTGGATTTTACCTTCAGACCTTGCGCCGTCGCACAAGCCCTGGCGCTGCAACACCAAGAGGGCCGGGGTACACTGCGCACGAATGAGTCCTTCCAATTCGACGCGCGCAACATCGGCCTCTGGCAATGAGGACGCCCGCGGCATGGAAGCCCTGGACCTGAGTAAGCCCCCCTTTAGCCAGATTCCCGGGCAGTCGCCGGAATTGGCGGCGGTCGACATCCTTGCCGCTTTTGCCACGGTCGCGTCATTGCCCGACAAGGTCAGCCGCACTTTTGCTGCCATTGCACACAGCTCGGGCGCCGACGCACAGACACCGCTGATCGTGGCCGGGCATCGCCTGGCGCAGGACATCGACAGCGGCATTGGCTCGGGGCAGGGCAACAGCTATCACAACACCCAGCATTTTTGCGAAGTCATGATGAGCGCTTTCTTCCTTGCGCTGCTGGACGGATTTGACGTCGAGGCCCGGTGCGAGATGGCTGTAGCGGCACTGATGCACGACTTTCACCACGACGGGCAGGGTAACGGCACGACCCCGTATCGGCTGGAGCGCATCGCCGTGGCGCAGTCTGTGCCTTACCTGGTCGCAGCCGGGGTGGCGCCGCAGCAGCAACTCAGGCTGGCGGCACTGGTGCTGGCCACCGACGTGGTCCATGGTCTGCCCATTGCCCACGCCTGTCATGCACACCATGTGGCCGGCTCCGAGCTGCCAGCTCCCGATGCTGGCGCACCGGAACTGGCACAACTGGGCGAGAAGCCCTTCATGGCGCGTCAGGCGGTCCTCTTGACCGAAGCCGATATGCTGCCCTCCATAGGCCTAAGTCTGGACTATGGTTTGCAACTGCAGGAGCGCCTGTCAACCGAGTGGAACAAGCCGCTGCGCCTGGAGGACAAATACCAGTTCTTCACCCAGTCATTTCGCGGCTTCATCGTTGGCAACTATTTCCAGCCGAACGCGACCAAGCTGTGCCAGTCCTTGCTCGAATCCATCCAACAGGGCGCGCAGAAGTAGGCGCCGCCTACCGCCGCGCTCGGGCGCGTGCGGCGGCCGGCGCAGGGCCTCACTTGGTGGTGAAGGTATAAGCCCCATCCCAGGGCGCTTCGGGCGGAAATTGCAGGAAGTGGTCGATGCGTTTGGCGTAGACCTCGAACAGGTAACGCTCGGGATGAAGGCGCTGCAGCGCGGCGAATTGCTCCTGTGCCAAGCTCCAGTTCTGAGCGCGGTAGCAGGCCAGGGCTTCGGCGTATTGCGCCAGCTCCTGCAGCAGCGCGGGAGTCGCCTGCTCCAGCAAACAGATGGGTTCGAATATTCCCACGGGCTTGTCCTTGCCCTTGACGCGCACGCAATCGAGCTCGCGAAACGCAAAGCCCGTCACCGCAGCGCGGGTGCTTTCGCTCACCATGATCTGCACGCCGTATTCCTTGGTCAGGCTCTCCAGCCGCGACCCCAGATTGACAGCGTCGCCCATCACGGTATAGGCCAGGCGAAACTCCGAGCCCATGTTGCCCACCGTCATCTCGCCCGTGTTCAAGCCCACGCCGATGCGAATCGGTGGCCAGCCTTTGGCCTTGAATTGGCCCTGCAAGGATTCCAGCCGCTCAATCATCTCCAGCGCAGCCAGCAGCGCGTTGCGGCCGTGCTGCGGATCGTGCAGGGGCGCGCCCCAGAACGCCATGATGGCGTCGCCCATGTACTTGTCGATGGTGCCCCGATGGTGATGGATCACATGCGTCATGGGCGTCAGGAACTCGTTCATCAGGTGCGTCAACTGCTTGGGGTCGAGCCCTTCGGAAATGCTGGTGAAGCCGCGCACATCGGAAAACATCACCGTCAACTCACGGCTTTCGCCCTCCAGCGTGTAGGCCCCGGGATCGATCGCCATCTCGTCCACCAGTTCAGGCGGAACGTATTGCCCAAAGAGCCGGGCCAGCGAGCGTTTGCCGCGTGACTCGACAAAGAAACCATAGGACATGTTGAACACATAGAGCGCCACCACCAGCACCAGCGTCGACGACAGCGGCAGCGCCAGATTGGCGACTTTCCACAGGTACAGGTTAAAGGCGGTCGCGCCAAGCAGCGTGGCCACGAACAGCGCCGTGGCCCACAGCGGTGCGAGCGCCGGCAAAGCCAGCGCCAGCATCACGCCCAGCACCAGCAGCAATGAGATCTCCAGGCCCAGCGTGTATGCGGGTTGATCCTTGATATTGCCGTCCAGAATGCCGGCGACCACATTGGCATGCGCCTCCACCCCGGCATAGACGTCCTGCATGGGCGTGGCGCGCAGATCATTGAGTCCGGGGGCCGTCGTCCCCAGCAGCACAATCGCACCGCGCAAAACCTCGGCCGAGGCGCGGCCGTTCAATACATCGCTGGCCGAAACGTAGGGAAAACTGCCCTGCCTGCCGCGGTAGGGAATCAGCGCCGCGACCTGGGCATCGGCCGGAATGCGGCGCTTGCCCAGCTGTATCGACTCCAGCGCAACCGCATCCCTGTCGCCACCCGCGTAGCCCAGTTCGATGCCGGGCTCGCGCAGCGCCAGCCGCGCCACGGCCAGGCCCAGGGTCTCATACAAGGCCCCCTGGTACATCTGCAACAGCGAAATGCGCCGCACCACGCCATCGGCATCGATCAAGGGCGAGGCATTGAAAAAGCCGGCGGCGAGCGCGCTCGCTTGCAACTCGGGCAGATTGGCGGAGTAGCCGTCGGCCACGCGTGCCGCCACATCGGCGGGATTGAACAGCTCGGCGCTCAGCACGGGCTCAGGCAGGCTACCCACCGTTTTCGCATTCTTGCCGTCATGGCGAAAGTAGTAGCCCAGCGCCACTCGCCGGCCCTTGAGACTGTCGGCAAAAACCTGGTCGTAATCCAGCTCTTTGCGGAGCTGACCCAGCTTCAATTTGAAATCCGCGTTGCCGCTCAGGTCGGCGCGCGCCAGGGCTTCGAGGTTTTTCAGGCCGGAGCTGACATCGCGTTCGGCAAACACTATGTCAAAGCCCAGCACGTCGACCTTGTATTGATCAAAAAGCCGGTCCACCAGCTTCGCCACCTTGTGGCGCGGCCAGGGCCACTGGCCTTGCTCCAGCAGGCTCTGTTCGTTGATATCGACGATGACGATGCGCGGGTCCAACCCCTTGGGCATGGTGGATTCCAGCCGAAGGTCGTAGGCGTAATTCTCCAGCCGCTGCATGAAGCTCCAGTCGAGCACGCGCGATGCGCTCAACAGCAGCAACAGCAGCAGACTCAAACTCAGTGCGATGCGCGTCGTGTGGCGCTTCAGGAATCCAGGCAGGGCCATTGTTTGTCCTTCAAGTGGGCTGGGGCGCGCTGCGCGGGCCGTTTGGCGAGATCACACTTTCATCCCTGTCGGCAGCGGCCAGCAGGGCCGACGAATTGCGCAACCGGTGCGACAGCTCGCGTGCAATGTTGCGCGTGAGACTCAGGGCCGCGGCGGGCTGAATATCGAACAGGCTTGCCAGCGCCTCGCGGTTCAGTAGCAAGGCCCGCACCGTACCGTCCGCGCGCGCAGTGGCCGAGCGCTGCCCACCGTCGACATAGCTCATTTCGCCCACGAACTGGCCCGGCCCGAAGGTCGCCAGGCGCGACGCCGTCGCCAGGTCCTGCCCGCCCGCCAGAATGCTGACCCGGCCCTCCACCAACAGCCATACGCCGTCGGCTTCGTCGTTGCGGTAAAACAAAGCGGCCCCAGGCGCCACCTCGCGCCACGTTCCCAGGCCGATCACTGCGGTGATGTCCTCGACACTCAAATCCTGCAACAACTGGTTGTGCTCCAGCGGCACCGCCGCGCTGGTTGCCGCCTGCTGTGACCCCAGCAACTGCTCTTCGCAGCGCTCCAGTCCGTGGTCCAGGTCGATGCAGAAGTTCAGCCCGGGGAGCACCCGCAGCGCCCCCTGGAGTTGCGTCGCGGGCGTGCTTTTGAGGCCCGTCAGTACCACGGTGAGCCCGCGCTCCGCCAGGGTTCGCACCACCCAGACCAGGGCCGCCACGCCGCTGCTGTCCACGTCCCGAACCCGACTCACATCGATCACCGCAGCCACGGATTCTTCGTGCAGCTCGTCCACCAGTTGGGACAAGCGCGCACTGTTGCCAAAAAACAGATGCCCCGTCAGCCGCAGCACGCCCACACGGCGACTGAGCTGCGCCAGACCGGCGTTCTCGTGCGCCGGTCTGATTCGGTGCGAGCGGTATTGATCCAGATAGGCCCACTGCGCCGTGAGGTTGAGTGAGAGCCGACGCAGCACCACCAGTGCCGACAGCCCCACGCCCGTGAAGCAGGCCCAGATCAAACCACCAAAGAAGCCCACCACCGAGATCACCGCGCTGAGCCAAAAGCCCTGGTCGGCCGATCCGTCCTGGGTCAAACGACGGGTTTTCACCACGGTGAGCACGCGCTTGGCGTTGCTCATATCCACCATCAAACTTGCCTGCAGCAAAAGCATTCCGGCCACGACGCCTACGGGAAGCGCCAGCAGCCAGGAGTCGCTCAGCAGCAGCAGGACGCCGGTCAGCGCCAGACTGGCCAGCCCGGCGATCCTGCCACGCCCACCGGCGCGCCAGTTGGCCACACTTCGAATCGAACTGGCGGTGCTAGGCACGCCGCCAAGCGCGGCGCTGACCAGGTTGGCGCCGCCCAACACCACCAGTTCGCGGTTGATGTTGCTGCGCACGCCAAAGCGGGTTTCCATGGTGTTGTAGGCCGTGATGGATTCCAGAATCATCACCAGCGCCAGGGTCACGGCACCCGGCAGTCCGACCGCAAGCAGGTGCCCCAGGGGTTGCTGCAGCAAGGCGGGCCAGAACCGGATCGCAACCCAGCTCAAATCGTACGCAACGGTGGCACCGGCGGGCATTGAACCTGAAAAGGCCCATTCCGCCGCCCATCCCACCAGCAGTGCCACGATGACGGCCGGCACCAAGCGCAGCGCCCGAACTCGACGCTGCACCATGGGCAAAAGTATGAAGCTCAGGAGCATGGCGCCAACCGCCAGCGTGTGCGTCCCGGCACTGTGCAGCAACTGCTTGGCAGCCAGCCATACCAGCATTGCCGCCGTGCCGTTCATGACGCCTGAAGTGACCGTATTCGGGATCATTTTGAAAACGCCGCCCAGGCGCAGCACGCCAATCAACAGGATCAGCGCGCTGGCCGCAGCAAACAACAGGCTAGCCGCCGCCAGACCGAGCAGCAGCTGTTGCGCCGAGAGCGGGAGACCGGCAGTTGACGGCCCGGCGGTGTTGCCGAGCAGCAGCACCAGCGCGAGATAGGCCGTCAAAGAAGCCGATCGCGCGCTTGGGAGGATGGCCGGTTGCCCCTTGAACAGCAGTCCCGCCGCAGGAACCACCGTGGCGGTGACGAGCGTGGCCCAAAGGGCGGCCGCCAGCGATTGGCTCCCCAAGATCCCCACAAACAGCAGGATCGGACCCATGCTGGCGGAGAAGCCGAGCAGGGTCGATTCGATGCCGCCCTGGAGTTCAGCGCGAGCGCTGAATGTCAATTGTTTAGCTGCCAAGTCATCTCCCATTCGCCATTGCAGTCATTGTGCGTCGCGCCGCCAGCACAACATTCCCGTTGCGCATGAACAACTCTGACGTTAGCGGTAAACCGATGTGATTCACCCCGAAATGCCCCGGGTTTACCCTGGACGCCCGTCATCTAACAGCGTCGCCAGATTGAGAAATATCACTATTTGTCGTTACCATGTTATCTTCTGGACAGTGCCCAGTTCTCCCGTAGCGTTCATGCTGCCATGCGCTCGGTATCAGGTGGCGGGTCATGGCGGCGGTATTTGCGCATGATTTTCGCGAGGTCAGGTGCAAAAGCGGGAACCGAGAAAAATACCGGGAGG
>CAIVXG010000110.1 GCA_903909815.1 uncultured beta proteobacterium | reverse complement strand
GTGGCGTAGAAATACTCGCTGTCAAACGGCGGGTCCTTGCGCATGATGACGGCGTCGAAATCCTTGAGCGCCAGCGATCGGCTTTGCCTAACATCGAACCAGGCCTCGGTCTGGCCTGTGAGTGTGATGTCGCGCACATGGGCCGTGACTGGCGCGCCGCGCTGCCACAGCAGGTCCTGTTGCTCGCACACGCTGATGCCGTGGCCGCGCCTTTGCGCCTCGCGCATCATGGCAAAAGTCGTGTCCTTGTAGATCTTGAAGGACTCGATCGGGTCGGCGACGAATAGGATATTCATGGGTTCTGTCGATGTTGAATGGGCGAAGTGGGGCTCGGGCTGTACTGTCGCACAAACGCGGCCCACTTGTGCGCTTCGCAGTTTGGAATCAGGTACAAGACGATGACGCCGGTGCAGATGGCTGCACCAGCGTCATCGTCCACAAGCCACGCCGGCCTACGCGCTTCGATCACCCCGTCAGCTTGTTGGCTCAGGCCGTTGCGGTGCCTGGCGCAGCGGCATCAAGGAGGCGCCGAAGGCGGGGGACAGCCGCGGCGCCGGACGCCACGACGACTTGAGCTGGCGCGAACCACCAGCAACCATGACTGTCACCATTTGGGAAAACGCCATTAGGTCCCGACGTTGACCAGCGCGTTGAGCACCATGTCTTCCCAGCGGTCGGCAATCTTCAGATAGGAGCGCGCGTAACCTTCGCGTTCAAAACCGAGCGCACGCAGCATCTTTTCGCTGCGCACGTTGCCGGGCATGTGGTTGGCCATGATGCGATGCAAACCCACGCTATCGAACATATGGCGAATACCTGCCTGAGCCACCTCCCGCATCATGCCCCGGCCTTGAAAGTCTTGATCCACCGAATAGCCCAGGAAGCAGGCCTGAAGGGGCCCCAGCACAATGTTCGTGAAGTTGCACCCCGCCACCATTCGCTGCGACGTGCGGTCGAGCGCGATGAACTGCAGCGCCGAACCTTCCAAAAATGCCTGCCAAGATCGCTGTGCCGCGTGCTCGCAAGTCTGGGCAAGATTGGCGTGCTGCGGATCGCGTGCCGGCTCCCATGGCGCGAGATGGGCCTGGTTCTTTTCCTTGTACGCGGTCAACAGTTGGGCATTCTCGGGACGCAGCAACGTGAGCACGCAGCGCGCCGTTTCAATGCAGGGAAATGGCGGCACGCTCATTGGATACAGGTACAGGCCAAACAGCCTGGTCAAATTTCGATCTTTGAACCCAGCTCCACCACCGCGTTGTTGGGCAGTTGCAGGAACTCTGCCGCCGCGCTGGCGTTGTGGTGCATCTGGGCGAAAAGCTTCTCGCGCCATTGCGCCATGCCGCTGCCGATAGTGGGGATGACGATGTCGCGCGACAGGAAATAGCTGGTGGCCATGGCGTCGAGTTCACAGCCGTGACCTTTGAGTTGCTGCAGCGCCTTGGGCAGATCCGTATCGTTCTTGAAGCCGTAGTTCACGATCACTTGCCAGCAGTCGTGCCCCAGCGATTCGATCTCGACCCGCTTGTTCAGACCGACCCAGGGGATTTCGTGGTTGCGCACGGTCACGAACAGGTTGATCTCGTGCAGCACCTTGTTGTGCTTCAGGTTGTGTAGCAAGGCGTTGGGAACGGTGCCCGGGTCGGCTGTCAGAAACACCGCCGTGCCGGCCACGCGTGTGGGAGGGCTCACGAACACGGCCTCCAGGAAGCTGCTCAGATCGATGGCATCGGCACGCAGCTTGGCATTGAGCAGCCGACGACCATCCTTCCAGGTGGACATGACGACATACAGCACCACCGCCATCACCAGCGGAAACCAGCCGCCCTGCGGTATCTTCAGCGAGTTCGAAGCAATGAAGGTTGCGTCGATGGTGGCGAAGAATCCGGTCGAGGCAATGCACAGGGGCAGGGAATAGCCCCAGCCGTAGCGCACGACAAAGAAGGTCAGGAGCGTCGTGATGAGCATCACTAGGCTCACCGAAATGCCATAAGCACCCGCCAGGGCGTCGGACGACCCGAACAGGCTGATCGCCACAACCACCCCCCCTAGCAGGGTCCAGTTGACGACCGGAACATAGATTTGACCGGTGTCGCGGATGGACGTGTGCAGGATGGACAGACGCGGCAGGAAGCCCAGTTGTATGGTCTGCTTGGCGGCAGAGAACGCGCCGGAGATCAGTGCCTGAGACGCGATCACTGTGGCCAGAGTCGCCAGCACTACCAACGGAAGCAGGGCCCATTCCGGTGCCATCAGGAAGAAGGGGCTCTGTGCGGCCTTCGGGTTCGCCAACACAAGTGCGCCCTGACCAAAATAGTTCAGCATCAAGGCCGGCATGACGAGACTGAACCACGCGACGCGGATCGGTTTCTTGCCGAAATGACTCATGTCTGCATACAGGGCCTCCGCCCCGGTCAGACACAGAAATACGGCGCCCAGCGTAAGAAAGGCGAGCTCGTAGTGCACGATTGCAAAGTGCGCAGCGTGCAGCGGTGAAATGGCCGCCAGAACGGAGGGGTTCAAGGCGATCTGCACCACGCCCATGGCGCCAATGACCAGGAACCAGATCACCATCACGGGCCCAAACATTTTGCCGATGTCGGCGGTGCCGCGGCGCTGAACGGCAAACAGCACGAACAGGACCGCCAGCGACATGGGAACGACATACGGTTTGGCCGCTGGGGTCACGACCTCCAGGCCTTCGAGCGCCGACAGCACCGAGACCGCGGGCGTGATGACGCCATCGCCAAAGAACAGCGCCACGCCGAACACTCCGACCACGAGCAGAATGCGCCGCAGTTTCTGGTTGTCCTTGATGGAGATCGAGGCCAGCGCCAGCAACGCCATCAAACCGCCCTCGCCATGGTTGTCGGCGCGCATGATGAGCACGATGTATTTGAGCGAGACGATGAGCGTCAGCGCCCAGAAGAACAGCGACAGCACACCCAGCACGTTGTCGTGCGTGATGGGGACATGGCCGCTGGCGAAGACTTCCTTGAAGGCGTAAAGGACGCTGGTACCGATGTCGCCGTAGACGACGCCGATGGCACCCAGCGTGAGCACCGTGAGAGACGATTTTGAACTAGCCACAAAAAGACCCCGACACCATGGCTTCGGGGTTCCGTTCCGTTAGGGAGCGCTATTTTGCGCCGGACGTCTGATCACGCGCATGATCGATCCGAATAAAGCCTATAAATTGACAATATGTTGCAATGCAGCAACTGTGCTGCTGGCCGCTATTCGTAGGTTTCGGCCTGGGGATCTGTCGCTTCGAGCTCGTAGCTCGCCGCCAGCATCGCTAGGCGCGCAATCACGCCATACATGTAGAACCGGTTCGGCGCACTGGCACCGGGCTTGACGCCGGGCTGGGGCAAATGCGTACTGTGGTCGAACGCCAGAGGCACGAAGCTCGATCCCGGCGCGCTCAGATCTTCATCCACGCCGCGCTCGGCGTGGATGCGGTAGAAACCGCCGACGACATATCTATCCATCATGTAGACCACCGGCTCGGCCACGGCATCGTGCATACGTTCGCAGGTGAGCACACCCTCTTGGAGGATGACTTCGGCGGCAGGCAGGGTTTTAAGTCCTTTTTTGGCCTGTTCCTGCAGCACATCCAGCGCCTTCACGTCGCGCACGGTGATGATGCCCGAACCTGCAGCCACGTTGTCGGCCTTGACCACGACAAAGGGCTTCTCCGGAATGCCGTACTCCTTGTATTTGCGCCGGATCTTGGTCAGCAGCCCATCCACGTGGCTGCGCAGGCACTCCATGCCGGCGTCTTGGGCAAAGTCCACTTCGCCGCACTGGGCAAACATCGGGTTGATGAGCCACTGGTCCACGCCCAGCAGCTTGCCGAAGCGCTTGGAAATCTCCTCATAACTTTGAAAGTGGCGGCTCTTGCGCCGCACCGGCCAGCTCGCATGCAGCGGCGGCAACAGGTATTGCTCGCGCAGGTCTTCCAGAATGCCGGGCACACCCGCGGACAGGTCGGTGTTCAGCAGAATGGTGCATGGGTCAAAGTGCTTAAGCAGCAAACGTCCCTTGACGCGTTGCACCGGCTCCAGGGTCACGCTTTCGCCGTTGGGCAGGGCAATCGTGGTGTTTTGCTTGATCTCTGGGCTGATCGAGCCGATGCGCACGTTCAGCCCGGCCATGTGAAAGATGCGGCGCAGTTGCGCCAGGTTGGACAAGTAAAAGCTGTTGTGCGCCTTGTTCTCGGGGATCAGCAGCAGGTTCTTAGCCTCGGGGCAGATCTTCTCGATCGCGGCCATTGCTGCCTGCACCGCCAGTGGCAGCATCTCGGGCGTGAGGTTGTGCCAGCCGCTCGGGTACAGGCTGGTGTCCACTGGCGCGAGCTTAAAGCCAGAGTTACGGATGTCGACCGAGCTGTAAAACGGTGGCGTGTGCTCCATCCACTCCAGCCGGAACCAGCGCTCGATCGCGGGCATGGAATCCAGCACGCGCTGTTCGAGTTCGTTGGTCGGGCCAGTCAATGCGGTGATGAGGTGCGGAACCATGGCGGGCCTTGGTGCGGAGATGTGGATGATTCTAGGAAGTTGAGGGCGGTGCCCGCAGATGCAAGAGGCTCAATGCTGGCGCGCTAATGGCGCACTTCACCATTGCCAAGTACCACGTACTTCAGCGAACTCAGGCCCTCGATGCCGACCGGACCGCGGGCGTGAAACTTGTCAGTGCTGATGCCGATTTCCGCGCCCAGACCAAACTCAAAACCATCGGCAAAGCGGGTGCTGGCGTTGACCATGACGCTGGCCGAATCAACTTCGCGCAGGAAGGCCTGCGCGTGCATATGGTCGCGCGTCAGGATGGCGTCGGTGTGGTGCGATGAGTAGCGGTTGATGTGGGCGACAGCTTCGTCCACTCCGGCCACCACCTTGATGTGAATGATGGGCGCCAGGTACTCCTCGTACCAGTCCTGTTCGCTTGCGTCCTTGAGACGGGCTCCAGATACGGCACTCAGGATCGCCTTCGCCTCGCCATCGCATCGCATCTCCACACCTTTGGCTGCATAGATGGCACCGATCAGTGGCAGAAAAGCGCCCGCGATGCCACGCGCCACCAGCAGGCCTTCACTGGCGTTGCAGGGGCTGTATTTCTGCGTCTTGGCGTTGTCCGCCACGCGCACCGCCATCTCCAGGTCGCAGGGGTCGTCGACGTAGGTGTGACAGTTGCCGTCCAGGTGTTTGATCACCGGCACCTTGGCGTCGCGGCTGACGCGTTCGATCAGACCCTTGCCGCCGCGCGGAATGATCACGTCCACATATTGCGGCATGGTGATCAAATGTCCCACCGCTTCGCGGTCCGTAGTGGGTACGAGCTGCACCGCGTGCAGCGGCAGGCCGCTGGCCTGCAAAGCCTGTTGCACCAAGGCCGCGAGCGCCTTGTTCGAATCAATCGCTTCCGAGCCGCCGCGCAGGATGCAGGCGTTGCCGCTCTTGATCGATAAACTCGCCGCCTCGATGGTGACGTTGGGGCGGCTCTCGTAGATCATGCCGAACACCCCGATGGGAACGCGCATCTGCCCCACGCGAATCCCGCTGGGCTGCTGCTTCATGCCGATGATTTCGCCCATCACATCCGGCATGGCCGCGAGCTGTTCGCATCCTTGAGCGCAGGTCTCGATCGCCTTGGCATCGAGCTTCAGGCGGTCCACCATCGGCGCTGACAAGTCGGCCGCAATGGCGCGCTCCAGATCCCTGGCGTTCTCCGTTTGCAAGCCCTGCACATTGGCGCGCAGCAGCGCCGCCAAGGTCAGTAAGGCGCTGTTCTTGCTGGCCGTGCTGGCTTTGGCCATTAAAGCGGAGGCGGTCTTTGCCTGCAAACCCAGCGCTTGCATCAGTTGCGCCATATTCAGTGCGTTCATGGCTTTCATTGTCGCATGCGTCGCCCTTTGCCTGACTCCAAACGGGCTGCCCGAAGGCTGGCGCCCACCGGCTGGAACGCTGAGAGTTGACAACTGACCTTCAGTCATTTATATTTCCGCCGTAACTGACTGGGAGTCAGTTACGGCGTCCTGACATGTTAAACCCCAGTCCATGCGCAAACTCAAGAGTATTTTCAGTTGCCCCATTGCCGCCGTGCTGTGCTCCGAAAGCGCGGGCTCGCGTGGCCGCGTACGCGCTGTGCACGATGAAGAAAAGCAGGCCAAACGCGAAACCATTCTGGATGCGGCGGACCGCCTGTTTGCGCAGCGCCATGCCTTGGCCAACGTAGCGGATATTGCCGTGGCAGCCGGATTGGCCAAAGGGACGGTGTACCTGTACTTTCAGTCGAAAGAGGAAATCTACCTGGCACTGCACCTGCGCCATCTGGAGCACTTTCTGACCACTCTGATCGCACGCCTGAGTCGTCCCGAGCCCTTTGGATTTGACGATATGACGGCGTTGGCAAATGAGCACATTCTGAGCGCGGAAAACCACCTGCCCCTGCTCGCTTGCTGCATCGGCTTCGCCGCCGACGCTGTTCCCGCTGCCGCCACTGAACAGTTCCAGCGCTGCGTGAACGACTGGCTGGAACAGGTGGGTGCCGGTTTGGAGCGCCACTTTCCCAGGCTCGCACCAGGAGAAGGGTCACGCCTGCTCAATCACAGCTACGCCATCTTGATTGGCCTCTACAGCCTGATGCGCGGCGGGCTGAGCTGCGATGTCCTGCCTGTAAAAGTTCATGGCTCGGGTAGTTTTCAGGACGAGGCCGTACTCGCCCTGACGCGCTATTGGGCGCAGGTGGCGGGCATCGAGGACATCCGCCAGGCGCAGGACTCGAACCAAACACACACCCAGCCAGAAGCCCGCATGGGATAACGCTCAACGTCAAATCACGAGGACAAAGCAAAAAATGATGCATCCATCGAAGCTACTCATCTCGCTCACGCTGGGCTCCGCCCTGCTCGCAGGCTGCGGCCAGGGCGACGCCAGCCCCGCCGTCGCTGCCGGCGCAGTGGCAACCAGTGACGACGCCAAGGCCGGCCCGACCCCGCCACCGCGTCCGGTGCGCGTGATGACCGTTGGCCTGAGCAGGCTGGATGACGTATCTGTTCTGCCCGGGGAGATTCGGCCGCGCTTTGAGCAACGCTACGGCTTTCGGGTCGGCGGAAAAATGGCGCGCCGCCTGGTCGACGTGGGACAGGAGGTGAAGGCCGGGCAGGTGCTGGCCGAACTGGATTCGCAGGACGTGCAGCCGGCGATCAACGCGCAAGCGGCTCAGGTCGAGGTGGCGCGCAGTGACTTCAAGCTGCAGCAGAACGAACTCAAACGACAACAGGAGCTGCGCGACCAGGGCTTTGTATCGGGTGCGGCCATCGAACGCCAAGAGGCCGCCACCGAATCGGCCAGGTCGCGCCTGAACGCGGCGCAGTCGCAGCTCGTCAACGTGCAAAACGGCCGTAGCTTTCAGACCTTGCGCGCCGACAAGAATGGGCTCGTGATCGCAGTCGATGCCGAGGCAGGAAGCGTTGTTGCAGCCGGTCAAAGCGTGGTGCGCGTGGCGCAGTTGGGCGAAAAGGAGATCGCCATCAACGTGCCTGAAAGCGCCCTGGCTTCCATGAAAAAGGCGACCGGGTTTTTGGTCAACGTGGACGCACTTGCCAACAAGACCTACAGCGCACGGCTGCGCGAAATCGCGCCGGCCGCCGACCCGGCGAGCCGAACCTACGGCGCACGGCTCTCCATCATCAACGCCGACCCGGCCCTGGCACTGGGCATGAGCGCCAGCGTGCGGCTGGGCCTAGGCACAGCCCAGGCCATCGTGGTGCCGAATTCGGCGTTGTACACACGCGACAACAGGACTCTCGTGTGGCTGGTGGATCGCGCCACCGAAAGCGTCAAGCCGGTCGCGATCCAGGTCGGCCAAAGTACCCGCGACGGCGTCAGTGTCATCTCCGGCCTCAGTCCCGGCGACCTCGTCGTCACCGCCGGAGCGAATCTGCTGAGGACGGGACAAAAGGTGCGGCTCCTGGAAGCCGACAAAGCCGCTGCCGTCAGCCAGGGCGCGGGGAAATCATGAGCAGCCCAGGCAGCGAACCCCGCTCGCACAAACTCAATATTTCGGCTTCGGCCATCACGCACAAGCAGCTCACGCTGTTCTTCATCATTGCGATCGCGATCGCTGGTCTTTCGGCCTATTTCAAGCTGGGCCAGCGCGAAGACCCCGACTTCACTTTCCGTGCCATCACCGTGCGCACGCTTTGGCCGGGCGCGACCACGTCACAGGTCGACATGCAGGTGACCGACCGCATCGAAAAGAAGCTGCAGGAGATGCCCTACTTCAAGCGCACCCAGAGCTACTCCAAGCCGGGTGAGTCGATGATCATTCTGGAACTGCTGGACACGGCGCCGCGCAAGGACGTGCCCGCGCTCTGGTATCAGGTACGCAAGAAGATCGGTGACATCCAGCAAACTTTGCCTGCCGAGGCCATCGGCCCGTTTTTCAACGATGAATTTGGCGACGTGTTTGGCTCGATTTACGCCTTTACCGGCGATGGCTTCACGCAGTCCGAATTGCGCGACAAGGTCGAAGGCGTGCGTCAGGAATTGTTGCGCATACCCGATGTTTCCAAGATCGAACTGGTGGGCGTGGTAGACGACAAGATCTACGTCGAAATCAGCAACATCAAGATCGCCGCCCTGGGCATCGACGCGAACTCGATCGCGCAGCAATTGCAGGCCCAGAACGCGATCGTGCCGGCGGGCAGCATCCAGACCGCCGGCAACGCCATCGCATTGCGCGTCAGCGGCAACTTTGACACCCTGAAATCGGTGCGCGAACTGCAGTTGGCGGTGAATGGTCGCAACATCCGTTTGAGTGATATTGCCAACGTCTACCGCGGTTATGCCGACCCGCCGGTGCAGACCATTCGTTTCGCTGGCAAGCCCGCCATCGCGCTCTCGGTGTCGATGAAAAGCGATGGAGACGTGCTGCAACTGGGGGCCAACCTCACGCACGCCATGGATCGCATCCGCAATGACCTGCCTATCGGCATCGAATTCCACCAGGTCAGCGACCAGCCAAGGGTGGTGAAAGAGGCCGTGGGCACCTTCATGCGCTCGCTCGCCGAGGCTGTGGCGATCGTGCTGGCGGTGAGTTTCATTGCACTGGGCTGGCGTGCCGGTGCAGTAGTGGCGCTGACGATTCCGTTTGTACTGTTGGCGACTTTCCTGGCCATGCAAATGTTCAAGATCGATCTGCACCGAATTTCAACCGGTGCGCTCATCATCGCCCTGGGGTTGCTGGTGGACGACGCCATGATCGTGGTCGAGATGATGGTGCGCAAGCTGGAGGAGGGGTTGGATAAGTTCGCAGCCGCCACCTTTGCGTACGCCAGCACGGCCTGGCCCATGCTCGCAGGAACCCTGGTCACTGCGGCCGGCTTCCTGCCCATCGCTATGGCGAAATCATCCACGGGTGAATACACCTTTGACATGTTCAGCGTGACCACGATTGCGCTCGTGTTGTCGTGGTTTGCCGCAATCATTGCGACGCCGCTGTTTGGCTACTGGCTGCTGCGGCGCCCCAAGAACGCCACGGCACAAGGCGAAGCACATGAGCATTTCGACACGCCGTTCTACCTCCGACTGCGCACGCTGATAGATGCGTCGATCCGGCACCGCTGGAAGACCATGGCTATCACGCTTGCGGGCCTGGTGCTGGGCATCGTGGGCATGGGGCTCACGGAGAAGCAGTTCTTTCCGACCAGCGACCGCACGGAGGTGATGGTGGAGATGTGGTTGCCCGAAGGATCGAGCTTTAAGGCGTCCGAGACCCAGGTGGCGAAGCTGGAGGCACTGCTCAAGGCGGACCAGGATGTGAAGACTTTCGTCAGCAGCGTGGGCATGTCGTTGCCCCGCTACTTCCTGTCGCTCAATCAGGAACTGTTTCGCCCTAACTATTCGCACACACTGATCCTCACCGACAGCCTGGCCGCGCGTGATCGGGTTGCGCTCAAGGTTCAGAACGCCCTGGACAACCGCTTCCCGGGCGTGCGCGGGCGTACGCTTCGAACGCCGCTGGGGCCGCCGGTGGCCTATCCCGTGATCTTTCGCGTCAGCGGACCGGACATTGCCGTGCTCAAGCAGCTTGGCGACGAGGTGGCTGCGGTGATGCGCAAGAACCCGAACACGGTGGAAGTGAACACCGATTGGGGCGATCGAACTCCGGCCCTGCAGATCGACGTGGATCAGGATCGAGCGCGGGCGCTGGGCGTCACATCGGCGGGTATCGCCCGTGCCTTGGGGGCAACGGTGTCAGGATCCAACATCGGGCAGTTTCGCGAACGCGATCGACTCATCGACGTGGTATTGCGGGGGCCCAGCGCCGAGCGCGTGGCCGTGGAGCACGTGGCGGACTGGCAGATCCCCACCGCCACGGGCCATACCGTGCCGCTGTCGCAGGTGGCGACAGTGAAGCAGGTGATGGAGGAGCCCATCATCCGCCGCTATTCACGCGTGCCGACCTTGCTGGTGCGCTCCGACATCGTGGACGGCGTGCAGGCGCCGGACGTGTCGGCCCAGATTGACCCGACGCTGGCGCAGATTCGTGCCAAGCTGCCGCCTGGCTACCACATTGAGGTGGGTGGCGCGTTTGAGGAAAACGTCAATGCACAGAACTCGATCAGCGCCGGTGTACCCATGATGCTTTTCGTTTGGCTGGCGCTGCTGATGCTGCAACTGCGCAGCTTTTCACTGGCCAGCATGGTGCTGTTGACAGCGCCCTTCGGCATCGTCGGCGTGGCGATCGGACTGTTGAGCTTTCGCATGCCGTTTGGTTTCGTCGCGATGTTGGGCGTGATCGCCTTGATGGGCATCATCATGCGCAACACCATCATTCTGATTGATCAGATCAAGCAGGACATGGCAGGCGGTACGCACCCATGGATCGCTGCGCGCGAGGCCGCAGTGCGGCGTTTTCGGCCGATTTGCCTGACTGCCGCCGCCGCCGTGCTGGCCATGATTCCACTCACGCGCAGCGTGCTTTGGGGGCCGATGGCGGTCGCCATCATGGCCGGCCTCGTCGTTGCCACGGCGCTCACCATCCTGGCTGTTCCCGCCATCTTCGCGGCATGGTATCGGGTGCGAATGCCCGATGCCGCTGCGGCTGCATGGATCGAGCACGCGCCAGACTGAGTTTCTATTGCACACTTTCGCGGCAACCGACATTACAAGGACCAACATGAACCCGCTTCGCTTAACCCAAATCGCCTTGGCGCTGGCTGCCACGCTGGTCGGCGCGGCCCAGGCCCAAAGCCTGAGCGAGCTGTATGAGTCGGCGCGCGGCTATGACGCGACCTACCTTTCGGCGCGGCTGCAGTTTGATGCCAACCTGGCCAAGAGCGACCAGGCGCGGGCGCTGCTGCTGCCCCAGGCGGGCCTGTCGGCGGCGGTGACGCGTTCAAGC
>CAIVXG010000109.1 GCA_903909815.1 uncultured beta proteobacterium | reverse complement strand
GCTTGAACGCGTCACCGCCGCCGACAGGCCCGCCTGGGGCAGCAGCAGCGCCCGCGCCTGGTCGCTCTTGGCCAGGTTGGCATCAAACTGCAGCCGCGCCGAAAGGTAGGTCGCGTCATAGCCGCGCGCCGACTCATACAGTTCGCTCAGGCTTTGGGCCTGGGCCGCGCCGACCAGCGTGGCAGCCAGCGCCAAGGCGATTTGGGTTAAGCGAAGCGGGTTCATGTTGGTCCTTGTAGAAGCAGACCCGGTTGGGCGTCAATAGCGCGGGATGCCGGTGTCCAAGTCCTGCGCCCAGGCGTCGATGCCGCCACTGATGTTGGCAACACATAAGAAGCCATGGTGCATCAAGAAGTTGGCGACCTGCATGCTGCGTGCGCCGTGGTGACAAAGGCAGGCAATGGGACGGGACCGGTCCAGCTCATGCAGCCTTGCACCGAGCACGCTCATCGGGATGCAGCGCAATTCGAAACCATCCGCCTGCACGCTGGCGGTCTGCACTTCCCATGGCTCACGCACATCGAGCACCATCGCCTCGCCCATCGGCTGCACTTCGCCGAACCACGCCGCCAGGGCGTCAGGGCGTATCTGGGCCGGCATACGGGCTCAGAACTTGAAACGCGAGGGTTCGACAAACCCCTGCAGGCGCGCCGCCACCGTGTCCCAGCGCTGCTGACTGTCGAAGGTGCTTTCGGTGGTGCGCGTGACAACAGTGGCGTACATCATCGGCTCCTCACCCACAATCGCCACCAGGCGCCCGCCCACTTTCAGTTGCTGCAGCAGACTGGCTGGCACCTGCGCCACGGAACCGACCAGGACAATGGCGTCAAACGGCTGATCGGGCTGATCGGACGCGGCACCTGCTGCGCCATCGGCTTGACGCACTTCGGCGTTGAACACCCCCGATTTTTGCAGGTTAGAGCGTGCCAGTTGCACCAGTTCGCTGGAACTTTCCAGCGCGATCACACGCTGCGCCCGGTGCGCGAGCAATGCCGTCACATAACCCGAGCCGGCGCCGATTTGCAGCACCTTCTCGTGGCGCTGAGCATTGACTTCCTGCACCAGTCGGGCCTCAACCTTGGGTGCGAGCAGCACTTGACCGCCGGGCAGGGGAATTTCCATATCGACAAAGGCCAGCGCCTTGTGCGCCAGAGGCACGAAGTCTTCACGTTTGACGGCGCCGAGCAGTTCCAGCACATGCGGGTCCAGCACATTCCAGGGGCGGATTTGCTGCTCAATCATGTTGTAGCGCGCTTGTTCGATGTTCATATCCGGATTCCTGATGTGGTGAGTCGTTGCCCGCAATTTTAACGGTTTGCCCCGCCGATTCGATCGGTCTCACAAGGCTGCAAGCATTGACCCAGATCATCCCTTGGCCAGTAAACCCGTTGCCAACGGTCTCGGGTACGATGCGCCACATTGACCCTTGGAGAGCCGATATGCCGTTTTTGCAAAAAGCCCTGATGTCTGTTCTGGCCGCTGGCGCCTTGTCGATTGCGCCCGCACTGGCCTACGCGCAAAAGCTGCCCGCTGGCATGAGTCGCCTGAGTTCGGTGGAGGGCGTGGACGAATACGCGCTGAGCAACGGGTTGCAAGTGTTGCTGATCAAGGACGACAGCAAGCCCAGCACGACCGTGAACGTCACCTATCGCGTGGGCAGCAAAAACGAGAATTACGGTGAAACCGGCATGGCGCATTTGCTGGAGCATTTGCTGTTCAAGGGCACGCCCGGCACGCCCGGCGTCTGGGCCGAGTTCACCAAGCGTGGCCTGCGCGCCAACGGTTCCACCTGGCTGGACCGCACCAACTACTTTGCCAGCCTGTCGTTCAACGAAGAAAACCTGCGCTGGTACCTGAGCTGGCAGGCCGACGCCATGGTCAACAGCTTCATCGCCCGCAAAGACCTGGACACCGAGATGACGGTGGTGCGCAATGAGATGGAGATGGGCGAGAACAACTCGGGCAATGTGCTGTTCGAGCGCGTCATGGCCACGGCCTACCAGTGGCATAACTACGGCAAGAACACCATCGGCGCCAGGGCCGACGTGGAAGGCGTGGATATCCGCCACCTGCAGAATTTCTATCACACCTATTACCGCCCCGACAACGCCACGCTCATCGTCTCGGGCAAGTTCGACCCGGTCAAGGTGAGGCAGTGGATTGCCAACTATTTCGGCAAGATCAAGAAGCCCGCCAAGCCGCTGCCACCGCAGTACACCCTGGACCCGGCCCAGGACGGCGAGCGCAGCGTCACCGTGCGCCGCACCGGTGGCAGCTCCACGCTGTATGCGCTGTACCACGTTGCGCCGGGCGCCAGCCCCGACTACGCGGCCGTCTCAGTGCTGAACCTGGTGCTGGGCGACACCCCTTCGGGTCGCCTGCACACGCGCATTGTGGAGAAGCATCTGGCGGCCGAGTCCTTCTCCTTTTCACAGGGCTTGCAAGACCCTGGCTTTACCTTGATGGGACTGCAGCTCGCCCCGGGACAGGACGTTGACAAGGCGCGCGATGCCATGCTGGCAACGATCGAGTCGCTGGCCACGGAGCCGGTCACAGCCGAAGAACTGGAGCGGGCGCGACTGAAGTACCTCAAGCGCTGGGAGCTCAATTTCACCAACCCCGAGCAGGTGGGTGTGGCCTTGTCGGAATCGATTGCCCAGGGTGACTGGCGTTTGTTCTTCCTGCACCGCGACCAAGTCAGGCAAGTCAAGCTGGAGGATGTGAATCGCGTCGCCGCCAGCTACTTGCTGCGCGACAACCGCACGCTGGGCACCTACATTCCTACAGAAAAACCGGTGCGCGCACCGGCACCGGCAAGGGTCGCTGTGGCGCCGCTGGTGCAGGGCTACAAGGGCGAGGCCGTGGCGGCGCAGGCCGAAGTCTTTGATGCCACGCCCGCCAATATCGACAAGCGCACCCAGAACACGGCGTTGCCCAACGGCATGAAGCTCAGCCTCTTAACCAAAGGGGCGCGCGGGCAGGTCGTGAGCGGCACGGTGACCTTACAACTGGGCGACGAAAAGAGCCTGTTCGGTCTGGAGCATGTGGCCAACGCCACGGCGGCCATGTTGAACAAGGGCACAAGCACGATGACGCGCCAGCAGATCCAGGACAGGTTCGATCAGCTGAGCGCCCAGGTGGGGTTTTTTGGTGGCGCCACCAACGCCGGTGCCAACTTCAAGACGACGCGTGAGAATCTGCCCGCCGTCGTGGCGTTGGTGGGTGACGTGCTGCACGATGCGAGCTTCCCCGCTGATGCGCTGGAGGAGTACAAACGCCAGGTGCTGACCTCGATCGACGAGCAGCGGACCGAGCCCGAATCGGTGGTTCAGACCGAGATGGCGCGCTACGGCAACCCCTACCCCAAGGGCGACGTGCGCTATGCCTACAGCTTTGACGAGACCGTGGAAAACACCCAGGCGCTGACAGTGGAGAAGCTGCGGGATTTCCATGCTCGCTTTTATGGCGCGCAGTTTGCTCAGGGCGCGCTGGTCGGCGATTTCGACGGCGCCAAGGCGAGTCAGGCGCTGACGTCGGCATTGGGCGAATGGAAGGCCCAGGCGAGCGTGACGCGGGTGCCCAATCCGCTGGTGCCGGTGGCGCCCAAACGCATGTTGTTCAAGACGCCGGACAAACAAAACGCCTTCATGCAAGTGGAGCAGGCCGTGGCGGTAAGTGACAACGACGCCGACTACGCGCCCTTGCTGGTGGCGAATTTCATGCTGGGCCAGGGCGGCAGCTCACGCCTGTGGGTGCGCATCCGCGAGAAGGGCGGCTTAAGCTACGACGTGCGCAGCGGTATCGATTGGAACCACCATGAAGCCAACAGCGCCTGGAAGGCGACGGCCATTTTCGCGCCGCAAAACAGGGACAAGGTCGAGACCGCGTTCAAGGAGGAAGTGGCGCGCGCCCTGAAAGACGGTTTCGATGCCAAGGAACTGAACGAGGCCAAACAAAGCTTGCTGAATTTCCGCCGACTTTCGCGTGCGCAGGACTCCAATCTGGCGGGTGCGCTGGCGTCGAATTTATACCTGAATCGCACGTTCGCGATCTCGCAGAAGGTGGATGACCAGATCGCGGCTTTGACGCTGGAGCAGGTGAATGCAGCGCTACGCAAACACCTGAAACCCGAGGCTTTTGTCTATGGTTTCGGCGGGGACTTCAAGGACTGAGAGTCACTTCTTCATCCGTAGCCGCGTCTGCGCCACAAAGCATTTGGCGGCGTGAAGGGCAGTAGATCAGAATCAGAAGGCCCAATTGGCAAGCTGCAACGCCTGCACACGCTCAAATTCACGCAAGTTGTTGGACACGAGCGTGAGCCCTTCGCTGCGAGCGTGAGCAGCAATGTGCAGGTCGTTTACGCCAATCGGCAGGCCCTGTCGCTCCAGGGCGCTGCGAATGCTGCCGTAGTGTTGTGCGGCCTTGGGGCCGTAGGACAACACCTCAAGGCGGCTGCAAAAGTCTTCCACTGCGGCAAGCGAACGTGCCGGGGCATTGCTTTTTTCAACTCCGTGCAGCAGTTCGGCCAGCGTAATGGACGAAATCGCCATATGACCCGCTTGCTCGTTGAACTTCGCCAGCGCCGCAAAGGGACGCTGTTTGATCACATAGATCACGATGTTGGTGTCCAACAGGTAGCGCAACATCACAGGGGCTCGCGGGCGGGCTGGTCCTGGTTGGCACGCTCTGCCAGAAAGTCATCGGCTGCCCGTGGTCCATTCAAAAAAAAGCTGTCCCAGGTTTGTCCCAGCGGCGCAATGATGCGCTCGCACCCCCGCGCCCGCACGTCAACCCGCTTGACGTGATCTGGCAGGCGCAGTTCAGCCGGTAATCGGATGGCCTGACTACGATTATTGGAAAACACGGTGGTGGTAGCCATGATGTGACTCTGTGCGGGGTGTTGGGATATGGCGCTAGTATATGGCATCTTGATTCAGGGTGCGTCGGATACTGATCGGTCGGTGGAATTCCACTGATGTATGAGGGCGAGTTAATGTCGCTAAGCCGCGCCGCCATGCCCGTCGCGCTGGCTGTTGTCGGCGGCCCAGGTCCAGGCCTGATCGGAGAGTTGGAGCACGCGGGCTCGCCCCCCGAAGTGCGCCAGCTCAGGGTTCGAGCCGAGTTGGGACGGCCGTTCCAGTTCCATCGCCGTTTGCAGATAGACGTTCCAGGGTCCGCTTTGCTCCAGCAGGGCCTGGCGTGCGGTCTCGGGCAGGTTCAGGGCCGAGGCAATCTCGGTCGGGCTCGTCTTGAGCAGCAGCGCCAGCATGGAGGCCAGTCCCAGCGTGAACAGCTGACCAGCGGCCGGGTCGTTCTTTTCCAGCGCAAGAAGTTCCATCAGGCGTGAGCGCCACAGGGTGATTTCTTGCAGGGCGAACGAAGTTTTGCGCTGTCCCGCGAACTGAATCATCAGCATGGAAAACCAGCGGTACAACTCGTTGCGCCCCAGCATCATGGCCGCCTGTTCGATTGTGGTGCCGGGGTTGAGTTGCGCGAAGCTGGCAGAGTTGATGCGCCGCAGCAGTCGGTAGGAGAGTCCCACATCACGTTTGATTTCCGCGACGATGTCCGGGGTCTCAGCGCCGGTGACCAATTGGTGCAACAAATGGCCCACGCGACGGACCTCGGGCGGCACCGGCAAGTTTTTGTCCAAAGCGGGCATGGCGCTGAGGGCAGTGGGTGCACCGCAACCCCAACTGATACCGTGGTGCAGGGCCAGCTCCAGGTCCTCCAGGTTGGCGATGTCGGTCACGACAACGGGAATGGCTGACCAGGCCTTCGGCAGCCCTTGCATGCGCTTCAGCAGTTCGGCCATGGGCATAGCCTGCTGGTGCAACAGGAGGAAATCGGGAACGGCGTTGATGTGGCAGGACGCTGTCCACCCCACCTTGGCACCCGCACTGCGCAGCCGCCCCACGGCGTGCTCGGTGTCGAGTGCAAGCTGCGGCGTCGATTCGCAATTCTCATCCAGTTCCAGTCCGACCATGGTGCCCGGTCCCACTTGGGCGGTGGTGGCCTGCAACAACCAGCCTGTGGGAAATCTTGCAAAGCCGATCCTTCCGGATTGACCGATCAGCCGCGCCGAGGCCAGCACCGCCGACACATGGGCTGCTTGTGCACGCTGGTCGCCTCGACGCACCAGGCGCTGAAATGTTTGCTCACCCACCTGAAATTCAAAACCAACAATGTGCCCCTCTGACGAAATGAGCGGACGCCGCGCGCCCAGCGACTGCAAACCGGTCATTGCCGGCATCACATCTTCCGGTCTCCCGGCTCCATGCGCTGGCGCGATAGGGGGCGCTTTCGCAATGGGTCTGTCGTGGTCACCAAACAAGCGGGGAAGCAGGCGTTGCAGCAAGGATGGCATGGTGTGATCCGGCACTTCAAAAACAATGAGTCAGGTTCGTTCCAGCAAATGCGCGATGGAGTTCGCATAGTAAGTCAGCACCGGCAACTCCTGCAGGGATGCTCGGTACAGACCGTCCTGGTCCAGAACGAGGCGGCGCAGCAGCAACATGCGCAGGCCCACCGTGATGGCGTAGTCGCGGTCGCTGCGCGGCACGTAGACATGGGCGCCCGTGGCTTCGATGTGGCTCATCAACGCCTGTACTTCGGACTTGAGCTCCAGCTCTGACAGCGCACGCTCAGGGTCGCGCAGCAGCACAGTGGCCACCAGCGGCACGGGCAGCGCCGGGATGATGAGTCCGATCTGCTGCATCAGCGTTTCTCCCAAACGGGTCACGACACCGCGCCGCGCCGCGTCGTTCAGACTGCGCAGATTCAGGCCATGGGTCTGCACATACTCGCGCATGGAAATCGGTTTGCCAAAATTGACGCAGGCGTAGCCATGGCGGTAGCGCCGCCCCAGCAGACCCAGGCGCACTTGCTTGAGCAACTGGCCGCTGGTGATGCGCAGCGCCTGCCAGCCGGACGAGCGCTGTGCGTTTGGATCGAGCTTGCGCAGCAGACTGCGGTCTTCGAGCACGCGGTCGTAGTTGATGCCTACCGGAATGAACACAAGATCGCGCTCCGCCGCCGGGTCGAAGCCCTTCAGCATGTAGTCCAGCAAGCCCAGCTTGGGTGGGCGCAGGCGGCCATCGGTGGTGAGTCCCCCTTCGGGGTACATGGCCTGGGGCACGCCGGCTTCGGTGGCCATCTGCACATAGCGCTGCAGCACCATGCGGTACAGCGGATCGCCCGAGTCGCGCCGCACAAAGTAGGCGCCCATGGCGCGGATCAGTCCCTGGATCGGCCAGATGCGCGCCCACTCGCCCACGGCGTAGCTCAGTGCCACTTTCTCCGCCGCCAGGAACGACACCAGGATGTAGTCCATGTTAGAGCGGTGGTTCATGACAAACACCACGGTGGACTTCGGGTTGATGGCGGCCAGCGCCGTGCTGTCGGTGTAACCCAGGCGCACGCGGTAGTTCATGCGGGCGAAGGTCTTGGACAGCCAGTAGCCCAGGCGAAAGTAAACATAGGCGTTGAAGGCAGGGACAATCTCGCGCGCGTAACGCTGCACCCGCTGCATCGCCACGTCGCCCGGCATGTGCTGCGCCGTGGCATAGGCGTCGGCCGCAGCCAGCACCTTGGGGTCGAGCAGCAGCCGGTCGATCAGCGCCTGGCGCCGCGTGAGCTTGAACTGTGGAATGTCGATGTTCAGGCGCACGCTGATTTCGTCGATCACGCCGCGCACCTTGCGCCGGAAGTACCAGCGCACGCTGGGCAAGAGCAGCCACTCCAGCGCCGCCAATGCGGCCAGCGCCAGCAACAGGCCAAAGGCCCACAGCGGCAAGGCGACGGATTGAGTCAAGGTGAATTCTCCTTTTCGTAAATCCAGCCTAACCGTTTAAGACCCATCGCAACAGGGTGTTTTCCCAAGGAGCGGACAATCAGGGTGTAAGAACTCAGCGCTACGCGCGACCTACGCCATGAACAAATTTCTTGAAACCATGACCCTGGGCGGCGGCTGCTTCTGGTGCACCGAGGCCGTGTTTGTCTGCGTCAAAGGCATCAGCGACGTGGAGAGCGGCTACTGCAACGGCCAGACCCCCATGCCCAGCTACGAGCAGGTCTGCACCGGGCAGACGGGCCACAACGAAGTGGTCAAGCTCACGTTCGACACGAATCAGATCAGTGTGCGCGAAATCCTGGAGATCTTCTTCACCATCCACGACCCCACCACGCTGAACCGGCAGGGCGCGGACTCGGGCACACAATACCGAAGCGGCGTCTATTTCTCGCAGCCCGAACACGAGACGGTGGCGCGCGAAGTCATCGCCGAGATGCAGCGCGACCCGGCGTGCACTCGACCGATCGTGACCGAGGTGCTGCCGCTGGCAAACTATTGGCCGGCCGAGGCCTACCACCAGGACTACTTCGAGAAGAACCCGCACCAAGGCTACTGCATGGCCGTGGCCGGACCCAAAGTGGCGAAGTTCCGCAAGACCTTTGCGCGCCTGGCGAAGTAGTTCAACCTCACGCCGGGGCTGTCGAACGCGGCGTAAGAGTTATCGCCCAACCCCCAACTTCTGTCTCCACCCCGGAAACAGATTGTCAGCATCCCCCGGGAAGGACTCGAAGGCGCGGGCGAACTCGCGGTGCTCCATGGCGTACTCGATCGGGTCGGATCCCGACTTCCAACATTCGTAGGACTGGCGTAGCGAGATCGCACCGGCCGCCGGGCTGTCCAGATGGCCGTAGGCGCCGCCGCCTGCCGTATTGACGACGTTGCCATGGCCCAGGTTCGCGAAGAAGCCTGGCAGGCGCAGCGCGTTCATGCCGCCCGAGATGATGGGCGTGGTGGGCTTCATGCCGTACCACTTCTGGAAGTAGACCGGGCCCTGGCATTCGTCGCGCTCGATCATGTAGGCGATGACGCGATCGTCGCCTTCGCCTTCCATCTTGCCGTAACCCATGGTGCCGACGTGGATGCCCGAGGCGCCCTGCAGGCGGCTCATCTTGGCCAGCACGAAGGCGGTGTAGCCGCGCTTGGAACTGGGCGAGGTCACCATGCCGTGGCCGGCGCGGTGGTAGTGCAGATACTGGTTCGGGTATTGCCGCCGGGCCGTCGTGATCATGCCGGGGCCGCCGACGAACCCGTCCACCAAAAACGCCAGCTTGTCCGCGTCCACTCCGAAAGTTTCGAGCGCGAAGTCGGCGCGCGCCAGCATTTCGTAGTGGTCGTCGGCCGTGATGTTCATGGAAAACAGTTTGGCTTGACCCGTTTCGTCCTGGGCGCGCTTCATCGCGTCGTAGACCAGCGGAATGGTCTTCTTGATCGGGGCGAACACCTGGTTGCCTTGCGGCTCGTCGTTCTTGATGAAGTCGCCCCCCAACCAGAACTGGTACGCGGCCAGGGCGAAGGGTTCGGGGCGCAGACCGAGTTTGGGCTTGATGATGGTGCCGGAGATGTAGCCGCCGTCCTTTACCGGGCGCCCCAGGATGCGCCACAGGTCCGAGATGTCCTTGGCCGGCCCGTCGAACATCTGCACCACACGCTCGGGCACGTAGAAGTCGATCATCTTGGCGTGCGCGATGTCGCCCATGCCCTGGTTGTTGCCGATCGCCAGCGTCAGGAACGACACCAGCATGAAGCGGCCGTCGGTGACGTTACGGTCAAACAGTTCCAGCGGATAGGCGATGCGCATGTCTTCCGCGGCTTCGTCGATGTAGTACACGAGTGCGTCCACGCCCTTGGTGAAGTCGTCGGTGGTGGAGACATCAACATTGGTGCCGGTGGACGACTCGGCGGAGAAGTGCGCTGCAGCCTCCAGATAGCCGTGGCCCGATTTGGGCTTCATCTTGTAAGCCACCAGGATGTGCTGGCCTGCGGCCATGAGGTCGGCTTCTTTCAGGCTCAGGTCGGCGTAGCGCTTTGATTGGTCCATGTCGTGCTCCTGTGAGTTGGGGATGATGAGCGCGACTATAGAAAGCAATGTTCATCAGGGATAGTCAATTATTGTTGACTATTCATCAGAAATAAATGATGATAAAGCGACTGAGAGAGGCCCGCTCACGCCCACGATTCAATCAGCGGCCCGCCCTGTTCGATCAGGAATTCCTTGAACGCCTTGGCCGCGGGCGACAAGCGATTCTGGCGCGGGTGCGTCACGTACCAGTGGCCCACGATGGGCATGCCTGCGATGTCGACCAGCGCCAGATGGCCCGCAGCCAGTTCGTGGCGCACGGTGCGCAGCGACAGGAAGCTCAGTCCCATGCCGGCCATGACGGCCTGCTTGATGGTCTCGTTGCTGGGCATCTCCATCACCACCTTGAGCGGCACGTCGTGCTGGGCAAAAAGACGCTCCATCGCGGCGCGCGTTCCCGATCCTTGCTCGCGCACCACAAAGCCGTGATCGCGCAACAGCTCGAACGACGCCCGTTTGCGGCGTGACAGTGGGTGGTCGGGCGCGCACACGATGCCCATGGGGTTGGTGGCGAAGGCGGTTGCCACGCAATCCAGCGTGGTGGGCGCACGCCCCATGATGACCAGGTCGGCTTCGTTGCGCGCGAGCCTGGCCAGGATGTTTTCGCGGTTGTCGATGTGCAGTTTGATCTCGATGCCCGGAACCTGGCGCGCAAAGCGCACCAGCAGCATGGGAACAAAGTACTTGGCCGTGCTGACCACGGCCAGTTCGATCCGACCCTTCTTCAGACCCACGTGCTCGGCCATGCTCGCTTCGAGGTTGCGAAACTGCGACACGGCGGCAATGGCGTGGGTGAGGAACTCTTCCCCGGCCTGGGTCAGCTGGATGTTGCGGCCGCTGGGCTCCACCAGTGGCAAGCCAAACGCATCCTCCAACTGGCGCAGTTGCATCGACACCGCGGGTTGGGTCACAAAAAGCCTGGCCGCGGCCTTGGAGACGGAGCGGTCACGCGCGACTTCGATGAAAGTCAGCATCTGCTTGAGAGTGTAGTTGCGCATGAGGTAATGATCAAGTAAAGCTGATGAGTATGTGAAAAAATGTAATTTGAGTTTATGGTTATTGGCGGCTAAAGTAAATCCACACCGGCCCCAAGGGGCTGGCTTGCAAACCCCAAACCGAAAGTCCTGCATGTTGCGCGCCCTGATTTTTGATGTCGATGGCACCCTGGCCGATACCGAGGCGGCGCACCGTGCGGCGTTCAACCACGCCTTTGCCGAGTTCGGCCTGGACTGGCAATGGGATGAGGCGCTTTACACCGAACTGCTTACTATTTCCGGCGGCAAGGAGCGCATCCTGCATTTCTGGAAAGTTGCCCATCCGGACATGCGGGAACTGGGAAGCGGTGCCTTGCAGGAGACCGTGAACCGACTGCACGAACTCAAGACTGCAGCCTATGAGGAAGCGGTCAACAGCGGCGCCGTGAGCCTGCGTCCGGGTGTGCTCAAGCTCATGAATGCGGCCCTGGCCGAAGGGCTGCAGCTGGCTATCGCCACCACCACCTCGCCGGTCAACATCGCGGCCCTGATGCGGCATTCGGTGGGTGCCGACTGGCGGCTGAATTTCACCGCCATTGGCGACGCCTCCACGGCGCCGATCAAGAAGCCGCACCCGCAGGTCTATTTGCAGATGCTGGCCGCGCTGCAACTGGACCCTGGGCAGTGCCTCGCCTTTGAAGACTCAAGCAACGGCCTGCGTTCGGCTGCCGCCGCAGGTTTGGCCACACTCATCACGCCGAACCGATACACCGAGCACCATGACTTCAGCGGCGCCATGCGCGTCGTGCCGGATCTGAGCCACACCGACCTGATGCAACTTCGCGTCTGGCACGCGCAGCACCTTGGCGCAATCCGTCAACCCTCACAGAAAGCCAGACCATGAGCACGACCCTGCGCATCGCACCCAGCATCCTGTCCGCCGACTTTGCCCGCCTGGGCGACGAAGTGCGGGCGATTGAAGCCGCAGGCGCCGACCTGGTGCACTTCGATGTGATGGACAACCACTACGTTCCCAACCTCACCATCGGTCCCCTGGTGTGCGAGGCGATACGGCCACATGTGAAGATCGCCATCGACGTGCACCTGATGGTGGAGCCAGTGGACTCGCTCATTCCGCTGTTTGCCAAGGCCGGCGCGAACATCATCACCTTCCACCCGGAAGCGTCCAGACACGTGGACCGCACGCTCTCCATGATTCGCGAGTTGGGCTGCAAGGCGGGGCTGGTGCTCAATCCGGCAAGCCCGCTGGACTGGCTGGACCATGTGATGGACAAACTCGACATCATTCTGCTGATGAGCGTGAACCCGGGTTTTGGCGGGCAGAAGTTCATTCCCTCCACGCTGGGCAAATTGCGCGCGGTGCGCCGTCGCATCGACGCGCACCAGGCCGCGGGCGGCCAGCCGATCTGGCTGGAGGTGGACGGCGGCGTCAAGACCGGCAACATCGCAGACATCGTGCGTGCCGGCGCCGACACCTGCGTCGCTGGCAGCGCCGTCTTCGGTGCGCCCGACGCCGATGGCGGCTACCGCGGCGTGATGCAGGCGCTGCGTCAGGCAGCCCAATAGATAAGACTTGTTGATCTGCCCAAAATTCATGATTTCAATCTTGGCATCCGTAACGTCATTGCGAGGCGCGAAGCGGCGTGGGAATCCATGGTGGCTAGCCAGCAGACATAAATTGCTTCGCTACGCTCGCAATGACGAACGGTGTTGTCACCATGACGAATGCCTCAACAAATAGGAAACCAAATGGGAACCACCATGCCAATCACCCATCGCTCCACGCTGACCCAATTCCTGATCGAGGAGAGGAGGCGCTTTCCCGGCGCCAGCGGCGACTTCAACGCGCTGATCCTGGACGTCGCGCTCGCGTGCAAGGCCATCGCCCGCGCTGTTGCCCTGGGCGAACTTGGCGGCAACAGCGGCGACTTCGCGGTTCAGGGTGGAGCCATCAACGTGCAGGGCGAGACGCAAAAGAAGCTCGACGTGCTGAGCAACGAGGTCTTCATTCGCCGCACCGAATGGGCCGGCAATTTGGCCGGCATGGCGTCCGAAGAAATGGAGGCGCCATACCAGATTCCGGCGCAGTACCCGCGCGGCAAATACCTGCTGGTGTTCGATCCGTTGGACGGCTCCAGCAATATCGACGTCAACGTGTCCGTGGGCAGCATCTTTTCGGTGCTGCGGGTGGCCAAGGAGGTGGAAGCCTCGGGGCGCGATGTGATCGATGCGGACTTCTTTCAACCCGGCGCGCAGCAGGTCGCCGCGGGCTACGCCTTGTACGGTCCGACCACGATGCTGGTGCTGACGGTGGGCGACGGCGTGAACGGCTTTACGCTTGATCCGGCGCTGGGTGAATTCATGTTGACGCACCCGAGGATCCGCGTGCCAGAAGATACCCACGAGTTCGCCATCAATGCTTCCAATAGCCGCTTCTGGGAGGCACCCGTAAAGCGCTATGTGGATGAATGTCTGGCCGGCAAGACTGGGCCACGCGGCAAGGACTTCAACACCCGCTGGATCGCCTCCATGGTGGCCGAAGCGCACCGCATCCTGATGCGCGGCGGCGTCTTCATGTACCCGCGCGACAGCAAGGACGCCAGCAAACCGGGCCGACTGCGTCTACTGTATGAAGCCAATCCGGTGGGCTTGCTGATGGAGCAGGCGGGTGGGCGCGCCAGCACCGGCGAAAGGCCCATGATGAGCGTGCAGCCGACGTCGCTGCATCAGCGCATCGGTCTGGTGTTTGGTTCGAAAAATGAAGTTGAGCGCATCGAGCGCTACCACGCCGAGCCGCCGCCCAAGGTGTCGGTCGAGCCGCTGTTCTCCCCCCGCAGCTTGTTTCGGGATTGACTATCGTGACGTCATTGCGAGGAGCGCAGCGACGCTCGCAATGCCGGGGACATGTGCTCGCATCACGATGAAGTCAACACAGAATTCTTTTTAAAACTTCCGGAGACACACCATGTCTGAACGCCATCCCATCATCTCCATCACCGGCTCCAGCGGGGCTGGCACCACCTCGGTGACGCGCACCTTCGAGAATATCTTTCGGCGCGAGAACGTCGCTGCGGCCGTGATCGAGGGCGACAGCTTTCACCGCTACGACCGCAAGGAAATGAAGCTCAAGGCAGCCGAAGCGGAAGTGCAGGGAAATCAGCATTTCAGCCACTTTGGCCCCGACAACAACCTGTTCGCGGAACTGGCCGAGCTGTTTCGTTCCTATGGGCAAACCGGCAACGGCAAACGGCGCAAGTACCTGCACGATCCGGAAGAAGCCGCACCCTACCAGCAGGAGCCTGGCACCTTCACGCCCTGGGAACTGCTGCCCGACAACACCGATCTATTGTTCTACGAAGGTCTGCACGGCGCCGTGGTCACGCCCGAGGTCAACATCGCGCAGCACCCTGATTTGCTGATAGGTGTGGTGCCCGTCATCAATCTGGAGTGGATACAAAAGCTGTGGCGCGACAAGTCCAAGCGTGGCTATTCGACCGAGGCCGTGACCGACACCATCCTGCGTCGCATGCCCGACTACGTGAACTACATCTGCCCGCAGTTCGCGCACACGCATGTCAACTTCCAGCGCGTGCCAACGGTCGACACCTCCAACCCCTTCATCGCGCGCGACATCCCCGCGCCCGACGAGAGCATGGTGGTGATCCGCTTTGCCAACCCCAAGGGCATCGACTTCCAGTACCTGCTGAACATGATCAACGACTCCTTCATGTCGCGCGCCAACACGGTGGTCATCCCGGGCGGCAAGATGGAACTGGCAATGCAACTCATCTTCACGCCCTTTGTCTGGCGCATGATGGAAAGAAAGAAAAAGGCGGGCTGATTTCTGTCGTCATTGCGAGCGTAGCGTGGCAATCCATGGTGGTGAGCCACCGAATAAGACATGGATTGCCGCGGCCTGCGGCCTCGCAATGACGGGTTACCACTCCTCAATGACGCATCAATACGTCTAAAAAATTTGAACTTGTAGCAATCATCATGAATACACCTTCTCCTGAACTTGCGCGCCGCATGGCCAACGCCATCCGCATGCTCGCCGTCGACGCAGTGGAACTGGCCAAATCCGGCCATCCCGGTGCGCCCATGGGCATGGCCGACATGGCCGAAGTGCTGTGGAACCGGCACCTGCAACACAACCCGGTCAACCCGCATTGGACCAATCGCGACCGCTTTGTGCTGTCCAACGGTCACGGCTCGATGCTGTTGTATGCCCTGCTGCATCTGACCGGCTACGACTTGTCGATGGAGGACCTGAAGCAGTTCCGTCAGTTGCACAGCAAGACGCCGGGGCATCCGGAACTGGGCGTGACGCCCGGTGTGGAGACCACCACAGGTCCGCTGGGCCAGGGGATCGCGAATGCGGTGGGCATGGCGCTGGCCGAGAAGCTGCTGGCAGCCGAATTCAATCGCCCCGGACACGAGGTGGTGGATCACTTCACGTACACCTTCCTGGGCGACGGCTGCATGATGGAAGGCATCAGCCACGAGGTCTGCTCCCTCGCCGGCACGCTGCGACTGTCAAAGCTGGTCGCGCTGTACGACGACAATGGCATCTCCATCGACGGCCACGTTGAGGGCTGGTTCACCGACGACACGCCGGCGCGCTTTGCCGCTTATGGCTGGAACGTGATCGCCGGCGTCGATGGACACGACCCGGTGGCCGTGGATGCGGCGCTGAATGCGGCCCGCGCTGAGGGCTTGGCCGGCAACGGCAAACCCACGCTCATCTGTTGCAAGACCGTGATCGGCCTGGGCGCGCCGAACAAGGCCGGGACGCACGACGTGCATGGCGCGGCCTTGGGTGCGGCCGAAGTGGCTGCGACCCGTGCAGCGCTCGGCTGGACTTCGCCGCCCTTTGAGATTCCCGATGACATCGCCCAAGCCTGGGACGCGAAAAAGCGCGGTGCTGCCGCTGAGTTGGCGTGGCAGCAGCGCTTTGCCGCTTACCGCGCAGCGTACCCAAAGCAAGCTGCGGAATTCGAGCGCCGCATGGCGGGCGATTTGCCGGCAGATTTCAGCGCAAAGTTGCCCGAGCTTCTGGCCTCGATCGCAGCCAGGCCAGAAGCATTTGCCACACGCAAATCCAGCCAGAACGCGCTGGACGCTCTGGCGCCGCTGTTGCCGGAGTTCTTCGGCGGCTCGGCCGATTTGACGGGCTCGAATCTCACCAACTTCAAGGGCTGCGTGAAAGCCGGGCGCGATGTCTGGGGCAACCACTTGTCCTACGGTGTGCGCGAGTTCGGCATGGCCGCGATCATGAACGGCATTGCGCTGCACGGCGGCCATCTGCCCTATGGCGGCACCTTCCTCACTTTCAGCGACTACTCGCGCAACGCCATCCGCATGGCCGCACTGATGAAACTGCGCGTGGTCCATGTGTTCACGCACGACAGCATCGGCCTGGGCGAGGACGGCCCCACGCACCAGTCTGTGGAACACGTGCCCTCGCTGCGCATCATTCCGCAGCTCGACGTGTGGCGCCCGGCCGACGGACTGGAAACCGCCGTGGCCTGGAGCTATGCGATCGAGCGGCGTGACGGTCCCAGCGCCCTGGCTCTGTCGCGCCAGAACCTGCCGCGCTTGACGGATGCGAGCCAGGTGGAGGAGATCCGCAAGGGCGGCTACATCCTGGCCGACAGCGCGATCCCGCAGGCCGTGATCATCGCCACCGGTTCTGAAACTTCACTGGCCATGGAGGCGCACGCGGCCCTGGCGCGTGAGGGCATTGCCACGCGCGTGGTGTCCATGCCCTGCACCAACCTGTTCGATCGCCAGAGCCAGTCCTACCAGGACAGCGTGTTGCCGCTGGCGCTGCCGGCAGTCGCGGTCGAAGCCGCGCACCCTGACTTCTGGCGCAAATACGTGGGGCGCAGCGGCCGCATCGTGGGTATCGCCACGTTTGGCGAGTCCGCTGCGGCCAAGGACCTGTATGCCTACTTTGGCATCACGGTGGACAGACTGATCAAGGAAGTTCGCGATGTTGTTTGACCTTGTCCTGTTCGATCTGGACGGCACGTTGATAGAAACAGCCCCTGAGATTTTCGATGCCGTGAACGATACGCTGCGCGATCTGTCCCTGCCCGAAGTCGAGCTGCGCCGGGTGTGCGACTGGATTGGTCACGGCACGCGCGAGTTACTGGTGCAGGCGCTGGCGCATGCAGGCAACACTCGTTCCGAAGCGGTACGCGCGGCACCCGAATTTGCCGCTGCCAAGGAGCGCTTTGACGGCCATTACCGCCGGCGCTGCGGCACACGCAGCCACCTCTATCCCCATGTGCGGGAGGTATTGCATACCCTGCGGCTGGCAGGCGTGAAACTGGCCGTGGTGACGAACAAGGAGCAGCGCTACACCCGCACCGTGCTGGACGCGCACCAGATGGTGCCGCTGTTTGACCGCGTCATCAGCGGCGACAGTTTTCCCGTGAAAAAACCCGACCCGGTGGGGGTGCTGTCCTGCCTGGAGCAGTTTGGTGTGCCTGCACAGCGCGCGCTTTTTGTGGGCGACTCCTCCATCGACGTGGCCACTGCCCGCGCTGCAGGCGTTACAGTCTGGGCCTTGCCTTATGGCTACAACATGGGCAAGCCGATCCAGGACTGCGGTCCGGACCGTGTGATCGAGGACTTTTCTGCGCTCCTGGCCATTGCCGCTGGGCGGCGGAAGGATTTGCAAACTGTTCAAGGGGAATAATAGTGACGATCAAGATAGGCATCAACGGATTTGGGCGTATCGGGCGCATGGTGTTTCGCGCTGCGGTGCAGAACTTCTCGGACATCGAAGTCGTTGGCATCAACGACCTGCTCGAGCCCGACTACCTGGCCTACATGCTGCAGTACGACTCGGTCCATGGCCGCTTCAAGGGCACGATTGCCGTTGAAGGCAATACCCTGATCGTCAATGGCAAACCGATTCGCCTGACCGCCGTGAAGGACCCGGCCGAG
>CAIVXG010000108.1 GCA_903909815.1 uncultured beta proteobacterium | reverse complement strand
GATTCGGGGGCTCGCAATGACCAAGCCACATCCAATGCCCTCGTCACTGCGAGGCCGCAGGCCGTGGCAGTCCATGGTGGCTAACCAACGATATGGATCGCCGCGCTACGCTCGCGATGACGAATACTCGGTTCAAGGTCCGTGTGGGGTATCGGGCCGGATTCGGGGGTTCGCGATGATGCAACCACATCCAATGCCCTCGTCACTGCGAGGCCGCAGGCCGTGGCAGTCCATGGTGGCTAACCAACGATATGGATCGCCGCGCTACGCTCGCGATGACGTATGGATCGCCGTGCTACGCTCGCGATGACGTATGGATCGCCGTGCTACGCTCGCGATGACGTATGGATCGCCGCGCTATGCTCGCGACGACGAATACCCGGTTCAAGGTCCGTGTGCGGTATCGGGCCGGATTCGGGGGCTCGCAATGACGCAACCACATCCAATGCCCTCGTCACTGCGAGGCCGCAGGCCGTGGCAGTCCATGGTGGCGAACAGATTCAATTCACTCTTCAACGATTAACATGAAAATTGCAGTACTTCCCGGCGACGGCATCGGCACCGAGATCATGGCCGAGGCCGTCAAGGTTTTGAAGGTTCTTGACCTTCAGTTCGAAATGGAGAGCGCGCTCGTGGGCGGCGCCGCCTACGAGGCGCATGGCCATCCCTTGCCGGACGCCACGCTGCAACTCGCGAAGGACGCCGACGCGGTGTTGTTCGGCGCCGTGGGCGACTGGAAATACGACAAGCTGGAGCGCCATCTGCGCCCGGAGCAGGCGATCCTGGGGCTGCGCAAGAACCTGGGACTGTTCGCCAACTTCCGCCCGGCCATCTGCTACGAGCAATTGGTGGGGGCGTCCAGCCTCAAGCCCGAGCTGATCGCGGGCCTGGACATCCTGATCATCCGCGAGCTCACGGGCGACATCTACTTTGGGCAACCGCGCGGACGCCGCACCGCGGTAGACGGCCATTTCCCCGGTGCCGAGGAAGCCTTCGACACCATGCGCTACTCGCGCCCGGAGATCGAGCGCATCGCCCACGTGGCGTTTCAGGCGGCGCGCAAACGTGACAAGCGCGTCACCAGCGTGGACAAGGCGAACGTGCTGGAGACGTTCCAGTTCTGGAAGGATGTGGTGAGCGAGGTCGGCCTGCAGTACCCGGACGTGGCGCTGGACCACATGTACGTGGACAACGCCGCCATGCAACTGGTGAAGGCGCCCAAGAAGTTTGACGTGCTGGTCACGGGCAATATGTTTGGCGACATCCTGAGCGACGAGGCCGCGATGCTCACGGGCTCGATCGGCATGCTGCCCTCGGCCAGCCTGAATTCAAGCAATCAGGGCCTGTACGAGCCCAGCCACGGCAGCGCGCCCGACATTGCGGGCAAGGGTGTGGCTAATCCACTGGCTACAATCTTGTCGGTGGCCATGATGTTGCGCTTCTCGCTGAATCAGCCTGAAGCGGCGCAGCGCATCGAGGCCGCCGTCAAGCAGGTGCTGGCCGCAGGTTTGCGCACCGGCGACATTTATTCCGAAGGCACGACACGGGTGGGAACCCGAGCCATGGGCGACGCGGTGGTCGCAGCCCTCAACCAAAGCAAAGGCTGATCGATGAAAGTGGGCAATCTCGTAGGACTCGTGGGCTGGCGCGGCATGGTCGGCTCGGTGTTGATGGACCGGATGCAGGCCGAAGGCGACTTCGCGCTGATCGAGCCCATATTCTTTTCCACCTCCAACGCGGGTGGAACTGCACCGGCGCAAGCGAAGAATGAGACCACGCTCAGGGACGCCTTTGACATCGCCGCGCTCAAACGCTGCGACATCATCATCACGGCCCAGGGCGGCGACTACACCTCGGAAGTGTTCCCCAAGCTGCGCGCCGCGGGCTGGACGGGCCACTGGATCGACGCCGCATCCACGCTGCGCATGGCCGACGACGCCATCATCGTGCTGGACCCGGTGAACCTGCCGGTGATTCAGAGCGCCTTGCTCAAAGGCGGGAAGAATTGGATCGGCGGCAACTGCACCGTGAGTTGCATGCTGATGGGAGTGGGCGCGCTGTACAAGGCGGGCCTGGTGGAATGGATGACGACCATGACTTACCAGGCGGCCTCGGGCGGCGGCGCCCAGCACATGCGTGAGCTGCTGACGCAATTCGGCACGCTCAATGCCGAGGTGCGAACACTCCTGGACGATCCCAAGTCGGCCATTCTGGAGATCGACCGCAAGGTTCTGGCCAAGCAGCAGTCGCTCTGCGCGGCCGAGACCGCCAACTTCGGCGTGCCGCTGGGCGGCTCGCTCATTCCCTGGATCGACAAGGACATGGGTATCGGGAAACAGCCGGACGAAGCGGGCTGGGGCGTTTCGCGCGAGGACTGGAAGGGCGGCGCCGAGACCAACAAGATCCTGGGTCAGGGCGCGGGCTTTGGCTCGGCCGCGACGCCGGTGGACGGTTTTTGTGTACGCGTGGGCGCCATGCGCTGCCACAGCCAGGCGCTGACCTTCAAGCTGCGCCGTGATGTGCCCACGGCCGACATTGAGGCCATGATCGCTGCCGACAACGAGTGGGTCAAGGTGGTTCCCAACAACCGCGAAGCGACCATCAAGGACCTGACGCCGGTGGCGGTCACCGGCACCATGACGATTCCGGTCGGACGCATCCGCAAGTTGGCCATGGGTCCCGACTATGTAGGCGCTTTTACCGTGGGCGACCAGTTGCTGTGGGGTGCGGCCGAGCCCTTGCGGCGCATGTTGCGCATCCTGCTCAACGCTTGATTCCCTCTGCCCCGCGCCGGGGCAGTGTGTGAGCCGATGTAACAGCTCGTTGTCGTGCGGCAACAAAGCAGCTTTCGCAGCGGACTTGCGCGGCCAGCGCACAAAGTTAAAACCCGCCTTAGCTTGTCAGGCTAAAGTATTGATGCTATTGTTCTTTTCGATTTCTAGAGTCCAGACCATTGGCCGCACATTGAGACAATAAATGCCCATCGATAAAGCTTTAAAGGTGAATCCACTGATGGAAACTACCCCACGAATGCGCACGCCGGCCATGGCCGCGTCCATCGCCGTCCTTTTAAGCCTGTTGGGCAGCAACGCCGACGCGCTTTCACTGGGTCGGCTGACTGTCAAGTCGGCTCTGGGTCAGCCTCTCTTAGCTGAAATCGATATCCCCGAGGTCAGCCCTGAAGAAGCCGACAACCTCAAAGGCGGCGTGGCTTCAAACGAAGCTTTCAAGGCATCGGGACTGGAATTCAGCTCGGCCATCGCCAATCTTCAAGTCAGCTTGCAACGTCGGCAGGATGGCAAGATGTTCTTTCGGTTGAGTGGCGACCGCGTCGTCAACGAACCCTTTGTCGACCTGATTCTGGAGGCAACCTGGGGTTCCGGGCGCATTTTGCGTGACTACACCCTTCTCTTTGACCCCCCCAGTCTGCGTGAGAGCCCTGCACCCACCGCGCCCCAGATCATGGTGGCGCCAGCGGTCCCCGCGACCGCGCCTGCGGCAGTGCCAGGCACGGCGGTCGCCAAGCGCGAGGCGCCCAAGCCTGCGACCCAACAGCCAGCAAACCCGGCACCCTTGGCAACACCGGCATCCATGGCTAAGCCCACGGCCCCCAGCGCGCCACCCGTGCAAGTCACGGTTCGCCCTGGCGACACGGCCAGCAAGCTCGCGGCGGCGCACAAGCCTGGCGGTGTGTCGCTGGATCAGATGCTGGTGGCCCTGCTGCGCGGCAATCCCGACGCCTTTCTGGGCAACAACATCAACCGACTCAAGTCTGGCGCGGTGCTGGATCTGCCCAGCACCGATCAGGCGGCAGCGACGACGCCTGAAGTGGCAACGCAAACGGTGCTGGCGCAAAGCAAAGATTTCGGCGAATTCAAGCGCCATCTCGCGGGTTCTGCCCCTGCTGTGGCACCGGTCAGAACCGAACGCCAGGCCAGTGGAAAAATTCAGGCCGTGGTCGAAGACAAGAAATCCCCGGTGGCCGCACCTGACAAGCTGACACTTTCCAAAGCCAACGCGCAGAGCAAGGCGGCCGAGGACAAGATAGCTGCCGAGAGACAGGCCAAGGATGCCGCCGCTCGCACCGCAGAGCTGGCGCGCAACATCGCTGAATTGAACAAGCTCAAAGCGGGCGTTGCATCGGCGCCGGCAAGTGCCGCGCCGCCTGCAGCTGTGGCTGCGGCTGCTTCCAAGCCACCACTGGCGATCGCGACGACTGCGTCCATTGCACCCTCGGCATCTGCACCCGCGTCTGCGCCGATCCAGGCGGCTGCATCCAAGCCTGCGCTCCCCAAGCCAGCCGCATCCAAACCGGTCGTGAAGGCTTCGGCTCCAGCCCCTGAGCCCAGTTTCATGGATGGTCTGATGGAGGATCCGTTGATTCCAGGTGGCGCGCTGGCGGTCGTGGGTCTGCTTGCCGGATTTGCCGTTTACCGCTCGCGCAAGAACAAGAAGTCTGCAGCCGGTGACAGTTCCTTCCTGGACAGCCACTTGCAGCCTGATTCATTCTTCGGTGCCAGCGGCGGCGAACAAGTCGATACCAGTAACGACAGCGCCGTGAGCGGCGGATCGTCCATGACCTATTCGCCCAGCCAACTCGATGCCGGTGGCGAGGTGGATCCGGTGGCCGAAGCCGATGTTTACCTGGCCTATGGTCGAGATCAGCAGGCAGAAGACATCCTCAAGGACGCGCTGCAAACCACACCGTCGCGCCTGGCGATCCACGCGAAACTCGCTGACATCTACGCCAAGCGTGCCAATGTGGCCGAATTCACTGCGATCGCGAACACCGCGCATGTGCTGAGCGCGGGCAAGGGTCAGGAGTGGGAACATATTCGCGACCTCGGCCATGGGCTGGATCGCAACAACGCCTTGTTCCAGCAAGACAAAGCCGCGCCAGACTATGCTGCGCCGGCTTCGAAAACCGTTGAAACCGCCGCAGTCTCTGGCCTGTCCGACCCTGCAAATCTCGATTTTGATCTGGACTTTGATTCGCTACCAGAGTCGTCAAGCGCCGATGATCGGCCCAGCGCCATGGGTGTGCTTCACGAATCTGATGCAGTAAGTGAACCAATGGAGCTATTCGATGCACCGCCAAGCTCGGAGACGCCTTTGTCTAGTTTTTCCGCCCTGGATCAACACGAATGGGAACCCGATATCGCGCCTACGGCGCCAGTTTCGCCCGCGCCAGCCGTGCCGTCCACTCCGGTGAAACTCAAGTCGCAGACGGCGGCCTCGGCGCCGCCTCAGTCTGCACCGGAAATGCTGTCTTTCGATCTGGGGGCTTTGTCTCTGGATCTGGATTCGACTCCAAAGCCAGAGTCCGTCGTTGCGGAAGAGCCCGATACCGATGGCCTGGACCCCCTTGCAACCAAGCTCGCTCTGGCCAAGGAGTTTCAGTCGATTGGCGACAACGATGGTGCGCATGCCCTTGCGGAAGAGGTTTACACGCTGGGGTCAGGCCAACTGCGCGCGGACGCGAAACGCTTTTTGAGCGAACTCGGTTTTGCTCAATCCGGTTTCGATCACTCCACAATCTGATCCGGTGAGGCTGGCGCTCGGCATCAGCTACAACGGCCATGCCTACCAGGGATGGCAAAGCCAATCATCGGGCCGCACGGTGCAGGATCAACTGGAGGGCGCCCTCTCCAAACTGGCGTCGTGCCGCGTCTCCACCCTGTGCGCCGGACGCACCGATGCCGGGGTGCATGGACTGATGCAGGTGGTGCACTTCGACACCCTGGCCTCGCGCGATCTACCTTCCTGGGTTCGCGGCACCAACGCCAACCTGCCCCGAGACATCGCGGTGCAGTGGGCACATGAGGTTCCTCCCGAGTTTCATTGCCGCAGCAGCGCCTTGGCGCGGCGCTACGCCTACGTGTTGCTGGAGTCGCCCGTGCGCCCCAGCGTGGAGTCGCAGCGCGTGGGTTGGGTGTTCCGGTCGCTCGATGAGCAGGCGATGCAGCAAGCCGCGCGTCAACTCCTGGGCGAACACGACTTCACGTCGTTTCGGGCCTCCGCCTGTCAGGCCAAGTCGCCCGTCAAGACGATGAACCAGATCGCCATCACCCGTCGCGGCGAGCCGGGTGCGGCCTATTGGCGCTTTGAGTTCGAGGCCAGCGCGTTCCTGCACCATATGATCCGCAACATCATGGGCTGCCTGATCGCCATCGGGCAAGGCAAACACACACCCGAGTGGATGAGCCAGGTCCTGCAGGCCAAATGCCGCGACGCCGCGGCACCCACTTTCGCCCCCGATGGGCTGTATTTTCTGGGGCCGGTCTATGCGCCGCACTGGGGCTTGCCCACGCGCACCGCCGCCTTTGACTGGCTGCCATGAATCCGCCATCCAGAACTCGTATCAAGATCTGCGGCCTGACGCGCGAGCAGGACGTGGACTGTGCTGTGGCCGCCGGCGCGGACGCGGTCGGCTTTGTGCTGTACGCCCCGAGTCCGCGCTTTGTGGATGCAGCTCGTGCGGCCGAACTGGCACGCCGCCTGCCGCCGTTTGTGACACCGGTGCTGCTGTTCGTGAACGCCTCCCTTGACGCCATTGCGGCGGCCTGCCAGGCCGTGCCTGGCGCCACGCTGCAGTTTCACGGCGACGAGACCCCGCAATTTTGCGCCGAGGTCGCGCGCCAGCTGCACCGCCCCTTCCTGCGGGCTGCGCGAATTCCGACCGTCGGCAAAGGCAGCTTTAACTTGCTAGAATTTGCGTCTTTCTACTCACAAGCCCAGGCCCTGCTGCTCGACGCCCACGTCGATGGCTATGGCGGCGGCGGGAAAACATTCAATTGGTCACTGCTGCCTCCAAGCGTCGACGCTCACCTCGTCTTGAGTGGTGGACTCGACACTGCCAACGTGATCGATGGCATCACGCAACTGCGCCCGCGCTGTAAATCGCTGGCCGTGGACGTGAGTTCGGGCGTCGAGGTCCGCAAAGGCATCAAGGACCCCGAAAAGATCCATCGCTTCGTCGCCGCGGTTCGAACCGCTGACGAACGAATTCTGTCATTGAGAGAGTAACTACCCCGACTTCCCTGCGTCGTCATTGTGAGCGTAGCGAAGCCATCCATGTCCCTGGTCAGCCACACCGAATTTGTCATTGCGAAGCACTTGGGTGCTGCGGCAACACGGCCTTTGGCCGCGCAATGACGCAAACATTGCCATTCATTTATTTGGGTCCTATTCAGATGTATTCCTATCAGCAACCCGACCCCTCCGGTCACTTTGGCGTCTACGGCGGCGCGTTCGTCAGCGAAACGCTTACGCACGCCATCGACGAACTCAAACAGGCCTATGCCAGATACCAGAACGACCCGCAATTCATGGCGGAATTCTCGTACGAACTGGCGCACTTCGTGGGCCGCCCTTCGCCCGTCTACCATGCGGCGCGCATGAGCCGAGAGCAGGGCGGCGCGCAGATCTTCCTCAAGCGCGAAGACCTGAACCACACCGGCGCGCACAAGATCAACAACACCATCGGCCAGGCGATGCTGGCACGTCGCATGGGCAAGCCGCGCGTGATCGCCGAGACTGGCGCGGGCCAGCACGGTGTGGCCACGGCCACGATCTGCGCCCGGTACGGCCTGGAGTGCGTGGTCTACATGGGCAGCGAGGACGTGAAACGTCAAAGCCCCAACGTGTACCGAATGAAGCTGCTGGGTGCCACCGTGGTGCCGGTAGAGTCGGGCAGCCGCACGCTCAAGGACGCGCTGAACGAGGCCATGCGCGACTGGGTGGCGAACGTGGACAACACCTTCTACATCATTGGCACCGTGGCCGGCCCCCACCCCTATCCGATGATGGTGCGCGACTTCCAGAGCGTGATCGGCAAGGAGTGCCTGACGCAGATGCCCGAGATGCTGGCGGCGGCGGGTTGCGACAACGCCCAGCCCGATGCCGTGGTCGCCTGCGTCGGTGGCGGCTCCAACGCCATGGGGATTTTTTATCCCTACATCACGCACGAAGCCACGCGCCTGATCGGCGTCGAGGCCGCGGGCGAGGGACTCGACACGGCCAAGCATTCGGCCTCGCTGCAAATGGGCAGCCCGGGCGTGCTGCACGGCAACCGGACCTATGTGCTGCAGGACGAGAACGGCCAGGTCACGCAGACGCACAGCATCAGCGCGGGCCTGGACTATCCCGGCGTCGGACCGGAGCACGCGTTTCTCAAGGACATCGGCCGCGCCGAGTACGTCGGCATCACCGACACCGAGGCACTCGCTGCTTTCCATTACCTGTGCCGCACCGAGGGCATCATCCCGGCGCTGGAGTCCAGCCACGCGGTCGCTTATGCGATGAAGCTGGCCAAGACCATGCGCGCCGATGAGTCGATTCTGGTGAACCTGTCCGGGCGCGGGGACAAGGACATCGGCACCGTCGCCGACCTGAGCCACGCCGACTTCTATTGCCGCCCCAGTTGCACCGGCCAAGGCGTCAAGGGCGCAGAACAAACCATCAAGGTGACACGATGAGCCGAATTCAAGCCACGTTTGCGGCACTGAAAACACAAAAGCGCACGGCGCTGATTCCCTACGTCACGGCCGGCTTCCCATTTGCCGACATCACGCCCGAACTGATGCGGGGCATGGTGGCGGCCGGCGCCGACGTGATCGAGCTGGGCGTGCCGTTTTCCGACCCCGCCGCGGACGGCCCGGTGATCCAGAAGGCGGGAGACCTGGCGCTGAGTTTTGGCGTGGGCCTGCGTCAGGTGCTGGAAATGGTGCGCGTGTTTCGCACCCAGGATGACAAGACGCCTGTGGTGCTGATGGGCTACGCCAATCCGATCGAACGCTATGACCAGTTGCACGCCGCACCCAAGCCAGGGCAAAGCGCCTTCATCGTCGATGCCAGCGCCGCCGGTGTGGACGGGGTGCTGGTGGTGGACTACCCGCCAGAGGAGTGCGTCTCGTTCGCGCAGCAGCTGCGCGCGCACCAGATGGACCTGATCTTCCTGCTCGCCCCCACCAGTACCGACGAGCGCATGGCACAGATCGCCGAAGTGGCCAGCGGCTATGTGTACTACGTTTCGCTCAAGGGTGTCACCGGCGCGGGCAACCTGGACACGGCCGCGGTGAGCGCGATGCTGCCGCGCATTCGCGCGCACGTCAACGTTCCTGTGGGCGTGGGTTTTGGCATCCGTGACGCGGCCACGGCGGTGGCGGTGGCCTCGGTGGCCGATGCCGTTGTGATCGGCAGCAAGATCATCCAGCTGATCGAGCAGCAGCCGCGCGATCAGGTGGTTGCTGCGGCATCGGATTTCCTGCGCGAGATCCGCAGCGCGCTGGACGCATAATCCGTCCTGAAATTTCTGTAACATCTGACTGCGCCGTTCGTCATTGCGAGTTCCCCGAATCCGACCCGATACCGCATACGGGCCGTGAACCGGGTATTCGTCATTGCGAGCGCAGCGCGGCGATCTACCGAATTCGTCATTGCGAGCGCAGCGCGGCAATCAATGGCGGAGCACTGCAGTATTCATGGATTGCCACTGCCTGTGGCATCGCAATGACGAAGGGAAGAAGGGTTATTGGGATCAGACACCCATAACTCTCAACTGATTGAGGAAACACTTATGAGCTGGCTAGAAAAACTTCTCCCCTCGAAAATTCAACACACCGATCCGGCTGATCGGCGCAGCGTTCCCGAAGGACTGTGGGTGAAATGCCCGGCCTGCGATACGGTGCAGTACAAGAGCGATCTGGAGCAAAACCAGAACGTGTGCCCGAGTTGCAGTCATCACCTGCGCATTGGCGCGCGCGCGCGTCTGAATAGCTTTCTGGATGCGGAAGGCCGCTACGAGATCGGGCAGGAAGTGTTGCCCGTGGATGCGCTCAAATTCAAGGACAGCCGCAAGTACACAGAACGCCTCAAGGAAGCGCTGGAGAACACGGGCGAAACCGATGCCCTGATCGTGATGGGCGGCTCCGTGATGAGCATGAACGTGGTGGTGGCCTGCTTCGAGTTCGACTTCATGGGCGGGAGCATGGGCAGCGTGGTGGGCGAACGCTTCGTGCGCGGCGTGCACACGGCGATCGAGCAAAAAGTGCCCTTCATCTGTTTCACCGCCACCGGTGGCGCACGCATGCAGGAAGGTTTGCTCAGCCTCATGCAAATGGCCAAGACCAACGCCTCGCTGACGCGCCTGGCAAAGAAGGGTCTGCCCTACATCAGTGTGCTCACCGACCCCACCATGGGCGGTGTGAGTGCGGGTTTTGCCTTTGTGGGCGACGTGGTGATCGCCGAACCCAAGGCTTTGATCGGTTTTGCCGGACCGCGCGTGATCGAGTCCACAGTGCGCGTGACCTTGCCTGAAGGTTTTCAGCGCGCCGAGTTTCTGCAAAAACAAGGTGCGGTCGACTTCATCTGCGACCGCCGCGAACTGCGCAAAACCATCGCCAGCACCCTGGCCATGCTGCAGCGCCAACCCGCTGACGCCGTCTCCTGATCAGAGCATGCGCAGCACCGCTGCCTGAGCCGAGCTCAGCACGATGGCCAGCACCTGCAGCAACACCAGCAGCGCCAAAGGCGACAGGTCCATTCCGCCAACCAGCGGAATCACACGGCGCACAGGTCGCAGCGGTGGCCCGCACAAGCGCCCCACCAAGTCCACCAGGGGTGAGCGTGTCTGCACCCACGACAGCACGGCATAGACGATGATCAAGCCGGTGAGGCCCGACAGAATCAGGCGTGCCAGGCCAAACAGCGCCAGCACCGGCACCACTGCGGCAGAACCTTGAGCACCGGCAAGCAGCCACAGCAAACCGAATTGCGCGAGTTGCAGCAACAGCGCAGCCATGAGGCTCGCAAGATCCACCGACCCTGCGGTCGGCAGCAATCGCCGCAGCGGCAGCACCAGCCAATTGGTGAAGGCAAAGACGAGTTGCCCCAGCGGATTGCCGAAAGGAACGCGTTGCTGCTGCATATACATGCGCAACAGGCAGGCACCGCCGATCAGGCCGGTGGCGACGTCAAGCAAGAGGGAGATGATTTGATCGATCATGGCGGGGGATGTTGTGGGTTGACCGGTATTCTGGCACCAAGCGGCACCTGCAAGGCGGGCATCGCTCCGCGACGATCCGCAAAAACTTAAAGCGCAAGCTTCAGCGCAGGCTAACAACTGCCCGCAGGGCTTGTTGGGCCGTAGCTAAAATAGCCAGCTGATCTCTTGCTGCAGCGCCATGGCGCTGCGCCTCCCGCCCGCATTTTCTCTCTTTCCGACATCAAAAGTATGACCACCACGGCTGCCCCCGCTCAAGACGAAAACCAACTCATGGCAGAGCGCCGTGAAAAGCTGCTGGCACTGCGCGAGCGCCAGGCTCAGGGAATGGGCGTTGCCTTCCCCAATGACTTCAAGCCCAGTCATAAGGCGGCGCAATTGTTCGAGACGCACGGCGAAAAGACGACCGAATCGCTGCTGGAAGAGGGTCATGTGGTCAAGGTGGCAGGACGCATGATGCTCAAACGCGTCATGGGCAAGGCGAGCTTTGCCACGGTGCAGGACGCCTCCTTTGGCCCCACCGGCGGGCGCATCCAGATCTACGTCACGCGCGACGACGTTGGCGACGATGTGTATGCGCTGTTCAAGCACTGGGACCTGGGTGACATCGTGGCGGCCGAGGGCCGCGTGTTCAAGACCCGCACCGGCGAGCTCTCGATACACGCGACGCAAGTGCGCCTGCTCACCAAGAGCCTGCGCCCCATGCCCGACAAGTTCCACGGCATTGCCGATCAGGAGGTCAAGTACCGCCAGCGCTATGTGGACCTGATGACGGACGAGGCCACGCGCCGCCGCTTCGTGGCGCGCAGCCAGGCCGTGAGCGCGATGCGCGAATTCATGGTGGCGCACGATTTCCTGGAAGTGGAGACGCCGATGCTGCACCCGATTCCGGGTGGAGCCAACGCCAAGCCTTTCGTCACGCACCACAATGCGCTGGACCAGCAGATGTTCCTGCGCATCGCGCCCGAGCTGTACCTCAAGCGCTTGATCGTCGGTGGCTTTGACCGGGTGTTCGAGATTAACCGCAGCTACCGCAACGAAGGGATCTCGGTGCGCCACAACCCCGAGTTCACGATGATGGAGTTCTATGCGGCTTACTGGAACTACCTGGATCTGATGGACTTTACCGAGGCGCTGATCCGCAACGCGGCACAGCAGGCGTGCGGCACCCTGACGCTGGAATACCAGGGCCGCGCCGTCGATTTGAGCCTGCCGTTCGAGCGCCTGACCATCCGCGAAGCCATAGACAAGCACACCGAAGCCGGTGCCAACGCGAACGACGCGGCCTGGCTCATTGCCGCCTTGAGAAAACTGGGTCTGACAGAAGCCAAGAACAAGCTGTCGACCCGCTCCCTGGCCAGCCTGCAGGTGCTGTACTTCGAAGAAACCGTGGAAGAAAAGCTCTGGCAGCCGACCTTCATCTGCGAGCATCCGACCGAGATTTCGCCGCTGGCGCGCGCCAACGACGCGCGCCCGGAAGTGACGGAGCGCTTCGAGCTCTACATCACGGGCCGCGAGTTCGGCAACGGCTTCAGCGAGCTCAACGATGCGCAGGACCAGGCCGCGCGCCTGCAGACCCAGGTGAGCGCCAAGGACGAGGGCGACGACGAGGCCATGTACTACGACCACGACTTCGTGCGCGCGCTCGAGTACGGCATGCCGCCCACGGGCGGCTGCGGCATCGGCATCGACCGACTGATGATGCTGCTCACCGACAGCGCCAGCATCCGCGACGTGATCCTGTTCCCGGCGCTGCGGCGTGAGGGGTGAGCTCAAATTTCTCGGTGGCTACCCGGCCACAACGCTGCTCCAGGTGCAGGAACTGCTGGCCAAGGGAACACTGGGTGAGTTGCTGCGCAAGAAGTACCGCACGACGCACGAGGTGCGCACCGATCGGGCCCTGTACGACTACGTGAATGGTCTCAGGCTGGAACACCTGCGCGGCGGCGAGCCAGTGGGTAAGGTGCTCTTCGACAGCAAGCTGCAGATCATCACCCAGGCCTTGGGAACGCACACGACGGTGTCACGGGTGCAGGGCAACAAGCTCCTGGCCAAGCGCGAAATTCGCGTGGCCAGCCTGTTCAAGGAAGTTCCGATCGAGTTCCTGCGCATGATCTGCGTACACGAATTGGCGCACACGAAGGAGCGCGATCACGACAAGGCTTTTTATCGCCTGTGCACTTACATGGAGCCGCTGTACCACCAGTACGAGTTCGAACTGCGCCTGTATCTGACGCATCTGGATCGGGTGGGGCCGCTGAGCTGGGGAAGCTGAGGGCCGACTACGCTCGCCATGAACCGCGTGCGAATGGAAGAACTCATCCCGCCGTCACTGCGATGTGCGCAGCGACGCGGCAGTCCATGCCGGGGCACCCGGTAAACACGGATCGCCCCGCTACGCGCGCAATGACAGCAACCGCTCCCGCGCCTCCTGATACTCGCGCTTGAGCTGCGCCACAAAGTCGGCCGTGCTTTGCACCTTGCTGATGGCGCCGATGCCCTGACCGCAGCCCCAGATATCCTTCCAGGCCTTGGCTGAAGCGCCACCAAAATTCATCTTGCTGGGGTCGCTCTCGGGCAACTGCTCGGGGTCCAGGCCCGCCGCGCGAATGCTGGGTGCCAGATAGTTGCCGTGCACTCCTGTGAAGAGGTTGCTGTACACGATGTCGTCGGAATTGCAGTCCACGATCGCCTGCTTGTAGGCGTCCGAGGCGCGCGCCTCGGTGGTGGCGATGAAGGCCGAACCGATGTACGCAAAATCGGCTCCCATGGCCTGCGCTGCGAGCACGCCGCCGCCGGTAGCGATGGAGCCGCTCAAGGCCAGCGGGCCGTCGAACCACTGACGGATTTCCTGCACCAGCGCGAACGGGCTTTTCACACCGGCGTGGCCGCCCGCGCCCGTGGCCACGGCCACCAGGCCGTCGGCGCCCTTCTCGATCGCCTTGTGCGCGAACCGGTTGTTGATGATGTCATGCAGCACCACACCGCCGTAGCTGTGGGCCGCGGCGTTGATGTCTTCGCGCGCGCCCAGCGAGGTGATGATGATGGGCACCCGGTACTTCACGCACAGGGCCATGTCATGCTCTAGCCGGTCGTTGGACTTGTGCACGATCTGGTTGATGGCAAACGGCGCCGCGGGCGCCTCAGGATGGGCGCGGTTGTGCGCCGCCAGCGTCTCGCTGATCTCGGCCAACCAGTCGTCCAGCATCTCGACCGGGCGCGCATTGAGCGAGGGCATGGAGCCCACGACACCGGCGATGCACTGGGCGATCACCAGTTGGGGATTGCTGATGATGAACAGCGGCGAGGCGATGACAGGGAACGGCAAGGCGTTCAATGCGGCGGGAAGTTTAGACATGTCAGAACGCCTCCAGAGCCAGGGCCGTGACGCTATCAGCGCCGAAAAGAATGCTGTCTCTGAGCCCGGGAATCCGGCTCATGATGTGCTCTGCATAGAACTGCGCGGTGATGATCTTGGCCTGCATGAAGTCGGCGTCGACGCCGGCTGCCAGTTGCTCCTGCGCCACCAACATGGCGCGCGCCATTTGCCAACCCGCCATCAGATTGCCCGCCAGCATGAGGTAGGGAACGCTGCCGGCGTAAACCGCGTTCGGGTTGGCCCTGGTGTTGCCGGCGACAAAATCCACCACATCGAGAAACGCTTCGCGCGCCACCTTGAGACGCTGCACCATGGAGCGCGCGGCCGCGCTGTCGGAGCTTGCCAGTTCGGCCTCGGTGGCGGCGATCTGTGCCGCCAGCGCCTTGGCCGTCTGGCCACCGTCGCGCCCGGTCTTGCGCCCCACCAGGTCATTGGCCTGGATCGCGGTCGTGCCCTCATAGATGGTCAGGATCTTGGCATCGCGGTAGTACTGGGCCGCGCCGGTTTCCTCGATGAAGCCCATACCGCCATGCACCTGCACACCCAACGAAGTCACCTCCAGACTCATCTCGGTGGAGTAGCCCTTGATCAGCGGCACCATGAACTCGTAGAAGGCCTGGTTCTGCCTGCGCACCTCGAGATCCGAGTGGCCGTGGGCCGCGTCGTAGGCCGCGGCCGAGACACTGGCCAGCGCGCGGCAACCTTCGGTGACGGCGCGCATGGTCATGACCATGCGCCTCACGTCGGGGTGGTGGATGATGGGCGCGCTGGCCTGGATGGATCCATCCACCGGGCGGCTTTGTACGCGGTCCTTGGCGAAGCGCACCGCCTTCTGGTAGGCACGCTCGGCAATGGCAATGCCCTGCACGCCCACGCCGAAGCGGGCCGCGTTCATCATGATGAACATGTACTCCAGCCCGCGGTTCTCCTGCCCCACGAGGTAGCCCACGGCACCTCCGTGATCACCAAACTGCAGCACCGCCGTCGGGCTCGCCTTGATACCCATCTTGTGCTCGATGCTGACGCAGTGCACGTCGTTGCGCGCACCCAGCGAGCCATCAGACTTGACCAGGAACTTGGGTACCACGAACAGGCTGATGCCCTTGACCCCCGCTGGCGCGCCCTGAACCCGCGCCAGCACCAGATGGACGATGTTCTCGGCCATGTCGTGTTCGCCCCAGGTGATGAAGATCTTGGTGCCAAACACCTTGTACGTGCCGTCAGCCTCTGGCTCGGCGCGGGTGCGCACCGCAGCCAGATCGGAGCCCGCCTGCGGCTCGGTCAGGTTCATGGTGCCGGTCCATTCGCCGCTCACCAGCTTCTCCAGGTACACCGCCTTGAGCTCGTCCGAACCCGCAGTCAACAGCGCCTCGATCGCGCCGTCGCTGAGCAAGGGGCACAGCGCAAAGCTCATGTTGGCCGACTGCTGCATTTCGCCGCAAAAAGCGCCTATGGCTTTGGGCAGACCCTGTCCGCCAAAGTCCACCGGATGCTGCAGCCCCTGCCAGCCGCCCTGCGCAAACTGCTGATACGCCTCCTTGAAGCCGGGGGTGGCCGTGACCACGCCGTCCCGCCAGGAACTCGGGTTCTTGTCGCCCTCCCAGTTCAGGGGCGCCAGCACGCCCTCGTTGAACTTGGCGCATTCCTCCAGCACCGCCTGCGCCGTGTCAAAACCTGCGTCTTCAAAACCGGGAATCTGCGCGACGGCATCGATGTTCGCCAGGTGCTTGAGGTCGAACAGCATGTCCTTCAGGGGGGCGGTGTAAATCATCTTCTATTCCTCGACGGTTGCAGTGGGAGGCAAAAAAAAGCCGCTCGCAATTTCGAAAAATCGAGCGGCAGTGGGCGCGAGCGCAGCTCTGATGCTAGAGCGCGGCGACCAGTTCAGGCACGGCCACGAACAGATCGGCTTCGAGACCGTAATCAGCCACGCTGAAGATCGGCGCTTCCGCGTCCTTGTTGATGGCAACGATCACCTTGGAGTCCTTCATGCCCGCCAGATGCTGGATCGCACCGCTGATGCCGCAGGCGATGTACAACTGGGGTGCCACGATCTTGCCGGTCTGGCCCACCTGCCAGTCGTTGGGCGCGTACCCTGCGTCCACGGCGGCGCGCGAAGCGCCCAGTGCGGCACCGAGCTTGTCCGCCAGCGGCGTCAGCACGGCGTTGAACTTTTCGGAGGAGCCCATGGCGCGGCCACCGGAGACGATGATCTTGGCGGCAGTGAGTTCAGGGCGGTCGTTCTTGGCGATTTCGCTGCCGATGAAGGCCGTCTTGTCGCTCGCTGAGAGCGCGGCCAGAACTTCCACGGGCGCGCTGCCACCGCTGGCCGACGCGGGATCAAAACCGGTGGTGCGCACCGTCACGACCTTGACGGCATCCGCGCTTTGCACCGTGGCGATGGCGTTGCCCGCGTAGATCGGACGCTCGAACGTGTCCACTGCCAGCACCTTGGTGATGTCCGAAATCTGCGCCACGTCGAGCTTGGCTGCGACGCGGGGCGCGATGTTCTTGCCCGAGGCCGTGGCTGCGAACAGGATGTGGCTGTAGTTGCCCGCGATGGCCAGCACCAGGGCCGCCATGTTCTCGGCCAGGCCGTGTTCCAGCGCGACGCCGTCGGCGTGCAGTACCTTGGCCACACCGGCCACCTGCGCCGCAGCCGCGGCCGCTGCGCCAGCGTTGGCGCCGGCCACCAGCACGTGCACATCGCCGCCGCATTGGAGCGCGGCTGTGACGGTGTTGAGGGTCGCGCCCTTGAGCGTGGTGTTGTTGTGTTCAGCGATGACGAGAGAGGTCATGTTGTTTCCTTAATCAGATCTGGACAGCGTCTGTCCCGCAAGCTTTAAATGTTGAGGACAGAGCAGGCGCGTTTTGCGTCGCTGGGGTCTGTCCCGCAACGGGATTAGATGACCTTCGCTTCGGTCTTGAGCTTGGCCACGAGCGTGGCGACGTCGGGCACCTTGATGCCGGCGCTGCGCTTGGGCGGTTCGGCCACGCGCAGGGTCTTGATGCGCGGCGTCACGTCCACGCCCAGATCCTCGGGCTTGAGCAGGTCCATCTGCTTTTTCTTGGCCTTCATGATGTTGGGCAGCGTCACGTAGCGCGGCTCGTTCAGGCGCAGGTCGGAAGTCACCACGGCCGGCAGGCTGATGGACAGGGTCTCCAGACCGCCGTCGACCTCGCGCGTGACGATGGCCCGGCCATCGGCGATTTCGAGCTTGCTGGCAAAAGTGGCCTGTGGCATGTCGCCCAGCGCCGCCAGCATCTGTCCGGTTTGATTGCAGTCGTCGTCGATCGCCTGCTTGCCCAGGATCACCAGCCCGGGCTGCTCCTTGTCCACCAGCGCCTTGAGCAGCTTGGCCACAGCCAGGGGTTGCAGCTCTTGCGTGGTCTCGACCAGGATGGCGCGGTCAGCGCCGATGGCCATGGCCGTGCGCAAGGTCTCCTGGCACTGCGTCACGCCGCAGGACACGACGATGACTTCAGTGGCGAAGCCCTTCTCCCGCAGCCGCACCGCCTCTTCCACGGCGATCTCGTCAAAGGGGTTCATGCTCATCTTGACGTTGGCGATGTCCACGCCTGTGCCATCGGACTTGACCCGAACCTTCACGTTGTAGTCCACCACACGTTTAACGGCTACCAGTACTTTCATTGCTGCCACTCCAGAGTTTTGGGTCTTGCGCTAACTTTCACGTTAACAGGTTGACGTTTACGTAAACGTCAACCTGCAATTGTATGGCGGGAATTCTACAAGAAAAAACGAACGATCGTGCTTTTCCAGACTATCGGGTGTGAACAACACGCTGTGGAAACGGAATTTCAATGCCTGCGCTGCGCAGTGACTGCAGAATCGCCAGGTTGATGAGAGAGCGCAAATTGAGCTGGCCATTTTCGGGATCTGCGATCCAGTAGCCGACCGTGAATTCCAGTCCGTCCGGGGCAAAGGCCGATAGCGAGACCGAAGGCGCCGGGTCGCAAAGCACGCGCTGTTGGGCCGTGGCCGCGAGCAACAGCAGGCGCATCACCTGTTCCACGTCGCAATCGTAGGCGACGCAGACCGCGGTGGACTGCCACACCTGCGGATCCGCCAGCGACAGGTTCTCGACCCGGCTCGTGATCAGCATCTCATTGGGAACGATGGATTCACGTCCGACCAACGAGCGGATCACGGTATAGCGGGCGTTGATGTTGGTGATGCGGCCCTCGAAACCATCGACGCGCACGTTGTCGCCGATGCGCATGCTGCGTTCGGCCAGAATCACGAAGCCGCTGATGTAATTGGCCGCGAGCTTTTGCAGGCCCAGACCGATGCCCACGCCAATGGCGCCGCCCAGGACCGAGAGCGCGGTCAGGTTGATGCCCACGGCGGAGAGCGCGACCAGCAGGCCCACGAACATCAACAGCGCACGCGCGGCGTTGCTTAGTGCCTTGCGCAAGGACAGTTCCCCACCCGTGGCCGTGCGCAACAGCCGCGCCTCGATGCCGGAAGAGATCCAGAGCGTGAAAATCAGCACCGCGCCAGCAGTCAAAGTACCCTCGATCACGGTGCGCACAGACATCATGCCGCCACCCACCTTCCAACGGATCTGATCGAGTTCGTCCAGCACCAGGGGCAGCAGACCGCTGACCCACAGCACCATCCCGACCCAGGCCATCCAGGAAATGGAGCGCTCCAGCACGCGCACCAGCGGCGCATCGTGAAACGCCGCCTGCAGCACCTTCACACCCACGCGTATCGCCACCAGGGCCAGCAGCGCCGGCACCGCAATCGAAAACACCACATTGGGCAAATGACCCGCGAGCAAGGCGCTGGCAACGTAGGCCAGACACAGCAGGATCAGAGGAAACATCACGCCGTCGACGCCGTGGCGTCCAAGCCAGATGGGATAGCTCGCATCCGGCGCCAGCTTGTGCCGCAGCAGGCTGAGCGCGCCCCAGGCCAGCGCCACGCAGGAGGCAAGCAGCGCCAGTTCAATCAGGGTGCTGGGTTGCACCAGCGCCGTGAACCACGCATCCAGGTCTGCCATCGGCGTGGGCGCCGTGAGCGCACTGAAGTTGAAGATGCGCACGCGGATGACGTTAGAGTTTGGTGCTCACCCAAGCCTGCACGCTCGCCAGCGCCGAGGGCAGGTTCGCCGGTTCCGTGCCGCCTGCCATCGCCATGTCGGACTTGCCGCCGCCCTTGCCACCCACCTGGCTGGCGACAAAGTTCACCAGTTCGCCCGCCTTGACCTTGGCCACGCTGTCCGGCGTCACGCCCACCGCCAATTGCACCTTGGCGCCGTCCACTGCGGCCAGCACGATGACCGCGCTCTTGAGCTTGTCCTTGAGCTTGTCCATGGTGTCACGCAAGGTCTTGCTGTCTGCGCCTTCGAGCATCGCCACCAGCAACTTCACGCCATTGATGTCGATCGCCTGTGCGAGCAACTCGTCGCCCTGGCTCGATGCCAATCTTCCCTTGAGTGCGCTCACTTCCTTCTCCAGCAACTTGACGTGTTCCAGCACCTGCTGAATGCGCGCCTGCAATTCCGCCGTGGGCGCCTTGAGTGCGTGTGCAGCCTGGTCCACGGTGCTTTCCAACTGCTGCAGATAGGCCAGCGCGTTTGCACCGGTCACGGCCTCAATGCGGCGCACGCCCGAGGCCACGCCGGACTCGGCCACGACCTTGAACAAACCAATGTCACCGCTGCGCTGCACATGGGTGCCGCCGCACAGCTCGCGGCTTTCGCCAATGTCAATGACGCGCACGCGCTCGCCGTATTTTTCGCCAAACAGCATCATGGCGCCCGTCTTCTGCGCGGATTCAATGTCCATGACCCGGGCCTGGGCGGCGGCATTGACGAGGATCTCGGCGTTGACGCGCGCTTCGATTTCGCGCACCTGATCGTCCGTGACCGGGGCGTTGTGCGCAAAGTCGAAACGCGTGCGCTGTGCATTCACGAGCGAGCCCTTCTGTTGCACGTGCTCGCCCAACACCTCGCGCAGCGCCTTGTGCATCAGATGCGTGACGCTGTGGTTACGCTGGGTGGCGGCGCGAAGCGCGCCGTCCACATGTGCGGTGACCGCGTCGCCGATGTTCAGTGCGCCCGACGTGAGCGTGCCATGGTGGCCAAACACGTCGGCCTTGATTCTCTGCGTATCGGCCACTTCAAACAGAACCCCATCGTTGAAGATCGCGCCCGCGTCGCCCACCTGCCCGCCGGACTCGGCATAAAAGGGCGTGCTGTCGAGCACGACCACACCGTCCTGCCCCGCGCTGAGTTGAGTCACAGCAACCCCCTGGGCGTACAACGCCAGCACCTTGGCCGTCTGCGTGAGCTGCTCGTAGCCGACAAAGTCGTTGCCCGCCCCGGTGTATTCCAGCGCGCGCTCCATCTTGAATTTGCCGGCGGCCCGGCCCTGCGCCTTTTGCTTTTCCATGGCCGCGTGAAAGCCCGCTTCGTCCACCGCGACACCGCGTTCGCGGCACACGTCGGCCGACAGGTCCAGCGGAAAACCAAAGGTGTCGTGCAGCTTGAAGGCCACGTCGCCGGGCAAGACTTTGGCGCCGTCGGCCAGAGCCGCGTCCAGGATGTCCATGCCGGTGGCCAGGGTCTCGAAGAAGCGCTCTTCTTCCACCTTGAGCACCTCGGTGATGCGCTTGGCATCGGCCACGAGCTTGGGGTAGGCCTCACCCATCAGCGCCACCAGATCGGGCACCAGTTTGTGAAAGAACGGCTTCTTGCAGCCCAGCTTGTAGCCGTGACGAATCGCGCGGCGCACGATGCGGCGCTGCACGTAGCCGCGCCCTTCGTTGCTCGGGTTCACGCCGTCGCTCACCAAGAAGGCGGTGGCGCGAATGTGGTCGGCGATGACGCGCAGGCTGCTGTTGCCCAGATCGCTGCAACCGGTCTCGCGCGCGGCGGCGCGAATGAGCGCGTCGAACAGGTCGATCTCGTAGTTGCTGTGCACATGCTGCAGGATCGCGGCGAGCCGCTCCAGACCCATGCCCGTGTCGACGCAGGGCGCAGGCAGCGGCCTGATCGAGCCATCGCTTTGCATGTCGAACTGCATGAACACGTTGTTCCAGATCTCGATGTAGCGGTCGCCGTCCTGCTCGGGGCTGCCGGGAGGGCCGCCGGGGATGTGGGGGCCGTGATCGTAGAAGATCTCGCTGCAAGGGCCGCAGGGGCCGGTGTCGGCCATCATCCAGAAGTTGTCGGAAGCGTACTTGGCGCCCTTGTTGTCGCCGATGCGCACCACGCGATCCGCCGGCAGGCCGATCACCTTGGTCCAGATGTCATAGGCCTCGTCGTCGTCGATATACACCGTGGCCCAGAGCTTGTCAGCCGGCAGCTTGTAGACCTGGGTCAGCAACTCCCAGGCCCAGGTCAGCGACTCGCGCTTGAAGTAGTCGCCAAAGCTCCAGTTGCCCAGCATCTCGAAGAAGGTGTGGTGGCGCGCGGTGTAGCCCACGTTTTCCAGGTCGTTGTGCTTGCCGCCGGCGCGCAGGCAGGCCTGCACCGAGGCGGCGCGCACGTAGGAGCGCTTGTCGGTTCCAAGGAACACGTCCTTGAACTGCACCATGCCCGAGTTGGTGAACATCAGCGTGGGGTCGTTGCCGGGAACCAGCGGGCTCGACGCCACGATCGTGTGCCCCTTCGAGGCAAAGAAGTCCAGAAAGATCTGGCGGATGTCGGAGACGGAAATCGGGGTGTTGGAGGGATTCATAATTCCTAGGGCGCACGCGAGAGCGACTGCAGCAAACTTGCTGAAATGGGTCGCTTCGATTTTAACAAGGGAGCACGTGGCCAATCGGTGCTGGCGGTGGCGCCATCGAGCCGCCTTCAGGCGGAACCGAGTCCGGCACCCGAAAGCGCTATGCTTATGCTTCGATTGCGCTGCAGGCGCTCCAACCCGTTCACCGTCATCACTTCAGGCCACGCCATGGACATGAAAACCTCCCCCCTCTCCCTGCTCAAGGATCCCAGTCTGCTCAAGACCGACGCGCTGATCGGTGGGCAGTGGATCGCCGGCAGCAGCCGCTTCGACATCCTGGACCCGGCCACAGGCGAAAAGCTGGCCGACGTCGCCAACCTGAACGCGGCGCAGGCACACGAAGCCATCGCCGCAGCCAACGCGGCCTGGCCGGCCTGGCGCAGCAAGACCGCGAAGGAACGCAGCGTCGTCCTGCGCCGCTGGTTCGACCTGCTGATGGCAAACCAGGAGGATCTGGGCCGCATCATGACGGCCGAGCAGGGCAAGCCCTTTGCCGAGGCCAAGGGCGAGGTCGCCTATGGCGCCAGCTTTGTCGAGTGGTTTGCAGAGGAAGCCAAGCGCGTGAACGGCGAGACACTGCCCCAGTTCGACAACAACCGCCGCCTGATGGTGATCAAGCAGCCCATCGGCGTGTGCGCGGCCATCACGCCCTGGAACTTCCCGCTCGCCATGATCACGCGTAAGGTGGCACCGGCGCTGGCCGCGGGTTGCACCGTCATCATCAAGCCGGCTGAGCTGACACCGCTCACGGCCCTGGCCGCGGCCGAACTGGGCTTGCGCGCGGGCATTCCTGCGGGCGTGCTCAACATGCTCACGGCCGACGCCAGCCAGTCCATCGCCGTGGGCAAGGTGCTGTGCGAAAGCCCGGTGGTGCGTCATATCAGCTTCACCGGCTCCACCGAAGTGGGCCGCATCCTGATGGCGCAGTCGGCGCCGACGGTGAAGAAGATGTCGCTGGAACTCGGTGGCAATGCGCCCTTCATCGTGTTCGACGACGCCGACCTCGACTCCGCCGTCGAAGGCGCCATGGCCAGCAAATATCGCAACGCGGGCCAGACCTGCGTCTGCGCCAACCGCTTCTACGTGCAGGAGGGCGTGTACGACCAGTTCGTCGCCAAATTCGCTGCCAAGGTCAAAGCGCTGAAGGTGGGCAACGGCTTCGAGGAAGGCGTGGTGCAGGGCCCGTTGATCGAGGAAGCCGCGATTGAGAAGGTGCAGCGCCACGTGGCCGACGCGATTGCCAAGGGCGGCACGGTGGTGGTGGGCGGCAGCAAGCTGGCGGGTCAATTTTTCGAGCCGACGGTCATCAGTGGAGCCAACGCCGACATGCTGTGCGCCAAGGAAGAAACCTTCGGTCCATTTGCACCGGTGTTTCGCTTCAAGACCGAGCAGGAGGCGATTGACGCCGCCAACAACACCGAGTTCGGCCTGGCCAGCTACTTCTACAGCCGCGACGTGGGCCGCATCTTTCGCGTGAGCGAGGCGCTGGAATACGGCATGGTGGGCATCAACGTCGGCATCCTGGCCACCGAGCACGTGCCCTTTGGCGGCGTGAAGCAGTCCGGGCTGGGCCGCGAAGGCTCACACCACGGCATGGACGACTACGTGGAAATCAAATACCTGTGCATCGGCGATATCCTGAAATAGGTTTTTGGGGTCAGGCGCTCATGGCGCAACGTGAAGGGTTCAATCGCCGGAAAAGAGAATCGTCATCGCCAGCGTAGACTGGCGATCCCTGCTGGCGAACCACAGAAAATGTCCTGGATTGCCGCGGCCTCTCCATGAACCGCCCACTTGCGGCACACACACTCCCTCGTCATCGCGAGGCACACACACTCCCTCGTCATCGCGAGGCACACACACTCCCTCGTCGTCGCGAGGCACGCTCTTTCTCCCTCGTCATCGCGAGGCACGCTCTCTCTCCCTCGTCATCGCGAGGCCGTAGGCCGTGGCGATCCATCTGGGCGCACCGCGAAAATACCTGGATTGCCACGCTGCGCTCGCAATGACCAATCCGGGGTTCATGGCCTGTATGCAGTTTCGCCGTCCGAAACAGGCAGCTCGCAATGACGGGAAAGTACTGTCATCTAGCGTCCATAAAAAAAGCCGGCCAGACCACGGGTCTGCCGGCTTTTCGCTCAAATTTCAGTTAGCGGAACGACTTCTTCGCGTCGCGCGGCACAAACACCTTGCCGCCACCGTGCGTGGGTTTGCCAAACGCGGGCTTGCGCGGTGCGTATTCCGAGCGCGGCGCAAAGCCATCGGCCGGGCCGGCGTTGCCACCGTAACCACCCTTGCGCTCAAAGCCTTGTCCTTCGCGTGGAGCACCGTCGCGGGCGCCGAAACTCGACTCGCCACGGGGGGCAAATGAGGGGCGGCTGTTGCCCGGAAAACCGCGTTGTGCATCGGGAAAGCCACGTTGGCCGTCCGGTGCCGGACCGCGCGCATTGCGGTCGTTGAAACCGCCGCCGAAGCCGCCGCCACTGGGCCGACCCGCAAAGCCACCACGGCTTGGGGGACGGCTGTCGCGCGAGAAACGGTCGTTACCACCGCGGTTGTCGCGGTCGCTGAAATTGCCGCTGGGGCGTGAATCAGGAATGCGCGCCTTGGGCTCCAGACCCGGAATCACTTCCGATTTGAACGGCTGACGCGTGTAGGCTTCAATGTCGAAGATGCGGCGACGGTCGCGCAACTCGGCCATGGTCACTGCCGTGCCGTCGCGTCCAGCGCGGCCCGTGCGGCCAATCCGGTGCGTATAGTCCTCGGCCTTCATCGGCAAGCCGAAGTTGAACACGTGGCTCACGCTGGGCACATCCAGGCCGCGGGCGGCGACGTCGGTAGCCACCAGAATTTGCACCTGGCCGTCGCGAAAAGCCATAAGGCGGCGGTTACGCAAACCCTGGCTCAGCGCGCCGTGCAGCGCCACGGCGGAGAAGCCGTCCTGCTGCAAGTCGTTGGCCAGGCCATCGCACTCGATTTGCGTGCTGGAAAAGACGATCGCCTGCGCCATCGTGGTGTCGCGCAGCCAATGGTCGAGCAGCTTGCGCTTGTGCTGCAGGTTGTCGGCCCAGAACAGGATCTGCTTGATGTTCTGATGCTTTTCCTGCGGCGAATCAATCTGCACGCGCTGGGGTTCGCGCATCACGCGCTGCGCCAGTTGCTGGATGCGCGGCGCGAAGGTGGCGCTGAACATCATGGTTTGCTTGCGCTCAATCGTGAGCTGATTCACTTCGGCCAGATCGTCGGAGAAACCCAGGTCCAGCATGCGGTCGGCTTCGTCAACCACCAGGAATTGCACCTTGTCGAGCTTGATCTGCATGGAGCGCTGCAGGTCCAGCAGGCGTCCCGGCGTGGCGACCACCAGATTGGCGTTTTGCAGCTTGGCGATCTGCAACTGATAAGGCATGCCGCCGACGACATTGGCGATACGCAAGCCGCGGCAATGCTTCACCAGGTCGATGGCGTCGTGCGCGACTTGCTGCGCCAGTTCGCGCGTCGGGCACAGGATCAGCGCGCCCGGTGCGGCCGGCTTGAAGTTGCGTGGATTCGTGGGGTCCTTGCGCTTGTCGCGCTTGGGTGGTGCCTCGCCCTTGGCAGCGGCCTGCGCCACAGCTTGCTCGAACTGGGCGCGCTCCTCGGCCTGGGCTGCGGCTTCCTGCTGCAGCAAGGTGTGCAGCACGGGCAACAGGAAGGCCGCGGTCTTGCCGCTGCCGGTCTGGCTGGAAACCATCAAGTCGGTGAAACGCGCGCCGGCCTTTTCCTGACCCTCAGCCTGCATCGCCAGTGGAATGGTCTTGATCTGCACCGTTGTGGGCTGGGTGAACCCCAGATCCGCCACCGCTTGCAGCAGTTCGGGCGCCAGCCCCATCAGCGCAAAGCCGTTGGGTGTCGTGTCCACGACGGCGGCCACGGCCTCGGTCGAGACTTCGGCGGGTTCGGAAAATTCCGGCGTGACCTGCGCATGCGTTTCGGCGGCAAAGGAATCGATGGAAAGGGATTGTGCGGGCGCAGTTTCGCCAGCAACGTCAAAAGAGTCGTTCATGTATTCATACTCACACGCGAGCCCCGCAACTGTTGTGCGGGTGCTCCGTCAATGGTTAAAAAACATCAACCATCAACCGAAGCTCAGCGCCGGTGGTCCGGCGCGGTTGACTCCATTGTTGGAGTCCAAGGTGTGAAGGGAGATGCGCAATCAGGCTTGAGTTTCAAGCGCAGCCTGCGATTATGGCATAGATTCGGGTTTACACCTAATCCGGTGAAATTAGTTGCTGGACGGGGCAAGCGGGGCCTGTCCCGCCTCCGATCAGGGCACCATTTGAATAAACTTGGCCCGGTAGTGCTCCAACTCGTCGATGGACTCGTGCACATCGGCCAGCGCCGTGTGGCGCTGCTGCTTCTTGAAGCTGCTGTAGACGTCAGGTCGCCATCTCTTGGCCAGTTCCTTGAAGGTGCTGACGTCGACATTGCGATAGTGGAAAAACGCCTCCAGCTTGGGCATGTACTTGACCAGGAAGCGTCGGTCCTGGCTGATGCTGTTGCCGCACATCGGTGAGCCGTTCTTCGGCACATACTGGCTGAGAAAGGCGATCGTCAAGGCCTCGGCCTGTGCCTCGGAAACCGTGGAGGCCTTCACCTTGTCGATCAAGCCGCTCTTGCCATGCGTGCCCTTGTTCCAGGCGTCCATCTTGTCCAGTTGTTCGTCGGACTGATGGATCACGAACACCGGGCCTTCGATGCGCGGCTCCAGGTTTGGGCCGGTCACGATCACGGCGATCTCTATCAGGCGATCAACGTCGGGTTCAAGCCCTGTCATCTCGCAATCGAGCCAGACGAGGTTTTGGTCGGATTTTCCAAGGAGTGTGAGGTTTTCAGTCATGGCTTCGATTGTCGCCGATGACCTACACTCTGCGCCCATGTCGACACCGATTTCTGCTTCCCTGCTCTTCACACTGGTGTTCTGCGCCCTGCTGGTGCTGGGCTTGCTGGCCCGCTTCTGGCTGGCCTCGCGCCAGATTCGCCACGTGGCGCAGCACCGATCGCAAGTGCCGGCCGCCTTCGCACAAAACATCAGCCTGGCCGCGCACCAGAAAGCGGCCGACTACACGCTCGCCAAGACCCGGTTCGGCCTGCTGGAACTGGCCTGGGGCACGGTCGCCTTGCTGGGTTGGACGCTGCTGGGCGGGCTGGACTGTCTGAACCAGCTGCTGCTGTCATGGTTGGGTGGCGGCATGGCGCAGCAGGTCGCGCTGTTGCTGTGCTTCGTGCTCATCAGCGGCTTGCTGGATCTGCCGCTCACGCTGTACCAGACCTTCGTGATCGAAGAGCGTTTTGGTTTCAACAAGATGAGCTTGAGGCTGTGGTTGATCGACCTGGTCAAGTCATCCATGCTGGGACTGGTGATCGGCTTGCCGCTGGCCGCATTGATTCTCTGGCTCATGGGCGCAGCGGGGCAGCTCTGGTGGCTGTGGGCCTGGTGCGTCTGGACCGGTTTCAACCTGTTGCTGCTGTTGATTTATCCGACCTTCATCGCACCGCTGTTCAACAAGTTCAAACCCCTGGACGACGAGACCCTCAAGGCGCGCGTCACGGCCCTGATGCAGCGCTGCGGCTTTGCCGCCAAGGGGCTGTTTGTGATGGACGGCAGCAAGCGCAGCGCCCATGCCAACGCCTATTTCACGGGTTTTGGCGCTTCCAAGCGCGTGGTCTTTTTCGACACCCTGTTGTCCCAGCTTGCGCCCGGCGAAGTTGACGCTGTGCTGGCGCATGAACTGGGGCACTTCAAACACAAACATGTGCTCAAACGCATGCTGTCGCTGTTCGCCATGAGCCTGCTGGCCTTTGCGCTGCTGGGAGGCTTGAGCACCCAGGCGTGGTTCTTCAACGGCCTGGGCGTGCAGCCCAATCTGCTGGGCATGCCCCGTGCCGTTGCTTCAGCCCCCACCGACGCGCTGGCGTTGCTGCTGTTTGCGCTGACGCTGCCGGTGTTCAGTTTTTTTGTCTCGCCCTGGTTTGCACACTTCTCGCGCACCCACGAATTCGAGGCCGACGCCTACGCCGTGGCGCATACCAGCGGCGCAGATCTCGCCAGCGCCCTGCTCAAGCTGTACCAGGACAACGCCTCCACGCTGACACCGGACCCGCTGTACGTGCGTGTCTACTACTCGCATCCGGCTGCCTCAGAACGCCTGGCCCGAATGGGTGCTGCAATTGGTTGAGAAGAAGCTTCTCGACCCGGGGCTGGTCGTTGCCAGCTACGGGCGCCACGTGCTGGTGGAAACGCCCGAAGGCGAGCGCCTGATCTGCCACCCACGCGGCAAGAAAAGCCAATGCGTCGTGGGTGACCGTGTCCTTTGGCTGGCATCCGAGGACGAAGGAACCATAGAAAAGATCGAGGAGCGGCGCAATCTGTTCTATCGACAGGACGAGGTCCGAACCAAGTCCTTTGCCGCCAACCTGGACCAGGTACTGATCCTGATTGCGGCCCAGCCCGAGTATTCGGAGAGCCAGTTGTCGCGCGCCCTGATTGCCGCCGAAGCGCAGTCCATCACACCCCTCATCGCGCTCAACAAAAGCGATCTGCGCGAGCCCTTTGAACAGGCCTGGACGCGGCTCGCACCTTACCGGCGCATGGGCTACGACATGCTGCCGCTGGCGCTCAAACCCCGCGCAGAAGCCAACGAAGCACCCAGTGCGATTGCCGACAACTCGTGCAGCTTGCTGGCGCAACATTTGAGCGGCAAGACCACGCTGGTGCTCGGTCCTTCGGGCTCGGGCAAGAGCACCCTCATCAACCGCCTGGTGCCCCAGGCCAGCGTGCTCACGGGGGAAATTTCGCAGGCACTCAATTCAGGCAAGCACACCACCACCAGCACCACCTGGTATTGGGTGGACGCCACATGCTCCACGGCACTGATTGACTCACCCGGGTTTCAGGAGTTCGGCCTGCAACATATCGCACCGATGCAACTGGCCCAGTGCATGCCCGACATTGCGGCGCATGCCCAAAACTGCAAGTTCTACAACTGCACGCATCTGCACGAACCCGGCTGCGGCGTCATCGCTGCGGTGCAACCGGATGAGAGGGAAAACGGCATCAGCGCCAGACGCTATAAAATTTATAGCACGCTGTTTGCTGAGTTGTCGCAGCAACCAAGATATTGATCGGTTGAGGGCAGAGCAAAACTCGCTTCGCGTAGTTCTTGGTCTGTCCCGCAAGGTTTCATCCAAGCAGCCTTGCCAGCGTCAGCAGCGCCAGCAGCACCAGCCACATCACGACCGAGCGCCAGACCAACCCGACGACGCTGCGCAGGTGGGCCAGTTCGGGCTCACGCCCGGGTGTGGACTCGGAGCCGGAGTCAATCATCCCGTCCTGAAGCCCCGGCGTCGCGCCTGGCCCAAAGACCGGTTTCAGCACCTCACCGCCCAGGCGCACATTGATCGCCCCGGCGGTGGCCGCCAGGATGATGCCGTCATTGTCTTGCGCGTCACGCTGCGCCTGCGACCGCCAGGCATCGATCGCGTCCTCGAAACTCCCGACGACCGCGAATCCCAGCGCAGTGATGCGCGAAGGCAGCCAGTCGATGAACCACCAGGTCCGGTTCGCCACCGACAGCAGGGCCTGACTCACGGGTTGTTGCTGGGTTGCGCTTTTGTAGCTCCAGTAGCGGGCTACGAACTCGCTCAAGCGGTACATCACCGCACCCATGGGGCCCAGACCCAGCGCCGCCAGCAACGAAAACCAGCACAACACGCCAAATACGTGGCGGTGCGCCGCGAGCACCGAGTATTCGATCACATGGCGCACGATTTCGCGTTTCGGCAAATCGCTGGCGTCGACCTGCTGCCATTGCGCCAGCAACTGGCGCGCGCCCTCTTCGTCGCCCAGTTCCAGCGCATCCCGGATGTCGGTGAAGTGATGACTGAACTGGCGAAAACCGAGCGTGAAATACAGCACGACGACACTCCAGACCGCGGCCAATGGCCAACCGACAAATGAGATCAGTATCCAGTGCAGGCCCAGCGCGATCAACGAAGGCAGCATCACAGCCATCGTCCATGCAAATCCGCCGTGGTGAGCGCGACCGGTGTCGAAATTGCGGCGCACCCAACGGGTCCAGGCCCGCAGCAAAGCATGCACCGGATTGACATTGGACAGGGGACGCACCTGCTCCAGCAGCAGGGCAAACACAATGGCAAAAAAACTCATGGCGCAATGATAGCGGCAGCGATGAGGTGCGCGCTCAGCGACTAAGCCGCCAAGAAGCGGTAAAAGTTGCGCAGCATGCCGGCCGTTGCACCCCAGATGAAGTGTTCCTTGCCCGTACCCAGATCGTGATACGGCATGGAAAACCATTGGCGCGTCGTATCCTGCCAAGCCACCTCGTGGCGCCGATGGTTGGACGGATCCATCAAAAATTCCAGTGGCACCTCAAACACGTCTGCCACCTCGATCGGGTTGGCAGCCAGCGTGAAGCCCGGATGCACCAGGGCCACGACCGGCGTGATGACGAAGGCCGAACCCGTGACATAGATCGGCAGTTGCCCCAGCACCTGAACAAATTCAGGCGCCAACCCAACTTCCTCCTGGGCCTCGCGCAATGCGGTCGCAACCGCGTCTGCGTCGGTAGCATCAGCCTTGCCTCCGGGAAAAGCGATCTGCCCCGAATGCGTGGACATGCGCGCCGTGCGGTGCGTCAGCAGCACGGTGGGCTGATCCTGGCCAGGTCCGCGCAACACGATGGGTATCAGAACGGAGGCGTTGGTAGCTTCGGTTCGATTCGAATAACGTTTCTCCAAAACAACCTCAGGCGCCCAGTTTGGTGGACTGGCAAAGCGCTGCTGCAGCGCCGCGACGCGAAGCGATTCGCTTGGCACCGCCGGCAGGTGCGTGTCAACTCCGATCACCGGTATCTTGCGCGGATCGAAGTTCGGAATTGATGACAAAGAGATCGATGGAAACTGGGACACAACGGGCTCCAATAAAAAAAACCGCCAGGCCTGAGGCTGTGGCGGTTTTCTTGGCACCGAGGCAGGGACTTTATGCCGCCGCCACCGCCACCTTGGCGCGATTGGGCAGCTTTTCCTTGATGCGTGCCGACTTGCCGCTGCGGTCACGCAGATAGTACAGCTTGGCACGGCGCACATCGCCGCGGCGCTTGACTTCGATGCTGGCGATCAACGGGCTGTACAGTTGGAACGTGCGCTCCACGCCTTCCCCGCTGGAAATCTTGCGCACGATGAAGCCGCTGTTCAGGCCGCGATTGCGCTTGGCAATCACCACGCCTTCGTAGGCTTGCAGGCGCTTGCGCGTACCTTCAACCACGTTCACGCTCACGATGACGGTGTCGCCGGGGGCGAACGGGGGAATGACTTTCCCGAGGCGAGCAATTTCTTCTTGCTCAAGGATTTGGATCAGGTTCATGATTTCCTTAAATGATCTTGGGCGCGCCAGCATCGGGATTGACACAAAGGGCCTCCAACGCACTGCACACAGTTTGAGGAAGCGGCCGACCAGAGGATCGATAGCCCTGCATTATAGCCTGCACTGAAACGCGACCGACTCCGCGCTGGCTGAGCGTGACGCCGCCGTGCCAAACGGCCACAAAAGATGGCAGCGAACGGCAAGCTGAACGCCAAGCCGCACCAGACCGACTACACCATCGCCCGCTCCAGGCGCAACTGCTCCACGCAGGACGAAATCCACTGCACGCTCAACTTCTCCTGCAAGGTGTTCTGCGCCAAGCGCGCATTCAGGCCGGCGAAGTCGACGTTGTCCAGCGGCTGATCCTGGTTGAAACAGGAGAAGACGTAAGTGATTTTCCCGGTGACCGGATCGCGCTGTGGTTGCAGGCACTGGGCGCAGATCTCCTTCATCATGCATTGCATGGGCGAGTTGATGGAGGCGATTGCGAAATGGTCGGCCTTCAGGTAGGACTTCAACTGGGCGTGGCGCGCCAGACCGACTGCCGCCATCATGCGGTCCGAGCCGATGACGATGATGCGGTCCACGTCCAGCGTGGCAATCGCGGGTTCGCCCAGCTCGCCTGAGGCGTAGGCCGCGATCGCCTGCACGATGTTGCCCACAAAGGTCCGGTCCTGCGGGCGGCTCGGTGCAAAGCCCGGCGCCTCGTCGCAGCACCAGACGATCACATCCGCAGCGGCTTCGATCTCGGCCACCTTGTAGCGGTCGATCAGCTTCTTGTAGCCTGCGAAGTACAGCACCTTGGAGCCGGCAGCGCGCGACGCCGCGCCAATGGAGAACAGCACGGCGTTGCCCAGTCCGCCCCCCACCAGCATCACGGTTTCGTTCGCGACGATGTGCGTGGCGGTGCCGGTCGGGCCCATCAGCACCACCGGCTCGCCGGGTTGCAGCGCCGCCACCAGATTGGCGGATCCGCCCATCTCCAGCACGATGCAAGCCACCAAACCACGCTCCACATCGACCCAGGCGCCAGTGAGCGCCAGGCCTTCCATGGACATGGTCGTGCTGCGGATAACCGGCGCCAGTGCCTCGAAGTTCTGCAGCCGGAAGAACTGTCCGGGTTGAAAATGCGCCGCGGCAAAGGGCGCCTGCAGCACCACTTCGACGATGGTCGGCGTCAATCGATTGACGGCGTGCACGGTAGCACGCATGCCCGCGTTCAGGCGCGCCAGAAACGCCTCATCGCTTTCCACGTTCGCGGGTGCGGCCTGAGCCAGCACGCGCGACACCATCGGATAGCCCTGCTTGGCCGAACCCATAGCCTTGACCACGTTGCCGAAATACGAAGGGTGCAGGTCGCCAAAAAAGGAAATGAACTTGTCGTGCTCGAGCTTGCTCAGCAGCACTTCAGCATTTTCGGGCTTGGAGAATTCCTTTTGCGGCGTGATCTTGGCGCCGGTCTCGTCGCATGCCGCGAAGTAGCGGCCATCCAGGCGGAAATGCGCCGCGTCTTCGCGCGCCAGCACGGTGTTGGGTTGGGTGCCGGCCGCAATGAAGATGGAGCGCGCGAGGAGGCTCACCTCTTTGCCGTCGGTCCACTTTCCATCCTCGCCGCGCACCTGGGTCATCAAGCGCATGGCATGGGCCGCGCCGCTGGCATCAACATCGATTGCCACCGGGCTCAGACACTCGGCATAAACAATGCCCTCCTCCAGCGCCTTCTCCACTTCCTCGTGGTTCAGCGTGTAGGCCGGGCTGTCGATCATGCGCTTGCGATACGCCAGCGTGACGCCACCCCAGGACTGCAGCAGTTCCAGGACTTTCGGTGCATCGTCCGCCGCCAATGCGCGCGCGCGCTCGGCGCGAATCGCCTGCGCGTGTTGCAAAAACTCGGCCGCAAGCAGGGCTTCGTCCGCGTTCCAACTGGCACGCACGCAGGCCTCGCCGCGCTCGGCGCACAGCAGTTCGTAGCGAAGCAGGAACTTCTCCACCTGGATCGGGTAATAGGCCAGCGACTCGGTTGCGGTGTCGATGCCGGTGAGGCCACCACCGATCACCACCACCGGCAGGCGCAGCTGCATATTGGCAAGTGAGTTGTCCTTGGCCGCGCCGGTGAGCTGCAGCGCCATCAGGAAGTCGGACGCGGTGCGCACGCCGCGCGCCAGACCGTTGGGAATGTCGAGCACGGTCGGGCGTCCGGCGCCGCAGGCCAGCGCGATGTGGTCAAAGCCCAGAGCCAGGGCGTCGTCCACGCCCAGGGTTGAGCCAAAGCGCACGCCGCCGAACATGGAGAACTCCGCACGCCGTTCCAGCAGCAGGCGAATCACCTTCAAAAAATTCTTGTCCCAGCGCACCGTGATGCCGTACTCGGCCACGCCGCCAAAGCCGGCGAGCACGCGGTCGTCCAGTGGTTCGGTGATGGCCGCGATGTCCTGCACCGGATCGAACGCCGTGCGGCTGCCGTCACCGCGCACGCCGCAGGTGGACTCAGGCAGCGGCTCAATCTTCAGACCGTCGATTCCGACCACCAGATGCCCGTCGTTCATCAGGTGATGCGCCAGCGTGTAGCCAGCCGGCCCCAGGCCGGTGATGAGCACGCGGTAGCCGCTGCGCGCCAGCGGATACGGGCGGCGCAGATTGAGCGGGTTCCAGCGTGTGAGCAGCGAGTAGATCTCGAAGCCATAGGGCAGCGCCAGCACGTCTTTCACGGTGCGCGTCTCGACCTGCGGGATGTTCACTGGCTCCTGCTTCTGGTAGATGCAGGACTTCATGCAGTCGTTACAGATGCGGTGCCCGGTGGCGGCGACCATGGGGTTGTCCACGGTGATCATGGCCAGCGCCGCGACCGCGTGGCCCGTGCCCTTCAAGCTGTGGAATTCGGAGATCTTTTCGCTCAAGGGGCAGCCGGCCTGCAGCACGCCAAAGGGCGACTTCTTGAACATCGCCTTGCCCAGCAGTGGCGCGCCCTCTTTGGGCTGCTTTTCCTTCAAGCCGGTGGAGCAGGAATCCTTGCCCTGCTTGTGGCACAGGATGCAATAGTTGGCCTGATCGAGCGCGCCGCGCAGATCCGTGCCTTCGTCGGTCAGGGCAAAACCCTTGCGCCTGCGGATGTGCTGGGGCTGGATCGTGAACGTGCTGTAGCCGTCCTGCGGGTGTTGCTGCGCCGTCGGCACCAGGTTCTCCGGGTGCACGTCGTGCGCCTCGCGAAACAGGATGTCGCCGCGGTGCGTGGACTGACCGGCTTCGGTGTGAAAGGCCCAGGCCGCATAGCGCTTGGACAGATCAAGCTGATCGGCGTTGGCCGCGTCGTCTTCCAGCCAGGTCTGGACCTGAACCGCAAAGCGCAGTTCGTCAAATGCTGCGCCCATCAGTGCTTCAAGCTGGGCCCGCAGCGCGGGGCCGTCGAAACCTTCGGCCTCCTCTGGGCTGATCTTCTTGGCCGCGTTGCGTTGCACGAACTGGCGTTTGATGACGTACAGCGGCGCCAGGTCGTGGTGGCTCTGCGCCAGTTGGCCCACGGCGGCTTCTATCCTGAACAGCTTGGCGATGAAGTCTTCGACGTAGGGTCCGACTTCGATCAACAACGCCGATTCGGCCTTGGGCGCCAGCGCTTCGGGATCAAGTCGGGCGGCGGCGAGTTGTCCGGCCAATGCGGGTGCAGCGGCATTCAGTTCTTGCAGAAATTGGGCGTCAAGCGCCACGAGGCCATCGCGTTGATACAGTTGCGCGAATTGCAGGCCAAAGTTCAAATTCAAAGCGGATTCTCCAGGGGGTCAACGAAGTCTGGCGGGTGTGCGTCAAATCGGTGGCAAGGGCCACCTCAAAAACCGAATGCTGAGCGAGCGATTTTCCCAGCAAAAAGCTTCACCGGCAGGTCTTAGATCATATCTGCCCCAAACCTCAAGGTTTACACTGCATAGGCCATGCCGCAACCCCGCATGGCAGGTCGCGCCAGCGCTCGTCCCAACCCACTTAGCCCATGTCCACATTTCAGGTCCTCAGCTACGGTCAGATCCGCCGCGCCTGGTGCCGAGCTGCGCTGCTCAGCCTGTTGCGGCGCTGGGGCATTTACCTGACCGTGAGCGTGCTGGTGCTGGGCGGCGCGGGTTCCAGCGCGCTCGCGGCCATGTCGGCGCTGGCGGCAGCGTCGGTGCTGCCACTGCTGCAAGCGGCCCAGCAGGGCCCGTTGACGGCACTGTCCATCACCTTGGCCTATGCGCTCGCGGGCGGCGGGCTGGTGTGGGGCCTGGCGCCCCTGCTGTGGCCGCGCGCCTGGGCCGAGGTCGAACGTGCGCTGCCGATTGCACCGGGCGACCAGCGCTTGAGCGACCTGGCCGCCGTGCTGCTGGGACTGACCCCGCTGTTTGCCGCCTACCTTGCGGGCGCGGCCATCTGGTGGGCCAAGTCGCCGCCCTGGCTGCTGGCCGTTTGGGCGTGCGCTCTGGAGCTGCTGATCAGCGCCATGGCGCTGTCCGTGGCCTTGGGTGTGGCCATCCTGTGGCGGCGCCGATCCCTGCCCGTGAGCGCAACATCGCAGCGCAGCGCCAGTGAGAGCGCCCGCGGCAGCGCTCTCACGACTGGCCCCGGGCTCTGGGTCGCGACGCTGGCGCTGGTGTGGCTGCCGCTGTGGCGGGGACGCGCACATCGCAGTGCGCGTTTCCTTGTGTTGAATCTTTTGACACTTTGGGCCTGCACGAGCTGCCTGGCCCGGTGGCCACTGCACGCACCCTGGTGGCTGGCAGCAGTTGCCCTGCTTGCACAGGCCTTCAGCACGCGCTTGAACTCGCTGCTCAAACGCGAACTGGAGCCCTTGCACGCCGCCTGCGCCGCCCTGCCCTTGAGCGCCCTGTGGCTGAGCCGCTCGCGCCAGATCGTCGCCCTGGCGCCGCTGCTGAGCGGACTTCTCGCGCTGTGGCTGGCGCTGGCCTGGAGCTCGCTTGTCGTGCAACCCAAGGTGCTCTGGGCTTACGCTGGGGTCATGCTGGGAGGGAACCTGGCGCTGAACGCGACCGCTGCCCGGAACTCGGCCTCGCCACTGAAGGAAGACGCCGCCGCGCGCGTCAGTTGGTGGTTGGTTGTCGCGGCGATGCAGATCGCCTTGGCCTCGGAGGTGGTCGCCCGATGATGGATGAAGCACAACCCACGCAGACGCCCTTGCTCCACGTAAAGGGCTTGACCTTCAGCTACCCGCAGCGCCACGTGTTCACGCGTTGGTCGCACGATTTTTCCGGCGGACTGACGTGGATAAGGGGGAGCAACGGCAGCGGCAAGTCCACGCTGCTCAAGCTCCTGGCCGGAGCCCTGGCGCCGCTGACGGGGAGCATCGCCGCGCAGGGCATTGACATCCAGTCGCAGCCGCTGCACTACCGACGCCAGGTGTTCTGGTGTGGTCCGGGTCCGGTCGTGTTTGACCATCTGACTCCCACGGAATACTTCGGTTTCATGGCGTCGCTGTATGCGCAGCGGGATGGGCACGCCTTGGCCCGACATGTGGAAGGTTTTGAGCTCGGTCCCTTTGTGCACTCTCCTCTGGCCACACTGTCCACGGGAACGCAGCGCAAGGTCTGGCTGGCCATGGCACTGTCGGCGGGAACCTCCGTCACGCTGCTGGACGAACCGCTGAACGCACTGGACGCAAAGTCCGCAGCGCACCTGCGCACATGCCTGGCGCGAGCCGCGCAGGACCCAGGTCGCGCCTGCCTCGTCGCCAGCCACGAAGACCTGGGCGCTGCGACAGCACAGGCCCATCTGCTGGATCTGGAACTGATTCGGAAATAGCGCAGCGCGTCGGCGATCAGTCCGGCGAGACGACCGCAATGCACTCCACTTCCAGTCGGCCGCCCAGCGCCAGGCCATTGCAGCCGAAGGCGCTGCGCGCCGGCAGATGCCCTTGGAAGTAGGTCTTGTAGACCTCGTTGAAAGCGCCCCACTCGGCCATGTCGGCGAGCATCACGGTGCACTTGACGATGTGGGCCATCGACAGGCCATGTGCCGCCAAGGTGGCTTGGATGTTCTCCATGGTCTGGCGCGCCTGTCCGGCAATACCACCTGGGGCCAATTCCAGCTTCCCCGGCACGTTGCCAAGCTGGCCTGAAAGATAGACCGTGTTGCCCACGCGCACGGCTTCGGAAAACGGCAGACCCAGTCGCGCGAACGCGGGGGAATTCAAAAACTCGACCTGGCTGGATGGATGGGTCATGTCAACTCCTGGAAAAAACGGCATGATACGAGGCCGCGCAGGTATCATTCTGAGCTCAACCACACACGCAGGAGTTGCACCATGGGACTGATGGACTTCATCAAGAAACAGTTTATCGACATCCTCCAGTGGACCGAGAGCTCTGACGGTGTGCTGGCCTGGCGCTATCCAATGGCCGACATGGAGATCCAGTACGGCGGCTCGCTCACCGTGCGCGAGTCACAGATGGCGGTGTTCGTGAACGAAGGCAAGATCGCCGATGTGTTCGGCCCGGGCATGTACAAGCTTACGACCCAGACCATTCCGGTGCTGACCTACCTGAAGAACTGGGACAAGCTGTTCGAGTCCCCGTTCAAGAGCGACGTGTACTTTTTCAGCACGCGTCAGCAGGTTGATCAGAAGTGGGGCACGCCCCAGCCCATCACCATCCGCGACAAGGATTTCGGCGCCGTGCGCCTGCGCGCCTTTGGCAATTACAGCTTTCGCGTGGCCGACCCCAGGCTGTTCCACACCGAGATTTCGGGCACACGCGACAGCTATACCGTGGCCGATCTGGATGGCCAGTTGCGCGGCCTGGTGCTGCAGAACATCAGCAACGCCATCGCCGCCAGCGGCATTCCGTTCCTGGATCTGGCGTCGAACCAACTCGCCTTTGCCCAGGCTTTGACGACGCAGTTGGCGCCCGAATTTGCCAAGATCGGCTTGAAGCTCGAAGGCATGACGGTGCAGAACCTGTCGCTGCCCGAAGAACTGCAAAAGGTGCTGGACCAGAAGATCGGCATGGGTATGGTTGGAAACGACATGGGCAAGTTCATGCAGTACCAGACGGCGCAGGCGATCCCGAAGTTCGCCGAGGGCGTGGGCTCGGGCGGCGGTGGCGGCATCGCGGGCGACGCCATGGGTCTGGGCGCAGGCGTGGCGCTGGGCCAGGTGCTGGCGCAGAACCTGGCGTCGGGTCTCCAGCCAACTTTCTTTGGATCGCCTGGTTTGACCGGGCAAACGCCAACCCCCGGTGTGAAAGCCGAGGACGTGATGGCCACGCTGGAAAAACTGGGCGATCTCAAGAGCAAAGGCATCGTCACCCAGGAAGAGTTCGACGCAAAGAAAGCCGAACTGCTGAAGAAGCTAGTCTAGACCTGAAGAATTCAATTCCCAAAGGCATTCTTCATTCTTCGAAGCGCGCGGTTATTCAGACCTTGCTATTCATGCCTTTTCTTCCCCCACTCACACCCCCCCGCCCCTCTCTCGCCCCGCCGGGCGAAAGAGGGGAGCTTCATGTGGCCGCGTGTGAAAGGCGAAAAGTACACGCACCCAGGAGCGCTGCCGAACCAGGGCTTCAATATCCGAACAGCCGAGGTGCCAACAGACACTCCCGTTACAACGGTCAATACCTTTCAGTTTGTACCCATTCCCTTTTGATACGCGGCCAAATGGGGCTCCCCTTTCCGCCCCGGCGGGGGTGGAAAGGGGCGGGGGGGATAGGGGGGGGAAAGAAAGCAACGAACAAGAATAATGCAGTCAGAGGAAACGAGGGTACGGGACTAGCCAAGGGGACCCCCCTTGGCGACTGATACACCGCAACGCATCTACCGCGCGCCTTGCCCGGGCTGTGGCGCGCCGGTGGAGTTTCGCAGTGCGCAGTCCACGCACGCGGTCTGCGGCTATTGCCATAGCACCGTGGCACGCGCCGGCGAAACCCTGTCGCGTATCGGCAAGATGGCCGAGCTGTTTGACGACCATAGCCCCATGCAATTGCTGGCATCGGGCACCTGGAATGGCCAGGGCTTCACGCTGGTGGGCAGACTCCAGTACAAGTACCGCGAAGGCACCTGGGCCGAATGGCACGCGCTGCTGGCCGACGGGCGCAGCGCCTGGCTCAGCGACGACAACGGCGCCTACGTTTTCACACTGCCGCTGACGACACAGCGCGAACTGCCCACGGCAGAGCGCTTTCGCGTGGGCGGCACCACCGCCATCAACGGCAAGACCTTCAGCGTCGCGTCCAATGAAACGGTTTCCCTGATTTCTGCTGAGGGTGAGTTGCCGCATCTGCCCGCCCTGGGACAGGCGTTTTCGGTGGTCGATCTGCGCAGTGCTGAGGGCGAGGTGCTGAGCGTGGATTACGGGCCGACGCTGGCCGGCGGCCAGCCCGCGCTCTCGCTGGGCCGCGCGGTGCTGCTTGACGACCTGAAACTTTCTGGCTTGCGCGACGAGAGCGCCAAGGAGGAAAAAGGACAGCAGTTTTCCTGCCCGAACTGCGGTGCCACAGTCGCTGTCACCTTGGCCAGCAGCAAGAGCATTACCTGTGCCTCCTGTCACAGCATCATCGACCTGTCACAGGGTGTGGGGGCGCAACTGCAGCACGCGCTCCAGGACGCTCCGGTGGCGCCGCTGATTCCGCTGGGAAGTCAAGGGACACTGCAGGGCGTGAACTGGCAGGTGGTGGGGTTTCAGAATCGACTGGGCACCGAGCCCGGCGACGAAGAGTCCTTCGGCTGGAATGAATACCTGCTGTTCAACCAGAAGCGCGGCTTTTGTTTTTTGGTGGACTCGCAGCAGGGTTGGAGCCTGGTCAAACCCACCACGGGTGCACCCGTCATGGGCGACAGCCAAGGCCAAAGTGCCAGCTATCTGGGAACACGCTACCAGCTCAAGGATGTCTACCGCGCGCAGACCACCTACGTGGAGGGCGAATTCTATTGGCAGGTGCAGCGCGGCCAGATCACGCAAAATCGCGACTTCGCCAACGGTGCGAACCTGCTCTCGCTGGAGCAGACGCCGACCGAGGCCGTGTGGTCCAGCGGCAGCCTGATCAGCAGCGAGCAGGTGGCCAAGGCCTTCCATCTTGAAGGCCAGCAGGCGCTGTTCACGCGCAGCGACGTCGCGCCCTTCAGCGCCAACAGCAGTCTGCGACTGCGCACCGTCCTCATCGTGGTGGTCGTGGTGCTGGTCCTGATCGTCTTGCTCAGTCGCTGCTCGTCCTCGTGCGACCCGACCTATGAAAACTGTTCGTCATCGTCCTACGGAGCCCGCAGTTCCGGCGGCTCCTACGGCGGCTATTCGGGTGGGGGCGGACACAAATGACCCGCGCGAACAATGCCTTCGTCACTGCGAGGAGCGACGCGACGTGGCAGTCCATGCGGGAGAATCAGCGAAGAAATGGACCGCCCCGCTGCGCTCGCGATGACGGAACCTGTGTTTGCACAAGCTCAATAACTTTCTACTGGAGACCATCATGGGACTTGAATGGCTGAAACCCGGAGTCTTTTTTGGCTCCATCCTGTTCGCGCTGGTGGGCGTGATCGTGTTCTGGCTGTGCTTTGTCGCGATCGACAAGCTCACGCCCTACAAGCTCTGGCATGAACTGGTGGAGAAGCACAACATCGCGCTGGCGATCGTGGTGGGCTCCATGAGCCTGGGCATCTGCATCATCATCGCGGCGGCCGTGCACGGTTAAGCCCGATTTGAAACCTGGCCCCGTCGCCCCGCGCCCACTCGAGGTCGCGCTGCTCGCCAGCGTGTTCGTGGTGGCCGCCTGCGGGCTCATCTATGAGCTTGCCGCGGGCGCTGTTGCGTCCTACCTGCTGGGCGACTCGGTGCTGCAGTTCTCCACCGTCATCGGCAGCTACCTGTTCGCCATGGGGCTGGGCTCGTATGGCTCGCGCTACTTCGAGCGCCAATTGCCGGCGCACTTCTTGCGCATCGAACTGCTGGTGGCGCTCGCCGGTGGCGCCATGCCGGCGCTGCTGTTCCTGGCCAACGGCTATCTGCCCGGTGCGTTTCACTTCCTGCTGTACGCACTGGTGACACTGGTGGGCATTCTGGTGGGGCTGGAGATCCCGCTGGTGATGCGCATCCTGCGCCGCAACGTGGCCTTCAAGGAACTGGTGTCGCAGGTGCTCACCTTCGACTACCTGGGCGCGCTGGCGGTGTCGATCGCCTTCCCGTTGCTGTTGGTGCCTCAGCTGGGACTGATCCGCACCGGCCTGCTGTTTGGCCTGATGAACGCGGCCGTGGCGCTGTGGGCGCTGTGGCTGTTTCGGCACGAGCTGCGCCGCTTCGCCGCGCACGCGCTGGCCTGCGCACTCACGCTGATCGCCCTGGTCATGGCCTTTGCCGCGGCGGATCAGATCACCTCGCTGGCCGAGGACAAGTTCTACCAGGATCACGTCGTGTTCACGGCCGACTCCCAATACCAGCGCATCGTGGTGACGCAGGGCAAGCCGGGTTTGCGTTTGTTTCTCAACGGCAATCTGCAGTTTTCGCAGCGCGACGAATACCGCTACCACGAGGCTCTGGTGCACCCGGCGATGGCGGCGCACGGCGCCGTGAAAAAGGTGGCAATCCTGGGCGGCGGCGACGGCATGGCGGTGCGCGAGGTGCTCAAGTACCCGGGTGTGGAAAGTATCACGCTGGTGGAGCTGGACCCGGCCATGACCCGGCTGTTTTCACAACAGCCCGCGCTCGTGGCCCTCAACGGCAGCTCACTGCTTTCGCCCAAGGTCCACGTCGTGAACGCCGACGCCTTCAAGTGGCTGGAACAGGGCACGGACACGTTCGACATCATCATCGTCGACTTCCCCGACCCCACCAATTTTTCCATCGGCAAGCTCTACACCAACGCCTTCTACGGCCTGCTCGATCAGCGCCTCTCAGCCAGCGGCTACGCCGTGATCCAGACCACCTCGCCCCTGGTGGCGCGCCAGAGCTTCTGGACCGTAGTGCAGACGGTGGAGTCCGTGGGCCTGCACGCCACGCCCTACCACGCCGACGTTCCCAGCTTTGGCGAATGGGGCTACATCATCGCCAGCCGCAGGCCCTGGCGCCAGCCCACATCACTTCCCCCGGGTCTGCGCTTTCTCGATTTGAAATCCATGCCGCTGCTGTTCGATTTCCCGCTGGACATGGCACGCGTCCCGGCCGAGGTGAATCGGCTGTCGAACCAGGTGCTGGTCACGACGTATGAGAGTGAATGGGGCAAGGTCGCGCATTGATGTTTGACAATCGCGTCGAGCTAAGGCGCTCGTTCAAGCACCATCAACACCCTGCCAAATCCGATCGAACCCCAACATGCCTGACAAGCTGCCCATCAACCTCAACGACCTTCTGCACCAGCGCAAGTTGGAGGGTGAGCGCATTGAGTACAAGGCGGGATGGAACCCGGACGCGGTGCTGCGCACGATATGCGCTTTTGCCAACGACTTTGAAAACCTGAGCGGCGGCTACATGGTGATCGGGCAGGACTGCGATGCGCACAAGCAGCCCGTTTTTCCCCCCGTGGGCTTGGCCGCCAACCAGCTCGACAAGATTCAGCAGGAATTGCTGGCAGCCTGCCAATTGATGCAACCGCCCGACTTCCCCGTGCTCACGGTGGAGGTGGTGGATGGCCGCAACTTGATGGTGTTGTGGGCACCTGGCGGACAGACCCGGCCCTACAAGGTGCCGGCTTCGGTCAGCGGCAAACACAAGATCTGGCACTACTACATCCGCCGTTACAGCAGCACGGTAGAGGCCAAGGGCGAGACCGAGCAGGAACCGCTGGGTCTCACGGCCAAGGTGCCATGGGACGACCGCTGCTTCCCCTGCACGCAGATTGACGTGGAGTGGTTTCCCGAAGGGGCCGGGGGCGACCGCTTTGACGAGAAGATTTTCAAAGGCCCGCTGAGCCGCATGGTGCGCGATGCGCTGAGCTTTATCGAGCGCAGCCATCTGGTCGAAACAGTGATCAAGCACCCGGATCGGGCTGAGGCCACGCGGTTTTGGAACTTTCCGTATGCGGCGATTGAAGAAGCGGTGGTCAACGCGGTGTACCACCGCTCGTATGAAGAACGCGAACCGATTGAGGTGCGCATCGGCCGCGATGAACTGGTGGTGCTGAGTTTTCCGGGGCCGGACCGCTCCATCAAACTGGCTGATTTTGAGGCCGGGCGCGCGGTGAGCCGCCGCTACCGCAAGCGGCGCATCGGCGAATTATTGAAGGAGCTGGATCTGACCGAGGGGCGCTCTACCGGCATGCCCAAGATCTTGCAGGTGATGGCCGCCAACGGCTCACCGGCGCCGCTGTTTGAAACGGATGACGACCGCTGTTCCTACGTCATTCGCTTGCCGGTACATGCGCTGGCGCAACAGCCTACCGATCAAGTCACCACGGATGTGACCATGCAAGTTGCAGCCCTGCTGCGGGTGGTGCAAAGCGCCATGTCCAGGCCCGCTCTGCAGGAGGCGATGGGACTGAAGAATGCCGAGCATTTCCGTAAAACCTATCTGGTGCCCGCCATCACGGCGGGCTATCTGGAGATGACCCTGCCAAGCACTCCGCGCAGCACCAAACAAGCGTACCGTGTGACCGCGCTTGGCCAGCAATGGCTTGCAAGCCAAAGGGCACAGAATACGTGAGCATGGACTACACCACCCTCAGCCACCTGCGCAACAGCCACCCCGCATGGCGTCTGCTGCGTTCAGACCATGCGCCGCTGGTGACGAGTTTCTTGCATCGCGTGTTCGTCGCGCCCAACGTGCGGCTGGGCGCCAGCATCTCGCGCGTCTTCATGACCGAGAACAAAATCAATTTCCTGCCCTTTCCCCAGGTCAAGGACAGCGTGGTCCTGTTCGGCGCCGGCTATGGATTCGAGGTGCTGCGCGAGGCCCAGCGGCTGGCACGCAGTCGCATCCATTACTGGGGCGATATCGACACCCACGGTTTTGCGATCCTTGACCAGTTGCGCAGCCAGTTCGGGCATGTGACTTCATTTCTGATGGACCGCAGCACCTTGCTGGCATTTGAATCGGTATGGGGCGAAGTTGAGCAGAAAACGCTGCGCGACCTGCCCCGGCTCGATCCCGAGGAGCGCTCCCTGCACGACGATCTGCGCGACAACCGCATCCGCAACAACCTGCGCCTGGAGCAGGAGCGGATAGGCTTTGATTGGGTGCATCTGGCGCTCGCCAAACTGTGCTTGGACCTATGAGCCGGGAATTCGTCATTGCGAGCGAAGCGCGGCAGTCCAGGTATTTTCATGGCGCGGCAAGCCATGCCGAGGGTGCACCGTGATGCAACGCCGCCATTTCCTCGCCGCCAGCGCCCTGCCCCTCATCGGCTGCAAAGCCGAGCACGAAATCCAAGGCGGGTTCGAGGGCGTGGATCTTGAACGCGGCCACCTGTTGCGCGACACCAGGACCTGGCCGGCGCCCACCACCACCAAGCGCACCCGTGTCCTCATCGCTGGCGGCGGCGTGGCGGGTTTGGCGGCGGCGCGGGCGCTGCGCTTGCGCGGCATGAACGATTTCGCGCTGCTGGAACTGGAGGACAGCGCCGGCGGCAATGCGCGCGCCACGCAGCTCAGCGGCATTGCCTGCCCCATGGGCGCGCACTACCTGCCTGTGCCAGGCGACGACGCGCCACAGCTGCAGGATCTGTTGGAAGAATTCGGCTTGCGCCAACGCGTGTCGGGGCGTTGGGTCTGGGACGAAATGCATCTGTGCCACAGCCCGCAGGAACGCCTGTTCTTTCGCGGCGAATGGCAGGAAGGAATGCTGCCGCTGCACGGCGTGGGGGCGCAAACGCTGGCCGCATACCGAAAGTTTTCGACTCTGGTGGAGCACCTCAGCAAGGCGGCGCGCTGGGTCGTTCCGGTGACGAGCGTGCGCGCATCGGCGCTGCAACTCGAACTCGATGGCATCACGTTTTCAGCCTGGCTCCAGCAACAGGGTTTGAGCGATGGGCACCTGCTGTGGTACCTCGATTATTGTTGCCGCGACGACTTTGGCGCCGGCCTGAATACGGTCTGCGCCTGGGCCGGAATTCACTACTTTGCCAGCCGCCACGGTTTTCATGTCCCAGGCGACGGCAATGCCGAGCGCGAGGGCGTGTTCACCTGGCCGCAGGGCAATGCCTGGCTCACGCAGCGCCTGGCTGCTCCCCTGGCCGCCGGTCAGTTGCACACGGGCCAGATCGTGCTGCGTATCGACGAGGGCAAGCACGGCGTGCAGATCGATGCCTACAACACTGCCACCCAAACCGTGCAACGTTGGCAGGCTGAGCGCTGCATCGTGGCCTTGCCCGTGATGGTGGCGGCGCGCGTGCTGCAAAGCCCCGATGCCCGGGTCCGAGAGCGCGCCGCACACATCCGCTACGCACCCTGGCTCGTGGCCAACGTGCACATCGCCCAGCCCTTGAACGACCGGCCCGGCGCCGCGCCGAGTTGGGACAACGTGGTCTACCCGGATGAGAAAACATCCGGCACCGCTCCCGCATTGCAAAGCCTGGGCTATGTGGACGCCACACACCAGAGCCTGCAGCGCGTGCCCGCCGCCACCGTGCTCAGCTGGTACCTGGCCCTGGGCGACACTCCCGAGGAAGGTCGGCGCCAGCTTTTCGAGCAACCCTGGACGCACTGGCGCGACGCGCTGCTGGCCGATCTGGCTGTGCCGCACCCAGACCTGCACCACAAGCTCACGCGCATCGCCATCACCCGCTACGGCCACGCCATGGCGACGCCAACGCCGGGAACGCTGCGCCAAGTCGTGCCGGGCGCGGCGCTCGTCACCGGAAGGCTGCGCTTCGCCCACAGCGACTGGGCCGGCTATTCCGTTTTTGAAGAAGCCTTTGCACTGGGCCATGCTGCCGGCAATGCGAAGTTATGAGCATGACCGTCATTGCGGGCTACCTGTTTCGGCCGGCCGAAACTGCACACGGGCCATGAACCACAAATCCGTCATTGCGATTGCCGCGTCGCTTTCGCTCCTCGCAATGACGGCGCGGCAATCCATGTATTTTCGTGGCGTGCCGACATGGATTGCCACGGCCTACGGCCTCGCAATGACGAGAAAAAATTGGCGTATCGGACGTGGTCGGTTCATTGCGAGCGCAGCGCGGCAATCCATCGTCAAATACCAACGACCTGGATTGCTTCGCTGCGCTCGCAATGACGACTGCCAAACCGGCTACTATCAAAATGACATTCCGGCTCCAACGAAAGCACTCATGATTCTTGAAAAACGCAAGGCCTTCTGGGCCGCGCTGCTGGCACTGGCACTCGCCAGCGCGGTTACCTCCCTATGGCTTTTCCCCAAGGCGATGCCGCTGCTGCAGGTGCAGGTGAGCTTGTCGCGCGACCAGGCGCTGGATGCAGCAGCAGCGTTGCAGGCCCAACGCTTTCCCGAACTCGCCACCACCCGCGCCGTGGCCGGTTTCGAGCACGACGGGAATTTGCAAAACTACATCGAGCTCGAAGGCGGTGGCGTCGACGCCTACACCGCGCTGCTGGGTCAGCGCTTTGTCGCGCCCTATTTCTGGACCGTGCGACGCTTCAGCGAGTCGCAGGAGGATGAATTGCGCGTGCGCTTCACGGCCGAAGGCTATCCCTATGGCTTCACGCGCAAAGTGCCGGAGAAGGCGCCGGGCGCGGCCTTGACGGAGGCGCCCGCGCGCGCCATCGCCGAGGCCGGTGCGCGCAGTCTGTTGGGAGACTCGCTGTGGAATTCCTATGCGCCTTTGAGTGCGTCGCAGGTGACACGGCCCGGCGGTCGCGTTGACCACAGCTTTGTCTATGAACACCAGAGCGAAAGACGCGGCGAAGCGCGCTTTCGCCTGCAGCTGGTGGTAGCGGGGGATCGCCTCATCGACGTGACGCCCTACGCCTTTGTGCCGCAAGCATTTGCGCAGCGCTTCAACCAGTTGCGCACCGGCAATGACGTTATCGCCAAGGTGGCGACCATCGCGATGTTCAGCCTATTCGGTCTGGGCGGTCTGCTGGGAGGCTGGATCTGGCTGGCGCGCAACGGTGGCCTCGCATGGAAACCCGCTCTGGCCGGTGGCGGCGTGGTGGGGGTGTTGCTGGGGGCAGCCTTGGTGTCTAGCCTGCCGCTCAGGTGGTTCGGCTATGCAACCACCGACTCCGCCTACAACTTCTTGCTGCACCATGGTGCGCTGGCGCTGGCTGCAGCTGTGGGCTCAACGCTGCTGCTGGGTCTGATCTTTGCGGTGGCCGAAGGCCTGAGCCGGCGCGCCTTTGCGCAGCACCCGCGCCTGTTCAGCTTCTGGAGTGTGGCCGCTGCGGCCAGCCCGCAGGCTCTGGGGCGCACGCTGGGCGGCTACTGCTGGATGGCGATCGAGTTGCTGCTGGCTTCGGGGTTCTATTGGGTGGCGCGCACCCAGTTCGGCTGGTGGGTGCCGGCCGAAAGCTTGAGCGACCCCAACATCCTTGCGGCCTGGCGCCCGGCGCTGGAGCCGATTGCCAACGCCTTGCAGGCCGGCACCATGGAAGAGTCGCTATTTCGCGCCGTGCCCCTGGCCGCCGCCGCACTGATCGGAACGCGCCTGGGCTGGCGGCGCAGCATGATTGCCCTGGCACTGGTGCTGCAAGCGCTGGTGTTTGCCGGTGCGCACGCCAACTACCCCGGCCTTCCCAGCTACAGCCGACTGGCGGAGTTGTTCGTTCCGGCCCTGGTGTGGGGCCTGATCTTTCTGCGCTACGGCCTGGTGCCGTGCATGTTGATGCACTTCACGTTCGATCTGACGCTGATGAGCCTGCCGCTCTTTGTCGCCGCCGACCCGCGCCTGTGGCTGGACCGCGGCCTGGTGCTGCTGGCCGGTTTGCTGCCGCTGCTGATGGTGCTACGCGCCCGCTTCAAGCAGGGCTACTTTGCCGATTTGGCTTCGGGTTTGCGCAACGGCGAAAGCGCCGCCAGTGCAACGACTGTGACGCCCCAAGAAGTTGCGGTGGCGGTGCCATCGCCGTCTGAATCGCTGGCGCGTCCGTGGTGGTTGCAGCGCGCAGCGCTGTTGTTCGGCGCCATCGTCGGCCTTTCGGCGTTGCTGTTGTGGCCCGCGCCCCAGGTGCAAACACCCAAATTCACGCTGAACCATGCGGCCGCGATTGCCCGCGCTGAAGGCGTGTTGGGCGAGCGCGGCGTGCGGCTCGACGCCGATTGGAGGCGACTGGCGATCGTTCTTCCGGTGGCCGACGTTGACAGCCAGGCTGTGCGCTTTGTCTGGCGCGAAGCCGGGCCACAGGTGTTCAGCCGGCTGTTAGCCGACGGCCAGATATCGCCACCGCAATGGCGCGTCATGTTCCGCCACACCACCGGTCCGGTAGAGGAGCGCAGCGAAGACTGGGAAGTGGCCATGACGGGGCAAGGCGAGGTGCTGGCGGTATTCCACCATGTGCCAGAGGCGCGGCCCGGCGTCAAACTCGACCGCGAGCAGGCGCTGGCGCTGGTGCAGACCTTCATGCAAAGCCAGAAGGCGCTGGCGCATCGACCCTGGGAGCTGGCTTCGGCAGAGGAAGTGGAGCGCCCGACCCGACGTGACTGGGTCTTTCGCTTTGATGACAAAAAGGCACTCGACATCAAGGGTGGCAGCGCCCGGGTTTCGCTCAATGTGCGGGGTGATGAGGTCGACGCTTGGCAGCACGTCTTCGTTCCCGACGCGTGGGCGCGCGAACAGCAAACGAAGGAGTCGGCGAAGACACCGTACAAGATCGCCGCGGGCCTGTTCGGCGTGGCACTGATTCTGCTGGTTTTTGGCTTGACGCTGCGCCAGGTGGTGCAGGGTCAAGTGCGCTGGCGCATGGGCTTGACTTGGGCTGGCCTGCTGTTCGTTCCCGCCATGGCGGGCTACGGCCTGAGCTTTGATCGCAAGGCGATGGCGTTCAACGTGGCGCAGGACTGGAGCACGCAGTTAGCCACGGGCGTGGCTCTGGCCGCGGTCGGCTACTTGCTGGGTGCCGCGCTGCTCGGGTTGCTGGCCATGCGCCTGTACAGCCCGCAACGCCCCAGTCGTGCGGCAGTCGCCCGCGATCTGCCGCGCGGCTTGGCGCTGGTGTTCCTGTACGAGGGTTTGAAGGCGACGCTGCAACACTTCTTCCCAGATATCAACCCCAACCTGCCAGACGTCGGTGCCTGGAATTCGATCCAACCGCTTTGGACCACGGTCATGGCCTGCTTTGGCGGGCTGTTCTTGAACCTTGCCGCCGTCGCACTGATCGCGGGCTCAGTTCAATTTTGCAGCACCAGACGGCGTACAGTCGTGCTGGGATCGCTGGCCCTGCTAGCGGCCCTAAGCAGCCTATTGGCTGGCGAAACCCTTGGCTCAAGCTTGGCATTTGTGTTACCCGTTCTGTTCAGCGTGCTGGCCATGTGGGTGCTGGTGCGGCGCGGCGAGATCGATGTCGCGATTGCGTTTTCGGCGCTGTCCGCGCTCGCGGAAATTCCCAAGCTGATGGCCGCACCCATCAACAACGCCGCGACCCTTGCCTTCATTTCCTGCGTCGTGACGCTGGCCCTGACCTGGTGGACCCTGCGCTATGGCCGCAGCCTGGGCTGTGCGCGCACATAATCCGCCATGGCCGACCCGCAGCAAGACCCAGACCGGTCGATGAACCCCAACACCCCCAACGGCCTTGCTGCGGGCCACACGCCCAGCGCCATCGTGGGCTATCTGGACCAGTACGTGGTGGGACAGGATGAGGCCAAGCGCACGCTGGCCGTGGTGGTCTACGCCCACTACCAAAAGCTGCTCGGTGCGCGCCGCACAAACGCCTCCATTGCCAAGAGCAACGTGCTGTTGGTGGGGCCCACGGGCACCGGCAAGACCCTGCTGTGCCAGACCCTGTCCAACGCCATCGGCGTGCCCTTCGTCACGGCCGACGCCACCTCGCTGGCGCAGACGCGCTACGTGAACGAGGAGATCGAAGCGATCCTGTTGCGGCTGCTGGGTCAGGCCCACGGCGACATCGCCAAGGCCCAGCACGGCATCGTCTTCATCGACGAGATCGACAAGCTCAAGTCGGCGGGCGGCCAGTTGCGCAGTACCTCGGGTGAAGGCGTGCAGCACGCCTTGCTTAAGATCATGGAAGGCTCTCTCGTCAAGCTCAGCGCCACCCAGGCGATTGACACTTCCAACATCCTGTTCATCTGCGGCGGCGCCTTCGTAGGCCTGGACCAGATCCGCGCGGGCAAACCCAACTACGGTTTCATCTCGATCGGCGACTCGGCCAATCAACGCATCCTGGACAAGCTCAACGCCCGCATCAAACCCACCGACCTGATCGAATTCGGCCTGATCCCCGAGTTCACCGGGCGCCTGCCCGTGATCGCGAATCTGCAGGACCTGTCGCGCGCCACGCTGGTGCGCATCATGACCGAGCCCAGGAACTCGATCTATCAGCAGTTTTGCGACATGATGCTGGCGCAGGGCGTGACGCTGGAGATCGCGCCGCGCGTGTTTGTGGAGATCGCCGAACTGGCTTTGGAATACAAGGTGGGCGCACGGTCCTTGCGCGGCATCTTCGAGGAGATGATGACGCCCGTGCTCTACGCCGTGCCGGACCTGCCGCAGGTGCGCCGATTGGTGTTCAGCTCGCTCTTCGCCAACCCCAAGCTGCTGGACACGGCTGGCACTGAAGTGAAGAATCCTGTGGCCTGGTGACGCCAGCGTGCCAATTCAATCCGCTTCCACGGCCTTGGACGAATGATGCGCCTGAGTCAGATGGTTGAAGTCGTTTGGAATCCGAGATTCAACGCGTCGCTTGACAGCAGCATCAGCGGCCAACCAACAATGCCAGGCCGTGGGCCGGCGCACTCACCGTGATGCCTTCACCGAAGGCGCCCAAATCCTTTTTCCGCCAGGCGTCGCGCAGCTTGCCAGCACGATCCATACCGGCCATGGCTGGCGTCAGTTTGAAGGTGCGAAATTGCGACCCCAGGTTGAAGACGCCCACTGCCTTGCGCCCTCCTTCCAAAGGTTTGACCCAAACCTGCCAGTCCTGATCCTCAAACACCCGCTGCGCGGCCTGACCCAGCCGGTCCTGATTGATAGCAATGACCTCGTCGTTCGTCAACAGATTCAGGGTGAACGCATCGATGCTGGACAGATCGTTGCCAATCAACAGCGGCGCGGCCAGCAGACTCCACAGACTGACCTGGCTGTATTGCTCGTCGGGCGTCAGGCGCGAGGGGTGCAGTGCGTTGCCCCATCCGAGTCGGCCCAGCACCAGCGTATCGGGATCGTTCCAGTGGCCCGGGCCCGCCGCCTTGGCATAGGGTGACTGTGAAAAGCCGATCTTGACCACGCTCTCCCAGTTGTCTTCCACGTCCCAGGTCGTTCTCCACGAGTTGGCGCCCACGCTCTCACCCCAGTTCCACACGTCCTTCTCTCCGTACTGGCACAGACTGAAATTCACGTCGCGCGGCAGCTCGCGCAGTATCTCGCCCATCAACTGGTAGGGCTTCTGATGCTCGGCGAGTGTCTGCTCCTTGGACATGGTGTCGGTGTAGCTGCACAGGTCGTATTTGAGGTAGTCCACGCCCCAGCGTGCGTAGGCCCAGGCGTCTTGGCGCTCGTGGCCCAGCGTGCCCAGATAGCGGCCGCAGGTGAAGGCGCCGGGCGAAGAATAGATGCCAAACTTGAGTCCCCTGGCATGCAGGTAATCGCCCAAGGCGCGCATGTCGGGGAACCTCTCGTTGCCGGATATCTCGCCGTCGGCGCTGCGCTGCGCCGACTCCCAACCGTCGTCGATATTCACGTAATTCCAGCCGTGTGCCGCAAGCCCGCTGGCGATCAAGTCGGAGGCGGCCTTGCGCATCAGCGCGTCGCTGACGCCCACGCCATAAGCCGTCCAACTGTTCCAGCCCATGGGCGGCGTGAGCGCGATCTGATCGCCCACGACGATAGAGAGTTCGCGCGTCGCCCGTCCCAGCGCATTGCTGACCTGAAGCTCAAGTTTGTACGTGCCCCGCGTCGCGATGCTGCCAGAGATCACTCCTTGCTTCGGGTCCAGGCTCAGGCCCGCAGGCAACTGCGCCACCGCATAGCGCAGCGGTGCGCGGCCGGTCGCGGCAATCCGGTACAGCAGCGGGCTGGTCGGCCGCGCACCCAGCACGCTGGCGCCGTGGATCGCTGGCTGAAGTGACTGTGCGGGTGTAAGCAGGTAGGGCAACACCTGCGTGACCGCAAGTTGCTGACCCGTGGCTGCATCCCGGTAGCGATATGCCACCTCGATACCCGGGCGCGCAGGCGTTGTGAACTGCAACTGGCTTGTGCCCATGGCCGCCATATTCAAGGGCTGTTTGTGCCGCTGCAAGCTGCGCCCGCTCGCCGCATCCCTGACCTCGTATTCAATCGAACCCACCTGCGCCACGGGGTAAGAATTGACCACCGTAAGCGTGCTGCGCAAGCGCTTGGTACCCAGAAAACGGTGCGTCGCCTGGGCTGTGTCCAAGCGCACGCCCTCAATCTTCTCGGCCATTTTTAGGTAGGGAGTTCCTTTGTAGAAACCACCACCGCCACCTCCGTCGTAGACGCGGATTGCGATCACGTTGTCGCGGTCCCAGCGCACCACGTCGCCGTGCAGATCCAGGTGGTAGTCGCGCTGCGCCTGGTACTGACTGTCGTAGCCACCCGGATCCTCGGGCATGCGCCCGGTCTTGCCAATGCGCACTCCGTTGAAAAAGGTTTCGTCAGCATCATCGATGGCCGACAGGAAGACGCGCAAGCGCTGCGGCCAGTGGCTCGTGGTCTTGAACGATGACGGAATCAGCACATGAATCCGGTACCAGGAATAGCCGTCGTAACCCGGATAACCTTGGTTCTCGTAGTAGTCGTGGGTGTTGATCTGATTCCATGCGCGATCGTCCAAATCCGGATCTTTCCAAGCACTGTTGTCGCCGGTCGCGAAGCGTGCCTGCGGCAAAGGGATCTTGTCGTCGGCTCCCGCGCAGGCGTTCGCGCAGATCAAGATCCAGAACAAGATTGCAGGCAGTTTCATAGTCATAGTCGGCTTTCCACGATTGAGGTCCAGTTTCGCCCAACACCGTGGGCTCTGCGCCGATGCCAGATCATGACACGCCCGCCTTGTTAACATCACCGATCAGAAATTCCAAACCGGCCCAGTCCATGCCATCAAGCCCCTATCAGTTCGACGGTCACGACAGCTTCACTATCGACCAGTACAACGAGCAAGCCCCCTTCGCCAGCTTCCTGCCAGGCATTGCAGGAACCGCCGGGCGCCCGGTCTGGGCCTTCTATGTGAATCGCGGTCAAGGCATCGCCAGCTTTGGCGTGCGCAACAAGGACGACGCAATCCTGGAGTTCTATCCGGCGGACAAGGCCTACCAGCTCACGGCATCGCGCTGTTTCAGGACCTTTCTCAAGATCCACGATGCCCAAGGCAGCGTGAATCACGAGCCGTTTCAGCGCGGTACGGGCAGCGATGTGGGCCAGCGCCTGCACGTGTCGCCACACGAAGTGAGCGTGGAAGAAATCCATCCGGTGCTGGGACTCACGGTGCGTGCCGACAACTTCACCCTGCCGGAGGCGGCACTTGCCGGCCTGGTGCGGCGCGTCACTCTCACCAACACCGGCACCGCACCCAAGACCGTGGACATCGTGGACGGCCTGCCGCAAATACTGCCCTATGGCATGAACCAATGGTGCGTGAAGAACATGAGTCGCACCTCCGAGGCGCTGATGGTGGTGGACGGCGTGAACGAGAACTCGCCGTTCTTCCGGCTCAAGGTGCTCACGGGTGACACGCCGGTGGTGGAGCCAGTGGTAGGGGGCAATTTCTTTGTGGGATTTCTGGACAGCGGCCGCACCCATACCCTGGTGGATGCGGAAAAGATCTTTGGCAAGGCGCTGGACTTTTCTGTACCCGAAAGGTTCTACGCCGATGAAACACTGGAGTTCGAGCACCAGGTGGCGGGCAACCGCACGCCCTCGGCCTTTCAGGCCCTCACCTTGCAGCTCGCGCCGGGTGAGAGTCGCACCTTCTACGGGCTGTATGGTCATGCCCCGAACTGGAAGGCGCTGCAAAAGTTTCTGCGCGAGGTCACGGGCGCGGCCTACTTCGAAGCCAAACGCGAAGTCAACCGGCAGCTGGTGCAGGGTCTGACGCAGCGCGCCTTCACCGCCACGGCGCACCCCTTGTTCGACGCCTATTCGCGCCAGTGCTATCTGGACAACGGCTTGCGCGGCGGCTTCTCCATCACCGCACCGGGTGGCGCGCAGTTGCACCTTTACGGCCGCAAACACGGAGACCTGGAGCGCGACTACAACGACTTCTTCTTGCAGGACTCACCTTTCTCCGAAGGCAATGGCGACTTTCGCGACATGCTGCAGAACCGGCGCACCGACCTGTTCTTCGACCCGTCGGTGGGCGCCCGCAACATCCGCTATTTCTTCAAGCTGATCCAGCCCGACGGCTTCAACCCCATGGTGCTGCGCAACTCGCGCTACGTGGTCGCCAATCCTGCCATTTTCCGCTCGGATTTCACCAAGGTTCCGGGCCTGGAAATCCTGCTCGCCAGCCCGTTCAAGTATGCGCAGCTGTGGGCCTTGGTGCGCTCGCAGACCAGCGACGTGGCCCCCTTGATGACCGAGATCCTGGCGGTGGCGCGCGAGGAAGAAGACGCCGAATTCGAGAAAGGCTATTGGTCGGATCACTGGACTTACCTGGTGGACCTGCTGGAGGCCTTTGCCGCGATCTTCCCTGAGCGCGTGAGCGATCTGTTCGGCGAAGACGGCTACACGTTTTTTGACCCCACGCACTTCGTTCCGCCACGCGCGCGCAAGCACGTGATGGCAGCAGGCGGCGTGCGCCAATACGGCGCGCTCCAGGCCCGACCGGACAAGAAGCGGCTGATTCTGAGCCGCAGCACCCAGGCGCACCAGGCGCGCAGCAAGAACGGCACCGGCGACGTTGTCACCACCACCCTTCTGGGCAAGGTGCTGACGCTGGTGGCCAACAAGCTGGCGTCGCTCGACCCCTGCGGCATCGGGGTCGAGATGGAAGCCGACCGGCCCGGTTGGTGCGATGCCATGAACGGACTGCCCGGACTGTTCGGCTCATCGGTGAACGAGACCATCGAACTGCAACGTCTGGTGGACTTCACGCGGCGCGCGCTCGACGCGGTGCAGGGCAACTGCCCCTTGCCGCTGGAACTGGCGAACTTCCTGCAGGGCCTGCACGCGCTGCTGCACCGTCCCGACCTCAGCGCCGAAGCGTTCTGGCAGCTCAGCCACGAGCTGAAGGAAGCCTATCGCGAGCAGGTGTTCATGGGATTTGAGGGCACCCAGCAGGTCCAAACCTACGCTGCCGTGCTGGCGCTGCTGGACGACGTGTCGCACTACCTCAAGACTGCGGCAGCCAAGGCAGACACGCCCGAAGGCATCACCACCTATTACGCGTTCGAGGCCGAGGAATTCGCGGAGCGCGGTGACGGCACGGTGCACGTCACGCGCTTCAAACCGCAACCGCTGCCGCTGTTTTTGGAAGGCTTTGTGCATGCCATGCGCGTGGCCGAGCCCGACGAAGTGCGCCGTTTGTACGAGACCGTGCGCCGCTCGGAACTGTTTGACCAAAAGCTGGGCATGTACCGCCTGAACGTGCCCCTGGGCGAGAACGCGATGGAGTTGGGGCGCGTGGGCATCTTCAACTACGGCTGGCTGGAAAACGGCTCCATCTTCCTGCACATGCACGCCAAGTTCGTGCTGGAGATGGCGCGCCGCGGTCTGGTGAACGAGTTCTACGCGCAGATCAATCAGCTGTTGATTCCGTTTCGCGACCCGGCACAGTACAAACGCAGCACCACCGAAAACGTCAGCTTCATCGTGAGCAGCGGCTTTGCCATCGACGAACGCGAACACGGTCGCGGCTGCGTCGCGCGCCTGTCGGGCTCCACGGTCGAGTTCCTGCACCTGTGGGCCCACCTGTTCCTTGGCGCTGCGCCCTTTGTCTGGGAGCAGGGCCAGTTGGTGTTCCGCCCATCGCCCAGTTTGCGAAAGGACTTTTTCTCCTCCCAGGCGCAGCCGACGCGGCCCTTCGGGCAGGACGAATTCCTGCCCGAAGCCAGTGCCGCCTGCGCCCTGTTGGGCAACACCCTGCTGGTGTACGTGAACCCGCAGCGCCTGGACAGCTTCGGCCCCCGCGGTGCCATGCCGCGCCGCTTCACACTGCATGGCCGTGACGGCGTCGTGCGCAGCGTGGAGGGGCCGCAACTGCAAGGAGCAACAGCGCAAGCCCTGCGCGCAGGCGACTTCAGGCGCGTGGATGTGGAACTGTTGTAGCGCCGCTCAAAGCCTGCGAATCGGCTGCTTGCGCCATACCAGGCGGTAATAGGCGGCCTGCATCGCCAGCATGGACAGGAACGCCACCGGGTACGCGGCCCAGATGCCGTTCAGACCATAGGCATTGCTCAAGGCCCAGGCCATCGGCACTTCGATGCCGGCGATGGCGAGCATGCCGATGGCGGTGGGCGCCAGCACCGTGCCGCTGGCGCGCATCAACCCCGACAGCACCATCGACATGCCCATGACGACGCTGCTCCAGAGCATGATGTGCAGCAGCGTTTGCGCCTTGTCCACCACCGCAGGGTCAGTGATGAACAGTCCCAGGATGCTGCGCGAGAACAGGTAGCCCAGCAGCACCAGCGATCCGGTCAACACCAGGTTCATGGCGATGCCGGTGCGCGCGATGTGGCCCAGCATGTGCGAGCGGCCCGCGCCGATCGCCTGTGCGCCCAGGATGGAGGCGGTGATGGCGATCGAGATCGCCGGAAACTGCACGTAGGACACGATCTGGTTTACCGCGCCATAGGCTGCCGTGGCCTGCGAGCCGTAGCGGTTCACCAAAAACAGCACGGCGATTTCTGCAATGGAGACGGTGATCATGGAGAGCACCGTGGGCACGCCGATGCGCAACACCTTTTGCAGCAGCGCCAGGTTGATGGTGAGATAGCGTAGCGACGTCGCTGTCGGCGCCAGCACGTGCTTTTTGCGCCGCAAAAACCACGCCAGCCAGGTCAGTGCGGTGGCGTAGGAAATGGCTGCGGCGTAGGCGCCGCTGGCCAGGCCCATTTTCGGCAGACCCAACCAGCCCTGGATCAGCGCGGGCGTCAGTAGGAGACTGACGCAGATGGCGATCAGCAGCGTGCGCAGCGGCGTCGTGGTGTCGCCCACGCCTCGCAGCATCGACGTCGTCAGCAAGAACGTGAAGATCAGCGGCGCGGCCATCAACATCACGCGGGCGTAGGCCGTGGAGCCACCCAGGATGTCCGCCGGTGTGCCCAGGGCGCGCAGCATCACTTCGGCAAACCAGCCGCCAAACACCGCCACCAGCAAGCCCGCACAAAGTCCCATCATGAGCGTGGTGCCGGCGATCGCCTTGACGCGGTCCCGTTCCTTTGCACCCCAGGCCTGACCGATCAGCACGGCGGCACCCGAACCCAGGCCGATCATGAAGGCGATCAGGAAGAACAGCACCGGAAAGAAGGCCGAGACCGATGCCATGGCGCTCACACCCAGCATCTGGCCCAGATAGATGTTGTTCGCCGTGCCGGAGATCGCCTGCAGGAAGTTGCTCAGAATCATCGGCGCAAGAAACGCCAGATAACTTTTCCACAGCACGGGTTGGGCGGGCTTGGCGCCAGCTTCAGGCGCGGTTGAATGCTTGCTCATGGAATGATCAGTTGGAGTTGGAATTGGAATTGGACGCCAGGAAGACCTCGGCGAGCAGTTTCTTCAGATGCGTCTGGACGTCCAGCGGCCAGGCCAAGATCAGCGCTTCAAACCGGATCTTGTCGCCGGCGAAGAGTGCGCGGCTGGCCTCTTCAAACCCCGCTTCATGGCCCGCCATGGTGGACATGAACTTGTAGCCCACGGTGCTGGATTGGCGCACGCGGTCTTTCACCTCCGAGTCGCGGCGCGCGTTGTCCACCAGTTTGCGCAGCGCCACCGAGGCGCCTCCGGTCTGGCTGCTCAGCCATTCCCAATGGCGCGGCAGCAAGGTGACTTCGCGCGCCACCACGCCCAGCTTGGGCCGACCCGGGCCGCGCGCGGCAATCAGGCCCGTGTCGCCGTGGACCTCGGTCTGGACGACCTGCCCCAGCCTGCTCGAACCGGGGGCAGCAGCGATCGCGCCCAAGCCCAGCATCACGTCCAACCTGGCCTGGAACTCAGCTTTGGCGCCGCGCCAATCCAGTTCGATCACCTCGCTCGTGGCATCGTTGAAGATCAGCACGGGCCAGGGTGTCGCACTGTGCGCCGAGCGATCGTGAGCCAGCTTGGCAGCGAGCGCCACCTCCCTGAGCCCCCCCGAGGCGATGCAGTGACCGGCCTCAAAGGCAGTGCAGCGGGCGTGTGTCCAGTCATTCATTGCGATCTTCTCCAAGGTCGGTAGATGGTACGATTTATATCCGGGTATAAATATAACACAATTACACCCGGATAAAACACAAGTCGGAGGCCGGATTGCGGTGCGATATGCTCCCCCGCATGACCACTGAAACCCTCATCCCCGGCAAAGACGCCTCGCTCGAATCCACCATCAACACCCTGCAAGGCAAGCTGCAGGCGCTGGGTTTTCATATCGAGGAGAAATCCTGGCTCAATCCCGTGGACGGGATCTGGTCGGTGCACATCCGCGACCGCGACTGCCCGCTGCTCTTCACCAACGGCAAGGGCGCCACGCGCCTGGCCTGCCTGGCCAGCGCCCTGGGCGAGTTCTTCGAGCGCCTCTCCACCAACTATTTCTGGACCCATTACTACCTCGGTCCCGACGTCGCGAACCGCGAGCACGTGCATTACCCGCAGGAGCGCTGGTTTGCCGCGGGCGAGGACGGGCGCTGGCCACCAGCGGTGTTGAATGCCGAGCTGCACAAGTTCTACAACCCTGACCGGGCCATCGACGCCAGCGCGCTGGTGGAGTTCAATTCCGGCAACGCCGAGCGCGGCATCTGCGCCATTCCCTACGTGCGCCAGCGCGATGGCGCGCTCACCTACTTTCCGGTGAACATCATCGGCAACCTGTACGTAAGCAACGGCATGTCGGCCGGCAACACCCAGGCCGAGGCACGCACGCAAGCCCTGTCGGAAATCTTCGAACGCCACATCAAGGGCCGCATCGTCAGCGAAGGCATTTGCCTGCCCGACGTACCTGAAAGCGTTATCGCCCGCTACCCACGCATCGCCGCCGGCATTGCGGCCTTGCGCGCTGCGGGCTTTGGCATCCTGGTGAAGGACGCTTCCCTGGGTGGCCAATACCCGGTGATGAATGTGACGCTGCTGCACCCCGAGGACCAGGGCTGCTTTGCCAGTTTTGGCGCGCATCCGCGCTTCGAGATCGCGCTGGAGCGCGCTTTGACCGAACTGCTGCAAGGCCGGGCCCTGGATTCACTCGGCGGCTTCCCTGCGCCCGGCTTCGACCTGGAAGAAGTCGCCAGTTCCCCCAACATCGAAATTCACTTTGTCGACTCCAGCGGCGTCATCCACTGGAAATTCCTGGGCGACGAGCCTGATCACCCTTTTTGCGACTGGAACTTCTCCAACACCACGGCAGAGGATTGCGCCTGGGCGGTGGATCGCATCCACCAGGATGGGCGCGACATCTACATCGCCGACTTCACACACCTGGGCGTCTATGCCTGCCGCATCCTGGTGCCCGGCATGTCCGAAATCTACCCGCTGGACGACCTGGATTTCGAGAACAACTCGGTGGCCAACGACATGCGCGAGGCCATCCTCAATCTCACCGATCTGGACGACGAAGAGTGCTCGGACCTGCTGGACGCCTTGAACGAGTCTGCGCTGGCGGACCAGCGACCGGTGGCGGCCGTGATCGGCCTGGCGGCGGACGCGGGCACCTTCTGGGCCGATTTGCGCGTGGGCGAACTCAAGACCCTGCTGGCACTGGCCATCGGCGACGAGGCCGCGACGCTCGAAGGCTGCGACTGGATCCGCCATTTCGACCAGATCAATCCGCAGCGGCGCGCCGTCTATGCGTGCATCGAGAGTCTGATCAAGCTCACCGACATGGGCGACACCGGGCCGTATCTGAACGCGCTGCGCCAGCTCTATGGCGCAGGCGCTGTGGCGCAGGCGCACGCACTCATCATGCAGGCCGACCGCTTCATGGGCATCTCGGCACCGGGCCTGGCACTCGTTGGCTGCGAGATGCACCGCAAGCTGTTGGCGGCCTACGACAAGGTGCACGCCAACATGTGACGCTGCGGCAGGCCATGGTATGCAAGGCCCATCACGCCAACAGCCACATGGGACACGCGGTCAGTGGCGTTTCTGCTTCTGAATCCAGCCCAGCGCTCGCGCGGCAACTTCTTCCCAACCCGCACCGGCGATCAACCAATGGTCGCGCTCGGCCAGCATCAGGAAGTCGGTGTTTGCGGGTGTGCTGCGGTAGATGTCGAAGTTCTTGTGGTTCAGCGCCGCCGGGATGATGTGGTCTTTTTCGCCGGCGATCATGAGCAGCGGCCCGCGTGGTTTGCTCGTGTCGATCGCCGCCACTGCCGTGAGCGCGTCGGTAGCGAGGTGGTGGGATTCCGGCACCACCTGCGCGGCGTAGGCCGCGTCCACCACCGCATCGGTCTGTTGGCTGGCAAAGGCGTAGGCAAATTCGTCGCGCGTCATGGCCACGGGCAGGTTGGCATCGGTCAGCGGATTGATCAGCTTCCAGTTGGCCTTGAGGAAGGGCCCGCTGACAAAAAGAATGCCCTTGGGAGGCGCCGAGTCGATCACGACCGCGGCCTGCGCCAGTCCCTCTTGCAACAGGATTTGTGCCACCAGCCCGCCCATGGAATGGCCCACGAGAATGGGCTTGACCGGCTTGTCCTTGAGTATCTTGCGGTAATAGTCCAACACCTGCGTCAGCTCCAGCTTGCCCAGGGCCGCCATGTTCTGGGGCGCGCGCGTGAGGTCAACAGGCACCGGGTGTGCCGGCCAGGGTGGTGCCGACACGGTGTAGCCGGCGGCCTGGAACACGGGCAGCCAGGGCTCCCAACTCTGGGCGGTGACGAACATGCCGTGGATGAACATGACCTCGGTCGAGGTGACCACGGCCGCAGGGGCGGAGCTCACGATGTGGTCTTCCTTGGGCGGCACACTGCCGCAGGCCGTCAAAAACAACGTGGCGCCGACAAGCAGGCCCGTCAAAAGCGGTTTCAAAAAGGGTCGCTGCGCGCGGGCTGCGCTGGGCTTGAGCTGCATGGGTTTCTCCTTGTGCGATATTGCGCACATTGTTGCCGCGGCGCACGCTTCACGCCATCGGTCAAATATCCGATGGCACAAACATCCAGACCCGGCTGCACCCTCGGCTTTGTGGGCGGGAAATAACCAGAGAACCAAACATGGCGGCGCCAGATGATGACATTGATTTGACAACCGCGCTGCGCACGGTGGCGTTCATGGGCGACCTCAGCATGGGCCAGCCGATCGACCACTCGCCCCGCGTGGCCAGCTTGGCTGCCGCTTTGGCGCAGCAGCTTGGTTGGGGCGATGCCGCCATGGTGCAGGCGCAGCAGATTGCCTTGCTGCGCTGGTCTGGTTGCACCGCCAATGCGGCCGAGATCGCGGACACTATCAGCGACGACGTGGCCGGGCGCGCCGCCATGCTGGCGCTGCAGTTCGACAAGATCGAGTTCCAGGTGCAACCCGAGGCGATCGCGCAGCGCGCCACGCTGACCTCCACCATCCACTGCGAGGTTTCAAGCCTGATTGCCAACGCGCTCGCGCTCGACCCGGCGGTTGCCGACGCGCTGGGCTGCGTGTTTGAGCACTGGGACGGTAGCGGCCACCCCAACGGCCTGCACGGTGAGGCCATTCCCGCATCCGCCATGGTCGTCACCCTGTGCAGCGAACTCGAAATATTCGCCCGCGTCCACGGTCTGCCCGCAGCGCTGGCGTTGATGCGCCAGCGCGCCGATCGGGTCTATCCGGCATCGCTGGTGGACATCGTTTGTGCGCACGCGGCGCACTGGCTGTCGGCCATCCCGGCTGCGCCGGATTCTGCCGACGACCCGGCTGCCACGCTGACGCTGAAATGGGATTTGATCGGCCATGTGATAGACCTCAAGTTGCCCTGGCTCACGGGTTTTTCGCACTCAGTGGTCGGCCTGGCCGACGCCATGGCGGCGAACCTGGGCCTGCCAGCAAAGCGCCGGGCCACGCTGCGTCGCGCGGGCTGGTTGCAGGGACTGGGCCGGGTGGCGATTCCCAACGCCGTGTGGTGCCGACCTGGCCCCTTGAGCACGGCGGACTGGGAGCGTGTGCGCCTGGCGCCCTACTGGACCTCGCGCGCCGCAAGGCAGGTAAGCCCACTCGCGTTCGAGGCCGAGATCGCATCGCAGGTGTATGAACGGCTCGATGGCTCGGGCTATTTTCGCGCGTCGGTGCAGCGCGGCCCGGCCATGGATAGCGGCATTCTGGCGGCAGCCGTGGCCTGGGTGGCGATGCGCTCGGAGCGCCCCTGGCGCCCTGCCCTCAGCGCTGAAGCGGCCATGTCGGCGCTGCAGGACGACGTGAAGCATCAGCGCCTTGATCCCCAAGTGATTTCGGCCCTGGCAAGCTGCGTCTCGCCACCGCAGGCATCCACATCGCCTCGAGCCAAGGCCAGCACTCTGCTGACGGCGCGCGAGCTTGAAGTGCTACAGCGCATCAGCCTGGGCGAAAGCAACAAGCTGGCCGCGCAGTGCTTGGGCATCAGCCCATCGACCGTGCGCACACACCTGGAAAGCGCCTTCAAGAAGTTGAAGTGCAAGACCCGAGCGGCCTGCACCCTGCAGGCATCGCTGTTGGGCCTGCTGGATAGATGAACGCGCCTGGCGTGGAATCACGTCAGTGCGTCGATTGGCCCACGCCAAGCTTTAGCCAACAGCGAGTAGCCATGCGGTGTGGGATGAATTTCGTTCTCCCAATCGCCGCTGACGCCCGAGGTTCCTGGTTCGGCCCGCGTGAGCGTGCCCTCGGTGTCGACCACGATCGCGTTTCGCGCCCCGTACTTTTGCCCCAGGTTTCGCATCAGGGTTTGCAGCATCCCGTTGAGTACATCGCAGAGCGCGTCCCAATCCGCAGCGGGAATGCGATAGATGTCGTTCATGGTCCTGGACAACTAAGGCGCGAGACCTGGCCCGGCAGGAGCGTTGCGCACGGTCACGTGGTCGTAGCTGTGCAGCGGCAGCGGCACCCCCAGGTTGACGTTGCGGTCGCGCTCCTCCAGCAGGTTGAATAGAACCCGGTCCAAGAGGTCAGAAAACGTCTGCCAATCCGGCAGACTCACAAAGCGCTCGACCCCGCCGTTGGTCGGCCACTTGTCTGCCCGGAGCAACAGACGCGCTTGGAGTTCGCCTTGCGGATCGGCCTGCGCCGCATCGATCAAATCGTTGCCGCCACCGGACATCAGAATGGCGTCCCATTTCCACGCCAGATGGGGATTGCCGCTGCCGTTGAGCAGATTGAGAAATGCGGGCTCCGTGCTGGTGTCGGCCATGTGCGACAACTCCATGCCGGGGTGTGCACAGTTGACCGCCAACTTAACAGTAGGTTCGGTCAATCAAGTGGTTTACCCCAATCGCATCTATTTCTTGACCAAGTTAGCATGCATTCAGGATTGGAAGCGCACAGGACAGCCTATGGTGGTTGCTGGAATTGTGCTGTATATCAAACTAAGGAGTGAGAAGTCATACAGTGCGAAGGACTACTATTCATTCGACATACGAATACGAGAACAACAAGGTCAACCTCCACGCGGGTTGGTCGGTGGTGGGCCAATAGCTTTCTCGCCAGAATGCGCGAATCAGCGCGCCCCCACCCAAGGAACCCAAATGACTAACCTCTCCCCCTTCCCCATCACCCGCAAGTGGCCCGCCCAGCACCCGGAGCGGCTGCAGCTCTACTCGCTGCCCACGCCCAACGGTGTCAAGGTGTCGATCATGCTGGAGGAGACTGCTCTGCCGTACGAGCCGCACTTGGTCAGCTTCGAGACCAACGACCAGTTGTCGCCGGAATTCCTTTCGCTCAACCCGAACAACAAGATCCCGGCGATCCTCGACCCCAACGGCCCGGGCGGCGAACCGCTGGCGCTGTTCGAATCGGGCGCGATCCTGCTCTATCTTGCGGAGAAGACTCATCTGTTTCTCCCGCAGGCTGCAGCGCAGCGCTACGAGACGATTCAGTGGCTGATGTGGCAGATGGGCGGTGTGGGGCCGATGTTCGGGCAACTGGGTTTCTTCCACAAGTTCGCGGGCAAGGACTACGAGGACAAGCGCCCGCGTGACCGCTATGTGGCGGAGGCCAAGCGCCTGCTGAGCGTGCTGAACCAGCGGCTCGCCCAACGCGCCTGGATCATGGGCGACGCCTACACCATCGCCGACATCGCCACCTTCCCCTGGGTGCGCTGCCTGACCGAGTTCTATCTGGCGGGGGACCTGGTGGGCATCCATGATTTCCCGCACGTGACGCGCGCGCTGGCGGCGTTCGTGGCGCGGCCTGCGGTGGTGCGCGGGCTGACGATCCCGAGTCGCGCGTGATTGACTACTGCTTACCCAGCGCAGCGCAATCGACTGAAAGCAGAGGCAGATGCTTTTCGAGCACCGCTTGCTCGGAGCCAGCCTGCATCGGACCTCAGCGGCGCTAGCGGGCTTCGATTACCATCCTCACGATTCAACTTCGCCCCATACCGGGCTCCAACGGAGAAAGCTATGTTCAGTCATGTGATGGTCGGCGTTAACGACCTTGAGGTTTCAAAGAAGTTTTACGATGCGCTGCTAGGCACGCTGGGCATTGGCCCGGGTGTGGCCAACAAGAACCGCTACTTCTACCGCAGCCCCACCGGCACGTTTGGCATCACCACCCCCATCAATGGCGAGAGCGCGACGCACGGCAATGGCAGCACGATCGGGTTCACCATGCAGACCACCGAACAGGCCGACGCCTTCCATGCGGCCGGCGTGGCCAACGGCGGCACAAGCTGCGAAGACCCACCCGGCTGGCGCGAAGGCGCAGCGGGAAAACTCTACCTGGCGTATGTGCGCGACCCCGACGGCAACAAGATCTGCGCGCTGCACCGGCAGGCCAAGTAGGGCGTGCCGCTATGGCCCGGACCCTGCGCGGAGTTGAATACTTCGCTATAGTGATCCGCGCGCCGCACAGCGGGGCCCGGGTGGGCGCATTCCTTGGCTGCAATCACTGACTTCAGGAGACGATCATGAAACGATACCTACTGCGTGCCTCGATGGCGGGTTGTGCCCTCGCGCTGTTCTTGAGCGGCACCGCCCGGGCGGCGGTCCAGGAGGAGGCGGTGAGTTACCGCGACGGCGACACCGTCATGAAAGGCTTCATCGTTTACGACGACGCCAGCAAGGCCAAGCGGCCCGGCGTCATCATCGTGCACGAATGGTGGGGCGTCACCAAGCACATCCACGCCGAGGCGCGAAAATTGGCCGCTCAGGGGTACACGGCCTTCATCGCCGACATGTATGGCGATGGCAAGACGGCAGACAACCCGATGGACGCCGGCGCGCTGTCAGGCGCGGTGCGCAAGAACCCCGCCGCGATGCTGTCGCGCTTCAGCGCAGCCAAGAACACGCTGTCCCAACACGCCAGCACCGATGCGGCGCGCATAGGCGCAGTGGGCTATTGCTTCGGCGGCTCCGTGGTGCTGGACATGGCGCGCGCCGGCCTGGACCTCAAGGGCATTGCGGCATTTCACGCCGGGCTGGATGCGGCGGCGGCGACTGCGGCTGAAGGCAAGGTGAAAGCCAAACTGCTGGTGCAAAACGGCGGGGCCGATCCCTTCATCAAACCCGAATCGATCGTCGCGTTCAAGCAGGAGATGGCTGCCGCCCATGTGGACTACCGCTACATCGTTTATCCGGGCGCGGTTCATGCGTTCACCAATCCTGAGGCCACGGCGAAGGGCAAGCAGTTCAACCTGCCTCTGGCCTACGACGAGCAGGCAGACAAGCTGTCGGGCGCCGAAGCAGAGAAGTTCTTGCGCTCGGTGCTGTAGAGGCTGCGCCTGCAACGGCCCCGACGGCGAAAAGGCGGGCGCAGCGCCGACGGACCCTCGCAGTTGCCTCAGAAGCCCGACCCGGGCTGCGCCAGATAGGCCGACTCCTCCAGTGTCGAGGCCCGACCCAGCAGCTGATTGCGATGCGGGAAGCGGCCGAAACGTTCTATCACCTGCTGGTGGCGACGGGCATAGTCCAGCGCGTCCGCCAGTCTGGCGTCGGCCAGCGTCAGCGCCTCAAATTCAGTCACCGCGCGCCGTTGCAGGGCCAGGTCTTCGGCGTGTTCCAGTGGCATCAGCGCGAACCAGCGCTGTAGCGGCTCCAGTTGCACATAGTCGGCGCTCTCCAGTAAGGCCAGCGCCGATTGCAGGGCCTGCGCGTCACCGGCGAAGGCGAGCGCGTTGGACCTGAAGGCGTTGCGCGTGAACTGATCGAGCACGATGATGAGCGCCAAACGCCCCAGCGGCGTGGCCTTCCAGTTCTTCAGTTCGCCCGCCAGCGCCTGCACGATCGATGCGCCAAAGCGCGCTCTGATCTCGGCGTCGCTGGCGTCGCTCTTTTGAAACCACAAGGCCCGAATCTGGCCGTCGCTCTCGCTGCCTGGCGCACCGAACCAGTAGTTCAGCACCTGCTGCACTGCCGAGGGCTCCAGCAGCCGCTGCCATTCCCGATGACGCTGCACATAACCGGCCACGTAGCTGCAGGCGGGCACCAGCTGCAAACCCAAGGGCGCCGCCCACTGCAGCGCGCGTTCCACCACTTGGCCGGCCAGGCCGCGCCCCTGCAGCTGCGCCGCCGTTCCGGTGTGGTGAAACACCAGCTGCTCGCCTCGGCGCTGGTACTCCAGTTCCACGACATGACCTTCGACCTCGGCCCAGAACCGCCCCGGCTCCATTTGATGGTGGATAGCGAGTATTTCCATTTTGTTCAATGTCCAAGTTGTTGCAAACGGACGTAGGCATCCAGCAACGATGTCTTGTGCACGGCGCCCAGCAGCACCGGATTATCCTGGTCCTGCACCACGGGCAGGCGCTCGCCCTGGTGCACCAGGAAGTGTTGCAGCGCCTCGGCCAGCGGCAACGCCGGCGTCAAGGCGTCAAGGAAACCGGGCCGCACAAAATCGCTGGCATGCTTTTGCCGGATCGCCACTTCGTCCATCATCTGTGCGCTGAGGTCCTGCAGGGCCACCACGCCCTGGTAGCGTTGCGCCTCGTCCACGATGTAGATGTATTTCACCGGGTGGCGCGCAAACATGTCGGTCATGTCGCGCAGGCTCGCGCTCAGCGGCAGCACGGTTTCAGCGGGCCGGATCAGGTCGCTCACCCGGGTTTGCTCCACGCGCCATCGTTCTTCTTCGCTGCGCCTGCGTTTGTTCATGATGTCGTACATGAACTTTCCGGAATTGGCATTCGCTACGAAGTAGGCGATGACGCAGGCCAGCATCAAGGGCAGCATCACCTGGTAGCTGGCGGTCATCTCGAAGATCATCACGATCGCCATCATCGGTGCGCTGCTGGCCGCGGCCAGAAACGCCCCCATGCCGACAATGGTGTAGGCCTCGGGTCCAGACACAAAGGCGGGCCAAAGCGCGTGCATGCCCTGCCCAAACAGATGGCCCAACGCGGCTCCGACAAAGAGTGTGGGCGTAAAGATGCCACCCACCGCGCCCGAGCCCGTGGTGAGCGCGGTGGCAAGCACCTTGCAGCACAGCATCGCCACCACCGAAGTCCACAGCCACGGCGTGTGCAGCAGCGAGTTGACGACGCTGTAGCCATTGCCCCAGACCTGCGGCACCTGCACCGAGATCACGCCCACCAGCAAACCGCCCAGCCCCAGACGCAATGGCAAGGGCAGGCGGGTCCTCTGGAACAGTTGCTTGGCAAGCTCCAGCAGACGCAGAAACTGCGGCGCCGCCAGGCCCGCGACGATACCCAGGCCGATGAACAGCGCCACCTCCTGGTTTGCCACCTGCGCAAACGCGGGCATTTCGTAGGTGGGCTTGTAGCCTGGCAGTGCGCGCATCGTGATGCTGGCGGTGACGGCCGCGATCATGATCGGACCCAGGCTTTGCATCGCGATGCTGCCGAGCACGATTTCACTGATGAAAAACGCGCTCGCAATCGGCGCGTTGTAGGCCGCCGTGATGCCCGCGGCAGCACCGCAGGCCACCAGCAGCCGCAGCCGCGCGGGCTCCATGCGCCGCGCCGACCCCAGCACCGAGGCGCTGGTGGCGGCCAGCTGAATCATGGCCGCCTCGCGCCCGATGGAGCCGCCCGAGCCGATGGAGCACAGCGACGACAGGCTGCGCAACAGGGTCTGGCGCACCGAAATGACCCCGTCGCCCAGGGCAATCGACTCCATGTAATCGGCCTTGGAATCGCCCGCATGGCGTCCCGCCAGCAGCAGCAGCGATCCGGCCACAACGCCGCCCAGGCAGGGCAGCGCCACCCGCATGGGCCACGACAGGCTCTTCGCCATTTCCACCATGGAACCGCTGCGCCCGACAAGCAGCCACTGCAAGCCCGCCAAGCCCTCTCTGAACGCCACCGTCGCCAAGGCGCCCAGCATGCCCACCAACCCGGCCCAGAGCAAAGTGGCCTGGGTGTCGGAGAAAAGGGGGCCCGGTGCACGTGGAGGCGTCATTCTTTTTGGATTTCCATGACCGCCGCATCGATCAGACGGCGCGAAATGCTCACGGGCAGCGGCAGCCCCGGAAGCGCGTCCACACCGAACCACTGCGCGTCCTCGATTTCCTCGGGCTGCAGCACGATCGTGCCGCCGGCGTAGTCGCAAAAGAAGGCGATCATGAGCGAGTGCGGGAACGGCCACGACTGGCTACCAAAGTACCTCAGATTTGCCACCTGCACGCCGACCTCCTCCATCACCTCGCGCGCGACGCAGGCTTCCAGCGTTTCGCCAGGTTCGACAAAGCCGGCCAGCGCGCTGTAGACGCCCGGCTGGAAGTGCGGCGAACGCCCCAGCAGCAGCTCGCGCCCCCTGCGCACCAGCATCATCACGGCCGGTGCGAGGCGCGGATATACCGCATGCGCGCAGGCCGGGCAAACGCGAACGCGCTCGCTCAAGCGGGACTCCGTGAGCGTGCCGCAGACGCCGCAAAACTGGTGCGTGCGGTCCCACTCCATGATCTGGATGGCGCGCGTTGCCAGCGCGTATTCCAACTCATCCACCAGACCAAAGATGCGCCGCAGACCGAACCAGTCCATGCCCTGGGGCGCAGGCGTGTCGCGCGCGATCTCGGCCGAGAAGCAATGGCGACCACGCAGCGTGCCCAGGTACTGGGTGCGCTCGGTCGCGATGCCGAAGTGTTCGAGCGACCGCGCTAGCGGCAGCTCGATGTGTTCGCCGCTGTGCGACCCCAGCAGCTGGCCGCCCGAAAATGCAAACCAGCACGCGGGCTCGGTCAAGACTTCAGGCGGGGCGACGCCGGGAACATAGGCCATGGTTCAACGCTTATCAATGATTGCGATGAGTCGATCGTAACCCGCACGGCTGATGGGAATCTGCTGGCCGCAGCGCATGATGGCGACATGACTGTCCTTGCTGGAGCGTTCCAGTTTTTGCAAGTGTCCGAGATTGAGCAGATAGGAGCGATGCACGCGCACAAATTGCGTCGGATCAAGTTGCGCCGTGAGCTCGCTCAGCGACTGCGTCTTCAGATAGTCGCGTCCCGCGCTGCGAATGCTGACGTAGTCGTCCTGCGCCTGCACATAGGACACCTGCTCCAGCGGCAACACATGCACCTGATGGCGGTCGCGCACCAGTATGCGGGTCAGGCGCGTCGATGTATCCGCCATCAACTGCCGCAATGCAGGTTCTTCGGTTCCCAAACTCCTGCGCGCCTTGGTCAGAGCCGCGTCGAAACGCGCCTGCGAAAACGGTTTGAGCAGGTAATCCACGGCGTGCAGATCGAACGCCTTGAGCGCGTAGTGGTCGTAGGCCGTGGTGAAGATCACACCGGATCGGCGACCCGTCAATTCCAGCACTTCCAACCCCGTCAGCTTGGGCATCTGAATGTCCAGAAACACCAGATCAGGATTGAGCTCTGTGATGTCCTTGACTGCGTCCATTCCGTTCTCGGATTCGCCCACGACATCCATGTCGGAATGCACACCCAGATACTCGCGAATCAAGCGCCGCGCCAGCGTCTCGTCATCGACGATCAATACTTTCATGCGCCGCGATTCAAGATTCATATCGGGTTTCCTCGCCGATAGGGACGACGATTTCGACTGAAAATTTGCCCGCGGTACGCGACCAGTCCACGCGGGCCAAGTCGCCGTAGAGCGCCGCCAGGCGCCGCCGGATATTGTTCAGCCCGGTACCGGTGCCGGCGCCGGGAAGCTCGTCTTGCGCCATCGGATTTTCGATGACAACGTACAGCCAGTGCTCGCGCACCCAGGCGCGCAGCACAATGCAGCCGCCATCGACCAGCGGGCGTATCCCGTGCTTGATGGCGTTCTCGATGCAGGGTTGCAGCAGCATCGCGGGGATCAGCACCTGGGCTGCGGACGGTGACACTTGCATGTCGCTGGAGAGTTTTTCACCAAAGCGGATCTTTTCGATCGCCAGAAAGTGTCCGCACAGCGCGATCTCCTCTGCCAGTGGAATCTTTTCACGCTCGGACAAGGCCAGCGTCTGGCGAAAAAATGCCGCCAGTTCCAGCGTCATGCTGCGCGCCGCGGACGCATCGATGGACGTCAGCGCGCTGATGGAGTTGAGGCTGTTGAACAAAAAGTGTGGATTGATCTGCGTGCGCAAAACCTGGAGCTCCGCGTCGCGCGCCTGCAAGCGTGATTCGGCCTCACGGGTCTGCGCGCGCTGCAAGCGCTGCGCCGCCATCCAACTATCGTGCAGCAGCAGTGAAATCAGATAGCTCGCACTGCCCAACAACACCAGCATCAACGACATCTCGGGAGAGATCTCAAGCAATTGACTGTTTGCGCCTGGGTCAAACTCGGCGAACTGCGCCAAGGCGTCGCCCAGCCGATTCCAGGCGTGACAGAGCAGCGTCCACAGCAGGCCCGACAAGAGTGAGGCGGCACCGAACCGCAGTACCGTGCGCACGTCATGACGTTCCGGCAGAGGCATGGAACGACACAGGTAGTAGGCCGACGCGGCAACGAAGCCGAAGACCACGCACATTGGAACCGAAAACGACAACGCCGCCAGCCAAGACGCGTGGTGTGTGCGCACCAAAAACGTGGCCATGACCACGCCCGCCCCACCCCACGCCGTGACGTACGTCGTCAGGCTGCGAACATGGGATGTGATTGGCGCCATGCCGGCTTGCTTGGAGCGGGATCAGTTCTTGATGACGACTGCGCCCATCATCACAAAGCCATCGACCACCAATCTCTTCGTGGCCTGGGCAGCGGGGATGGTTTTGTCTTCCATTCCGCCCATGATCGACACCACCCGACACTCCACGCTCCAGTCGGCGGGGACCTTGATCTGGACGCCGCCCCAAAAGGCGAAGGCTCTCAAATGGGCTTCGGTTTGAATCACCGCCTGGCGGAAATCGATCTCCACCCCCCCCATCACCGCCGTGGCCTCGCCCTGGCGGAAATCTTGCGAAACCACGGTCAGCTTGTTGCCGCTCATGACCGCGATCGCATTCACGTCCGAGCCCGCTTCGCTCGCAGCGTCCCAGGGCTGTTGCACGCCATAGCGGCTGCGGCGCAGACCGCCGCGAGAAATCATGGCGATGCCGGCTGCGATCAAAAACAGCGGCCACCAGTCGCGCACATGAAAGCTGATCAGCCCCACGTTGGACAAGGTCATCAGCACCCCGAGCGCCATCAGCACGGCGCCCACCACGTAGCCCCCGGGGCGACGCGTTTGACTGATGTTGATGGCCCCGACCAGCACGAATACCGCCGGCCAGAACTGGATGATCTGACGGGTATTGATTTGAAACAGATTGTCTGCCAACGCCAGCACGCCGATGAGGACGACGAAGGCGCCCAGAACGACGCGGGTCTGATCTCGATTACCGTTCACGGAGTCACCTCTTCGCCTGATTTTGAACCTCGACCATACCAGCCGCGCACCAGCATCTGGGCACCCGCGGCAACCAGCAACACCGGCCAGCTATTTTCAAATGTCAGTCCGGCCCACAGTTCCAGGCAGGCGAACAGCCAAAGGCCAACCACGATCCGCACCAAGCCCTTCGCGACCTGCCTGACGGAATTGGCGCTGAGCAAGCGGATCAGCCCGCCCAGAGCCAGCAACAGGGGCAGGAAATGCCACCATTTCGCTTGCGGCCCAAGGTACAGCGTGAGGTCAAAATAGTTCAACCGATCCAGCAAAAATAGGGTGCCAAAAATCACCAGAGCCAAACCCCAAAGCAGCTGTCGGCGTGGCCGGTCATCGCGGCAGTCTCGGATCTCGTTTCGAGCGGTGTGCAGGTTCATTTATCAATCCTCGTTGAGTTGAGATGACGCCACGATAGCCTGCAGCACCGGGTCTGTCATTCGATTTTCGGCGGATACGGCGTTTGGATCGGTGAACGACGAATCCAAGGCAGCGTGGATGGCAAGGCCTTGCGCTTGCTTTATGCCAAAGTTGACCAACATGTATTCATATTCATTGCCACAATGATGTCTATTTGATAATCTTATTCAGTAGGCAGCTGGATCGCGTCCGGCTCATGGAATTGCGCTCCGAGTCATCACTCCAGAGGGCTTGGAAATCCGGGGTCGACGCCGCTCCCTACCTGCAAGGTGTATGCCGACAGCACCGCCCGCCGCTGCGTCAGCGCAGGCGGTCATCGGCTTACTTTTTGTTCAACGTCAAGGAGAACCTGTCATGTCGGATACATCAACAACCGTGGGTTTTGGTTGGCTGCACGACCTGCCCAGCATCAACGACTACACGCCAGAACAAGCCAAGGTCAAGCCCATGCTGGCCAAGTTGCACCAGACCAAGACCAAGGCCAAGGGCGCACCGGCAAGCTTGCCTGCCAGCGTCGATCTTCGCGCCTGGTGCTCGCCGATCGAGAATCAGCTCAGCCTGGGATCGTGCACCGCCAACGCGGGTGTCGGCATGGTCGAATACTACGAGCGCCGCGCCTATGGCAGGCATGTCGACGCCTCGCGCCTGTTCCTGTACAAGGCCACGCGCGACCTGATGAAAACGACGGGTGACAGCGGCGGCTATTTGCGCAGCACGATGGAGGCGCTGGTGCTCTTTGGCGTTCCCCCCGAAGAGTATTGCCCCTACGTCGTTGCCAACTTCGACAACGAACCCACGGCCTTTTTGTATTCCTTTGGGCAGAACTACCAGGCGCTGAACTACTACCGGCTCGATCCTGCCGGCACCACGGCGGCGAACGTGCTGGCCGCCATCAAGGCCAATCTGGCAGCTGGCTTGCCCTCGATGTTTGGCTTCACCGTGTACAACTCCTACACCCAGGCCAGCGTCGCCAACAAGGGCGCGATTCCCTACCCCGTGGCCGGAGAAAAGATTGTGGGCGGACACGCCATCGTGGCGGTCGGCTACAACGATTCCCTGGTGATCAAGAACACGGCAGCGGGCGCGGTGGCCAGCACTGGCGCCCTGCTGATCCGCAATTCCTGGGGCACGGGCTGGGGCGACGGCGGTTACGGCTGGCTGCCTTACGCCTACGTGCTCAACGGCCTGGCCACCGACTGGTGGTCGCTGATTTCGCAGGACTATGTGGATACGGGCAAGTTCGGTTGAAGTCAGGAGGACCGCGCGCTCAATGCCATACGCCGGCGTCGAGCCTCAATGAAAATCCCGGCTCGCCGTGGCCAGCCTTCCGAGCAGCGGCGTCAGGTCCACCAGCCTCTTCGCAATCAGGTGGCACACCTGGGCGCCGCTTTCCCCCTGCGTTGACGTGTCGCGCTGCCACACGCCATACACAGCCAGCAGTTTGGAGTGAATCAGTTCGCTGCGCTGGCGCTCGCGCAGCGCCTTCCAGACGATGACATTGACGGTTCCGGTTTCATCTTCCAGCGTGACAAAGGTGACGCCATGCGCGGTTTGCGGCTGCTGACGCACGGTGACGATGCCGCAGGCGCGCACCAGGGCACCGCTGGATAGCTCGCGCAGCGCCTGCGCCGTGAGCAACCTCTTTTTGCTCAGCGTCTCGCGCAGCAGCGCCAATGGGTGGCGCCGCAGCGTGAGCCCGGTGGACGCGTAATCGAAGACAATTTCCTCGCCTTCGTGCGCTGCGGGCAACTCCAGAAAATCCTCTTCCACCGGCACGTTCTTAAGCAGCGGCGGCGCCGCCTTCAAGGCCGACGCGTCCCACACCTGCTGGCGCCGGTGCCCCGACAGCGCGGCCAGCGCATCGGCCGCGGCCAGCGCCTTCAGGTCGCCTTGGTCCAGCGCTGCGCGCAGTGCCAGATCTTCGGTGCTGCTGAAGGGCTGCTGCTGCCTTGCAGCAACGATGCGCTGCGCGGCGGCAGCGCTCAAACCCGAGACCATGCGCAAACCCAATCTGACGGCAAGTGCGTCTGAGGCAAGAGATGGATTGCCGCGCTGCGCTCGCAATGAGGGCCTACTTCCGTCATCGCGAGCGCCCTGGCCACCCCCCGTCACTGCGAGGCCCGAAGGGCCGCGGCAGTCCATGACTTCTGAATTGCTCAATGGCGGCCACGTTTCCAGCGTGCAATCCCACTCGCTGCACATCACGTCCACGGCGCGCACTTGCACGCCGTGGCGCTGGGCGTCCTGCACCAGCTGCGAGGGGCTGTAAAAACCGAGCGGCTGGCTGTTGAGCATAGCCGTGAGAAAGCACGCGGGCTCGTGCTTTTTGAGCCAGCAGCTCACATACACCAGCAACGCAAAGCTGGCGGCGTGACTTTCGGGAAAACCGTATTCGCCAAAGCCTTCGATCTGCTTGAAGATGCCTTGCGCGAACTCCAGCGTGTAGCCGCGCTCAAGCATGCCGCTCACCATGCGGTCGTAGAACTTGTGCACGCCGCCCTTGCGCTTCCACGCGGCCATGGAGCGGCGCAGGCTGTCGGCCTCGCCCGCGCTGAAGCCTGCGGCCAGCATCGCGATCTGCATCACCTGCTCTTGAAAAATCGGCACACCCAGGGTGCGCTTCAAAGCCTCCTTGAGCGAAGGGCTGGGATAGACCACGGCCTGCGGATGGGCGCGCGCCTTGAGGTAGGGATGCACCATGCCGCCCTGGATCGGGCCCGGACGCACGATCGCGACTTCCACCACCAGGTCGTAAAAGCAGCGCGGCTGCAGACGCGGCAACATCGACATCTGGGCGCGGCTTTCGATCTGGAACACGCCCACGGTGTCGGCGGCGCAGATCATGTCGTAGGTGGCGGCGTCTTCGGCCGGGATGTCCTGCAGCTCGAAGGCATGGCCACGGCGCGCACTCATCAGGTCGAGGCAGCGGCGGATGGCGCTGAGCATGCCCAGCGCCAGCACGTCGACCTTGAGCAGACCCATGGCGTCCAGGTCATCCTTATCCCACTGGATGATGCTTCGATCGATCATGGCGGCGTTTTCCACGGGAACCAGGCGCGTGAGCTTGCCTTGCGTCAGCACGAAGCCACCCACGTGCTGGCCCAGATGGCGCGGGAAGCCCATAAGCTGGCGCGACAGATCCAGCCACAGCGCCAGGCGTTTTGGCGAAGGCACAACGGCATCCGGGCCCAGTTGGTCCAGCGCCGATTGCAGCCGCTCGGCCAGCACCTCGCGGCTGTACATGCCGGGGTGTTCGCGCGACAGCGCGTCTATCAGCGCGGCATCGATGTCGAGCGCCCGTCCCACGTCGCGCAAGGCGCTGCGCGGTCGGTAACTCACCACCACCGCGGTCAGGGCGGCGCGCTCGCGCCCGTACTTGGCGTAGATGTACTGGATCACCTCCTCGCGCCGCTGGTGCTCGAAGTCCACGTCGATGTCGGGCGGCTCGTCGCGCTCGCGGCTGATGAAACGCTCGAACAGCATGTTCATGCGCGCGGGATCGACCTCCGTCACACCCAGGCAATAGCACACGGCCGAGTTCGCCGCCGAACCTCTTCCCTGGCACAGGATGCGGCGGCTGCGCGCAAAGCGCACGATGTCGTGCACGGTCAAAAAATACATCTCGTACTTCAGCTCGGCGATCAACGCCAGTTCGTGCTCCACCTGCTGCTGTACGCTCGCCGGTATGCCCTGCGGATAGCGTGAGCCCGCGCCTTCCCAGGTCAGGCGCGCCAGCGTCTGCGCGGGGGTCTGACCCTGCGGCACGGTCTCCATCGGGTACTGGTAGCGGATCTCGTCCAGGCTGAAGGCGCAACGCGCCGCCACTTCCAGCGTGTTCTCCAACAGCGCGCGCGCATAGATTTGCCCGAGGCGCACGCGCTGACGCAGGTGCGCCTCGGCGTTGCGCTGCACCACCTGGCCGCACTGCGACAGCGGCAAGTGCAGCCGCGTGGCGCTGAGCACGTCGTGCAGCGGTTTGCGTGAGCGCACATGCATGAGCACGCCGCCCGCGGCCACCAGCGGCACGCCGCTGGTGGCGCTGGCCCGAGTCAGGGTTTGCAGCCAGAGCGCGTCGTCGATGCCGTGCAGCAGCTCCAGCGCCAGCCACAGGCTGGAGCCAAACTGAACTGAGAGCTGCGTCAACAGCGCACTGAGCGCCTGCAGATCGTCTTCGCTGTGAAGCTGACGCGGCGGCACGAACAGCAGTTCGCAATCGGCCAGCAGCGCAAAGTCTGACTGTTCCAGCGACACGCGGTACCCCCCCTTGGGCGCGGCGCGGCGCGCGGCGGTGATGAACTCGCACAGGTTGCCCCAGCCGTTGAGGTTGCGCGGCAAGGCAATCAACTCGAAACCGTCACCCTCGGCTTGCTGCACCTTGAACACGCTGCCCGGCAGGAGCTTGAGTCCGACTTTTTTTGCCTCGGTATGCGCGCGCACCATCCCCGCCACGGAGCATTCGTCGGTGAGCGCGAGTGCGCTGTAGCCCAAGGCGTGAGCGCGCACCACCAGTTCTTCGGGCAGCGATGCGCCCACGCCAAAACTGAAGTTGGAGCGGCAATGCAGCTCCGCATACGCGGGCAGTTCGCTCACCATGGCTTGCTACGCGTAGATCCCGTGCAAAAACCACAGGTCGCTGGCCTGGCCCCGCGGCAATCTCTCCCGGTACACCCAGAGCAGGCCGGCATGCGGACTGAGCGCAATGAAGTAGTCGCGCAGTGCCGCCGCCGGTGCGTCGAGCTGCGCCCAGCCCATCACTTCGAGCCGCTGCGGCCCCACCAGCAATTGCAGCGCGCCCTGGTACAGCGGACGGCTGCCCTGCAGCGCCAGTTGCAGCGGCTGCTCCAGCAGCCAACTCGGGTACAGCGCCGCGCCGGGCACATCTTCGGGGGTTGAAAATTTCCCCGTTCGCTTCTTGCCCACCGTGCGCTGCAGGGCCGACGCTGCCGGCACCAGGCTTTGCATGTGCTCGGGCCGGTGCTCGGCCTGGGGCTGCAGCCGCACCACCTGTTGCGGCCCCAGGCGCGCGCCCAGGCGCTCCACCAACTGATGCAGGCTGTCGCCATGCAATCGTTCTTCGATCAGCAAGCTGGCACTGGCCGTGGGCAAGGGAGTCACCTCGATCGACTGCAAGCACAGGCTGTGCACCGGCGTGGCCAGGGTGCAGCGCGCCAGTTGTTCGGCGGTGAGGCGCGCCAGATGCGTCATGTCGCGCGTCGGTTCTGCGGTGCGAATGCGCAGGCCGTCGCTGGGTGCAGCGTCGCCCAGCGCGTGGCTGCGCCGCGCGTCAAAAAACCAGGTCCATTGCAGTGCCAGCACGCCGCTTTGCCGTGCCTGCAGCCAGGCTTGCAGCTGCGCCAACAGGCGCTGCGCCACGAACATCAGCGCACCCGAGTGTTCCACCAGCGCGTGCAGTTCGAGCTTGACCTCAAACACTTCCGGCGCCACCAGCCAGGCATGGGCTTCGGGCTTGAGCCCGTAGGCGCAGTCCAGCGCGTCGAGCAGACCTGCGCCAAAGCGTCGCACCACGCCGCCGCGCGGCAGCGCACGCAGCTCGCCCCAGCGGTTGCAGCCCAGGCGCGAGAGCGTGGCCAGGTGTTCGCGCGCCGCGCTCAAAGTATGCAAGGACAAGGCGTCCGGTGTTGGCGCAGACAGTTGCGTGACGCCGGTACGCAGACAAGCCAGCGCCAGCAAGGAAGTGGCGCCCTGCGCCCAAGCCACGATATCCAGCGGTGGCACCAATAACTGCCGCAACAAGGCGGCGCGCCCGCCAAAGAGCCGCTCGCTGCCCGACACCTCCAGCAGCACGGCTTCGTCCAGCAGCGCCACGCGCGGCGTGAACTGCAGGGCGCGCCAGCCCAAAGCCACAAGCAGCGCCGCTTCTTCCTGCGTGGCCGTGGTCTGACTTGGATGCGGCGCTTCACACAAGGGCTGCAACGCGATCCAGTGCATGCGAGCATCCTATGACGAGCGCTTCGTCATTGCGAGGAGCGCTTCGTCATTGCGAGGAGCGCCAGCGACGCGGCAATCCACGTGCACCGCAGTGCTCCACCATGGATTGCCGCGCTGCGCTCGCAATGACGGGGGTCCCTCCGCAGCTTTAGTCATTGCGCCACGCGCCTGCGCCGCCGCCAGCAAGGCCTGCAACGCAGCGCTGTGCAGGCACAGGGGCACGGCCTGCTGCAGCGGCGGGCCGCGGCGCTTGAGGATGCTCACATGGCTCGCGTGCGGCGATCCCGAGCCCTGTGCCGCAGACTCGAGCACCAGGCGCAGTGGTGCCGGTGAGGATTCATGTTGCGCCTGTGCCGGGCGCAACACCCACAGCAGCTTGGCGTGATCGTGCGCCGCCAGATGCAGGCGCCGCAGCGCATCCGTGCGCACCTGCGGCAGCCATGCCAGCACGGCGGCCACATCGGCGCAGCGCAGGGCCTGTTCGCAGGCCCAGGCGCGTGCCGCAGGCGTGTCGGTACGCACCCACAGCAGCCGCTGCGCGTCCAGCCCACGCGCCTGTAATGTCGGCCCCAGCGGCACATGCGGTGCGCCCACCAGCACCAGTGTCGCCCGTGGCGTTGCCGTGCTGGGCAACAGTTGCGCCAGCGCGGGCAGCAGCAAGCCCCATTCGCCCACGCCCGACTGCACCTGCAGCAACTCCGTCAGCGCGCCCACGGGCCAGCCGCCGCCGGGCAATTGCGCGTCCAGCGCCGGGTGGCCGCTGGACAGCACGATGCCGGCGCCTGCGGCCAACTGGTCGGCGCGCCAGACGCCGGCCAACGCGGACGGGTCGGCCGAAGAAGCAAGGGCAAGGGCGGGAGGCATGGCGGCAAGATCACGAACAATAACTGTTTATTTGTACAGTATTATGAGCCATTGCTCGCGCCGCTGCAAACCCCGATGTCGACCACCTGCGGCGACTGCACACAGCGGTATGGGACAATCCAACTTCACTCCGAAGTCAGCCATTCCCATGTCCATTTTTGAAATCGAAGGCGGCGTTCCGCTGCGCGGCACGGTCCGTGTCTCGGGCAACAAGAACGCCATATTGCCTATGATCGCGGCCTGCATTCTCACGGATCAGGAAATGATTCTGGAGAACGTCCCCGACATCATCGATGTGCGCCACATGCTGGACGTGATCGTCGAGCTTGGCGGCAAGGTCGAGCGCAGCGGCGAGCGTGTGAGCGTGCACCTGGCGCAGATCAACACCAGTGAAATCTCGCAGGCGCTGTGCAACAAGGTGCGCACCTCCATCCTGTGCGTGGCGCCGCTGCTGCACCGCACAGGCAAGGCCAAGCTGTACCCGCCCGGTGGTGACGTGATTGGCCGCCGCCGCCTGGACACGCACTTCTACGGCTTGCAAAAGCTCGGCGCCACATTGGAGTTGGGCACCACCTATGACTTCACCGTGCCCAAGGGCCTGAGCGGTGCCGACCTATTTTTTGACGAGCCTTCCGTCACCGGCACCGAACACATCCTGATGGCCGCGGCCGTGAGCGCGGGCCACACCATCATCCGCAACGCCGCGTGCGAGCCGCACGTTCAGGACCTGGCCCACATGCTCAACGCCATGGGTGCCAGGATCACCGGCATCGGCACGAACCAGCTCGACATCGAAGGCGTCACTTCGCTGCGCGGCACCACGCACCGCGTCTGCCACGACCACATCGAAGCCGCGTCCTACCTCGCGCTGGCCGCAGCCACCGGGGGCGAGATCCGGGTCGAGGGCACGGACCTGCACGCCTACTGGATGTGCAAGCGCGTGTTTGCCACGCTGGGCGTGAAGATCGAGCTCTACAAGGACCACATCCATTTGCCCGCCGAGCAGGAGCTGCGTATCAACCCCGACTACGACGGCTCCATTCCGGTGATCGGCGATGGACCCTGGCCGCAATTCGCCACCGACCAGATGAGCTGCATGATCACGCTGGCCACGCAGGTGCAGGGCAGCGTGCTGTTTTTCGAGAAGATGTTCGAGTCGCGCCTGTACTTTGTGGACCGCCTCATCGCCATGGGTGCCAACGCCGTGGTGTGCGATCCGCATAGAGTTGTGATCAGCGGTCGCTCGCAGCTGCGCGGCACCACGCTGAGCTCGCCCGACATCCGCGCCGGCATGGCGCTGCTGGGTGCGGCGCTGTGCGCCACGGGAAAATCCACGGTGCAAAACGCCAACATGATCGAGCGCGGCTACGAGCGCGTGGAAGAAAAACTGCTGGGCCTGGGCGCACGCATTTCCAGGCGGACTTAAGCCCCTGCCATGAGCCGAGGCCAGGTCAGGAACGCCACCGGCGACTCCTTCTTCGTTTGGGAAGGCGAGGTGCTGGTGGTCAACATTCTGGGCAAGCCCAGCGCCGCCAGGGATGCCATCGGCAAGCCCAAGGGAACACAGCTCAAGGTCAGCGTCACGGCCGCTCCGGTGAATGGCAAAGCGACCGACCACATGCTGCGTTTTCTGGCGCCCTTGTTCGGGGTCACGGTGGCCGACATCGAGGTGGTGTTTGGCAGGGAGAACGTGAACAAACAACTGCGCATCAGGGCACCTAAAAAGCTGCCAGCGGTGTTTGCGCAAGGCACGCTGTTTGAGCCCGAGTCCTGAACGCTGGCGGCGACTCGCTGCGCGGCCTCAATACCGGCGCTCGAACTTTGCAAAAGCCTGCTCCAACTCCCATTGCAGCCGGGCCTTGGTATTCTGGTCCAGATAGCCTCGACAGCGGATGCTGGCGTCCCCGACGCCGGGCCTGTCGGCAGCGCAGGCCGCAACCGGCCTTTGGCGCGCCAGGTCTTGCCACAACGGCGCGCCTTGCACAAACGCGTAGTGAAGGCTGTTGCGCGCCATGGTTTTCAATTGGCGGTAATCTAGCTTCTGTTCTTGCACGGCACGCACGTACTCCCTTGTCATCTCGGAGCGCGAAACGCCTTCATCGTCGGTCGCCAGTGCGGTCGGAACGCCGTATTTCAGGTAGGACGATAGCGGATGCTGGGCGCCGCTCACGCCCAGAATGCCGCTGTTGCTGGTGAGGCATATTTCCACCAGGATTTTGTCCTGCGCCATCTTCTTCAGCAGCCCCACGGCATCGTCCTCCTGCATCACGTCGACGCCGTGGCCTATGCGCTGGGCGTGACCGAGCTCGATCGACTCCCGGATATGAAAGCGCAAGCCTTCGGGCGGCACCAGGCCGGGAGCCAGCTCACCCGCGTGCAGCGTGATTTGCACCTTGGGATAGAGGCCGTGCAGGTAGTCAAGCAGATGCATGTGCAGGGAGAAATCGCGCATCGGCACCAGCGCGTCCTCCGGCATCACCAGGTTCAATCCGACCACACGCGGATCGACGCTGGCGAGCTCGAAACCGGCCAGCATCTGCGCAAACACGATCTCCCGGTGCATGCCGCGCGACACCTGGTGCAAAAAGCGCGTGGTCACGGCGCAACCGGGCTCAGCCATGCTGGTGCCACAGCGCAAGAGCTCGGCTTGGCGGGCCGTGGCGACGTCCAGTTCTGCCGACGCCGCCTTCACCGCTTCGCGCAAGCCACCCTCCAGCAGCGCCGCGCGCATCTTGTCAAGGTCATCGCTCCAACCCGCCTTGGCTGCCACCTTGGTGATCTCGGGGGACGCCGGTGTCAGCATCAGTTCAAGATAACTCACATGGCCGGCACGGGCACGCGATGTCACCTCGGCCAGCATGTCACCCACGCGCTTCTTGGTCGCGGGTCCGAATTTTGCGAAACTGTCAAAGAACTGATCATGGCCGCTGAGTGCGGACGCTGGCGCATTGCGCATGGACCACGCGTCGACCATACGCCGAAAAAGAACCGGGTCGGTCTGTGCCTGGCTCACCGCAACTTGCGCCAGGGCCGGGTCGCATGGCGGTTTCACCACAGTCAGCGTCTTTTCATCGATACACAAGCCGTCTTCGCCCGCCCAGGCGATCATCGATTCGGCATAAATGGCACCCGACAGGTGAACGTGCAGATCGCCACCTTTGGGCATGTCCTTGAGAAAAGCCCACAGCGCTGGTGGCTGCGAGCGAATGCTCTGAAATTGGGCTTCGGCTCGCGCCTGCGCCTTGGCGCCGGGCGTGCCCTGGGCACAGACCGGAAAGCCCGCGCAAGCCGCCAGCGCTAGCCCCGCCCATAAGCTGCTCTTTATATTCATGGATCCACACCCTTTTATTGTTGCGCCGGCCCATCTCAGTGGCCCCCCAGCACGTCGCTACGGCCCACCGCCTTGGGAACGGGCACCGTCACCGACCAGCTCCATCATAGAATCTTTGCTCGCGAGCCCAATCCTTATCCGGTGCGTCGGATGGCGCTGAACCACCTGGCACAGGCAACGCATGAACGATCGCGCAACTTTTCAAGACCTATGTCAACTGCACCCTTGCCATGAGCACACTCATTTACACCCATAGCGCCTGCCTTGAGCACCGACCGGGACCGCATCACCCTGAATCGCCGGAGCGCCTGCACGCGGTGCTTGAAGCCCTGAAGACGCCCGAGTTTGCAGACCTGCGCTGGTGCGACGCGCCGCTGGGCACGTTTGACCAGGTGCGGCTGATCCACTCACCGGACTACGTTGAAGACGTCCGGTCGCTGGCGCCCTCGGTTGGCTATCGGGCGCTGGACGCGGGCGACACCATCCTGTCCCCCGGCAGCCTGGAAGCCGTGATGCGCTGCGTCGGGGCGGCCTGCGCCGGGGTGGACGCGGTGCTGGCGGACGAAGTTGACAATGTTTTTTGCGCCACGCGCCCTTGCGGACACCACGCCGAGGCGGATCGCGCGATGGGTTTTTGCGTCTTCAATCAGGCCGCCATCGCGGCCCTGCATGCGCGCCAGCAGCACGGCTTGCAGCGCATTGCCGTGATCGACTTCGACGTGCACCACGGCAACGGAACCCAGAACGCCTTCTACGACGATGCGGACCTGTTCTATGGCTCCTGCCATCAGGCGCAGTTCTATCCCGGTACCGGCAGCTTGCAGGAGTCGGGTGTGGCCCACAACATCGTCAATATCCCGTTGCCGCGGGGCAGCGACTCGACGTTGTTGCGCAGCCGCATCACCCGCGAGATGCTGCCCGCCTTGCGCCAGTTTTCACCCGAACTGCTCATCATCTCGGCCGGCTTTGACGCCCATCATCTGGACCCTCTGGGCGGACTGCGTTTCACCGACGACGACTTCCACTGGCTCACGCGTGAACTCATGAAGATCGCTGACGAAAGCGCCGCGGGCCGCGTGGTTTCCATCCTCGAAGGCGGCTACAGCCTGGAAGGTCTGGCCAGCGGCGCGCAAGCCCATGTGCGTGCGCTGATGCAACGGTAGTCGAAAAAGAGGCCCGGCGTCCTTCGACGCCGGGCCTCTTTCAGGGTGCCTGTGCGCTTACTTGGCAGCGGAGGCGGTTGCAGCGGCCTTCTTGGCCTTCTTGGCTGCGTGCTTCTTGGCAACCTGCTTCTTCTCTGCGGCCTTGGGCTTGGACGCGGTGGCTGCCGGCGCAGCAGCAGGTGCTGGCGCAACGGCAGGCACCGACGTGGTGACCGGCTTGACGGCAGCGGGAGCTTGGGCAAACGACATCACGGCAGCAGTGGAAAGCAAAGCCGTGGCAACAAGGGTCTTGATGTTCAACATGATAAAAATCACTCCTAAAGCGACGGTCGCAGCAGCTCCGACCGTCTAGAGCGAGCCCAGAATTCACCGGGCTTGCATCTACAACGTAGGGTTTTCACTTAGGTTGACCTCGGATACTTTTCTTTACTTAGGCGCTTTACGAGCCTGACACCAGAGGATGGACCTCCTCGCATTGATGAATTTCGATGGTGGTGTGCACGATTTCCTGGTGTTGCGCCAGCCAGGAGCGCACCTTGCCCGGCGTCAGTTCCCGGTCGTGGGTCAACAGGCTGATGGCGCAGGCGTAACTCGCCTTGCCCACGCGCCATACGTGCAGGTCGGTGATGTGGGTTTCGCTGGCCAGACCTTGAGCCTCGACCGCTTCGCGGACTTCATCCACCACGGGGTGATCCATTTCGCGGTCCAGCAGCACCTTGGCGGTATCGGTAATCAGACGCACCGCCCACAGCGCCACCACCACCGCGCCGATGATGCCGATGGCGGGGTCAAGCCAGTCCCAGCCATAGAGCCAGCCACCCACGAGCGCCAGAATGGCAAGCACCGAAGTCGCCGCATCGGCCATGACATGAACGTAGGCCGAACGCAGGTTCAAGTCGTGATGCGCTTGCTGCTGCGGCGCGTGGTGGGCGTGACCGCCATGCCCGGACTCATCATGATGGGAATGGGTGTCCCCGTGGTGATGGTGCGCTGCGCCCAGAATGAAAGCCGAAACAATGTTCACCAGCAGGCCGATCACGGCGATGACAATGGCCTCCAGGTAATGAATCGGCTGCGGCGACCACAGCCGCTCGACTGAACCCACCACCATCAACGCCACCACCACCAGCAGAAAGATCGCGCTGGTAAAACCCGCCAGCACTTCAATCTTCCAGGTGCCAAAGGCAAAACGCGTGTCGCCTACATGGCGGCGCGCCGCTGCATAGGCAAATGCGCTCAGCCCGATGGCGATGGCGTGCGAACTCATGTGAAAGCCGTCGGCCAACAGCGCCATCGAGTTGTACGACCAGCCGGCCACGATCTCGGCCACCATCATCACGGCAGTAATCCACATCACGGCGCGCGTGCCGCGTTCACCGGCGACGTTGCCGCCATCGAAGGCATGCTCATGGCGCCAAGCGCTCAGGTCGTGTGTTTTCATGGAAATGGGGGGCTCATGAAGTGGGCAGCAATTGAAACAAAAATTGGCATGGCATGCATTCAGAAACTGGTCGCTAACATGAGCACCACGGCCGCTGCCATCACCGCCGTGGCGCCCCAACCGAAGAAGCGGTGGCGCAGGCTGATGGTGTAGTGCCCCATCAGTTTCTCCGACTGGCCAATCCACATCAGCGCCGCCATGATGGGCACCGAAATGACGCCGTTGACAATGGCGCTCCAGACCAGCGCCTTGATCGGATCCACCTCAAAAAAGCTCATGAGCGTGCCGATGCCGGTGGCGGCGATGATGATGAAATAAAATCCCCGCGCTTCCCGAAACCCGCTGGAAAGCCCCGCCTTCCAGCCATAGAGTTCGCTCACCGCGTAGGCGGCAGAGCCGGCCAATACCGGCACCGCCAGCAAGCCCGTACCGATGATGCCCAGGGCAAAGACGGCAAAGGCAAACTCGCCGGCCACGGGCCGCAGCGCCTCGGCCGCCTGGGCCGAAGTCTGGATGTTGGTGATGCCCTGGGCATTCAAGGTGACGGCCGTGGCAATCACGATGCAGACCGCAATCACGTTGGAAAACGTCATCCCGATGAAGGTGTCCTGCTTGATGCGCGACAGGTGCTCGGCTGCGTACTCGGGGTGCGAACGCAGCTCCTTGGCCTCAGGCCGGCGATCGTTGTCCTCCACCTCCTGCGCCGCCTGCCAAAAGAAAAGATAGGGACTGATGGTGGTTCCCAACACCGCCACCACCATCATCGTGTAGTCCTTGAGCGAGGTGTCTCGGGGCAAAAACGACCACGGCTGCAGCGACTCCACGATGGCGCGATGCCAGGGCACATTCACCGTCAGGATCACGGCCACGTAGGCAAACAGGCCCAGCGTCAGCCATTTCAGGATGCGCACCGTGCGCTCATACGAAAAAAGGATCTGAGTCACCACGCAAAGCAGGCCAAATCCGATCACGTAAAGCGGCAATCTTCCACCCACCAGCAAACGCACTGCCTCACCCATGGCACCGATGTCTGCGGCGATGTTGATGGTGTTGGCGACCACCAGCAGCCCCACCAGAAGCGTGGTCAACCAGCGCGGAAACATCTTGTTGATGTTGGCAGCGAGGCCCTCGCCCGTGACCCAGCCAATGCGGGCCGACAACATCTGGATGCCGATCATGAGCGGCGTCGTGAGCAGCAGCGTCCAGATCAGCGCAAAGCAGAACTGGGAACCCGCCTGGGAATAGGTGGCAATGCCGCTGGGGTCGTCATCCGCCGCACCCGTGATGAGCCCTGGTCCGAGTCGCCGGGCGAGTTGTTTTGCGCTTTGAGTCACCATTATCCATTCCCCATTTCGGCCGCCGGTTGATGCGGCGCCGCTGACGCCGTGCGAGCGTCGTTTGAAATAACCTGGGAGGAATACAAGCGAGGGAAGAAACCTCAGGCTCGCGCTTCGCTTGCCAGGCACGTAGAGCTGTTGCCTCCGTGCCAGGTCAAACGAGCGCCTATGCGCAAGTCAGAACCGCCGAAGGCCAGGAACTGTCAGTGTCCATAAATTTGGCCGGTGGTTGAGAACGAAGGCGATTGTAGGCGCAGCCTGCATGACTTAAGTATCTGTGGAGTAAACCTCGGCGCAACGCCGAAGCATCGCTTCGACACCCCCCTCAGGCGCTGGCGCTCAGGTTCTGTCCGATCGGCTCGCCCATCGAGTTGCTTGTGCCTTGCGGCGCACTTGATGCGGCCTGCGCGCGCTCGGCTGCAGCGGCGTCGTTCTGCGCTTGCTGGGCTTGATTGGCCGCGTTGCTGGCTGCAGTCGATTCGGCGGACGAGGGCTTCACGTGCGCTGGCGCTGCGCTCGAAGTAACTGAACTGATGGACATGGCAATCTTTCAAAATGGAAGAAACGGTGGTGCGGATTCAAACACGAAATAGCCGCCCTCGGTATATCGGTCGCTCAGTTGCAAACTTGAACATTTGACTGAAAAAACGCTCAGGCGCCCGCCGGGAACGTCAAGCAGGCGCGAAGCCCCTTGCCGTGATCGCCATCGGCGAGCGTGATGCGGGCGTGATGAAGTTCAGCGATGCGGTTGCAGATTGCCAGCCCCAGTCCAGTGCCGGGTTGATCCTGTTGGGCAATTCGATAGAAGCGGTCGAAAACGCGCTCGCGCTGTGACGGCGCAATCCCCGGCCCGTCGTCGCTCACTTGCAGTTGCATGGCCGCCCCGCCCTGGCGCGCGGCAACGCCGATATGGCCACCGTCCTGGGTGTAGCGGATCGCGTTGTCCACCAAGTTGCCGAGCAGCATCGCCAGCATGTCGGCGTTGCCCCGCACGGGTCGCAAACCGGGCTGCACGTCGAGCTCCAACGTCTGATTGTGCTGCAGCGCCAACGGCGCCAGCTCGGCGCAGACCGCCTGCGCAACCTCACCCAGATCCACGTCTTGCGCGTCGGGCAACTCCTGCTCCGGATCGAGCCGGGCCAGCGTCAGCATTTGTCCCACCAGCCGGATGCTGCGCTCCACCCCGCGCTGCAACTGGTCAAGGGCGCGGGCACGCTCGTCCTCACCCTGGGCCGTGCGCACCACGTACAGCTGCGCCTGAATCGCCGCCAGTGGCGTGCGCAATTCATGTGCGGCGTTGGCGGTGAAGCGCCGCTCGCCCTCCAGCGTGTGCGTCATGCGCAGCAGCAACTCGTTCAGTGCCTGTACCATGGGGCGCACTTCCCACGGTGCACTGAGCGCATCCAGCGGCATCAAGTTCGCCGGCTCGCGGCTGGCAATGTCGCGCGTGAGAACACCCAGAGGATTGAGCCCGCGGCTGATGGAAAACCACAGTAGCACGATCAGCACCGGCAAGCCCAGCGCCAGCGGGCTTGCCACGTGTAGCGCAATATTTCGCACCAGCCGATTGCGCAGGTCATGCGCCTCCGACACCACGATCCGGAAATCGCGATGCATATCCCACACGCCATAGTGGCGCCAGGTTCTGCCCTGGGCATCGGTGCTTTCGGAGTAGCCATCGAGCACCGTCATCGCCACTTCGGGCGCGTTCGCGGACCGCAGCAGCAGATTGCCGTTGCCGCTCCAGACCTGGTAGCGCAAATTCTTTTCGTATTCCTGATGCATGGAATGAATTGTTCCTGCCAGCGCAGCTGGGTCAGCACCGGCGCCGATGCTGCTGGCCGGACGCGTCTTGGCAAGGCGCTGCGGAAAATCGCGCCACTGCCGGAAGAACTCACCCAACGCAGGCGCCTCCACCCGATTTGGGACCGTGACCGGATCCTGGTCGTCCGGATCAGTGACGCGCAACAAGGCCAATGCGGTCTGCGCCAGATGCACGTCGAACAGTTCATACACCTCGTCCACGCTGTCGCGCACCGTGAGCCAGGCGATCGCGGCCGAATAACTGAAGCTCACCGCAATCAGCCCCAACAGCAGGCGTTGGCTGAGTGAGTGACTGCGCTTGACTTTCATGACTGGCTGCGGCTGATGGTGTAGCCGACACCGCGCACGGTCTTGAGCAGCCCGGCGCCCAACTTGGCGCGCAAGTTGTGGATATGGACCTCGACCGCATTGCTGTCCACATTGCGATTCCAGCCGTACAGCGACTGCTCCAACTGGCCCCGCGTCAACACCCTTCCGGCGCCCTCCATCAGCACGCGCAGCACGTCGAACTCGCGCTTGGAAACGCTCACCAGTTCGCCACCCCGGGTGACGGTGTGTGCCTCGATGTCCAATGTCAAATCGCCCACGCTCAAGGCTCCGCAAGCGCGACCGGAGCGGCGAATCAGGGCACGCAAGCGCGCAATCAATTCCTCCATGTCCGCGGTTTTCAGCAGATAGTCGTCGGCGCCGCTTTCCAGGCTCAGCACCTTATCGCGGGTGGTGTCGCGAGCGGTCAGCATCAACACCGGAATCATCTTGCCGCCGGCGCGCAGTCGGCGCAGCACCTCGAGCCCGTCCATTCCGGGCAAACCGATATCCAGCACCATGGCAACGAACGCCTGCGCGGCCAACAGGTCGAGCGCGGCATTCCCGTCGCGCACCCACGTGACTTCAAAGCCGGCCTTGCCCAGTGCCGCGCGCAGCCCACCTCCGAGCAAAGAGTCATCTTCAACGATTAGAAGTCGCATGTTTCTCCATTGATGGCCGTATCCGAGTGCGGTAGCACAACCAGGAAAGTGAGCGCATCTTAATCTTTCGATCCATTCCTTAAGCCGGGTCTCAGCCTCGCCGGATACGCTTTGTTTCAGTCCGCATCTTAGGCAAGAGGAATTTCACGCATGGCAAAAATCTACTCAGTTTCGATCCGCAGGTTCTGCACGATCACCGTGGCGACGCTGTTGCTGGGTCTGCTGCACGTGCGTGTGGCGCTGGCCGATACCGATCCCATGGCCAACGCCAGGTACGTTGGCGAAAAGCGCTGCGGCGACTGCCACGACACGGAGCAGGCCTTGTTCGGCCATACCCAGCACGCCAAGATTTTCCGTGAAAACCCGCGCAATGACACCGAGCGCAGCGTCTGCGAAGCCTGCCATGGCCCCGGCTCTCTGCATGTCTCCGACAGCTCGAATAAGACCAAGATCATCGGCTTCTCCAAGGAATGGGGCACGCCGATTGAACGTCAAAACGGTCAGTGTCTGAACTGCCACAAAGGCGGCCAACGCCTACATTGGCCCGGCTCCATCCACGCCAACAACAGATTGGGCTGTTCGGACTGCCACAACCCCATGGCCAAATTTTCGGCCAACGGCCTGTTAAAAAAGGCCAGCATCACCGAAACCTGCCAGACCTGCCACCAGCAGCAGCGCGCCGAGTTCCGCAAGAAATCACACATGCCGGTGCCAGAAGGCAAGATGAGCTGCGAAGACTGCCACAACCCTCACGGCAGCAGCGCCAAGAAGCTGCTCAAGGCCGACAGCGTGAACGACCTGTGCTATTCCTGCCACGCAGAAAAGCGCGGCCCCTTCATCTGGGAGCACGCCCCGGTGCGGGAGAACTGCATGAACTGCCACAGCCCGCACGGCTCCAACGCCGACAAGTTGCTGGTGCAAACGCGCCCCTTCCTCTGCGCCGGTTGCCACAGCACCACCGGCACCATGGGCCACGCGCTCTGGGGCAACAACACGCTGGGCAACACCGCCTCTGCCGTCGCGCCCGTCAACCAGCAGGGTGGTGCCCTGGGCAACGCCCCTACCAAGCGCATGACCGGGCGTTCCTGCCAGAACTGCCACTCCATGATCCACGGCAGCAACAGCCCTTCCGGCGCCCGCTTCCAGCGCTGAACTGAAAAGGAAAGCTGCAAATGACTCTGAACATGAAATCCGGGAGTTCTCGCATGACCGCTCGTCCACGTATGAAATCACTGGCCGCCTGCGTCGGCATCGCCCTGGCGCAATGGGGCGGTTCGGCGCTGGCCGATTCCGCCGTCGGCGTCGACACCGCCATCGGCAACGCAATGAACCCGCCTGGCCGCTCTGCCGTGCCGCGCACCATGGCCCCTGACAGCGACGACACGGTGCGCCGCTCGCCCAGCGGACAGCTGTATGGAGTTCCCCACGAACAACCAGAAGAGCGCAGCAAAACTGCTGGCGGCTGGGAATACAGCGGCATCGCAGAAGGCGGCGTGATCGGCGGTGACGCGAACCAGAAGAACGCGCAGTTTCGCCAATACAAAGACCCGAAAAACGGCGCGGCCCTGAATTACTTCGAGGTGGAAGCGGACAAACCCGACAGCGCCGCATTCATCCAGACCTTCGGAGGCGGCATCGGGCAAAAAGATCAGTTCTATAGCGTGCAGTTCGGCCGCTACAACGACTGGAAAGTCAAACTGTTCTATAACGAAACCAGCCATGTCTTCACCGACACCTGGAAGTCCCTATTCAGCGGCGAGGGCTCGGGCACGATCACGACCGGCCTGGAAGCGCCGGCGATGGTCAAGAGCGGCAACCCCAGCGTCGGCAGCGGTGCCTGCACCGCGCTGGCACCCTGCTGGAGCTACGCCGGCAAGACCTATTCCAACGCCACGGCGCTGGCGGCCATCAACGGCATCACCGGCACCGCCAATGCGAGCACCGGCGCCATGCCTGCATCCGGCACCACGCCACAGTCCGGCATGGCAAAGGCCATCGCAGACAAGCTCGCAGCGACACCCGAGAGCGAACTGGTGCTGGTGCGCAAGAAAGCCGGAGCCCGCGCCGACATGGCGCTCACGGACAACTGGAAGGCCTATGCCAGCTACTCGCGCGAGGCGCGCACAGGTGCGCGCCCACTGGCCATGAACGAAGGCAATATTTCGACCGAAATTGCCGAGCCGATTAACTACACTACGCATGAATTTTTGGGCGGACTGCACTACGCAGACGCGCTCACACAGGCCAACTTGCGCGCCTCGGCTTCGCTCTTTCGCAACAACATCAGCACGCTCAATGTGCAGTACCCGTTGTTGTCAGCGGCGACCGCCAACGGCGTGCTCCAGACCGGCAGCTACGACCTCTACCCCAACAACAATGCCTTCAACCTCAAGGCCGAATTTGCGCGCTCGCTGCCAGACTTCTACAAGGGCCGCATCAATGCCACCGTGTCCTGGGGTACGAGCCGGCAAAACGACGATCTGCTGGCACCGATCTCGGACGCCCAGAACGCCCAGTTGGCCGCCGCTGGCGTCACCACGTGGACCGGCACCAGCGCCGGTTACGCTGCGAACAGCGCGCTCATCTCCAACTGGAACACGACCGCCGCCCTGAGTCAGAGCACAGGCAAGCAGCGCATCGACACCACCCTGGTTGATTTGGGCTTCTCACTGCGCCCCAGCGACGCACTCGGCGTGAAGGCCTCCTACCGCTACTACGACAGCGCCAATCACGGCGGCTATGCAGCCTACAACCCGCTCACGGGCCAATTCGGACGCGGCATCGCCGACGGCAACGGCATTGGCAACATGGACCTGGTGGTGGGCTTGGCGCCTGGGGCGGCATCAGGCGCCGCAGGCAGCTGCTACGTACCTCCGGGCTACGCCAGCAACACCCTGATCGCGACCTGCCGCTTTGGCCTCGCCGGGGTCGTGACCAACGGTGCCAACGTGCCCGTCTTTGGCCAGGCGCGCTCCACCCAACAGACCAACTCTGGCGTGTCTGCAGACTACGACCTGGCGCGCGCTCAAAGCCTGACCGCAGCGCTGGAGCGCGAGGACTTTCATCGCACTTTCCGCGAGCGCGCCGACACATGGGAAGATAAGTTCAAACTCGGCTACAGCAACCGCGATCTGGGCGACACCACACTGCGCACCTCGTTTGAGGCCGACCGCAAACGCGGCGGCGACTACCAATACCGCACCTTTGCCGATTTGGGAACGGGTCTGCCCGGCCTTGACGTTGCAACCCAGATTGCCAACGCCGGCACCCAGGGGTACGCGGCCATCGCGGCCAGTCTGTTCAGCCGCTACTCGTCCTACTTCCGCAAGTACGACCAGGCGGATCGAGACCAAAAGATCTACAACGCCCGCGTGAACTACATGGCACGGGACGATCTGGACATCGGGGCCACCGTCCAGGCAAAGGACATCACCTACCCGAACTCGTTCTACGGACTGGAGAAGGACTTCCAGAACTCACTGACCATCGACCTGAATTACCAGCCGTCGCTGGGTCAGTCGGTGTACGGTTTCTACTCGTTCCAGCAAAGCCGCAAAGCCATGAACCTGAACTCGGGCGTGGCCTCGATCACCAACACCGCCTGCACCGCCGCCAATCTGGCGCAGTATGGCTTCGCGGCCTGCTCGGACAATATCAATGGCAACAACGGCGCACGCCCGTTGTCGTCAGCCTGGAGCTCGGACAATCACGACCGCAACAACGTACTGGGCTTGGGCTACCAGGGTGAATACGGCTCGATCCGCTTCGGCATCGACTACACCTTCTCCAGCAGCACCACCAACATCAGCTACACCTACGGCAGCACGGCACTGAGCAATGTCGCGGCCACCCAGGCAGCGGCAGCATTGCTTGCAGGGAGCGCCCTGCCCAGCATGACCTTTGTGCAGCAGACGCTGAATTTCAATGTGCTGTTCCCCATCAACAAGAAACTCTCGATGCGGGTGTTTGATCGCTATGAGAGCGGCCGCGTGGTGGACTGGCACTACGACAGCGTGATCACCGGCGCGGTCGCCAACTACGACTCGGGCACCCTGCTGATGGACACGGGGCCGCAGAACTACCACAACAACGTCATCGGCGTGCTGTTCCAGTTCAAGCTGTAAACGCCACCCACCCTGTCGCAGGAGTTGAAAATTGAATTATCCAAACACACGCCCCAAGACCCCCGTTGCGCGTCGTGCGCTCGCACTCACCGTGAGCCTGGCCCTCGGATGCACACTCAGCGGCCCCAGCGCGGCCGAGGACGCCAAGACCATCGCGGCCACCGTGTGTATTGCCTGTCACGGTGAGGATGGAAACAGTGTGATCCCGATGTTCCCCAAAATCGCTGGACTGCAGGAGGGTTACATCGTGAAGCAGTTGCGGGACTTCCAGACCGGACGCCGCAAGAGCGACATCATGGTGCCGATCGTGGCCGCGCTCAAGGCCGAAGATATCGCCCCACTTGCGGCCTACTACAGCAGCCAGAAGATCAAGCCCAGCACCGACGCCGACAAAATGGCCGCGGCCTTCGGCAAGATGGTGTACTTCGAAGGCAACGAGGAAACCGGTGTTCCGGCCTGCATCGGCTGCCATCAGCCGCAAGGGGCGGGCCACCTGATCTATCCGCGCATCGGCGGCCAGCACGTGACCTATGTCACGCAGCAGCTGAGGAACTTTGCCAGCGGCGAGCGCAGCAACGATGTCAACCGCTTCATGCGCGTGGTTGCCAAGCGCATGAACGGCGAAGAGATCGAGTCCGTCGCCGCCTATCTGGCCGGGCTTGAAAGCAAATGAATACCAAAACATCAGGAGAAAAATCCGTGAATATCTTGCTCAAGACGCTGCTGTTGTTGTCCCTGTGGCCGGCACTGGCGCTGGCGCAGGCAACTGTGTGGAATGAAATCAAGGGCGAACTCAAGATCGCGTTGGAAACCAAGGGCGACCCGACCCGCGGCGCGGCCTCATTCGAGCAGTGCCAGGGCTGCCACCGCAAGGATGCTTCGGGCCGCGTCAGCGGTGCCTATCCGCGCTTGTCCGGGCAACATGCGACGGTGCTGATGAAGCAGATCGCCGATATCCGGGCGGGTCGTCGGGTCAATCCGAAAATGGAACCCTTCATCGACGATCACGTGCTCACGCCCTATGAGATCGCAGACCTTGCGGTGTACCTGCAAGCGCTGCCGATATCGCCGGAAAACGGCAAGGGACCGGGCGCGGCCTTGGCCAAGGGCAAACAGCTCTACGACAAAGACTGTGCTCAATGCCATGGAGTGCAGGGCGAGGGCGATGCGGCCAAGTTCTACCCCATGGTGGCAGCGCAGCACTACCGTTATCTGCTGCGCGAGGTCCAGTTCATCCGCGACGGTGACCGCCGCAACGCCAATCCCGACATGGTGAGCGTCATCAAGCCCTACACCATCCTCGAAATGGAAGCCGTGGCCGACTATATCTCGCACTTCGCACCACCAAAAAAATGATGCGACTCGCCGTAGCCCCCACCCGGATTGCCACAGCCACTTGCAAGGATCAACCCTTTGTTGCTAGACTGTGGCTTCATTCGGGGGGGTAGCTCAGCTGGGAGAGCGCTGCGTTCGCAATGCAGAGGTCGTGAGTTCGATCCTCATCCTCTCCACCAATGAACCCAAGGACTTGCGCAAGACACGCAGGTCCTTTTTTTTGTCCCGATCTGATTGTTGTCTGAAGTGGACCCGGATTTTGGGACAGTGATTTAAGTAGGACACTGTCGAAAGAAACGGGGAATCCAAATGAGTGAATCGAAGAAGAAGCGCAACGTACACCTGCCGGAGTTCAAGGCGAAGGTTGGTCTGGAAGCCCTGGG
>CAIVXG010000107.1 GCA_903909815.1 uncultured beta proteobacterium | reverse complement strand
CTCAAGAACTACGAGCGCATGAAGCTCCTGATGGAGCACTGGATTGACTTGGCAACGGAATTGTCAACCCTGCGGTTGACTCAAAAGACCGGTTGAATGTCAGCGAGAACTTAGCACTGTCCAGTTACATAAGAACTCCAGAATCAAAAACATTGAAACCGGACTGGGACAGACGAGCGCATACTGCGCGACGCTGCAAACCGCAGCGCGCCGAAGAGCGCTATAGAAGGTGAGAGACGCTTAAACCAAAAGCCCCGCCACCGCTGACCCAGCCCACAGGGAGGTCGAAATCTCTTGCATGTTGTTCTCCTGAAGGGTTGAAGAAAGGGTGACGCAGTACATTGCGCTTGCGACCGTTGGCCACAGCAAAACTGCGAGGCGCGACTTTAACGGGCGCGCCTGTTGATGGCAAACGTTTTTGCGAATGACTGATGTGTTTTGGCGACAGCAGGTATTGGCAATTACGTATGGTTGAACGTGGGGGGCAGATCAAAGGTTGCGGCCGTAAGTTGTCCTGCCACGAGGTCAGCGACCTAGTAGTCGGCACTACCGGAGGCCAGGCTTTCAAATCGAGTCAAGTTTTTGATGAACGCCAACTTGACGGTTCCGGTTGGACCATTGCGCTGCTTTGCGATGATGATCTCGGTCACACCCGGGTCTTTGCTGTCCTTCGGATGGTAGTAGTCGTCGCGGTAGATGAACATTATGACGTCGGCATCCTGTTCAATCGCGCCCGACTCACGCAAGTCGCTCATCATGGGTCTTTTGTCTGGGCGTGTCTCCACGCTTCCTCAAGAAGCCGAGCGCCGCCACTTACTCGTACGTCGACTTTCTTGTCAGTGACGCAGCGACCAAAGATGACGCGAAAGTTTCGGCGACAACTGGCCCGGCGTTCAAAATGTGTCAGGTCAAGCAACGGCTTCAGCAGCAGGCGTTCCGCAACGCGGTGTTCGTACGATACAGTAAGCGGAGCGTAGTCACCAAGTGCACAGTTGAGGCGCTGCTTGAAGCCGCGCACGTTCGCGGGCGTGACTGGCAAGCGGGAGACAACACCGGCGACGACGGAATTCCCCTGCGTGTTGATATTCATCGGGCGTACGATCAAGGATTGATCACGATTGATGACAACCATTGCATTCGCGACATCAACCCCGACTTGATGGAGCAGTACCGACAATACATAGAACCGTAATGGAAGGGGCCTCACCGGAACGCAACCAGAAAGTAGCACTTTCGCCGCAGATCGTCGTAGAGAAATGACCCACAAAAAAAGGCCACCAAAAATGCCATCTACCCACCGTTGTTTGGTGAGTTGCGCCGCAAGCTAATCGTCTGCTTTCGTTTTGGGCGCAGCACGCAAATGCCAGGTTCGCGGGGTACTGCATGATTCGGCCAAGTTCCGGACATGGTCGTTATCCATGTGCTCACATCGAGACTGGTACCAAAACCTCGGCTTACGCTGAGAGCTGTAGCTGCAATTTCTCAACAAGCGCCTCGGGGATGGGCACTTCGTTGGCCAATCGCTCCAACTCCCAGGCGCTGTATTTCAGCACCCGAGCCATCGACTCTTCTGCCCCCATCACCACCCCAAACCAGCGTTCCCTGTCCATCACAACCCGAAACAGCTTCTCGTCCTGGCAGCCCTCAAGGTAAGGTAAATAGACCCGAATCGAATGCCCACTGCGTTCAGCCTTTGCTCCAAGACGATCGATTCGGCCTGTGCGTTGTTCCAGCGAACTTGGATTCCAATCCAGGTCATGATGAATGACGTGGCGACAATTGAGATGAAGATCCACTCCTTCCGCCATGACACTACTGGCGATCAGAATTTCAGGATAAAAGGGCGTATTGAAGGTCAGCATGATTCGGTCACGCGTTTCCTGCCGAGTATCGCCATAAACCCGACGCACATTGGCCACCAGCCTCGCTCGCTCCCCGTCCTGCGCTTCATCGTCTGCATATGACTGCTCGACCTCAGGGCCTGCGTGAGAGCCCGTTTGCAGTCGCTGCAGCGCGGACAGATAGGCCATTCGATCAGAGTCCCCCGCCCTCTTGGACAGGAAGTCCAGAAACTGCCGAATCACGTCTTCCAAGCTCAGACCGGATGCGTCCTTCCGCTGAAACATGTTCGTCATGTGGGCGCCGGCGCGAACGTGCATGAATTTGGCCGGTTTGAAATTGCTGATGAATTTGCCATCTTGTGCCAGACCCATTGCGGGAAGTAGGTCGCGAACGGGACGGCGCCTCAGAGCTCGATCTGGTCCTTAGAGCGGT
>CAIVXG010000106.1 GCA_903909815.1 uncultured beta proteobacterium | reverse complement strand
TCGTCACTGCGAGGAGCAACGCGACGCGGCAGTCCACGGTGGTGTGCTGCTACAGAAGCCATGGATTGCCACGCTGCGCTCGCAATGACGATAGCCCCGTAGGTCGGGTTATCTGCGCTCGCATCGTCACTGCGAGGAGCAACGCGACGCGGCAGTCCACGGTGGTGTGCCGCTACAGAAGTCATGGATTGCCACGCTGCGCTCGCAACGACGAATCCGGGGTTCATGGCCCGTAGGCAGTTTTGGTCGGCCGACACAGGCAGATCGCAACGACAGCGCTCGCATCGTCACTGCGAGGAGCAACGCGACGCGGCAGTCCACGGTGGTGTGCTGCTACAGAAGCCATGGATTGCCACGCTGCGCTCGCAATGACGATAGCCCCGTAGGTCGGGTTATCTGCGCTCGCAATGACGATAGCCCCGCAGGTCGGGCTATCTGCGCTCGCCATGACGAACCCGGGGTTCATGCGCCTGTGCTGGGGCTCGCGGTCCTGGGTAGCAGCACTTTGAACGTCGTGCCTACGCCCAGTGCGCTCTGGACTTCGATCTTTCCCTCATGTTTCTTCACGATGCCATAGGCAATGGAGAGTCCCAGGCCGGTCCCCTGGCCGACGGACTTGGTGGTGAAAAACGGATCGAAGATGCGCGGCAGGTTCTCCGGTTTGATGCCGTGACCCGTGTCCTGTATTTCCACCCACACCTGGCTGTCGTCCTGGCCGGTGCGGATGGTGATGCTGCCGCGGTCCACGATGGCGTGGGCCGCATTGACCAGCAGGTTCATGAACACCTGGTTGAGCTGGAACGGGAAACACTCGATTTCCGCAATGCCCGAGAATTCCTTGATCACCTCGGCCTTGTACTTGAGTTCGTTCCAGGCCACGCGCAAGGTGCTTTCCAGCCCGGACTCCAGGTTCGCCCACTGCTGCTGCGCCTCGTCGGCGTGGGAGAAAGTCTTCAAATCCTGCACGATGCGCGTCACGCGCTTGAGGCCGTCGAGCGACTCCGCCAGCAGTTCGGTGACATCGCCGCGCAAAAAGCCGATGTCGATCTCCTCCTTGATGCTCGCGATCTGCTGGCGCGTCGGTGCCGACAGCTCGGCCTCCGCCTGCTCGTAGCTCGACAGCAGGCGCAGCAGATCCTGCAGGTAGTGCACCATCGAGCCCAGGTTGGAGTTGACGAAGCCCACCGGGTTGTTGATCTCATGCGCGACCCCGGCGGCGAGCTGTCCGATGGACGCCAGGCGCTCCGACTGGATGAGCTTGTTTTGTGCTTCTTCGAGCCGCTGGATCAGCCGTGCCTGCTGCTCCTTCTCCTGTTGCAGCGCTTTGTTCACGGCGTGCAGGTCGGCCGTTCTTTCCAGCACCCGAGCTTCGAGCAGATCGCGCGACTCGCGCAAGTCCTGCTCGATCTGCATGCGCTGGGTGATGTCCTGAAAGCCGAACACGCGGCCGGTGATTTGCTCGCCCAGATATTTCGGACGCGCACTCATCTCGAACACCGAGCCGTCATGCAGGTGCAGCACGTCGCGGGTCTCATGCGCGTCCATGATGGCACGCAGGCGCTCGCGCAGCAGCTCGGTCTCGACCGCGCAAGCCACGATGAAGTCAAGGATGCGCGCGTCGTACTGCCAGTACAGCATGTCGTCCGGTATCGCCCACATCTTGCCGAGCAGGCGATTCATGCTGTCGATTTTTCCGTTCACGTCGATTACCAGGATGCCGTTGCTGGTGGACTCCAGCGTGGCGCGCAGGGCCGACAGCGCATGCGCCAGCGCGTCCTGGGCGACGTGTTCGCTTTGCGTGGGAACGGCGCGCACCAGCAGCATCGTGACACCCTCGTGCTCCAGCACCTGAATCGATTTGCGCACGTTCAGCAGTTCCCCGCTGCACAGTCGGTACGGTTCCTCCTGTTCCAGCACTTCCAGGCGTTGTCCGGCGCGCACTTCCTCCCAATAGAAAACGCTTTGCAGCGCGCACTCGACCTCGGTGATCGCCAGCCCCTGCATTGGTGCCAGTTCGTAGCCCAGGGTGCGGGCCGCGCTGGCGTTGGCGGCCACTATCTGCAGTGTGGCCGGGTCCACCAGCAGCAGCAGCTCCGGGCAATGGTCGAGCATCAGTCGTGCCAGATCAGCTGTCATCTTTCGACCTCGCGCTGTGCGGTGGAGGCATCAAAGTAGTAGCTGATGCGCTTGCGTGGACTCAGGTAGTTGTAGACATCGCGCGGCACCTGGTTGGGCCGGATCGCCTTGGCGATGTTGAACTCGGTTTCGTGATCCATGTCCAGCACCATCGCGTCCTCCTTGGGAATAGCCGCATCAAACACCATGATGGTGGGCTTCATTGGCTTGCGCGTGTTCACCGTCAGCACCAGGCCGATGGCGCCGTTGGACAATTGCACGATCGTCCCCGGCGGATAGACCCCCAGGCAGCGGATCAGGGTCTGAAGCAGGAGCGGGTCAAACTTGCCGCGCAGCTTGGCAAACATCAGCGACAGCGCCTCGTGCGGCGTCAACGCGTCGGCCAGCAGCAGGGGATTGCACAGCTCATCGTAGTAATTGGCAACGACCACGATGCGCGCCAGCGGCGAAATCGCTTCGCCCTTGAGCTGGGCCGGAAAGCCGCTGCCGTCAAACAGTTCGTGGTGCTCGCGGATGATGCTGATCACGGTGGGCGAGAGGTTCAGGCGCTGGGCGATGTCCACCCCGAACTGGCAGTGCCGCTCGTAGAAATGACGCTCGGCCTGGGTCCATGCCTCGGTCTTCAGGAGGATCTTGTCGGGCACCTCTTTTCGCCCAACGTCGTGCAGCAGCGCGCCTATACCCAGCATGCCCGCGAGCTCGAGCGGCAGTTTGAGGTCGCGCGCCATCATGATGGACAGCACGGTGACGTTGAGCGAATGAAAGTACTGCTCTTCGCCGCCGAGTTTGTCGCCCATCACCTGGATCGCCAGTTCGGGCGCGTTCAGGATCGAGTCGGCAATCTGTTGGATCAGTTTTTGCGCCTGCTGCACGGTCTCCTGGGGTCTTCGGTACAGGTCCTTTTCGATGTCGCGGATGAGCTTGACCGCATTCACGAAGGCGTTCTCGACCCGCTGCGCTTGCTCGCGCCGCGCCTTCATCTGCTCGATCAGGGCGCGCTTGGCCTGCATCACCGGCGAGGGTCCGGGCGTGCCTGCGGCCAGCGGCGCAGGCACGGAGCGCGCGGTGGGTGGCGCCTCCGTCGGCGGATTGCCAGGCTCCTCGCCGAGCTGGGAGTTGATGCGCACCGCGCGCAGTCCCAGGCCACGCAGCGTGTCGATCTGCCCCTGGGTCCTGAGCTTGAAGTGGCTGAAGGCAAAGGGATGCTCAAACCACTTCAGGTCGAGCTCGACGTATTGTCCAAGCCGCAGCTGGTCGATCGGAATTTCCTGACTGTCGCCGTGATTCAAGCCGAATCCTCCGGGGTTGAAAACTGCCAAGCGCTCCCCGCTTAATGCACGCCATCCTAGCGCATCTCGTGCAATGGCAGGCTTGAATGGCGTGGCATAGAATTCGCTCGTGAACTTCGCAGCAACCTTGAATTCGTTGCAGCTCCGCCAGCGGGCTTGATGGAATTCAGCGTTGCCGATTTTGACGCGTGGGATGCGTCTTTTCAGAGCGCCGCAGGCGTTGCGCTCTGGCAATGGAGAGGCTTGCGGGTGAATTCTCGACAGCAACGGTCACGCGGCGTCCTCGGTCTGAATCCAGACCGAGGTTGGCCATGGGCGAGCGCGGTCGCGCGCCGCCGCCTGTTTTTTTTGCGCCGCGAATCCGCATGAACTGGCGCCTCAATCAGTGGCGTTCCCTCAAGACCCGGGTGACCCTGTTCACGCTGGCCATCTTCCTCGTGGGCAGCTGGTCACTGGCGCTGCTGGCCAGCCACAGATTGCGTCAGGACATGCAACAGCTGGCGGGAGATCAGCTGGCGGCCACGGCGTCGCTGGTGGCGTCCGAAGTCGATAGCGATCTGCGCGAGCACCTGCAGGGGCTGCAGAGCGTGGCGCCGGTCATCACGCCCCGCCTTATGGCCGACCCCGCCTTGATGCAGCGTTTCCTGCTGGAGCGTCCCTTTCTTGGATCCTGGTTCAGCGGCGGAACTTTTGTCACCGCTGCGGACGGTACGGTCATCGCGTCCTTGCCGCAGGAGCTGGGGCGCGTCGGCCTCAACTACCTGGACCGGGGCGGCATCGCGTCCGCGCTGCGTCAGGGCCAGTCCAGCGTGAGCGCGCCTTCTTTTGGAAATAGACGGCACACGCCGGTGGTTGACATGACGACTCCGATTCGCGATGCGCAGGGCCAGGTGGTGGGCGCTCTGGCCGGGGTGAGCGACCTGGGTAAGCCGAGTTTCCTGAGCCGCATCGAAGAGCGCCGCTACGGCAAGACCGGCGCCTACCTCCTGGTGGACCTGACGTCACGCTTGGTCATCACGTCCTCCGGCAAGGTCCAACAGCTTGAGCCCATGGCGTCCCTGGGTCTGCTGCCCGCGCTGGACCGGTTTGCTCCAGGCCATGCGGGTTGGGAGGTTTACGCCAATGCAGCGGGCGAAGCGCAGTTGGGGTCGGGCAAGCGTCTGAGCACTGCCGACTGGGCGGTATTTGCCTCGATTCCAACGCAGGAAGCTTTCGCACCGATCGAGTCCATGCAGCGCAGCATGTTTCTTGCCATGCTGGGCTTGAGCGTGCTCGCGGGGGTCTCGACCTGGTGGATGTTGCGGCGTGAACTCGCGCCCCTGCTGGGTGCTGCCAGCACGCTGGCGCTGTGGTCCGATACGCAGCAAAGCGCGCAGGCGCTGCCGATCGTGCGCCAGGACGAGGTGGGGCAACTGATCGCCGGTTTCAACGGGCTGCTGCAGGCCCAGGCACAGCACGAGCAAGCCCTGCGCGAGAGCGAATTTCGCTGGAAATTCGCGATCGAGGGAGCGGGCGATGTACTGTGGGATTGGAACGTTAACGCCGACACGTTTTATTTCTCCCCTCGCTGGGGCCAGATGCTGGGTTATGCACCGGACGAAGCGGGCCCAGGCGTGAAGGAATGGGAGACGCGCATCCACCCCGACGACCGGGCCGCCACGCTGGAGGCGCTGCATCGGCTGCAGGACGGAGCGACGCCATCGTTCGTCAGCGAATACCGGCTGCGCCACCAGGATGGCAGCTACCTGTGGCTGCTGGACCGCGGCACCGTTGTCAATCGCGCTGCCGACGGTCGCCCGCTGCGCGTCATCGGCACCATCAGGGACGTGAGCAAGCGCAAGACGAATGAAGCCCGGATGAGTTTGCTGAGCCAGCGCGCCGAGATACTGCTGGCGCTGCCGGGGACGGCCGAAACCATGGGGGAACGCGCCTTCATGCAGCATGCGCTGGACCTTGCCAAGCAGCTCACACACAGCGAGTTCGGTTTCGTCCATATCGTGCACGAGGACCAAGTGACGATGGAGCGCGTGGCCTGGTCGTCGAATGCGCTCGAACAGTCTGGCCAGGACAGCCCCGACAGCCGCCTGTCTCTGACCCAGGCCGGGATTTGGGCCGATGGGTTGCGCCAGCGCGCGCCGGTCGTTGTCAACGACTGCGCCAATGAGACGCACCAGGACGCACTGGCGCCGGGGCCGGCGCAACTGAAGCGTTTCGTCAGCGTGCCCGTGATCGAAGGCGCTCGCGTGCGCCTGATCGCGGGCGTTGGCAACAGGTGCGAGCCCTACACCGAGTTGGACGCAGAGACCCTGCAGTTGATCGCCAACACCGCGTGGCAACTTGTGCGCCAGCGCCGCGCCGAGAGCGAGCTGCGTGCCAGCGAGGCACGCCATCGTCTGCTCGCGGACAACGCCACCGACGTGATCTGGACCATGACGCTGCAGGGGCGCTACACCTACATCAGCCCTTCGGTGCAAAAGCTTCGGGGCTATACCAGCGCCGAGGTGCTGGACGAGCCCATGGAAGACCTGATCGCGCCGGGTTCTTTGCCGCAGGCGCAGCAGGGTTTGAGCCGGTTTTTGGCGGACCTGAGCGCGGGCGCGGCGCATCCGGAGTTTCGCGCCGAGCTGGAAATGCGCTGCAAGGACGGCAGCACCGTCTGGGCCGAGGTGGCCGCAGGGGCGATGCGCGATGGCGCGGGTGAAGTGATCGGGATCCAGGGCGTGACACGCGACATCACGCTGCGCCGCGCGCAGCAGGAGCAGCTCAAGATCGCGGCCCAGGTGTTTGCGCAGGGGCGCGAAGGCGTCGTGGTCACGGACGCCAACGGCAGCATCGCGATGGTGAACCAGGCCTTCACCGAGATCACCGGCTACAGCCAGGCTGAGGTGCTGGGCCGAAATCCGCGCATCCTGTCCTCGGGGTGGCAAAGCGCCGACTTCTACCGCACCATGTGGGAGACGATCCGGACCGAAGGCCATTGGGCCAGCGAAATCTGGAACCGGCGCAAGGACGGCAGCGACTATCCCGAATGGCTGGCCGTGACCGCATTGCGTGATGAGCACGGACAAGCCAGTCACTTTGTGGGCAGCTTCAGCGACCTGAGCGACGCCAAATCGGCGGAAAACCGGATTCAGTGGCTGTCGCACTTTGACGCCTTGACCGGATTGCCCAACCGCACCTTGCTCAAGGACCGCGCCGAACAGTCGCTCAGCATGGTGCAGCGCGCGGGCGATCCCTTGACGCTGATGCTGGTGGGGGTGGACCATTTCAGCGGCATCGACGACACGCTCGGTCAGGCCGCCAGTGATGCCTTGCTGGTGGAACTGGCGCAGCGCCTGAGCGCTGGCGTGCGCGAACAGGACATGGTGGCGCGCCTGGGGGGCAAGGAATTCGTGCTGGTGCTGCCGGGCACGAACGCCAGCGGCGCCACGCACCTGGCGGCGCAACTCCAAAGCCAGTTGGCGCTGCCCTTCGCCGTGGGCGGGCAGGAACTGAACCAGACCGTCTCCATCGGCATGGCCTGTTATCCCGAAGACGCCGTGGATTTCGAGGCGCTGCTCAAATCGGCGGTGATCGCCATGCACCGCGCCCAGGCCGGGGGCGGCGCCAGGTGCCAGTTTTACAGCGCCGAAATGTCCGAGCAATTGCAGCGGCGCGACCACCTGCTCAGGGCCCTGCGCCAGGCGATTGCGCTGGACCAGTTCAAGGTCTTGTACCAGCCCCTGGCCGACCTGCAAACCGGCGCCATCAGCGGCATGGAGGCGCTGCTGCGCTGGCAGCTTCCCGGGGTGGGTGAAGTCTCACCGGTGGAGTTCATTCCGCTGGCCGAATCATCGGGCCTGATCAAGGGCATGGGTGAGTGGGTGTTGCGCCGCGCCTGCCGGGACCTGCGCGGCTGGCTGGACCGCGGGCTCACCATTCCCCATGTGGCGATCAACGTGTCGCCGCACCAGTTTCGCGGCAACGACCTCGTGGCCCAGGTCAAGAGCGCCTTGAGCGAATCGCAATTGGACCCGGGCCTGATCTATCTGGAGTTGACCGAGACGGCGCTCATGGATGACGTGCAGCGCAGCGAGGCTGCGCTCAGGGAGCTCAAACTGCTTGGAGTGAAGCTCTCGCTGGACGATTTCGGCACCGGCTATTCGTCGCTGAGCTACCTCAAATGCTTCCCCTTTGACAAGGTCAAGATCGACAAGTCATTTGTCAATGGCATCACCCACGACGCGAACGACCTGACACTGGTGAAGGTGATCGTTTCGATGGCGCACGGCCTGGGCATGAGGGTCGTGGCCGAGGGCGTGGAAACGCAGGCGCAGTGCGAAATCATGAGCGCCAACGTGTGCGACGAAATCCAGGGCTACTACTTCTCGCGCCCGGTGGACGCGCAGGCGATAGCGGACATGTTCGTCGAGGCGCGTGCGCTGGCACCCCAGGTGTTGCGATTGCACAAGCCGCAGGCCACGCTGCTGCTGGTGGACGATGAGCCCAGCATCGTGTCTGCACTCAAGCGCCTGTTGCGCCGCGACGGCTACACCATCCTCACGGCCAACAGCGGTGAGCAGGGTCTGGAAATGCTGGCCCAGCACCGGGTGGACGTGATCGTGTCCGATCAGCGCATGCCGGGCATGACCGGCGTGGACTTCCTGCGCGAAGCCAAGGTCAGTTTCCCCGACACGATCCGCATCGTGCTCTCGGGCTACACCGAATTGCGCTCCGTCACCGATGCCATCAACGAGGGCGCGGTGTACCGCTTCCTGACCAAGCCCTGGGACGACGAGCAGTTGCGCGCGCACATTCGCAACGCCTTTGAACACAAGGGTCTGGCGGAAGAAAACCGCCAGCTGGATCTGAAAATCCGCACCAGCAACCTGGAGCTGACGGCGGCGAACCGCGAAATGGCCGAGGTGCTGCAGCGCATGCGTGAACTCGGCGCGAGCGACAGTCTCAGCCTGGCGTTCGCGCGCGAGGCCCTGCAATGCCTTCCCTTGCCCGTCATCGGCGTGAACGACGCCGGTCGGGTGGCCTTTGCCAATGGCGCGGCGCTGGCGCTTTTTTCCGAGGCGCAACCGTTGCTTGACCTGGAACTGGCGCACGCCTTGCCCGAGGTGGCGCAGGCCATGGCGAGCGCCGCCGAAGGCGCCCTGTGCGCGCTGGTGCTGCGCGGCAGCAGCTATCGGATGCAATGGAATGGCATGGGGCAGGATTCCCGCGCGCGCGGGCGCATCGTGACCTTTTCGCATGCCTCAGCCCTGTCATGAGCCCGCCGCACGCTTTCAGGAGCCACTGAGCCATGTCCGACCTGCCAGCAGCCACAGCCACCATCCTTTGCGTGGACGACGAGGTGAACATCCTGTCGGCCCTGCGGCGCTTGTTGCGGCCCACGGGCTGGCGCGTGCTGACGGCGCCAAGCGGTGCCGCCGGGCTGGAGGTTCTGGCCAGCGAGCCGGTGGACCTGGTGATCTCGGACATGCGCATGCCGCAGATGGACGGAGCGCAGTTTTTGGAACAGGTGCGCCTGCGCTGGCCCCACGTCATGCGCTTGTTGCTCACGGGATATGCCGACATCGAGTCCACCGTCAAAGCCATCAATCGCGGCCAGATCTACCGCTATATTGCCAAGCCATGGAACGACGCCGAGCTGCCGCTGATCATCAAGGAGGCGCTGGAACGCACGCAATTGCTGTCGGAAAACGAGCGCCTGCAGACACTGACGCGCCAGCAGAACGAGCAGTTGCGCGAGCTCAACGACGGCCTGGAGCGCAAGGTCATCGAGCGCACGGCAGAGTTGCTTCAGGTCAACAGCTTTCTGGACCTGGCGAACCGGCAACTGAAGCAAAAATTTCTGGTGTCGATCAAGATGTTCACCGGCTTGATCGAGCTGCGCGGTGGCGTGATTGCGGGGCACTCGCGCCGCGTGAGCGAGCTGGCGCGGCGCCTGGCACAGCAGTGCGGCTTGGATGAACGCACCTGTCACGACATCTTTCTGGCCGCTTTGCTGCACGACATCGGCAAGCTGGGGTTGTCCGACGCCCTGTTGTCGCGCCCGGTGTCGGCCATGAACGGCACCCAGATGGCCGAGTACTGCCGTCATGCCAGCGACGGCGAGGCCGCCCTGATGCCGCTGGAAGAACTGCGCGAAGCGGCGCGCCTGATCCGCTCGCACCACGAGCATTTCAACGGACACGGCTTTCCCGACAGTTTGTGCGGCGAGGAAATCCCCCTGGGCAGCCGCATCCTGGCGGTGGTGAACGATTACGATGGTTTTCAGATTGGCACCCTGGCCGAACGCCGGCTCACGCCTGAGCAGGCATTGGCGATGCTGCGCCAGCTCGCGGGCAAGCGTTACGACCCGGAACTGGTGGAGGGCTTTGCGCGGCTGCTCGAACAGGAGCGCAACGCCCAGCCCGGGGAAAAGCGCGTGGCAGCGGCGCGGCTTGAGCCCGGCATGGTATTGGCGCGGGATTTCCTGGCCGACAACGGCGCGCTGTTGCTGGCGGCTGATATCCTATTGACGCCGGCCATGGTGGGGCAGATCAAGGCCCTGGCGGCGCGCCGGGGTGAGCCGCTGTGGCTGCAGGTACGGGTTGACAAACAGGAGTAAGCGCATGAGCAGAATTTTGATCGTTGACGACGAGGAGTCGATATTGAAGGCGCTCAAGCGCTTGCTGGCGCTGACCCCGTGCACTGCTGCCGACAAGCGCTACAAGCTCACGGTGGACACCTTCAGTTCACCGCTGGAGGCGCTGGAAAAGGCGCGCCACACGGCCTACGACCTGGTGCTTTCGGACTACCGCATGCCGGTGATGGACGGCGTGCAACTGCTCAAGCGGGTGCGCGAAATCCAGCCCAACGCGGTGCGCATGATTTTTTCCGGCTATGCCGATCTGAACGGCCTGATCGCCGCCATCAACGACGCCGGCATCAGCCGCTTCATCGCCAAGCCCTGGAACGATGACGAACTCGTCAGCGCGCTGGGGCAGGCGCTGGCGTTGCGCGAACTCACGCTGGAAAACCAGTGGCTTGGGGACCAGGCGCGGCGGGCCAATGGCACCATGTCGGCGCAGGAGTTGGAGCTGCTGCGGCTGGAGGCGGAGGAGCCCGGAATCACGCACGTGGTCTGGGACGCCGACGGCTCGGTGCTGATGGACACGGCTGCGCACGGCCCGCACGCCAAGTCCTGAAGCCACACCCCCCGGTCGAGGAGAACCATGCAGCTGATGGCCTGGAGCGATGAATTCGTCACCGGACTGGAGACGGTGGACGCGCAGCACCACGCGCTGGTGAATCTGGTGAACGCGGCGGCGCCGCATCTGGCGCAGGTGGGCGACGGGGCCGTGCGCGCCGTCGCCCCTGTGCTGGAAAAACTGCTGCACTACGCGGCCACGCACTTTCGCGACGAAGAGCAACTCATGGCCGCGACGCAGTTGGCGCCGCAGTATGTGGAGCAGCACCGGCGCGGTCATACCGCCTTTGTGGAAGAGGTCCAGCTGATGCAGCGTCAGGCCGAGCTCGACGGCAACGTCAGCGGCAGCGAGTTGCTGCGCTTTCTCACCAGTTGGCTCACCTTCCACATCCTGTCGGAAGACAAGAAGATGGCTGCGCAGGTGAATGCGATCCACCGCGGCGCCAGCCCGGCGCAGGCGCTGGCCAATGTGGACACGAGCGAGGGCGCCCCGCACGCGGTCTACACCGCGGCGTTGATCGACCTGTTCACGCTGCTGAGCGAGCGCAACCGCACGCTGCTGCAGGCGAATGAAAGGGTGAGGACGGCGCAGGACGAGCTGGCCGCAGCGAACCAGCTGCTGGAGACCCGGGTGCGCCAGCGCACGGCCGAGCTGGCCGCAGCCAATGCCTCCCTGGAGCAGGAGCGCCAGGCGCTGGTGGTGTCGATGGCGCGCCTGGAGCAAACCCAGGGCCAGTTGTTGCAATCCGAAAAGATGGCTGCGGTCGGGCAGTTGGCGGCGGGCGTGGCACACGAGATCAACAACCCGATCGGCTTCGTCAGCTCCAACCTGAGCTCGCTTGCCACCTACCTGACAAAACTGTTTGAGCTGATCGATGCCTACGAACAGCAATTGGCCCAGCCGAGCGCGGCCGTCCAGGCGGCCAGGCTTCACGCCGACATCGATTTTCTGCGTGAGGATGTTCCCAACCTGCTGCAGGAGTCCAGCGAGGGGCTCACGCGCGTGCAGCGCATCGTGAGCGCACTGCGCGACTTTTCCCACGTGGATGACGGGCAGTGGCGCCCGGCCGATCTGAACGAGGTGTTGCAAAGCGCCCTCAACATGGTCTGGAACGAGGTCAAGTACAAGGTCGAGGTGGTGCAGGAGCTGGCGCCATTGCCCGCTGTGGAGTGCATCGCAGCGCAGCTCAACCAGGTGTTCGTGAACCTGCTGCTGAACGCGGCCCAGGCGATCGAGGTCAGCGGCGTGATCACGCTGCGCAGTCGGGTCCACGATGAGCACGTGTTGATCGAGATTTCCGACACCGGCGCGGGCATGTCGGCCGAAGTGCAAAAGCGCATCTTCGAGCCCTTCTACACCACCAAGGCGGTGGGCAAGGGCACCGGTCTGGGGCTGTCGATCTGCTGGGAAATCGTGCAGCGCCATCGGGCGCGCATCGAGGTGACGAGCGCGCCAGGCCAGGGCACGACCTTTCGGATCGTGCTGCCAATCGTGCAAACCCAGGCCACGCCTTAGCAGCGCCGCTCGGGCAAAAAGCGCTTTTGTGCGCCACGTCAACCGGGCGCCACACCGGCTGGGCATACTCGCGGCATGCGGCAACGCGTTCTTGAGGCAGCAGCATGAGCATTCGAAATCTGGATTCCCTGTTTGATCCGGGCTCGGTGGCCGTGATCGGTGCCTCGCTCAAGCCGGGGCGTGTGGGCGCCACGGTGTGGCGCAACCTGCGCAGCGGCAAGTTCGCCGGACCGGTGTACGCGGTCAACCCCAAATACCGCGAGCTCGATGGCGTGGCGGTGGTGGGGCGCGTGCAGGACCTGCCGCAGGTGCCCGAGCTGGCCGTGATCTGTACGCCTCCCGACACCGTGCCGGCCCTGATCACCCAATTGGGCAAGATGGGCACGCGCGCTGCGGTGCTGCTCACGGCTGGCCTCACGCCTGAGCAAAAGCGCCGGGTGCGGGATGCGGCCAAACCGCACCTGCTGCGCATCCTGGGGCCCAACTGCATCGGCATGCTGTCGCCGCATCTCGGACTGAACGCCAGCTTTGCCCACATCGACGCGCTGCCTGGAGAAATCGCCTTTGTCTCGCAGTCGGGCGCCCTGACCACGGCGCTGCTCGATTGGGCACGTTCGCGCGGCATCGGCTTCTCGCACTTCGTCTCGCTCGGCGAACACCTGGACGTGGACTTTGGCGACATGCTCGACTACCTGGCGAGCGACCCCAAGACGCGCGCGATTCTGCTGTACATCGAATCCGTGGACGCCGCGCGCAAGTTCATGTCGGCGGCGCGCGCCGCAGCGCGCAACAAGCCGGTGATCGTGGTCAAGGCCGGACGCTCCGACCTGGGCCAGAAGGCCGCGGCCTCACACACCGGCGCCCTGGCCGGCTCCGACATCGTGTACGACGCGGCCATCGCGCGCGCCGGCATGCTGCGCGTGGACACCTTGCAGCAGCTGTTCCTGGCGGCGGAGACGCTGGCGCGCTTTCGCACCAACAACGCCGACACGCTCACCATCCTGACCAACGGCGGCGGCGCGGGCGTGCTCGCCGCGGACGCCGCCGCGCAGGTGGGGGTGGAGCTCACGCAGCTCTCGCCCGCCACGCGGCAAAAACTCGACGCCTTGTTGCCCGCCACCTGGTCGCACGCGAACCCCGTGGACATCATTGGCGACGCGCCGGTGGAACGCTACGTGCAGGCGCTGCAGGTGTTGAGCGCCGACCCGGCCGCGGGCGCGGTGCTGCTGATGCACGCGCCCACGGCCATCGTTCCCAGCGCCGACATCGCACGCGCGCTGCTGCCGCTGGCGGCGCAGTCGCCGCCGCGCGTCATGGGCTGCTGGTTGGGCGAGGAGGCGGTGCGCGAGGCGCGCCAGATCTTCCAGGACGCCAACATCGCGTGCTACATCACGCCCGAGCAGGCGGTGCGCGCCTTTGGCTTTGGCGTCACCTACCGGCGCAACCAGGCGCTGCTGCTGCAGGCGCCCGCCGCCCGCCGCCCCGGCCCGCCCGCCGATACCGCCGCCGTGCGCCTGCTGGTGGCCAAGGTGCTGGCCAGCGGGCGCGAGCTGCTGAGCGAGGGCGAAGCCAAGAGCGTGCTGGCCGCCTACGGCATCCCCGTGGTACCCACCCGCAGCGTGGGGCGCACGCCCAAGGCCGTGCTCGACGCCGCGCAGCAACTGGGGTTTCCGGTGGCGCTGAAGATCTTGTCGCCCGACATCTCGCACAAGTCCGACCTGGGCGGCGTGGCACTCGATCTGGAGAACGCGCAGGCACTGCGGGTGGCGCGGCGCACCATGCTGGAGCGCTTGCAGCGGGTCCGGCCCGAGGCGCGCATCGAAGGCTTCACGGTGCAGGCCATGGTGCGACGCCCGAATGCGCGCGAGCTGATTGTGGGTGCCAGCATCGACAGCGTGTTCGGTCCGGTGATCCTGTTCGGTCAGGGCGGTACCTCGGTCGAGGTGGTGGGAGACCGCGCCGTGGCGCTGCCGCCCTTGAACGCGCCGTTGGCGCGCGCGTTGGTGGAGCGCACGCGTGTGGCCAAGCTGCTCCAGGGTTTTCGCGGCACGCCGGCCGTGGACATGGACGCGCTGCACGGCGTGTTGATGGCGGTGTCGCAGCTGCTGGCCGATGTGCCGCAGATCGCCGAGCTCGACATCAACCCCCTCATTGCCGACGACGCCGGCGTGCTGGCGCTGGACGCGCGCATTTGCCTGAGCGCAGCGGCGCCCGGCGGCGAACTCAACTTTGCCATCCGTCCTTATCCGGCGCAGTTGATCGAAACCTTCACGTGGAAGGGGCGCGAGCTTACGCTGCGCCCGATACGCCCCGAGGACGAAGCCCAGCATCTGGCGTTTCTGGAGCAGCTCGACCCCGAGGACATCCGCATGCGCGTGTTCTACAGCCGGCGCAGCATCGAGCGCACCGAACTGGCGCGGCTCACGCAGATCGACTACGCGCGTGAAATGGCGTTCCTGGCCGTGGTGCAGGACGCGGCCGGGGCCGAGCAGACGCTGGGCGTGGTGCGCGCCATTGCCGACCCCGACAACATCGCTGCCGAGTTCGGCATCATCATCCGCTCCGATCTGAAGGGTGGCGGCCTGGGACGCATCCTGCTGGACAAGATGGTGCGCTACGCCCGAGACAACGGCACGCAGCGCCTGATCGGCACCGTGATCTCGGGGAACAAGCCGATGCTGCAACTGGCGCACGAGCTCGGCTTTGTGCAGGCCGCGCAGGCGGGTCAGACCTGCGAGATCGCGCTCGAGTTGCGCTGAACCATACCAATCGTCACTGCGAGGAGCAAAGCGACGTGCAGTCCATGGTGAAGAGCCGACAAAGACATGGATTGCCACGCTACGCTCGCAATGACGGTAGTCCACGAGGCACCCACACTCCCCCGTCATCGCCGGCACCCACACTCCCCCGTCGTCGCGAGGCACCCACACTCCCTCGTCATCGCGAGGCACCCACACTCCCCCGTCATCGCGAGGCCGCAGGCCGTGGCGATCCATCGTGGCGTGCCACGAAAATACATGGATTGCCACGCTGCGCTCGCAATGACGATAGTCCGCGAGGCACCCACACTTCCTCGTCGTCGCCGGCACCCACACTTCCTCGTCATCGCGAGGCACCCACACTTCCTCGTCATCGCGAGGCCGCAGGCCGTGGCGATCCATCTTGGCGCGCCACGAAAATACATGGATTGCCACGCTGCGCTCGCAATGACGATAGTCCCGTAGGTCGCGTTATCTGCGCTCGCAATGACGATAGTCCCGTAAGTCGCGTTATCTACGCGCGCAATGACGAGTCCAAGTTAGTAGCCCGGGTTAGCGCAGCGTAACCCGACAATTGCCCGCTACAGGGCGCCGATCTGGGTCACGATGGCGGTTTGCCGAGCGGGCTCGGATTCGCCCTGTGGCAACTGGCTGCGCGCCGACTCGGCCGCTGCCTGCGTCGCAAACACGCCGTAGAGCAGGCGCAGCCCCGAGCCCTTGGCGGGCAGCACAAACAGCGCGCGCTGCTGCGGCAAGGCGTTGAAAGATGCCAGTGGTGAATTCGCGGGCACCGTGCCCAGGTCGAGCGTGAACCAGCCTGCGGGTTGCTCACTCAGGCGCGCACGGCTGGTCTCGATCGCGGCTTGCAGCGGCGCGGCCAACGCCGTCGCTGTCTGAACCGGAGCAGGAGCAGACGCAGGCACCGGAGCAGTAGCAGTAGCAGTAGCAGTAGCAGTAGCAGTAGCAGTAGCAGTAGCAGTAGCAGTAGCAGTAGCAGTAGCAGACGCCACTGGCGCCGCCCTCGGCGCAGCGGGTGCCACGGCCAGCGTCGGCTGGGGCGCCTGGTCATGCGGCTGCAGATACCAGGCCACGGTGGCCACCATGGCGGCCACGCCCAGCAGCGCCAGCGCCAGCCTGCGCCCGCCGCCGCCGGTGTGGCTGCTGAACTCGAACGGCTCGGCCAAGGGCGTGGTGTCGGGCCATTCCGAATCCGCCGCCTGCTCCGGCTGCGCGCTTGCCTGCGCTGCGGCCACGGGCGCGCTGGTCAAAGCGGGCGCTGCCGCCTCGGGCTTGGCTGCAATCACGTCCAGACGCATGGGTGCGGGCGCGCGCGTGATGCGCTGCGCCTGCATCACCTTGGTCAGCATCGAATCGAAATCCACATGGTCCAGCAGCACCGGCTGAAACCCCGCTGCCACCGTCAGATTGGCCAGGTCCTTGCGCGCAAACGGAAACAGCACCGAGGGCGCAATCTTGCGCACAAAGCGATGTGCGTCCTCTACGTTGCTCAGATCGAGCTCGAACACGGCCGCTTCCGACACCTCGACCATGAACACATCCTTGCCCTGCAACCGCGCGTGCAGCGAAATCCGCAGCACGCATTCCAGCGCGCCCGGCCAGGCCGGTGTGGCCTCAGTCTGCATGTCCACGCCGATCTCCGGCGCAATCGCCACCGAGGGCAGATTCGCCATGTGGGGCACTTCCACCGAAGCGCCCTTGAGGTACAGGCGCGCTATCTTGTAGGGCGTGTCGGGTGGGGGTGTGGCGTCAAGCAGGTTCATGGGCAGGGCTTAACGCGGGTCATAGATGGCAGAAAAATCCTGCTGGTCGGCGTCGCCATGCAGATTCTTGAACGTCATGGCGCTGGGCGCGAAACGGTAATTGGCGCGTCGCAGCGTGATCCGTCCGGACCAGCCCGCAGCCATTTGGCACAGGTAGTGCCCCTGGCTGTCGCTGGCGGAGCAGCTCGCGCCCTCGGCCGCCACCTGCACACCTTCCAGCGGCGCCTCGGCCAGGCGCACCGTGCCGCGCACCGCTGCCCGTGCCGCTGTCGCTGGTGCCGCTGCCGCTGCCGCTGGTGCCGCTGCCGCTGCCGCTGCCGCTGGTGCCGCTGGTGCCGCTGGTGCCGCTGGTGCCGCAGTGGCGGGAGCGGTCGGGGGCGCCGCAGGCGAAGCCAATGCCGCGGTCGAAGTTGGCGCAGCCGGGGCCGAGCTGACAGTGGCGGCTGGAGCAACAGGCGCCGGCGGCAGCGCCGCAACCGTTGCCGGCGGGGGCAGCTTGAGCACCGAGGGCCGCGCTGGCAGCGCCGGGCTGGTGGCCACCATGGGCGCTCGCGCCACCGCCACGGGCTTGACCTCAAGCCGCTGGGCTTGTGCGGGCAGTGGCTTCGCCGCATTGGCCAACGGAGTCTGTGGCGGCGTGGCATTGAGCGGCGCAGGCGCCACGTTGCCCAAAGCCGCAAACGCCTGCTGTGTGCCGGGCGCCGCCAGCGCCTGCCCACCGCGCCAGCGCCAATAGTGCCCGCCCGCGCTGCGTGCCATGGCGCTATCGCCCTGCGCGCGAATGGCGCTGGGCGCCACCAGCTCGCGCATCGGTTGCGCCACGGCCTGGCCCGCACCCCAGCTCCAGACCTGCGTCTGGGCCTTGCCATGCTCGCGCTTCGAGGCGGCAGGGCTGCTTGCCAGCGCCAGCAAAAAGTCGTCGCCCGAAGCCAGCGCGCTGGCCGCGGGCAAGTCCGCCACCCGGGTGGCTCGCGGGCCCACGGCAAAGCGGTCCAGGGTGCCGTTGCCGAGCTGCCCGCGATGGTTCGCGCCCCAGACCCAGACCGAGCCGTCCTCCAGCAGCGCAGCACTGTGTTGCGTACCCGCCGCCACTGCGCGGGCCGCCAGGGGCAGACCCGGCACCTGGGTGGGTTGAGCCGCAGGGCGGGTGTGACCCAGGCCCAGCTGGCCGGCGCTGTTGTCGCCCCAGGCCCAAACCTGGCCGGCCGCATCCAGCACCAGCGAGTGCCTGGCGCCGCTGGCCACTGCCACCGGCTTGGCGCCTGGCCACGGCAGCGCCAAGGGCTGCGCCACCCAAGCGCCCTGATCCGCGCGCACCTGGCCGAACTCGTTCGCGCCCCAGCCCATGAGTTGCCCGCCCGGCAGCAACGCCAGCCCATGCTCCGTTTCGGCGCCGGATGGCGCGGCCAGACCCGTGCTGGCCAGGAGTGCTAACAGTAAGGCGCCCATGGCCGCAGCCGCTGGTCGAAACATCAGATACCCGAAAATTGACATAACCGACGATGCTAACAGCCCGCGTGCGGCACCCACACTCCCTCATCATCGCGAAGCACGCACATTCGCCCGTCATCGCGAAGCACCCACACTCGCTCGTCATCGCGAGGCACCCACACTCTCGTCATCCCGAGGCCGTAGGCCGTGGCGATCCATCTTGGCGCGCCACAAAACTACATGGATTGCCGCGCTGCGCTCGCAATGACGAATCCGGGTCCAGCCCGCATGCAGTTTCGCCGCCATCGCGAGGCACGCACACTCCCTCGTCATCGCGAGGCCGCAGGCCGTGGCGATCCATCTTGGCGCGCCACGAAACTACATGGATTGCCGCGCTGCGCTCGCAATGACGAATCCGGGTCCATAGCCCGTATGCAGTTTCGCCGTCATCGCGAGGCACGCACACTCGCCCGTCATCGCGAAGCACCCACACTCGCTCGTCATCGCGAGGCACCCACACTCGCCCGTCATCGCGAGGCACCCACACTCTCGTCATCGCGAGGCCGTAGGCCGTGGCGATCCATCTTGGCGCGCCACGAAACTACATGGATTGCCGCGCTGCGCTCGCAATGACGAATCCGGGTCCATAGCC
>CAIVXG010000105.1 GCA_903909815.1 uncultured beta proteobacterium | reverse complement strand
TGACCAGCCTTACGGCTTCCATCTTGAATTCCAGCGTGTACTTCCCACGCGCTTGTCCGTCTTTCCGTTTGCTCATTTCCCAGTTCTCCTTACCTGAATTTTCACATCAGCTAAGGAGTCCGTTTTTCGGGGGCAAGGTCACTCTACTGTGCATGACGACGGACGAAATGCACGCGGTGTTCAAGCAGTGGAGCGACGGGGAGTTGGGAAGCTATTTGATTGAGATAACCGCGGATATTCTGACGGCTCAAGGCGAAAACGGTTTGCCCGTGATCGACAAGATCCTGGACAAGGCGGGGCAGAAGGGAACAGGCAAATGGGCAGTCGTTACAGCACTTGACGTGGCAGCTCCGCTCACCCTCATAACTGAGGCTGTGTTCGCCCGCGTACTCTCCTCCATGAAAGACGAGAGAGTACTGGCTTCAAGAGCGTTGAAGGGGCCCGAGGTCCATTTTTCAGGCGACAGAAGAACCTTCATCGATGAACTCGGTAAAGCCTTGTATGCGGCAAAGATCATTTCCTATGCGCAGGGTTACCAATTGATGCGTGTTGCAGCGACGGACTTCGGCTGGAAATTGAACTATGGGGGTATCGCACTTATGTGGCGCGGCGGCTGCATTATTCGTTCGGCGTTGCTGGCGAAGATAAAGAACGCCTTTGATTTGAATCCCGAACTCGCGAATCTCCTAATGGATCCGTTCTTTACAGAAGCGGTCGCACAGTCACAGGCTTCTTTGAGAACAGTGCTGCGTGAAGCAATAAGGAGCGGGATACCGACACCTGCCATGTCCTCTGCATTGGCCTACTACGATGGATACCGAAGTGCCAACCTGCCGGCAAATCTCTTGCAGGCGCAGAGAGACTATTTCGGCGCACACCAATACGAGCGAGTTGACATGCCGCGCGGGGTGTATTTCCATTCCAACTGGACCGGTCGAGGTGGTGAGACGGCGTCTACGGTCTATTCTGCATGATGGTTGAGGTGGAGATATTTGCGCTGGGTGAGGCGATGGTTGAGTTCACTCAGACCGATCCAGCGCGGCGTTTGTATCAGCAAGGGTTTGGCGGCGACACATCAAACGCAATCATTGCTGCTGCGCGCCACGGTGCGCGAACGGGTTATATCAGTAGCGTTGGCGACGATCTGTTCGGCAACATGCTGTTGTCGCTATGGCAGCGAGAAGGTGTCAATACGCACCACGTCACACGGAGCAACCGTCATACCGGCGCCTACTTTGTCACGCACGGGCAAGAGGGGCATGAGTTTCATTTTCTGCGTCGTCAGTCAGCGGCGTCAGCGATGCAGCCTGACAGCTTCGATTTCTCGTGTCTTGCTGGTACTCGCTTTCTTCACGTATCCGGCATCAGCCAAGCCATCTCCGATAGTGCGTGCGAGACCGTGCGCGCAGCAATACGGGTTGCTCGTTACCACGGAGTGCGTGTTTCTTACGATTCAAATCTGCGCCTCAAACTCTGGTCGGCAGAACGTGCACTGCGCGAAATGGAGGCCACTTTGCCGACCGTAGACCTGTTCCTACCCAGTCTGGAAGACATGAAAAGTATGATCGGCCCCCCCGTGCCAATATGACCTGAGACACCTACCCCCTGAGTAATTAGAGAGTAGAAAGGTAGTCTTGAATCATGTCCAAAGAATCTAAGGAACCGATGAACGCTGGTGTTTCTCCTG
>CAIVXG010000104.1 GCA_903909815.1 uncultured beta proteobacterium | reverse complement strand
CCTCCCGGTATTTTTCTCGGTTCCCGCTTTTGCACCTGACCTCGCGAAAATCATGCGCAAATACCGCCGCCATGACCCGCCACCTGATACCGAGCGCATGGCAGCATGAACGCTACGGGAGAACTGGGCACTGTCCAGTTCTTTAGACAGGCTGCGGTATTGATGGAATAGTGCTCTAGACCCTTGGCCTTGCCAGCCAGGGATTGCTTGAGCCAATATTGATGGAAATCCACGGTCGCGTTTTCCTGACCGACGACCCCGAAGCCATGAATGTAACGGTCTCCCAGGCGCGCCCAGTTGACAAATTCGATACCCAGTTTGAAGGTGCCCTGAGTCTGTTTCAGGAACTCATCCTCGTCCAATCCCAGCAATCGGTTAAAGAGCGAGATCATGGGAATCGTCGCTTCACCGACACCGATGATTCCTATTTCGTCCGATTCGACCAGGGTGATGCTGTAGCGGCCCTGGAGCACCTTGGCCAATGCGGCTGCAGTCATCCAGCCAGCCGCGCCACCGCCAACGATGACCACCCTGAGCTGCTCTTTTGTTTCCATTTGGATTACCTCTTGATCAATTTTGCAAACATTATCGGCCAGAGCCACAGCCTGCCGACAACGTCCAGACGAAAAAAAGGCCCTTCCACGACCGAAGTCGGTGAGGGGCCCTTACAGACAGCCGTCTATCAGTACTTGTAATTCAACTTGAGGCCGTAGCTGGCACCGGTCAGGTTCGATGTATTGACCGAGCCATCGGACTTCTTCTCAACATACAGTGGCTTGTTCATGTTGTTGCCTTCGAAGCGGATTCCAAGCCCCTTGAGTTGGCCTTCCTGAAACTCGTAGCCGACCTGGGCCGACACCCAGGACGATGCCTGAATGTAAACCAGCGCGGGATAGCCACCGACGGTGGAGTTGGCAACGCTGCCGACGTAGGTCGAGCGATAGTTGTCCGCAATGAAGGCGCTGAAGCCGGCACGCTCGTAATACAACATCAGCTTGGCATTGGTCTTGGACAGGCCGGGCAACGGGATCTTGGAACCGCCGCTGGGAACCTGCTGCGTTGGGTTCAAACCGATCAGGTCCGGCAGGTTCACCGAGCTCTCGGTTGCCGAATAGCTGGTCGTGAAGCCGAAGCCTTCCAACATTTTTGTTGCCAGATTCAGTGGTACTGACGCGGTCAACTCCACGCCGCTGAGACTGCCACCATTGCCGTTCACTGTGGTCGTGAAGTTGCCGATGGTTCCTGCTGGCGGAATCGCCAACCCCAATTGACTCGCTGTGGCTGCGAAGTTGTAGGCATTGTTGGTCGCCGTCGTGATGTAGCTGTCAAGCTTCTTGTAGAAGCCCGCAGCGCTGACGTAGGCCTTGGTGCCGAAATACTTCTCAAACGACAAGTCCAGTGCAGTCGCCTTGAACGGCTTCAGGTACGGATTACCGGCGGAGCCAACGAACTTGCCGAATGTAGCGTTGCCCGCGTTGGTATCCACGGCTGCCGAGAAGGAATTGCGCATGTCGGTCAACGTCGGGCGCGCAATCTGCTCTGCCAACCCGAAACGCAGCACATTGCCACCACCCAGGTCACCCTTGAGGTTCAGCGATGGAAGGAAGTCGGTGTAAGTTGTGCCGTTGGACGTCAAAGCACTCGCCGGGTTGCTCAGTGTCACACTGGAACCCACCTGGGCACGGTAACCGGCAGACGACTGATCGGTGTTGACGATCTGGACACCGACGTTGCCGCTGACCGGAATGTTGGACGAAGCCGCTACGCGGAGTAGTCGCCAGCCGTCACACGATTTATTCTGCACCTTCACTCCCTCAATTCGGAAGGGGTGATTCTGCAACATATCGTGAGGACATCGCAGCATGAAGACCACCATCGCCCCGGCTG
>CAIVXG010000103.1 GCA_903909815.1 uncultured beta proteobacterium | reverse complement strand
TCCTCGCAGTGACGATGCGGGCGCAGATAACCCGACCTGCGGGGCTATCGTCATTGCGAGCGCAGCGTGGCAATCCATGGCTTCTGTATCCGCACACCACCATGGACTGCCGCGTCGCGTTGCTCCTCGCAGTGACGATGCGAGCCCTGTCCTTGCGACTGCCGCGTCGATTGCCCGCTACGGCCCCGAGGGCCGCGTCATTGAGCGGGCGGGGAGGAAGATCCAATGGCAGGAAAAACGCAAAAAACCTTTAGGCCAGCATGGCCTCGCGCACTGCGGCCAGTTGCCGTCGGGAGACGGCCAGCGGTTCGCCCACACCTTGCAGGCGCACGGCCCAGCCCTCGCCCTCTTCCGGGTCGAAGTGCTTTTCGAGTGCCCTGATGGCGCGTCGCGACACCAGGGCGTTGCGGTGAATGCGCATGAAATCGGCGGCGTAGCGGGCCTCGAGTTCGCCCAGGCTGCCGTCCAGGATGTAGCTCTTGTCGGCGGTGCGCACGGTCACGTATTTGAGCTCGGCCTTGAAGTACAGCACGTCGATCAGGGGCACACGCTGGGTGCGACCGCGGTCCTGAATGGTCAGCATGTCCGGGCTCGCATGGGACTGGGCCTGGCCGTTGGCCTCGAGGCTGCGTTGCGCTTTTTCCAGCGCCGCCTGCAGCCGTGCCAGCCGCACCGGCTTGGTCAGGTAATCCACGGCCTCGAGCTCGAACGCCTGCACGGCGTATTCGGCGTGGGCCGTCACAAACACCACGGCGGGGGTTGGCGCCATGGAGCGCAGGGTGCGCGCCAGCGACATCCCGTCCACGCCAGGCATGCGAATATCCATCAACACCAGGTCAATGCCGCCGCGGCGCAACGCCTCCATGGCCTGCACCGCATTCGCGGCTTCGCCCGCAACCAGGGTCTCGGGGGCGACGCAGTCCTGCAGCAGCGTGCGCAGGCGCGTGCGCGCCAGTGCCTCATCGTCCACAATCAATACGCGCAGCGTCATGGCTTCACAACTCCTGCCCTCATGCGGGGACCTCGATTCTCACCTCGAACCGATCCCCCTTCAAGCCCGCATGAAACTGCCCCTGCACGTCGTGCAGCAGGCTCAGACGATCGCGCACATTGGCCAGAGCCATGCCATGCCCCTTGGCTTGCTGCAAGGCCTCAGCCGTGCCCGGCACGGTGTTGCTGACCTTGATCACCACCCTGTCGCCAAGGCGCTCGGTACAGATCGTCAGCTCGGCGCCGCTTTGACTGGGTTCAACCCCGTGCACCACGGCGTTTTCCACCAGCGGCTGCAACAGCAGCGGGGGCATACGCGCCAGGTTGGCAGCGCGATCGAGTTGCCAGCGCACGCGCAGTCGCTCGCCAAAGCGCACTTGCTCGATCGCCAGATATCGTTGGGCCAACCCGATTTCCTGCTCCAACGTGACGGCTTCGCCCGCATCTGCCAGGGCGTGGCGAAACAGATCGCTCAGGTCCTCCAGCAAGGCTTCGGCTCGAGCCGGTTCGGCGCGCACCAGGGCGATGGCGCTGTTGAGCGTATTGAACAAGAAGTGGGGACGGATGCGCGCTTGCAGTTCGCTCAGGCGGGCAGCCGTGGCCGCCGGCGTCGTGCCCTTGGCGCGCAACACCAGCGACGCCACCAGCACTCCCGCCAACAGCGCGCCTGCCAGCGCGCTGCCGACCCAGGGCGCGGACGCCACCAGCCCGGACCACGCCAGCATGGCGCAGCCGTAAAGTCCCGCCAGCGCGCCCAGACCGATGCCGCCGGCGTATTGCAGGGCGTGCGCCAGTTGCGCCAGCCATTTCTTCAGTGCACAGGCTGAAATCAACCAGGCAAGCGTGGCCGGCAAAGTGGCGCCCGTGAGGATCGCGTAGCGCGCCATCCATTCGGTCATTGAGGCCTGCCAAAAGAGCGATCCCACGCCCAGCACCACCTGCACCAACAACACGGCGCGCAGCACCGACCCCAGCTGGCAGGTGTCAAACAGCAGGCCACTGCTTTGCCAACTCGGAGCAGAATTGCGACGCCACTCCTGGAAGGTCGATAGAATTTGAGACTCCTTCATATCACCCGTGGTGTTCTGGCCTGGTTCGCGGAGGTACCATGCGCACTCCCCTGCTGTCACGCCCACTCGTCCTTAATACCCGATTATTGCCTGCCGATGTCTCACAACCAATTTGAACAAAAATCCCAGGCGTGGTCAGCGCTGTTTTCCGAGCCCATGAGCGACCTGGTGAAGCGCTACACCGCCAGCGTCTTCTTTGACAAGCGCCTGTGGCAGGCCGACATCGCGGGTTCGCTGGCACACGCCGAGATGCTGCAGGCTCAGGCCATCATCAGCAGCGCCGACCTTGCCGGCATCCAGCAGGGTCTGGCACAGATCAGCGGCGAGATCGAAGCGGGAGCGTTCGAGTGGGAGCTCGATCTGGAGGACGTGCACCTGAACATCGAGGCGCGCCTGACGCAACTGGTGGGCGACGCGGGCAAGCGACTGCACACCGGCCGCAGCCGCAACGACCAAGTGGCAACCGACGTGCGGCTGTGGCTGCGCGCCGAGATCGACCTCATTGTCGAACTGCTGCTGGCCTTGCAGAAATCGCTGGTGGACACGGCGGAGCAACACATCGACGTGATCCTGCCGGGCTTCACGCACTTGCAGGTGGCGCAGCCGGTGAGCTTTGGCCACCATCTGCTGGCCTACGTGGAGATGTTTGCGCGCGACGCCGAGCGCCTGGGTGATGTGCGCCGCCGCACGAATCGGCTGCCACTGGGCGCTGCCGCGCTGGCCGGAACGAGCTACCCGTTGGACCGCGAACGCGTGGCACGCACGCTCGGCATGGTCGATGAGCAGGGTCGGGCGTGCGTGTGCCAGAACAGCCTGGACGCGGTGAGCGACCGCGACTTTGCGATCGAGTTCAGCGCCGCCGCCTCGATCTGCATGGTGCACATCAGCCGCTTCAGCGAGGAGCTGATCCTGTGGATGAGCCAGAACTTCGGCTTCATCAGAATTGCCGACCGCTTTACCACCGGCAGCTCCATCATGCCGCAGAAGAAGAACCCCGACGTGCCCGAGCTGGCGCGCGGCAAGACCGGGCGCGTGGTCGGGCATCTGATGGGACTGCTCACCTTGATGAAGGGCCAACCCCTGGCCTACAACAAGGACAACCAGGAAGACAAGGAGCCGCTGTTCGACACCGTGGACACGCTCAAGGACACGCTCAGGATCTTTTCCGAGATGGTTGGTGGTCAGATCAATCCCGCCACGGGACGCAAGGAAGGCGGCATCAGCGTCAACCGCGAAGCCATGGAGCAGGCCGCGCTCAGGGGCTACGCCACGGCCACCGATCTGGCCGACTACCTGGTGAAGAAGGGTCTGCCGTTTCGCGATGCCCATGAAACCGTGGCACACGCTGTGAAGGCGGCGATCGCGCACGGCGTGGACTTGTCGGAGCTGCCGCTGGCGGTGCTGCAGGGATTCAACGCCAGCATCGAAAAGGACGTGTACCCCTGCCTGAGTCTGCGCGGCTCGCTGGATGCGCGCAACATTCTGGGCGGGACGGCCCCGGCGCAGGTGCGCGCGCAGATTGCACGCCACCGCATGCGACTGGGCTGAAGCGACTCTGCCATGAGCAAGCTGATGCTGGAAGACTACTTCGACGTGGCGCCGGTGTCGCTGTGGCTGGAGGACTACAGCGAGCTCAAGGCCCTGTTTGGCCAGTGGCGGGCCCAGGGCATCGTGGATTTGGCGGCCTGGCTGCGCGAGCATCCTGGGCAGACCGCTCGGTGTTGGGACGCCGTCAAGGTGCTGCGCGTGAACCAACGCACGCTGACACTGTTCGGCGCCGCCAGCATGACAGAGTTGCTGGACAAGCTCGACACCATCTTGTACACCGGCGGCCCGCTGGAGGCCACCTACCAGCTGTTGCAACTGTGGGACCTGCCACCGGGCGCGCGCGACGTTCAGGTGCAAACCATCAACCACACGCTGGACGGACACCGTGTGGATGCGCGCATCCACACCACCATCCTGCGCGGCTACGAAGACAGTTGGAAGCGAGTGATATCGACCATCGAGGACATGTCGACCCAGCACGCCGGCGAAGTGCAGTTTCGCCAGATCACGAGGCAGATTCCGGGCGTGGTGTATCGCGTACGCTTCGCCCCAGACGGCCAGCGCACGTTCTTGTTCGTGAGCGACGGCGTGCGCGATCTGTATGGCGTGACACCGCAAGCGGTGCTGGCCGATGCACGGTTGCTGGCACGTTTTCGCCACCCGGACGATCCGCCCTGCACCCAGCAGCACATTGCCAACACCGTGCGCCAGCGCCTGCCGCTGGCGACAGAGTTCCGCATCGTGCTGCCCGACGGGCAACTCAAGTGGGTGCAGATGACCTCGACCGCAGCGGTCGACGACGCAACCGGCGCCACTCGCAACGGTGTGATTCTGGACATCACGGCGCGCAAGCTGGCCGAGACCGCCTTGCGCGACAGCGAAGAGCGCTGGAAGCTGGCGCTGGAGAGCACCGGTGACGGGGTCTGGGATTGGCACATTCAGAGCGGCGTGGAGTTCTATTCCAAGCGTCACCAGGAGATGTTTGGCTACGCCGAGCACGAGTTTTCAGATCACTTCAGCGAGTTCGACAAACTCATCCATCCGGACGACATGGAGCGGGCGCGGCGTGATCGGCAGGTCCATTTTGACGGTTTGACCCCAACCTATTCGAACGAGCGGCGCGTGCGTTGCAAGGATGGCTCATGGAAGTGGGTGCTGAGCCGCGGCATGGTCGTGAGCCGGGACGGCCAGGGCAAGCCCTTGCGCATGATCGGCACCCACACCGACATCAGCGAGCGCAAGCGCTCGGAGTCGCTGATCTGGCAGCAGGCCAACTTCGACTCTCTCACGGGCCTGCCGAATCGGGGCATGCTGCGCGACCGACTCGAGCATGAGATCGTCAAGGCGCGGCGCGACGGCACGCAACTGGCGCTGATGTTCATCGACCTGGATCACTTCAAGGAAGTGAACGACACGCTGGGACACGACTTTGGCGATATGCTGCTGATCGAGGCGGCGCGGCGCATCCGTGAATGCGTGCGTGAATCCGACACGGTGGCGCGCATGGGTGGCGACGAATTCACGGTGCTGTTGACTGAACTGTCCGACACCAGTCATCTGGAACGCATACTGCGCGCCATGCTGCAGGGGCTGGCGAGCGTTTTCAAGCTGGGGCAGGAGCAGGTCTTTGTCTCCGCCAGCATCGGCATCACGATGTATCCGCTGGACGCCACCGAAGTGGAGAGCCTGTTCAAGAACGCAGATCAGGCCTTGTATGCGGCCAAAGGCGCAGGGCGCAACCGCTTCAGTTTCTTCACGCCGGCATTGCAGGAAACGGCGCGGCACCGACTGCGACTGGGCAACGACCTGCGCTCGGCCCTGAGTCAGGGTCAATTCAGCGTTCACTACCAGCCGATCATGGAACTGAGCAGCGGCGCCGTCTACAAGGCCGAAGCCCTGTTGCGCTGGCGGCACCCGACGCGCGGCTTTGTCAGCCCCGCAGAATTCATTCCGATTGCGGAGTCCACGGGCCTGATTGTGGACATAGGCGAGTGGGTGTTCCAGCAAGCCATGCGCCAGGTCCAACGGTGGCGCAGCTCGCACGACCCCAGGTTTCAGATCAGCGTGAACCGCTCGCCGGTGCAGTTCCACAGCAGCACGGACCAGCCGCCTGCGTGGGGCATGCAGTTGCTTGCCATGGGGCTGCCGGGCGACGCTTTGGCGGTAGAGATCACCGAAGGCTTGCTGCTCGATGCCAGCGCGAACATCACGGCGCAGTTGCTGGAACTGAGCGACTGCGGCATTCAGGTCTCACTCGATGACTTCGGCACCGGCTATTCGTCACTGTCCTATCTGCAGCGCTACGACATCGACTACCTCAAGATCGATCAGTCCTTTGTGCGCCATCTGATTGCGGCGTCGACCGATCTGGCGCTGTGCAAGGCCATCATCGTGATGGCGCATGAACTGGGAATGAAGGTCGTGGCCGAGGGCGTGGAGACCCAGGCCCAATGCGATTTACTGGCGGCGGCGGGCTGTGATTACGCCCAGGGCTATTTGTTTGCGCGCCCCATGCCGGCGCCAGAGTTCGAGTACTTTTTGTCGATTCAACCACCGCCGCCAACTGCGGCCTGAGCTTCACGTTCCAGGAGAACCCCATGCCCGTCATCACCCACATCGAAGACCTGCGCGTGCTGGCGCAAAAACGCGTTCCGCGCATGTTCTACGACTACGTCGACACCGGTTCCTGGACCGAGGACACGTACCGCGCCAACGTGAGCGACTTTGCTGCCATCAAGTTTCGTCAACGCGTCGCCATCAATATGGAAAATCGCAGCACGCGCTCGACCATGGTGGGGCAGGACGTGGCCATGCCAGTGGCGCTGGCGCCGGTGGGCTCCACCGGCATGCAGCACGCCGACGGCGAGATCCTGGCGGCGCGCGCCGCCGAGAGGTTCGGTGTGCCGTTCACGCTCTCGACCATGAGCATCTGCTCGATCGAAGACGTGGCTGCCCACACCACCCAGCCGTTCTGGTTCCAGCTCTATGTGATGCGCGACCGCGCCTTCATCGAGCGTCTGATCGAGCGCGCCCGGGCCGCGAACTGCTCTGCCCTGGTGCTCACGCTGGACCTGCAGATCCTGGCCCAGCGCCACAAGGACCTGAAGAATGGGTTGTCGGTGCCGGTCAAGCCAACCCTGTCGAGCCTGCTCAACCTGATGACCAAGCCGCGCTGGTGCCTGGGCATGGCGGGAACAAAGCGGCGCCAGTTCGGCAACATCGTGGGCCACGTCAGCGGCGTGAACGACGTGAGTTCCCTGTCGGCCTGGACCACCCAGATGTTTGACCCGACGCTGAGCTGGGCCGACGTGGAATGGATCAAGAAGCGCTGGGGCGGCAAGCTCATCCTCAAGGGTATTCAGGACCCCGAAGATGCGCGCCTGGCCGTGCTAAGCGGCGCCGACGCGCTGATCGTGTCCAACCACGGCGGACGCCAGCTCGACGGGGCCGAGAGCAGCATTCATGCGCTACCGAAGGTCGTGGCAGCGGTGGGCAATGAGATCGAGGTCCACATGGACGGCGGCATCCGCTCGGGTCAGGACGTGCTCAAAGCCCGTGCCCTGGGCGCCAAGGGGGTGTACATCGGCCGAGCCGCCGTCTACGGTCTGGGCGCGATGGGCGAAGCGGGCGTTACCAAAGCGCTGGAGATCATTCACAAGGAACTCGACCTCACGATGGCGCTGTGCGGCCGCACCGACATCAACCGCATCGACCGGGACATTCTGTTGCCAGGGACGTATTGACTTGACCCGCACCGCCGCGCCGCTGATACTGCGCGCCATGCAAGCACTCAACCCTATGGCCGAAACTCCCGGCACTGAGCCCGTGGTCGAGCCGATCGCCTACCTGACGCAGCCGCTGGGCGACCTCGCTGCCTGGACGCGCTATTTCCGTGAATCCGCCATTCCGGTGTTGGCGGCAACGTCGGCGGGACTGGAGGCGCTGCGCGCGATCGAGGACGATGTGGATGCGAGCATGCTGGCCGACCGGATCCAAGCCGATCCATTGATGACGCTCAAGGTGCTGGCCTACGCGGGAAGCAGGCGCCGCGTAGGCGTCTCAACCGAAACCGAAACCGTCACGTCGTCGCTGGTGATGATGGGGATTTCACCGTTCTTCAGAAACTTTGGCCTGCAGCCCACGATCGATGAGCGACTCAAGGACCAGCCCGCCGCGCTGCAGGGCTTGCAGGAACTGCTGCGGCGCGCCGAGCGCGCTGGGCACTTTGCCTTGGGTTTTGCCGTGCATCGCAGCGACACCGACGCGAACGTCATCCATCAGGCGGCCTTCTTGCACGATTTTGCCGAAATGCTGATGTGGTGCCACGCGCCCACGCTGCAGCTCAAGATCCGTGACGCGCAACTTGCCGACCCGACGCTGCGCACTGCCACCATTCAGCGCGCCGTGCTGGGCATAGAACTCGACGACTTGCGCCAGACGCTGATGAAGCTGTGGCGCTTGCCCGAATTGCTGGTGCGCATCAGCGACGGCAAGCACCCCGATCATCCCACCGTGCGCAACGTGGTGCTGGCCGTGCGGCTGGCGCGGCACAGCATGCTCGGTTGGGACAACGCGGCGCTACCGGATGATATCGACGACATCGCCAAACTGCTCAACGCCACACCCCGCGTGGCGCTGGCCTTTGTGCGCAAGATCGACCACAGCGCGTAGCCGCGGCGCTGAGCGCCTCAGGCAAAAACGTTGAGCTTGCCGGCCAGTTGTTGCAGGTTGCGAAATTTTCCGGCCAGCGATGCGCCGTTGCCCAAGGCGGCGCTGGCAGAGTTCTGCTTCAGGACCGCGAAGCCGTTTTCCATATCCTGCATGGTGGCTGCAGCTGAGGTGGCGAAACTGCTGGAACTGATGCCCGAAAAGCTGTCCGCCTTGGCCAGCAGCTGGGCTTCCTTGCTGATGGTGACTTTGGTGAACACGCCCATGTTCTTGCCCAGCTCGAGCTGGCTGGCCAGACTCAGCGTGCTCAGATCCGGAATGCTCGCAGGCGCAGCAGGCGCGTCCGCATTGCCCGCTCCGGTGTAGGTGACACCCGCACCCGCGGTCGGCACCGATTCGGCAGCAGGCGCGGCTGTTGCGTCGGCCGGACTGCCAGGCGGCGGCGTGAGCGAAGCCAGGTAAAACGGGTCGCTGACACGATTGATTTGCATGGCCACACCCCACTGCGAAAGTTGATGGCGTGAGTATGGTTGTGGGCCCGAACCGGTAAAGCCAAAAATAAAGCGGGAATAACCGGGCATTTCTGGACAGTTGCGACTTTGTGCTGACATGCGGGCGGCCAGCCCCCGTGCGAACCCGCTACCATCGGTCACCATCCGCGCTCCCGGATTCGGGCGAACGGACCGTTTTAACGAGGAAATGCTGCCCATGTCATCTCAATTCATCGGCGTCACGGGCTTGCCCCGCGCCGGCTCCACGCTGCTGTGCCAGCTGCTGGCCCAGCATCCCGAGATTCAATGCGAGGGCAACAGTTCGCCGCTGTGCAACACCTTGCTGGGCATGCGCCGAATGATCAGTGACGACAGCTTCTTTTTGTCGCAGCTCGATCAAAGCTTTGACACCAGCTACGCCCATTTGACCTCGGCCATGCAGGGTTTCTTGCGCGGCTGGAACCAGGACTGCAAAAAGCAGGCCGTTGTCGACAAGAACCGCGCCTGGCTGCACGCAGTGGAGCTGCTGCTGCACCTCGAACCCGAGGCCAAGCTTATCGTTTGCCTGCGCGAGCTGGGTCAGATCTATGGTTCAATCGAAGCCCAGCACCAGCGCACCATCCTGATGAACTACACGCCACCAATCCATGAATACGGTTGGAGGCGGTTTCTCGGTTGTTAGGCCGCTTCGGACAGTTCCTGCCCGCGAGTTTTCTTGATCTTTGGTTTGCGCGGCGCAGGCAACGTGCCCAACACCCACTTCAACACCACCAACGCCGAAGCCGCATCCCTGTCGTTCTCGTAGCCGCATTCACCACAATGGTGATGGCGTTCGTCGAGTGTTTTCTTGACCTGAATGCCGCATTGCGGACAGGTTTGCGACGGCTTTAGGCGCTGCGTTGGCGCCACTTCGAACTGCCCACCAGTTTCCAACACTTTATAGGCAATTTTCTGGAACAGTGCGCCCGGCGCCGTATCCAGTATCTCTCGGTTCAGTCCGCTCTTTTGCGCGACGTTTTTCCCCGGATCTTCTGTCGTTCCCGCTGCTGACGCGCTCATGTTCTTGACCGTCAGATTCTCCGTAGCGAAGATGGCGCACCGTGCTGCCAACTGGGCTGTGAGCTGGTGTTGATGGTCATGGCGCTTGCGCGCCAGTTTGGCTTTGAATTTGGAATTCGTGGCACAGGCGTCTCGCCAGTTTTGCGAGTAGCGCTTCTTGGTGCTGATCGAGCGTCCAAGCGCCTGCGACTGTTCGACACTGGTTCTGTACCAGCGCGGGTTCTCGATGTCTTCGCGCACCACGCCATGCGCTCCATCGGTACGCACAATCGTGAGCAAGCGGCTCACACCCCAGTCGGCGGCCATAGCCACGTCCTGCGTGCGTGCGCGAACCAGATCGGTGTCGGCGCACTCCAGCGTGACACTCACAGACCATTGGCCGTTCTTGTGAAGTAGCTCGCAACTTTTGATGATGCCAGCGGCTCGGGCCTGGCCACGCACCTTGATGTGCCCCACACCTGCGATTCGAAGTACGCCATGCTTGGACCACAAGATATTTCCGAAGTCATCCGGGCGACCTTCGTTGCTCAGGTTGGGCGTGAAGCGCCAACCGTCACCATGGCCCTTGAAGCCAAAGCCGCTCATGCGGTCAATGCTTTTGAAACGAGGAAAGCCGGGCGTCTGTCCTTTGGCGCAGCGGGCGTAAAAGGCTTTGAACGCCTTGTCCAGGCGGCGCAGGGTGATTTGTTGGGATGAGCAGTTGACGTTGGCCCATTCCTCTGGCATCTCGGCGCGGATCTGCGTGAGGGACTTGCACTGGTCTTCATAGGAGATCGACTTGCGAAACTTTCTCCACGCGTCGATGCGCTCTTCCAGGGCTGCATTCCAAAGATTCTTGTGCGAATGCAGTTGCATCAGCAAGCTTGCCGCCTTCTTTGGCGACTCGTAAAGCGCGTAGGTAGCCTTGCGGTTTTGCATAAACGGCAGTATATTGGTTATTCATGAACAAATCAACACTTAAAACACGTCACCACTGCGTTTATTCGCTAAATTATCATTTGGTTCTTGTGACAAAGTATCGACGTAAATGCCTGAACGACGAAATGTTGAAGGTCATCGAACAATCGACGCTGGATCGTCTCGCGTCCAGGGATGGTGAACTCATCGAATTCAATGGGGAAAGTGACCACATTCACGTTTTGCTGAGTTGTCCACCCCATGTAGCGATCAGTGAATTCGTCAATGCACTCAAAACCAATACCGCCCGGATCTTGCGCAGGGACTTTGCTCCAGCGCTTGCAGCCTTTTATTGCGAGCCGGTGTTATGGAGTCGCAGCTACTGCGCGCTGAGCGTTGGCGGCGCTCCGCTGGCAGTTCTGAAAACCTATATCGAACAGCAAGACAGGCCGGCATGACTCCCTGCCAATTCCCCTGTCCACCAATTCGGCAGCTTTGCTTGCGGGCGCACTCGCGCCTACGATTTGGTGGCAGCCCCCTTGGCTAAAACTCGGTGGACTTCATCGATCACCTGGCCGATTTCGATCGCTTTGGCCGCGCCGACATCCTTTTCGCCAAGGACAAGGCCATCGGCGCTCCGCTGATCTCGCTGCACGCCGTACCCGACCTGCCAAAGAAGGTTCAGGAACACCTGTATTTCGTGCGCTTCGAAGACCTGATCGAACAGCCAACGGCCTGCATGTCGCACATCTACGCGTGGCTGGGGCTGGCGCCTTTCGCGATCAATCCGAACCAACTCGCGCTCGGTGTTCAGGAGAGCGACAGTCACTACCACATGAAATACCTGCACAAACAGGCGCGGCAGATTTCCAAACCTAAAAGGCACGACATCGCGCCCCGGATCCAGGCCCAGATCGAGAGCGCCTGCGCCTGGTATTACCAGCTTTACTATCCCTCAGCGAAGCCTTCGCCTTGAGCCACGCCGCAAACATTCAAGCGTTGGCGCTGGACCGTAGTGCTCGTGCCAGCCTCAAGCGCCAGACGCCGCAATGCGTCTGGTTCACCGGCCTTTCGGGTTCGGGCAAGTCCACGATCGCGCAATCGCTGGAGCAACAACTCCATGCCCAGGGTCGGCACACCTACTTGCTCGATGGAGACCGGGTGCGACTGGGCCTGAGCCGCGACCTGGGGTTTGCGGACGCGCACCGTGCGGAGAACATCCGGCGCGTGGCCGAGGTCGCCCGATTGATGCTGGACGCCGGCCTGATCGTGCTGGTGGCGTTGATTTCGCCCTACCGGGCTGAGCGTCAAAGGGCCCGCGACCTGTTCGGCGCTGGCGAATTTCTGGAGGTGTTTGTGGATACGCCGTTGGCGCTGTGCGAACAGCGCGACCCCAAGGGGCTTTACGCCAAGGCACGACGGGGTGAACTGAAAAATTTTACCGGTATCGACAGTCCCTATGAGGCGCCGCTCGCGCCCGACGTTCATTTGAAAACCAGCGCAACCGACGCCAAAACGCTGGCCGAGCAGCTGATGCCGCGACTGCGCTGGTGATGTTTGGAGGCGCAGCGCCTGGGTCAGGCCTGGTACTGAACCCACAACCCGCGCCGCATCCCGTAACATGCCCACTTACCACCATGACCAAAGCACCTGCGCCTCCTTGCACCGACAGCACCCAACCACAGGGCGCCGAGCCGGTGCGTTTGGCCAAGCGCGTAGCCCAGCAGTTGGGCTGTTCGCGGCGTGAGGCCGAGCAGTACGTCGAAGGCGGCTGGGTCAGCGTGGAAGGCCGGGTGCTGGAGGAGCCGCAGTTCAAGGTGGCAGCTCTGCAGACGGTGACGGTGGATAAAAACGCCACCCTCATGGACCAGGGCCCGGTGACGATGCTGCTGCACAAGCCGATCGGGGTTGATTCGGGCGCGCTGGCCGAGGGGGGGCGGCCGCCGCTTGCCCCGGGTCACAGCAAGGTAAAAACCGCGGGGTTGGCGGTGTCGCTGCTGACGCCGGCCAACCGCTGGGCGCAAGACCGCTCCGGCATCCGCCCGCTCAAGAAACATCTGACGCAGTTGACCATCACGCCGCCACTGCCGCGCGAAGCCAGTGGGCTGCTGGTGTTCACGCAGGACTGGCGCGTGGCGCGCAAGCTGCTGGAGGACGCCACCACCCTGGAGTCCGAGGTGATGGTGGAGGTCAATGGCGCCGCCACGCCCCAGCAGGTGCAACTGCTGTGCCATGGTTTGCGTTTCAATGGACGCGCGCTAGCCCCCATCAAGGTCAGTGTGAGCAGTCAGAACGAGGTTCAGACACGCCTGCGCTTCGCCCTCAAGGCGGTCGCGCCAGGCCAGATTCCGTCCATGTGCGACGACGTCGGTCTGCACCTGATCTCGATCAAGCGCACCCGCATCGGCCGGGTCGCGATGCCCGGATTGGAGCCCGGGCAGTGGCGCTATTTGCTGGCGCACGAGCGCTTCTAACCAATACCGGGATGTCGGATGCTCCTTGTGGGACGGCCCAAGGGTTTTTGGACCGCTGATCAGCAGCTGATCGTCGGCTGATCCTCCAGCACCACAGCCCAGCTCGGATCGGGCACATAGCGTTCACTCCAGGGCAATACCTCTGCCCCAGGCATGGGGCGCGAGATGCCGTAACCCTGAGCCACGTCGCAGCCCAAGCGCAGCAGCAAGGCACCGTGCGCTGCGCTTTCCACGCCCTCGGCCACCAGGGCACGCTTGAACACGGTGGCCAGGCTGATCACGCCCTTGACCAGGGCCAGGTCTTCCTGATCGGACAGAATGTCGCGCACAAAGGACTGATCGATCTTCAAGGTATCGACCGGAAGGCGCTTGAGGTAGGTGAGAGACGAGTAGCCGGTGCCGAAATCGTCCAGCGCAAAGCGCACGCCCGGATCGCGCTGGCAGTCAACGATGAGTTGCCCCATGTGCAGTACGTCGCCCAGCGCGGCGGACTCCACGATCTCCAGCTCCAGCATGTGCGGCGGTACGCCGCTGTGCTGCGCCAGAATGGCTTTGAGGCGCGCCAGGAAGTCGGGGTGCTGAAAATGCCGGGGCGCGATGTTCACGCTCACCGGCCAGTGCCGTCCGGCGCTGGACCACAGGGCCACCTGCTTCAAGGCCTCATGCATGACCCAATCGCCGATGTCCACCATCACCTGCGTCTGCTCCACCAGCGGCAAAAACTCCATGGGCGCCACCAAGCCCCGTTCAGGATGCTGCCAGCGAATCAGCGCTTCCATTCCAACCACCTCACCCGTGCGCATATTCACCTTGGGCTGGTAGAACAGCCGCATCTCAGCATTCTCCAGCGCCTGCTGCACTCGTTGCGCCAATTGGCGATAACTCTGCCCCTGCTGGTCCTGCGCCACGTTGAACATTTCATGCCGGTTGCGCCCGGCTCGCTTGGCCTCGAACATGGCCAGGTCGGCGTGGCGCAACAGGGTATCGGGATCGGCGTCATCCAGCGGATAGACCGTGACGCCGATGCTGGCTGAAACCCCGATGCTGTGACCATCGATGGCATAAGGCGCGCCAACCGCAGCCTGAATGCGCTGCAGCATCAACTCGATCTCCGTGATGTCCTGGAGATCGCCCAGCAGCAGCACAAACTCGTCGCCGCCGAGTCGAGCCACGGTGTCCTCGCCGCGCACGCTGCGGTTGAGGCGATCGGACACCTCCAGCAACAATCGGTCACCGATGGCGTGGCCGTAGGTGTCGTTCACGGGTTTGAAGCCATCCAGGTCCAGCATGCACACGGCCAACAGACACTGCTGGCGCAAGGCGCCAGCAGTGGCACGCGTAAACCGATCGCTCAGCAGCATGCGGTTGGGCAAACCGGTGAGCGCGTCGTGCCCTGCCTGCCAGCTCACGTTCTCCAGGTGTTGCTGGCGTTCCGTGATGTCGCGCACCAGGACCACAAAGCGAGCCGGACGCCCTGGCTCGACCGTCTTGCGCGCAATGGACAGCTCAAACCAGGCGTGGCCGTGCGCCAGATCCAGACCGTATTGATGGCCCTCGGAGTGTCCCGCAGCATGCGCTTCCATCAGCGCCAGGTGACACACGTGTGCCGCATCGGGCGGCAAAATATCGTGCAGGTTGCGCCCCACCAACTGCTCCGGCGACAGTCCCGGCGTGTCGCCGCGTCCGTTGTGACAGCTGAAAATAAATCCATTCAGCGCCACCTCGATCAGGCGGTCCGGAATGGCGTCCAATGTCGCCTGCAACTGGTTCTGCGCCTCCACAATGGATCGTTCCTGCTCCAGGCGCTGACTGATGTCGCGCCACAGAATGTGATAAATCACTTCGTTCTTGATGCGGATCGGCGTGAGCGTGACTTCAACCGAAATGGAGGTCCCATCTTTCTTCAGATAGGCCCAATCAAAGCGCTGGTAGCCTGAGGTCAAAGCGGCCTTCTTGAACTCGCTTATTTTTTCCAGTGAATTGCGCCCATCGGGTTGCAGTGCTGGGAATATCTGATCCATTCGGAGCCGCAAGAACTCCTGCTGGCGCAGGTAGCCCGACTGCACAAGGGTGGCGGCGTTGCAGTCGATGAAGGCGCCGCCCTGCATCAGCAGCATGGGATCGGCCGCGCTGTCGAACAGCGCGCGCGATTTGGCCTCGCTGTTCTGCAGCGACTGCACCTTGCTTTCGAGGTCGAGCGCCATGGCGTTGAAGGCCTGGGCCACGCAGCGTAGTTCCGGCGGCCCCCCCTCGGGCGCGCGCACCGACAAATCCCCAGCTTGCCAACGTTGCACCGTCAGCACCAGTTCGCGCATCGTCTTCAAGCTCGCGCGCACGATGAATACCACCCACACCAGCATCAAAAACGACAACACCGCCAGCACCGGCCACTGTTGATAAGCGCGTCGCCAAATCTTGTTCACGATCGGAGCCGGGGTGGTGCGCAGGGTGAGCGTGCCCGAGTCGGGGCGATCGACCGCAAGTGGCCCGGTGCTTTCGACGCTGTCCAAACGCACCAACCGCACAAACCACTGGGGTGCCTGGTTGCGTGTGCTCTCGGTGTCCTTCTCCACCGCCGCCATGCCGTGGTGCTGCCAGCGAATCAGATCCAGGTCGGAACGCGCGTCCAGTTGCAAGCGCAGCGTGCGCTCGGTCTGGTCGCGGTCTTGCACAAAACCGGGGGCCAGCAGCACAGAGGCCAGCACCTGCCGGGTCTCGGCCAGTTCGTCGTGATAGTGCACCCGGGCTTCTGATCGCTCCACCAGCACGAGGTAGGCACTGCGGGCACTGGCGCCGACGAACACCACCAGAACCAGGCCGAGTCCGAGCCTCAGGCCCAGACCGGTACGCTGCCAGATGCGATGCAGTGCCGCTCTCATGTGCGCAACACGCCTCCGTCCAGATGCAAACAGCGGTCGCAGCGCGCGGCCAGCGCTTCGTCGTGCGTCACCAACACAAAGGCCGTGCCGTGATTGCGCGCGAGTTGCAGCATCAACTCGAACACGCCGTTGGCCGAGGCGCGGTCCAGATTGCCCGTGGGCTCATCGGCCAGGACGCAGGCCGGTTGCGTGACCAGGGCGCGTGCGATCGCCACCCGCTGGCGCTCTCCCCCCGAGAGCTCGGCCGGACGGTGCTGCACCCGATCTTGCAGCCCGACATCGGCCAGCATGGCTTGCGCCACCAAGGCACTCTGCGCCCTGGCTTGGCGCCGTATCCACAGCGGCATGGCGACGTTGTCCAGCGCGCTGAACTCGGGCAAAAGGTGATGAAACTGGTAGACGAAGCCCAGGTTGCGGTTGCGCAACGCGCCCTGTTCGGCCGCACTGCAGCGCGCCAGATTGCGGCCCTGCAGCAGCACCTCGCCGCTGGTCGGTGCGTCCAGTGCGCCCAGCAGATGCAACAAGGTGCTCTTGCCCGAACCGGAGGCACCCACGATGGCCAGGGTTTCGCCCGCGTACACCGTGAGGTCCACGCCCTGCAACACGGTCACATCCAGCAGCCCTTCGCTGAAGCGCTTGGTCAGGCCGGTGGCCTGCAGCACAATGGATCCATCGGCGCCGGGCCGCCCCAAGCCGATCACTGCCCCCTCGGGGGGCAGGGCAGTACGCGCAAGCACAACCGTGGGGGCAATATCACTCATATCGCAGCGCCTCTGCAGGATTCACGCGGCTCGCGTGCCAGCTGGGATAGAGCGTGGCGACGAAAGACAGAGCCAGCGAGATCAGCGCAATCGGCACGATGTCGCCCTGGCGCGGATCGCTGGGCATGCGGCTGATGAGGTAGATATCCTTGGGCAAAAAGCTGGCGTGCAGCAACTGCTCGATCGCCGGCACGATCACGTCGATGTTGAAGGCCACCAGCGAACCCAGCGCCAGTCCGGCCAGCGTGCCCATCACGCCCACCATGGCGCCCTGCACCACGAAGATTCCCATGACCGAGCCTGGGCTCGCGCCCAGGGTGCGCAGGATCGCGATGTCGGCGCGCTTGTCCGTGACCGACATCACCAGCGTGCTCACCAGGTTGAAAGCCGCCACCGCGACGATGAGCGTGAGGATGATGAACATCATGCGTTTTTCCACCTGCACCGCGGCAAACCAGGTGCGGTTCTGGCTGGTCCAGTCGCGCACCACGAGGCGGTCGGTCAAGCTGGTTTTGAGTTCCTGCGCGACCTCGGGCGCTTGGTGGAGGTCCTTGAGCTTGAGGCGCACGCCGGTGGGCCCTTCGAGGCGAAAGATGCGCTGCGCGTCGACGATGTGCAGCAGTGCCAGCGTGGAGTCGTACTCGAAATGGCCTGAATCAAAGGTGCCCACCACAGTGAGCGAGACAAAGCGCGGCAGCACGCCCGCGGGCGTGACCTGACCGCCAGGTAACACCAGTGTGACCTTGTCGCCCGCAACCACGCCCAGCGAGCGCGCCAGCTCCGCGCCCAGCACCACGCCGCGCTCGCCGGCCACCAGGCGCAGCCGCTGCGTATCGTGCAGCGCCGCGGCGAGGTCCGTGACCTGGGGCTCGAGTTCGGGGTCGATGCCGCGCACGACGGCGCCCTTCATGTCTTCACCACGCGCCAGCAGCGCCTGCGACGCCACAAAGGGCGCCGCGCCCATGACATTGATGTTGGCGCGCACTTCGCGCAGCGTGCGCGCCACATCGGGCAGGGCTTGGCCATCAGGCGTGAAGATTTCGACGTGAGAGACCACGCTTAGCATGCGATCCGTCACCTCCTTCTGAAAACCGTTCATGACGCTGAGCACAATGATGAGCGCCGCCACGCCGAGCGCAATGCCCAGCATGGACACGCCCGAGATGAACGAGATGAAGCCGTTGCGCCGGGTCGAGCGGCCGGCGCGCGTATAGCGCCAGCCAAGGAGGAGTTCGTAGGGTAATTGCATGAGTTCAGGCGTCATTGTGGCATCCCGCACAATAGCCTATCCATGCACCTGCTGATTCCCTTCGCCTGCACCCACGCCGCCGCCGCCCGCGCTGCGCTGACCGAGCTGCGCCTGCCGCAGTTGGAGCGCTTGCTGGCGGGTCTGACTCGGGTGCAAACCGACACTGAAGACGAGGCCAGCCTGTCGCCACCGCACGAGCGCGCCCTGGCGCGAAGCCTGGGGCTGACGGTGCAGGACGGCAGGATGGCCTGGGCCGCGTGGGCGGCGCGAAATTCCGGCCTGTCCAACGGCGCCAAAGGGGCCTGGGCCTGGGTCACGCTGTGCCACTGGCAAAACCGCTCGGCCCGCATCAGCATGGGCGAGCCGCTGGCGCTGGGCGTGACGGCAGCAGAATCGAAGTCGCTGTTGCAAGCCATGCGCCCCTATTTCGCCGAAGACGGGATCACGCTCAGCGAGCATGTTCCTGGCACCTGGCTGGCGCAGGGCGAGGCGTTTCGCGATCTGGCCTGCGCCTCGCTCGACCGCGTCGTGGGCCGACGCATCGACGCCTGGATGCCGCAGTCGGCCCAGGCCGGTCTGCTGCTGCGACTGCAAAACGAAATGCAGATGCTGCTCTACACGCACGCGCTGAACGACGAGCGCGCCGAGCGGGGGCAGCTGCCCATCAACTCCTTCTGGATCAGCGGCGCGGGCGCCTTGCCGACAGACTTTGCGCCGCCAGCAGACGCGGCGGACATCGTGCTGCCTTTGACGCTGCGCGACGCCGCCGTGCGCGAAGACTGGACGGCCTGGGCTCAAGCCTGGCAGGCGCTGGATGCCGGCGCGGTGACACTGGCGTTGCAGCGCCTGCAACAAGGTCAAGCTGTGGCGCTGACCCTGTGCGGCGAGCGCAGTGCGCAGCGGTTTGAAGCCCGCCCCGTCGGCCTGATGCGCCGCATCGCGCAGCTCCTCGGCCGCGAGCCAGCACAAGTTATTTTGAGCGACCTATGAAACTTTTGACGCGTGACGTCCCCCCGCGCGCCGCCTGGGCACTGGAGCAGGCCGGCGTGCACCCGCTGCTGGCGCGCCTGTTTGCGGCGCGTGGCGTTTCCAGCAAGGACGAACTCGACGACGGCCTGAAGCGACTGCTGCAGCCAGCCAGCATGAAGGGCGCAGCGCAGGCGGCTGTGTTGCTGGCCGACGCCATCGAAAGGAACCAGCGCATCTGCGTCGTCGCCGACTACGACTGCGACGGCGCCACCGCCTGCGCCGTGGCCTTGCGCGGACTGCGCCTGCTGGGAGCGGCACACGCCAGCTACATCGTGCCGGATCGCATGCTCGACGGCTACGGGCTCACGGCCAAGATCGCGCAGCGCGTCAAGGACTGCGGCGCCGATGTTCTGGTGACGGTAGACAACGGCATTGCCAGCTTTGAAGGCGTGGCCGCCGCCCGTTCTCTGGGGTTGCAAGTACTGGTGACGGACCACCACCTGTGCGCCGTGGTCGATGGCCAGGTGCAGTTGCCCGACGCGCACGTGATCGTGAATCCGAACCAGCCTGGCTGCGAGTTCGAGAGCAAATCCATTGCCGGCGTGGGTGTGATGTTCTACGTGCTGCTGGCGCTGCGTGCCGAACTGCGGCAACGCGGCAGGTTTGATCAACCCGATGCCGGGCCGCCCCAAGACGGGGCAGCCCCTGCGGGGGGCAGCGAAGTACACGAGGCGACAAGCCCCGGCACGAGCGACAGCGAGGGACGCAAGGGGGCAAAAATCCCTCAGCCCAAGCTCGACACACTCTTGCCGCTGGTGGCACTGGGCACGGTGGCCGACGTGGTCAAGCTCGACGCCAACAACCGGCGCCTGGTGGCGCAGGGACTCAAGCGCGTGCGCACTGGCGCCATGCCAGCGGGCATGGCCGCGCTGTTTCGCGCCACCTCGCGCAGGAGCAACGCCGCCACCACCTTCGACTTCGGCTTTGCGCTGGGGCCGCGCATCAACGCCGCGGGCCGCCTGAGCGACATGACCTTGGGCATCGAATGCCTGCTCACCGACGACGCCGGGCGTGCCGATGAGTTGGCCAACACGCTGGACGGCATCAACCGCGAGCGGCGCGAGATCGAGGGCGAGATGCGCGAGCAGGCCTTTGCCATCGCCGAGTCGCTGTTCGACGAGGGCGACGAGCCGCCGCCGGCGATCTGCGTGTTCGACCCCGATTTTCATGAAGGCGTGGTCGGCATCGTGGCCTCGCGCATCAAGGACAAGCTGCACCGCCCCAGCTTCGTCTTCGCCGCAAGCCAGGCGCCGGGCAAGGAGCACGAGCTCAAGGGATCGGGACGCTCCATCGCGGGCTTTCATCTGCGCGACGCGCTCGATCTGATGGCCAAGCGCCACCCCGGCATGCTTGTGCGCTTTGGCGGTCACGCCATGGCCGCGGGCTGCACCATCGAAGAGGAAAACCTGGACCGGTTCGAGCAGTCGTTCAGCCAGGTCGCGCTGGAGTGGCTCGACGCGGCCACGCTCACGCGCAGTATCCAGACGGACGGCGCGCTCGCCCCCGCCTACCGGCGCGTGGACCTGGTGGACACGCTGCACGCCGAGGTTTGGGGTCAGGGCTTTGCCGCGCCCACCTTCAGCGAAGAGGTGGAGGTGGTGTCGCAGCGACTGGTGGGGGAAAAACACCTGTCGCTCAAGCTGCGGCACCAGGGCCAGCCCGTGGACGGCATCTGGTTTGGACACACCGAACCGCTGCCGGCCCGCGTGAAGATCGCCTTTCGCCTGGACGCAGAGGAATGGCAGGGTCGCAGGGCCGTGAAATTCCTGATCGAGGGCGTGGAAAAGTAAGCGCACCTAAAATCAATCCGTGCCAACCTACCGCAACGCCGATCTCCACTGCCACTCTGTCGTCTCCGACGGCACGCTCACTCCCGAGGCGCTGGCCGCACGCGCCAAGGCCAACGGGGTGGAGTTGTGGGCCCTGACCGATCACGATGAGGTGGGCGGCCAGCAGCGCGCAGCGACTGCGGCGCAGGCGCTGGGCCTGGCCTACCTCACGGGCGTGGAAATATCGGTCAGTTTTGCCGGCAAGACGGTGCACATCGTGGGCCTGGGTTTCGACGCCCAGGACGCGCGGCTGCAAGCTGGGCTGCTGGCCACCCGCGGCGGGCGCGGCCAGCGCGCCATGGAGATGTCGGAGCAACTGGCACGCGCGGGCATTGCCGACGCCTACCAGGGCGCGCTCAAGTTCGTCGGCAATCCCGAGTTGATTTCACGCACCCACTTTGCGCGTTTTCTGGTGGAAAGCGGAGTCTGTCGTGACACCAACGAGGTGTTTCGCAAGTACCTGACCGAAGGCAAACCGGGCTTTGTTGCACACCGCTGGGCCGCGCTCAAGGACGCCGTGAGCTGGATCACCCAGGCCCGCGGCATCGCCGTGATCGCGCACCCGGCACGTTACGGTTTTTCGGCCAACGAAGAGTACGCTCTGTTCAGTGAATTCAAGGCCCACGGGGGCCGAGGCGTGGAAGTGGTGACCGGCAGCCACAGCGCGGCCGAATGCCTGCGCTACGCCGGCACGGCGCGCGAGTTCGGCCTGGCCGCGTCGCGCGGCAGCGACTTCCACAGCCCCGAGGAAAGCCGCACGGATCTTGGAACGCTGCCCCTTCTGACCGGGGATCTGACACCCGTTTGGGAACTGGTGCACGAGCGCATCCAAGACCCCGCAACGGCCTGATTCGCGCATGTCATTCTTTCGTACCCGCCAAGGCGGTGGCATCCTGTTGATCATGCTGGCGGCGTTTGCCTTTGCTGTGCTCGACACCAGCACCAAAGTCGCCACCGCGCTGGCGCCCACGCTGATGCTGCTGTGGTTTCGCTATGCGTTCCAGGCCGTGGTGACTTTTGCGTTGCGCATTGGGGTGCAGGGCGTCAGCCTGCTCGCCACACCCAATCCGCGCTTTCAGGCGTTGCGCGGATTGCTGCTGCTGATCACCAGCGCCTGCTCGTTCTTTGGCCTGCAGCATTTGCCGGTGGGCGAGTTCACTGCCATGGTGATGCTCTCGCCCCTGGTGGCAACGGCGCTGGCCGCGTGGACGCTCAAGGCGCGGGTGCCGCGCAGCCGCTGGCTGATGCTGGCCACCGGCCTGTGCGGCGTGCTGTTAGTGGTGCGCCCGGGCGGCCAGGTCTTCAGTTGGGCGCTGCTGTTTCCGGTGCTGCTGGTGAGCGCCTATGCCTGGTTTCAGGTGCTCACCAGCCGTTTGAGCGGCGAAGAAAACCCCTATACCACGCACTTTTACACTGGCCTGGTCGGGGCCGTGATCATGACCCCGGCGGCGATCTTCAGCTGGAACACTTCGGCCCTGCTGAACTACTGGTACTGGTTCCTTGTGCTCGGTTTTCTGGGGACCTTTGGCCACCTGATGTTGATACGCGCCTACGCGCGCGCCTCGGCGCCGGTGCTGGCGCCCTACCTCTACACCCAGATCGCCTTTGCCACCCTGGGCGGCTGGCTGGTGTTCCAACACGTTCCCGATGCCCTGGCCTGGGTCGGCATCGCGGTGATCGCAGCCAGCGGCACCGGCAACGCCCTGTTGTCGGCACAGGAGCTGGCGCGGCTTCGAAGAGAATAGCGCCATGGCACAGATATTTGAAGTCCACCCCGAAAATCCACAGGCTCGACTGCTCAAGCAGGCCGTGGCACTGCTGGACAAGGGCGAGATCCTGGCCGTCCCCACCGACTCCAGCTACGCCTTGGTATGCCATCTGGACGACAAGGCCGCAGCCGATCAGTTACGCCGCATTCGAGGCGTCGACGACAAGCACCACCTGACGCTGCTGTGTCGCGACCTGAGCGAACTGGCCGCATACGCCCGCGTCGACAACCGCCAGTACCGACTTCTGAAACTGGGAACTCCCGGCCCCTACACCTTCATTCTGGAAGCGAGCAAGGAAGTGCCGCGCCGACTGAGCCACCCTGCGCGCAAGAGCATCGGGCTGCGCGTGCCCGAACACAAAGTTCTGCAGGAATTGCTGGCACTGCACAGCACACCGCTGCTGGCCACAACCTTGATTCCTCCGGGTCAGACCGAGCCCCTGAACGACGCCGCTGACATCCGCCGCCGCTACGAAAAGCTCGTCGCTGGCGTAATCGACGCCGGTGCCTGCGCGCTGGAGCCCACCACAGTGATCGACCTCACCGGCATGGGCGACGGCGGCGAGCCCGTGCTGGTGCGCCAGGGACGCGGAAAACTGGCGGCGCTGGGGCTCTGAGACAATCACGCCATGGACCTCAACCAACTTATCCCCGCGCTTACGATAAACGCGCTGCCAGTGCTGTTCGCCATCACGGTGCATGAAGCCGCGCACGGCTATGCGGCACGGCATTTCGGCGACAACACCGCCTGGGCGATGGGCCGCGTCACGCTCAATCCGATGAAGCACATCGACCCCATGGGTACGATCCTGATTCCCCTCTTGCTCATGCTCGTCAACGCCCCTTTCCTGTTTGGCTATGCAAAGCCGGTACCGGTGCGCTTTGGCAATCTGCGCAACCCAAAGCGCGACATGGTCTGGGTGGCGCTAGCAGGCCCAGGCGCCAATCTGGCACAGGCCTGGATCTGGGGCGTACTTCTGTATCTGCTGGTTGGCGCAGGTGTCGGTGAATCAACCCCATTTTTTGGCGAGATGTGCCAAGCCGGGATCAAATGGAACGTGTTGCTGTTTGCATTCAACCTGTTTCCTTTGCCCCCGCTCGATGGAGGCCGCATCCTGGTAGGGCTGCTGCCCTACAACGCTTCAGTGACGGTGTCGCGGCTGGAACCCTGGGGTTTCTTCATCGTGCTCGGATTAGCCTATGTCGGAATCATTGATGCAATGTGGATGGAGCCGCTGCGCTCGGTGACCTACGGGCTGTTGAACGTCTTGCTGCTGCCGTTTTCCTGGCTCGCGCGTTGACGCATGCCAATGAATTATTGTCTTTGCGATGCCCTATTCCCACCGTCATCGGGAGGAGCGCAGCGACGCGACAAGCGATCTTGGCAGACCATGAAAATGCCTGGATTTCCGCACTACGCTCGCAATGACGAATCCTGGGTTCATGGCGGGTATGCAGTTTCGCCGACCGGAACAAGCAGCCCTCTATGACCCGTTGTCTGAGTTTTTCCGCTAGAACTTTCCGCTTTTCCTCATGACCGTACAACGTTTTCTCACCGGCATCACCACTTCGGGGGAACCGCATCTGGGCAACTACGTGGGCGCCATCCGCCCCGCCATTGCCGCCAGCCTGGCGCCGAATGTGGAGAGTTTCTATTTTCTCGCCGACTACCATGCGCTCATCAAGATCGACGATCCGGCGCGCATCCAGCGCTCCACGCTGGAGATCGCGGCCAGCTTTCTGGCTTGCGGCCTGGACCCGCAGCGGGTGCGCTTTTACCGGCAGTCCGACGTCCCTGAAATTGCCGAGCTCACCTGGCTGCTGACCTGCGTCACGTCCAAGGGATTACTCAATCGCGCTCACGCCTACAAGGCCGCGGTGGACAAGAACCATGCGGCCGGCATGGACCCGGACGCGGACGTGAATGCGGGCTTGTTCATGTACCCGGTGCTGATGACCGCGGACATCCTGATGTTCAACGCGCACAAGGTGCCTGTGGGGCGCGACCAGGTGCAGCACGTTGAAATGGCGCGCGACATCGCGCAGCGCTTCAACCACCTGTACGGAGAACACTTCGTGTTGCCCCAGGCGGTGATCGAGGAGTCGGTGGCGACGCTGCCAGGGCTCGATGGCCGCAAGATGAGCAAGAGCTACGACAACTCGATACCGCTGTTTGCGCCGCGCGCGCAACTGCAAAAACTCATCGCCGGTATCGTCACCGATTCACGCGCTCCAGGCGAGCCCAAGGAGACCGAGGGCTCGGCCCTGTTCCAGATCTACCAGGCATTCGCCAGCAACGCCGAGAGCGCGGCCCTGGCTCAGGCCTATGGCGACGGCATCTCCTGGGCCGACGCCAAACAGGCTCTGTTCGAACGCATCGATCGCGAAATCGCACCGCTGCGCGAGAACTATCAGGCGCTGATCAGCGACCCCGCGCGCATCGAAGTCATCCTGCTTGAAGGCGCGGCCAAGGCCAGGGCGATTGCGGCACCGTTTACCGCCCGCTTGCGTCACGCCGTGGGCCTGCGCCAATTGTCCGCGCTGGCCACACCGGCGAAGACGGTCAAGGCCGCGAAGTCGGAACGTGCGGCCTTCAAGCAATACCGCGAACGCGACGGCAAGTTCTATTTCAAGTTGGTGGATGTGCGTGGTCGCGTGCTGCTTCAAAGCACGGGCTTTGCTGCGCCGAAAGAAGCGGCTCAGGCGATTTCGGACCTGAGCGCGCGTGGCACTGCAGCCAGAACCGAATGGGCCGCCAGCCTGGTCTCGCCCGCGGATGTGGAAGAAGCAGATATCACGCAAGCCTTGCAACTGCTGTCCAGCCCGATTTTGTAGGCGCCATGTTCCGGCGCCCATTGAATCTTGTTGAGGTACCAAAGAATCCCCATCACGATCAGCAGCGGTATGGCCAGAACGAAGAAGAGGGAAAAGCCCATGAACAGCGGCAGCACCTGCTCTTTCCAATAGTTGACGACCCAGGCAATCCACCTGGCTGCCATCGCGCCTACATCTGTTTCCCAAAAGTCCTGATTCATGCTCATTCCAAATGGCGCTGGATATGCGCGTCAAACATTTTCGGCAGCGCCCTCGCCAGCTTTAACGTGAAATTCAGTATGCACAAGTTGCTGTGAACGAGGTCGGGCGCACGCGGCTGAAATAAGTTTGCCATTTGAACATAAAGGGCAGTCCCCCGCGCGCAGGCGCAAACCGGCCATGCGCCCCGCTGCACAGCGAACTCCGCTAGTATCATGGCAGCGGCGTTGGGTAGTTATGGGAATGTCCTGATGATCGAAAGACTGCAAACAAATATTGCCAAAAATTTCGGCCTGTGGCTGCTGTGCAGTCTGGTCTTTTTCGACGCCCTGTTTGTGCTCGGGGCCGCCAGCGCGCTCGTCAATGGTCGTGCGAGTTATGAGTCCAAAGCGCAGACCGGCACGCAAAACCTGGCCCTGGCGCTTGACCAAAGCATGACGGCCAGCGCCGAAAAGGTTGATCTGACGCTAAAAGCGGTCATCGACGTTCTTGAGGACCAGTTGCGGGAGACTGGGCATTTGGACGCGCAGCGGGCCAACTCCAAAATTGAATCTCATCGGCTGCGGGTCGCAGAACTCGCCAGCATTCTGGTGGCGAATGCCAAGGGCCAGATCATTTTGGGCACCCAGGTGGGGTCCAACTCGCAAGCAAGCTGGGCCGATCGGGACTTCTTCCACTCGCTTCGCGACCAGGCCCAGCTTGGCCTGGTCGTGACAAAACCGATCGTGGGCAGATTCACCAAGATTCCCGTGGTGGCCTTTGTGCGCCGCTTCAGCCGACCCGACGGCAGCTTTGCCGGCGTGGTGTCGGCGGCCATTCCCGTCAAGTATTTCGAAAGCCAACTGTCCACGCTGGACGTCGGCCCCAACGGCATTGCATTGTTGCGCGATGCGGATCTCGGGCTGATCGTGCGCCACCCGGCATTGGACGCGCCAGCGGGCCGCCTGGGAGGCAAAGGCGCGTCGGTGGAGTTGGGTAAGGCCGTGGCCTCGGGCCAAAAGGCCGTCACCTACCATTCGACGGAAACGGCCGACGGAATTGAGCGCACCGACGCCTTCCGGCGCGTGGGCGGAATGCCTTTCTACCTGGTGGTGGGATACGGCAGCAAGGACTATCTGGCGCCATGGACAACGGATTTCCAAAGAACGATGGCCTTGATCGCGGCCTTCCTGCTGATGACCAACCTGGCGGCCTGGTTGCTTTGGCGCTCGCAGGTCCAGATCCGCAGGGAGACTCAGCGCAGTCAGGTCCTGATGCGCAACGCGAGCGACGGCATTCACATTCACAGCCCCGATGGGACAGTTCTGGACGCCAGCGACTCGTTTTGCCGCATGCTGGGCTACAGCCGGGACGAAATCATCGGCAAAAGCATCACCGATTTTGATGCCGTGCTGACCCCCGGCGAATTCAAAGCGGGCACTGCCCGCATTCTGGCAACCAAAGAGCCTACGAAGTTTGAAAGCCGGCACCAGCGCCGTGATGGCACGGTGCTGGATGTCGAGTTGAGCATTGTCCCGATGGAACTCGACGGCAAGCCCACCCTGTTTGCGTCGTCGCGTGATATTACCGAGCGCAAGCGGGTCGAGGCCAAATTGATCGAATCGGACCTGATGTTGCGCGCCGCGATTGAATCCATGGGGGAAGGCTTCGTGATCTTCGACGCGGATGACCGGCTCATCTTTTGCAACCAGAAATACCGCGACTTTTACCCCACGACTGCGCCCGTCATGGTGCCTGGAGCCACGTTTGAAGACGTGGTGCGCTATGGGCTGGACCGAGGCCAGTACCCGGCAGCGGCGGGCTGCGAGGAGGCGTGGCTGGCGGCCACTTTGGAGCGACACCGTGCCGGCGACCTCAGCAAGATTCATCAGCTCAATGATGGCCGCTGGCTCAAGTTGCGTGAACGACGCCTGCCCAACGGTCACTCGCTGGGCATCCGCATTGACATCACCGAACTTCAGACAGCGAAAGTGGCCGCCGAAGCGGCCAACATCGCCAAGAGCCGCTTTCTCGCCACCATGAGCCACGAAATCCGCACGCCCATGAACGGCATTCTTGGCATGGCGCAACTGTTGCTGCTGCCCGATTTGCAGGACAGCGTGCGCTGCGACTATGCCCGCACCATCCTGGCGAGTGGTCAGACCCTGCTCGCACTGCTCAACGACATTCTGGATCTGTCCAAGATCGAAGCCGGCAAGATCCAATTGGAGAGCACGGCGTTTTCCCCGGCCGCACTGGTCCACGAAACCCACAACCTGTTTATCGGCGCGGCACAGGCCCAGGGCCTGCGCCTCGAATACCAGTGGTTTGGAGCAGCCGATGGCCGCTACCTGGCGGATCCGCACCGCTTGCGTCAGATGCTGGCGAACCTGGTGGGCAACGCCATCAAGTTCACCAGCCAGGGCCAAGTGCGCATGGAGGCCCATGAGATGGAGCGCAGGGGCGAAGAATGCATGCTGGAGTTTGCGGTGATTGACTCCAGCGTTGGCATCGCCGCCGACAAGCTGGACTTGCTGTTCAAACCGTTTTCGCAAACCGACAGCTCGATCACGCGAGAGTTCGGTGGCTCGGGGCTGGGCCTGTCCATCGTGAGTAAATTGGCCCAAGCCATGGGCGGAGAGGTCGGGGTCAGCAGCGTGCCGGGCCAGGGCTCCCGCTTCTGGTTTCGGCTGCCGACACGCAGCATCGCCGAGCCCCAGGAGCGTCGCCGGTCTGAGCGCGTGCCAACCGATGCCGCGCCCGCCAACCTGCTCAGTGGCCACGTCCTGGTCGCCGAAGACAATGCGGTCAATCGCAAGGTGATCCAGATCATGTTGGGCCGATTGGGTGTGACCGTATCGGCGGTGCATGACGGGCAGCAAGCGGTCGACGCCATCCTGGCGATGAACGCCCAAGGCAGCACCGATCCACTCCCCCGGCCAGACCTGATCCTGATGGACCTGCACATGCCGGTGCTGGATGGCTACAGCGCCACCGAAAAAATCAGGCAATGGGAAATGGCAAACCAGCGCACGCGCCTGCCCATCATTGCGCTGACCGCCGATGCCTTTGAAGAAGACCGACTGCGCTGTCTGGATGTGGGGATGGATGACTTCTTGACCAAGCCGGTTTCCGTGGACATCCTGAAGCTGACGCTGGCGAAATGGTTGCCCGCGGCACCCCAGGTGCCATCTCCCGCGCCTCCACAGGCGGAACTCAGGCCACTGGACCTGGATGGCTTTGCCGCGGCGCTCAGCGAGATCACGCCCCTGCTTGAGGCCAACAGGTTTGCCGCGATCGGTCGCTTCCATGCGTTGCAGACCCTGGTGGCGGGCACCCACTTGGCCAAAGAGATCGATGCACTGAATGCCCCACTGCAGGACATGCGCTTTGACCTTGTGCTAAAAAGATTGCGCCAAATCGCTACTGCCCACGTACCCGCCATCTTTCACGTCAACCAAGACACAAAGTCATGACCGGCCCCCTTGTCCGCATCCTTGCCATCGACGATGTGCCGGCCAACCTGCTCACGCTCGGGGCTGCGCTGGACGGAGAGTTTGATTTGCAATTCGCCACATCCGGCCCCGCCGGCATGGCATTGGCGCTCAAAAGCCCACCGGATCTGATCCTGCTGGACGTGATGATGCCCGAAGTCGACGGTTTCGAGACCTTCAGACGGCTGTCGGCGCAGCCCACGCTGCGGCACATTCCGGTTGTCTTTGTGACGGCCCTGGATGACGTTGACTCTGAAGTGAGCGGTCTGGCACTGGGTGCAGCCGATTTCATCACCAAGCCCATCAACGTGAGCATCGCGCGCCATCGCATCCGCAATCTGGTGCGGCGGGAGCAACTGCGCAAGCAGGTGGAACTGCAGCGTGATCAACTGGAACGGGAAGTGGCCTTGAGAACCCAGTCCGAGGATCGGATTCGGGAGATGGCATTTCACGATGAACTCACCGGACTGCCCAATCGGCGCATGCTCAGTGACCGCTTGAGCATGGTCATGGCGGCCAGCCAGCGCAGCGGCCTCTATGGCGCGCTGATGTATCTGGACCTGGATAACTTCAAGCCCCTCAATGACGAATATGGGCACGAAGTGGGGGATTCGCTGCTGGTGGAGGCGGCCCGGCGCTTGATCAACAGCGTGCGCGCAACGGACACGGTGGCCCGAATCGGCGGTGATGAGTTCGTGATCATGCTCGGCGAGCTGGCTGCCGACAAGGCCGCTTCCACGGAACAGGCCAAAGGCGTCGCGGAAAAGGTCCGAGTCAGCATGGCCGAGCCCTTTGCCTTGACCTTTGCGGTGGAGGGCCAATGCGACCAAACCGTCCGTCACCATTGCAGCGCCAGTATCGGCGTAGTCGTTTTTATCGGCACTGAAGACCGTGAGTCCAACATCCTGAAGTGGGCCGACGCCACCATGTACCAGGCAAAGTCGGACGGAGGCAACCTGGTCCGGTTCTATGGCTGAGCCAGGCGCAATGGCCTGTCCATGAAGCCTCATCGCCTGGCACAAGGCAACATCATCGGCGCGGAAATGGCAACCTGCGTGGTTCGGCACCAGGGCATCGCGCCGTTGCACGGCATCGCAACTTGGCAATAAAAAAACGGTCTGATGCTACTGCTTAAGTAGCGTCAGACCGTTGTGTACTGGAGGAAGAGGTGGGATTCGAACCCACGGTACCTTGCGGTACGCCTGATTTCGAGTCAGGTACATTCGGCCACTCTGCCACTCTTCCAGGTGCCTCTAAAGGCAGGGCTAAATTCTAACAGAACCGGCGTTTGACGGCGCCCGCCAGGCCGTTTTTCCTGTGCTTTCGGATCAGGCACCCAGGCGGCCTACGCCGCCCATATAGGGCCGCAGCACTTCGGGCACGGTGACCGAGCCGTCGGCGTTCTGGCAGTTCTCCAGCACCGCCACCAGCGTGCGGCCCACGGCCAGGCCGGAGCCGTTGAGCGTGTGCACCAGTTCATTCTTGCCCTGGGCATTTTTGAAGCGCGCCTGCATGCGCCGCGCCTGAAATGCCTCCATATTCGACACCGAACTGATTTCGCGGTAGGCGTTCTGCGCAGGCAACCACACTTCCAGGTCGTAGGTCTTGGCAGAACCAAAACCCATGTCCCCAGCGCACAGGGACATCACGCGATACGGCAGGCCCAGCATTTGCAGGATCGTTTCGGCGTGCGTCACCATCTGCTCCAGCGCCTCGTAGCTTTTTTCCGGATGCGCGATCTGCACCATCTCAACCTTGTCAAACTGGTGCTGGCGAATCATGCCGCGCGTGTCGCGGCCATAGGAGCCGGCTTCGGATCGAAAGCAGGGGGTGAGCGCCGTGAGCTTGATCGGCAGCGCCGCCTCGGCCACGACCTCGTCGCGCACGAAATTGGTCAGCGGCACTTCGCTCGTGGGAATCAGGTACAGGGCTGCGTTGTCGGGCATCTCCTCGCCTTCCTGCCCGCCCTTCCTGGCCGCGAACAGGTCACCCTCGAACTTGGGCAACTGGCCGGTGCCGCGCAGGCTGTCGCCATTCACGATGTAAGGCGTGTAGCACTCGGTGTAGCCGTGCTCCTGCGTCTGCACGTCGAGCATGAACTGTCCCAGCGCACGATGCAGGCGCGCGATGCCGCCCTTCATCACGGTGAAGCGCGAACCGGTGAGCTTCACGCCCATGTCAAAGTCC
>CAIVXG010000102.1 GCA_903909815.1 uncultured beta proteobacterium | reverse complement strand
GGGTCTGAACAACAAAGTCAAAGTGACCATGAGAAAGTCCTATGGGTTTCGGACCTTCAGAATCACCGAGCTCGCCCTATATCACGTGCTTGGCAAGCTTCCTGAGCCCGAACTCACCCACAGGTTCTACTGACGAAGCAGAAAAAGAAGCCCCGCGCTCGCCCTGACAGCGCGTTCATTCAGTACCCGAATTTCGAACTCGGGCCGCTCGTCACCAAATTGAAAAATGGAGCTATTCATCGTGCTTTGATCCCTGATTCGTTGAAATCGGCTTCCAGCGCTTGAGCAGCAGCGCGTTGCTCATCACGCTCACTGAACTCATGGCCATGGCCGCACCGGCGAGCACCGGGTTGAGAAACCCGAACGCCGCCAGCGGAATGCCGGCGACGTTGTAGGCAAAGGCCCAGAACAAGTTCTGCCGGATCTTGGCCACGGTGCGGCCCGATATATCGAAAGCTGCCGCTACCAGCAACGGGTCGCCGCGCATCAGGGTGATGCCGGCCGCGTGCATGGCCACGTCGGTGCCGTTGCCCATGGCCAGGCCCACATCGGCGGCCGCCAGAGCGGGGGCATCGTTCACGCCGTCGCCCACCATGGCCACGACGTGGCCACCTTGTTTCAATTCCATGATGCGCGCCATCTTGTCGCCCGGAAGCACCTCGGCCATGACCTCTCCTTCCTCCGGGCGCAGTCCGAGTTGACGGGCCATGGCTTCGGCAGCACTGCGGTTGTCGCCCGAAATCATCACGGTCTTGATGCCACGTGCTCGCAGCGCCGCCAGGGCTTCCTTGGCCCCCGGCTTGGGCAGGTCGCCAAAGGCCAACAGGGCGCGCAGCGCGATCCCAGCGTCCGTGCGCTCGGCCACGGCCGAGACCGTGGCGCCCTGCGACTGCAGTGCATTGGCTGCGTTGATCATGGCGCCCGTGTCAATCTGGAGTTCCTCCATCCAGCGCAGGCTGCCGATGAGCAGGCTGCGCCCGCCGACCTCGCCTTCGCTGCCGCGACCCGGCACGGCGTGCATGGTCTCGGGCGGCTGCAGCGGCAAGTTTCGCTCCTGCGCCGCCGCCACGACAGCGCGCGCCAGCGGGTGTTCGCTGCCGCTTTGCAAGCCGGCGGCCAGCGTCAGGATGTCATCTTCCAGCGTTCCTGATGCGACCTTCAACACGGTCAATTTGGGGCGTCCCAGGGTCAGGGTTCCGGTCTTGTCGAAGGCCACCACATCCACCTTGTGTGCCAGCTCCAGCGCCTGGGCGTCCTGGATCAGGATGCCGTGTTTGGCGGCCACCCCCGTGCCCGTCATGATGGCCGCCGGCGTCGCCAAGCCCAGCGCGCAAGGGCAGGCAATCACCAGCACCGCCACCGCGCGGATCAGCGCCAACTCGAACGGGGAGCCTGTCAGCCACCAGGCCAGCAGCGTGACGAGCGCGATCAGCAACACCACCGGAACGAACACGGCGCTCACTTGGTCCACCAGGCGCTGGATCGGCGCCTTGGCCGCCTGCGCATCCTCAACCAGGCGGATGATGTGCGCCAGCACGGTCTCGCTGCCCACGGCAAGCACACGCATCACCACGCGGCCTTCGCCGTTGATGGAGCCCCCCGTCAGCGCTGCGCCCACCTCCTTGCTCACAGGCAAGGGCTCACCCGTCAGCATGGACTCATCCACCTGGGTCTGGCCCTCCAGCAACACGCCGTCGACGGGAATGCGCTCACCGGGCTTCAGCACCAAGCGGTCGCCCACCAGCACCTCGGCCAGCGGCACGTCAACCTCACCGTCCGTTCCGATCAAATGCGCCAACTCCGGACGCAACGCATGCAGGGCGCGGATCGCCGCCGTGGTCTGGCGCTTGGTGCGGGCTTCGAGCCACTTGCCCAGCAGCACCAGGCTCACCACGATGGCCGAGCTTTCAAAGTACAGGTGCGGCATGGCGCTGGAGCCGGGCTTGAGCCACAACCACATCGACAAGGTCCAGGCCGCCGTGGTGCCGATGGCCACCAGCAGATCCATGTTGCCGCTGAGGTTTTTCAGCGCATGCCAACCGGCCCTGTAAAAGCGCGCGCCCAGAACGAACTGCACCGGCGTGGCCAGCAGGAACTGCCAAAGTGCGGGCAGCATCCAGTGCTTTGCAAACAGTTCTGCCAGCATCGGCAGCAGCAGCGGCGCAGACAGGGCCAGTCCCAGCGCCACCGGCACAAAGCCCGCCCAGGGCGAGTCCTCATCAGCCATGACGGCCGCATCTGCTGCGCGCGGCTCGTAACCGGCATCGCGCACGGCGCGGCGCAGACGGGCCTCCATCGGGTCTGACGACGCATACACCACGCGCGCCGACTCGGTCGCCAGATTGACGCTGGCGTCCTGCACACCGGGCACGCGCTTGAGGGCTTTTTCGACCCGCGCCACGCAGGAGGCGCAGGTCATGCCGCCGATACCAATGTCCAACGATGAGCTTGGCGCGGGGGTCGTGGATACGGTATTCATGGGGTGTAGCGTAAACCTTCCTATTGTGGCAAGGTCAAGCCCATAATATTCGCTTGACCTTGCCACCGTAGGAAGGTTCAACATACGCATTTCCTACATATTCATCTCATCCAGGAGTCTTCCATGAACCAAAGCTTCACCGTCACCGGCATGACCTGTGGCCACTGCGAAAAGGCCGTCACCCGCGCCGTGAAGCAGGTCGATCCGCAGGCCGAGGTACAGATCGACCGCAGCAGCGGCAAGGTCGACGTGCAGTCCGAGCAGCCGCGCGAGACCCTGGCCAAGGCAATTGCGGAAGAAGGCTACGCAGTCGCCGCATGAATGCTGCCATGAAGCCATCGACACCCGCGCCGACTTCCCGGCCGATCCCGATCGGACAAGCGGCGCGGTTGTCCCAGGTGTCGGCCAAGATGATTCGCCACTACGAGTCGCTGGGCCTGCTGTCCACAGTGGCGCGCACCGACAACGGTTACCGTCAGTACAGCGAAGCCGATGTGCGCAGCCTGCAATTCATCAAACGGGGTCGCAATCTGGGGTTTTCCATGGCCGAGATCGCCGAGTTGGTGGACCTGTGGCACAACCGTAAACGCGCCAGTGCCAGCGTCAAACGAATCGCTCAAAAGCACGTGGACGAACTCACACAACGCATCGAATCCATGCAGGCCATGCAGCGCACGCTGGCCAGCCTGCTGGCGCACTGCCAGGGCGACGAGCGCCCGGATTGCCCGATCCTGGACGATCTGGCGGGCCACTGCTGCAACGCGTCGTGACGCCGGGTCCGCGTCCAAGGCCGCGTTGCAGCGGCCTCAGCGCCAGCGCGGACAGTTCATCGGCGCACCGGCCTTGGTTGGTTTCAAGGGGTTGGATTTGACGCCGCCCCGGCTGGCAAGTTCGTCGAACGCCACCTGCTGCAAAGCGGCGGCCTGGGCCGTGGACAGGCCCAACTCAAAGGCGGCGCATTCGTTCTCACCCAGTGAGCGCGGGTCGCGCCCCGTGATGGCGCCAAAGACCACCAAAGCCTCCAGGTAGTAGCCATAGCTGCTGGCGTGGTAGTGATCGTAGGTCCAGAGGTCGAGCTTGCCGGCCTCGATGCCGTCATAGGGATTGGCGTCGGCCACGCCGCTGGCCATGGCGCGCAGCCAGGCGTCGCCCACAGGGATCACCCCTTTGACGATCGGCGCGGCGCCGGCCGCGGCCCGGTCGTAACCGGCACGCACGTCGCGGCCCATGGCCTCGATCGGCTTGCCGAACCAGGCTCCCTTGGCCTCATAGGTTTGGTCGGCACGGGTCCACGTGGCCAACAGGCGCACGTCAACCCCGGGGTTGCGCCCGGCCAGAAACTCGGCCATCTGCTTCGTGCTGGCAACCAGCGTCGCCGGGTCACCCGGCTTCTTCGCGTCCAGCGTCGAGTAGCCGTGCATCACCACCATGTCCCAAGGACGCTGACCGATCACGCCGAGCTTGTTTTCCAAGTGCCAGTCAATGCCGACCCCGCCCTGGGTCTCAAGTGACACGTCGTACTTCAGACCGGCTTGTTGGGTGAAGGCCTTGAACAGGGCCGGCATGCCGCCGATGCCTTGCGCGTTCAGGTCGTTGACCGAATCGGCGCGCCAGGTCCGCACCGCGGAGCCGGCAGCGTAGGTGAAGCTGTTGCCGATGAACAGGATGTCGGTAGCCGAAGCTACCGTGCTCCACAGCGCCATCCCGACAAGCAGGGCGGCCGCGCGCCTAAACGTTGTGGTCGGGGCGTGAATTTCGGCGGGTGTTATTGCGTGCATCTGCCAAGCATACTGGACACAGCCGTAACTTGCCTGTCTGCTAATTTCGCCCGCACTGATGGCCGAGGGACTCGCGCCCCGGGTTGTAGAAGTATTGGCACACCTGCACTGCCAACCCGCGGCAGCCTATTGCACAGCATGGGACGCAGCCCCCAGCAGCCGTTTGATCACAAGAAACTGACTGACCGCTTTGCGTGAGGAAGTCGTCTTTCCATCAACAGCTGGCGCCAAGACGGGAAATCCAAATCGCTGGCGCCACTTTCGAATCTGATCGCGTCCAAAGCCCGTTTCGCGGTCAAGTTATGAAAGTGAAACAAATGGATTGGACCTCATGGCGGGGACAATGGTGTCAGCAAAACAAAAACATTTGTCCAGCGTGTTTTGTCACGCACAACACCCTTAGCATGAAGACAGATTTGACATCAAAACACTCGCCATCGGAATGAGCGTGTTGCGAACCTTGATTCAATCAATCTGTGGAGAAATTCGATGAACAAAGCACCGACGTTTCTCACTGGTGGTGAGCCCCTTCCAAAAGTGGACCTTTTGACCCCGGATGGTGAACCATCTCATCCCTGTGGCCGCTTATGAACAACCGCTCGATAAGGTCGATACCGTCATCCAGGCTGATTTTTCCGTGGATGGTTTTCGTGTTGGGGTGCAGCGTTGCGGTTGCCGTAGGGCTTTGGAGCCAGCGTGAGGTCGAGGCTGAGGCAGTTGCCGCGTTTGAGCTCGGGGCCGGGCGAATATCCAGCGCAATTACTGAGCGGTTGTTGAAGCCAAAACTTGGCCTGAGTGGCGTCAAAGGTTTGTACGCCGTGCGCGAGAGGGTGTCGCGCTTAGAGTTTCTGGCCTACGTTGCGGCGCGTGATTTGTCCCATGAATTTCCTGGCGTTCGCGGTTTCGGATATATCGAACAGGTCCAACGCGAGGGACTGAATGCCTTTGTTGCCGCCGCGCGTGCCGACGGGGCACCGAATTTCAGCATCCGCCAGTTCGCAGATGCGCACCATGCCGATCTTTACGTCGTCAGGTTCATGGGTCCAGCCGATTCCAATGCCCGCGCAGAAGGACTGGATGTGGGGTCCGAGCCATTTCGTCGTGCCGCATTGCAGCAGGCCATTGACTCTGGCGAGCCCACCATCACGCGCGCCATCGAGCTGACGCGAGAGAATTACAAAACTCCCGGTGTGTTGCTGTACTTGCCGGTCTACAAGACGGGAACCAACCCCACCAACGCGGATGAACGCCGCGCCGCGCTGCGCGGCGTGCTGTTTGCGCCAATTCTGCTGTCAGCGCTATTCGATGGGATACCGGACTTCATTTCTCATCGATTCGATTTTGAAATCATCGAAAGCGATCCGTTTTCGGCGCATGAAACGCTGTATTACAACGCTGGCGGCAGCGTCACGGCCTCACTCGGCCCTGGACAGGGTGCGCAGGGCGGGTGGCACCGTTCTCTCAGCGCGCCGCTGGCCTTGTTCGGTCAAAATCTGACATTGCGCGTCACCAGTTTGCCCGCCTTCGCGGGAAAGTTTGATCGAGGCGCACCCTGGTTCATCTTTGCCACGTTGACGCTGCTCAGCAGCTTGAGCGCGCTACTGGTGCGCATTCAAGCCGGTATTCTGCAGCGAGCAGAAGCGCGCGCCTTGCTCATGACGCAGAAGCTGCATCAGGACGAACTGCGCTGGCGCGACTTCTGTGCTGGGGCATCGGACTGGTTCTGGGAAACCGACGCGCAGCATGTCTATCGGTTCATCTCTGATAACTTCGAGCAGTTCTTCGGCGTGCCAATAGGCCACTATGTGGGCAGAAGTGCCAAGGCCCTGCTGGAAAACGACACGCTCAACCCGCCCGAATTGCTGCAGGAGCAGCTTCGCATACTGGAGGGCCACCTGCAGCTGAAGCACTTTGAGTATCGTGTGAGAGTGGCCGATGGCTCCATCCGCTGGATCGTACTGTCGGCTTTGCCGCAGTTTGACCTGGAAGGACGCTTTGCCGGGTACCGAGGAAATGGCAGTTGCATCACGGATCGAAAACTCCAGGAACTGGCAGCAAAAGACCTCGCTGCCGAAGTCTCCGCACTCAATCGGCATCTGGTTGCCGCCAATCAGGAACTGTCACGACAGCAGAAATTCCTGCGCACGGTGGCCGATGCTGTGCCCAGCATGATTGGATACTGGGACCGAGATCTGTGCTGCCGATTTGCCAACAAGGTCTATGAAAGGTGGTTCCACGTTGATGTGGAATCGATACTTGGCATGCATCTCAGGGATGTGCTGGGTGAGCGGTTGTTTCAGATGAACCTGCCGAAAATAACGAGTGTTCTCGCAGGTGACGCGCAGCTGTTTCAGCGCGAAACTCGACGGGTCGACGGAACCATTGGCCACATGGCAATCAGCTACATTCCGCACTCTTTTGAAGGTGTAACCCAAGGTTACGTTGTCCTGGTGGAAGATATCACCGGACTCAAGTCGGCTGAAAACCATCTACTGTTGCTCAACGCTGAACTCAGCGTGCAAGCAAGAGCCGCGACCCAGGCCAGTGTCGCCAAGACCGATTTTCTGGCCAACATGAGCCACGAGATTCGCTCGCCACTGAACGCCATACTTGGACTCGCCTATTTGCTTGAGCAGTCCAAGCTCGATCAGGATGCGAATGGCATGGTGCGCAAGATTCGAGACTCAGGCCGTATGCTGCTGGGCATCATCAGTGACATCCTGGATATGTCAAAAATCGAGGCGGGTCTGATGTTGATCGAGCAGTCGGAATTTGATTTGGCCGCAGTAATTGACAACGTGGCGGTGGCCATGGGGCTGGCGATCGGAGAAAAGGACATTGAACTGATTGTCTTCCCGCTGCCTCAGGGATTGAATCGCGTCATGGGCGATCCCTTGCGCCTTCAGCAGGTGCTGCTCAACCTCAGCAGCAACGCCGCCAAATTCACCCAGGCTGGCCAGATTGAACTTCGCATCGATCTGCTCCGTGACGATGCCGGCGCGGAGTCGCTTCGTTTTTGTGTGAAGGACACGGGTATTGGCATTTCGCCAGAGATGCAGGAAAAGTTATTTTCTGCGTTCATGCAGGGCGACACGTCGACCACGCGCCGCTTCGGTGGTACCGGTCTGGGGCTGTCGATTTGCAGTCAATTGGTGATCCTTATGGGCGGTGAGATTGGCGTGAGCAGCGCCCACGGCGTTGGAAGTGAGTTCTGGTTTTCCTTGCCGCTGCAACGCGCTGACAACGCCCACAGTTCGTTTCCCGACTATTTCCCCGTGAAGGCGCTGATTTGCGACGACAGTGCGGTGGCCTTGGAGGCGGTTGGTGCTCTGGCACTGAACCTCGGTTGGCAAGCGGAGTGCGTGGATTCGGGTGCGGCGGTGGTCGCGCATTTGCTCGATCTCAAGGGTGCCCAGTTGCCTAACGTGGTGGTGCTGAACCTGAAGCTGCAGGGCATGGACGGTCTTGCCACGGCCCGCGCAATTCGCGAGGGCGTGCCAGGAGAGGAGTGTCCGATTGTGATCATGGCAACGCCCGCCTCCCTGGCAACCTTGGCAAGCCAGTCCGGCGCGGAGTTCGTCGATGCCGTTGTGACAAAACCCGTCACCAGTTCTGGGCTGCACGCCGCCGTGATGCAAGGCTGGCGTCATCGCGCAGCCATCACGGCGAATGCGCCTGAGCAGCATGCCAACGTCATTGGCGCGCTGGCAGGTGTGCACGTGCTGGTGGTCGATGACAGCGACATCAACCGCGACGTTGCCCACCGCATTTTGACTGGCGAGGGTGCCGCGGTGACGCTGGCCCCAAATGGTCAGGAAGCCATCGATTGGCTGGTGACGCATCCTTTAGATGTGGACCTGGTTTTGATGGACGTGCAGATGCCGGTCATGGACGGCATGGAGGCGACCCGGCGTTTGCGCGGCATGAGCCAGTTTGACGACCTGCCCATCGTGGCACTGACCGCAGGGGCCTTCAAATCGCAGCAGCAGGCCGCAATGACCGCCGGAATGACGGAGTTTGTCAGCAAACCCTTTGATGTGCCGCTGACCGTCGCCCTGATTCAGCGTCTGCGCCGTCCACCAAACCGGGCAGCCACACATCCCGCCGCAGCGCAGGCCTCGGGAACTCTGGCGCCCTTGAGCTTGGCCGCAGCCGAGGTGAGCGTGGCAGTCGGTGTCCTGGATGTGGCCCTGGGCCTGAAGCTGTGGGCGGATGTGCCGACCTACCAATCCTATCTGCGCCGCTTTGTTGGCGGGTACGCCGATGTCGTGCAGGTGCTGCGCGCGCATTTACTCCAGGGCGAATTGCGGCGGGCAACTGCACTGGCGCACAAGTTGTCCGGGGTCGCTGCGAACCTGGCCCTGCCCCAAGCGCGAGCTGCCGCGCTTGAACTGGAACGGGTGCTGGGGAGCCGGGACGACCCTGCAGCGGCACTCGAAACCCTGGGCTTGGCGGTGACCGCGACGATGGCGGAAATCGGTTGCTACGCGCCCCCCGTGGATGAAGCAAGCGATGCCACACCTTTGAACTTCACGGCTGATCAGCAATTGAAAGTCAAAACCCAATTGAAGGAACTGCTGGCGGTGCTCGATTCCGACAACCCCCGTTTGATCAAGAAGCGCCTTTCGGAATTGAGCACGGTGCTACCACCGCAGGCGGGTGAGACGATTCTGGCCTGCGTCATCGGCTACGACTTCAGAGGCGCGGAGGCAGCGACCCGACAGGTCGCCCGCGAAATGGAAATGGATTTGGTGGAGTAAATCATGGCGGCACAAACGGTATTGATCGTGGACGATGAGCCCGCCAACCTGGCGGTTCTGGAGGGTATTCTGGCTGACGAATACACGCTGGTTGCCGCCCGCAATGGCGCAGAGGCGCTGGTGGCGATGGTCAAGCACAGGCCAGCACTGGTGTTGCTGGATGTGGGATTGCCAGACGTCGACGGTTATGTCTTGTGCCGACAGATGCACCAGATCGATCCGACACGAAGAGTGCAGGTCATCTTTGTCACGGGCTATGGCGACCCAGGGCATGAAGCCGCTGGCTTTGACGCAGGCGGCGTGGACTACATCGTCAAACCCGTTTTGCCCCAGCTTGTGCGCGCCAGAGTGAGTGCGCATTTGGCCAGGGTACAAGCCAGCGTGTTGGAGACGAGTTACCGCGACGCGATTCTGATGCTGGGTCATGCCGGGCATTACAACGACACGGACACAGGCGCCCATATCTGGCGCATGGCAGCCTATGCACGCGCAATCGCGCAGGCCTGCGGTTGGGATGCGCAAAGCAGCGATCGCCTTGAACTGGCGGCCCCCATGCACGACACCGGCAAGCTGGGTGTGCCGCAAGCCATTTTGCGCAAGCCCGGGCCGCTGGACGCGAAGGAGTGGGCCATCATGAAAACCCACCCGCAGGTGGGCCATGACATTTTGAGCAAAAGCAGCGCTCCCGTGTTCCAGCTTGCAGCGGAGATTTCGCTGCGGCACCACGAGAAGTGGGACGGCAGTGGCTACCCCGACGGCTTGAGGGGGAAGGCCATACCCCAATCAGCACGCATCGTGGCACTGGCCGATGTTTTCGATGCGCTCAGCATGAGGCGGCCCTACAAGGAGCCTTGGGCCAAGGCGAACATCGTGGAATATATCGAGGCGGGCTCAGGCGCGCATTTTGACCCCGACATAGTGAATGCCTTCATTCGCATCCTGCCGCAGATTCTGGGAATTCAGCAGCATTGGATTGACGAAGACATCCTGCTGCCTGCGCTGCGGGTGATCCAGTACCCGTCGGCATCCAAGAGTGCCAGCGGCATGAGTCCGGACCTGGCGCTGCAATACACCCGTGTGATGGCGATGACGGCTGAAACAATGAAGTTGGCAAGTTCACCATGCTAGATCGCGACTTAAGTCAATACAGCTTTCTTGTGGTCGACGATGACGATATTTCGCGCGATCTGGTAGGCCACATTTTGGGGCAGATCGGCGCGACCCGAATCTTTTCGTCCCAGGACGGCAACAACGCCCGTTACCTGGCCCAGATGCACCGCCCTGACTTCGTTCTGCTCGACATCTATATGCCGCAGGTCGACGGTTGGGCTCTTGCAGAGTCGCTGCGCAGCCTGCTTCCAAGCGTGGTGATGATCATGATTACCGGATCACACCTGCCAAGCGACTTCGTGAAATCCATGAGCAAACGTGTTGATGGCTATTGCATCAAGCCGGTCTTGCCCGACGTCATGCGAAAGGCATTGACTGGTGGGGTGCGACGCCAACGGGCCAGCCAATTGGCACGGCTTTAGAAGCACATCGCCTGTGTTTGGCTGAAGCGGCTGCAAACTTGATGATGCTTCTGTCCCTTTTTGCGTCGAGAGTGGTTGGCGAACGCGAGATTGCCAGCGATCAGAGAATTTGGGGCATTTCAAATCCGCGGCTGCCGCCTATTTCTCGTCGATCCCGGCGAGATCGGTGGTGACGGTGGCTAAGACTGATGTGGTGTCGAAATCGATGGCGGCAGGGTCATGCTGTGCATCCGCACCAGAATGCGAATCCTCGAACCACCGGACGACGTCGAGCAATTTGAAAGCCGCGACACACGCGCCCTGACCACTGCCTACGTTCCTTTCGGCAGCATTGGCAGAGGCCACATACTGGCGACGAGCGGCGACGGACAGTTTTGGGCTGCTACGTAGCCTTCAATACGGCAAGCGCCGCTATCTTCCCATGATGCGCGCCGCGCCAAATGAGGATAAAGCAACTTCTTTTCTGTAAATTTCCGGAATCTGGTTTTGGGCTGTTGTGAATACGCGGCGTCAGGGGTTCATGTTCAGGTAGATTTTTGCGGTCATCCACTCCTCGTCTTGTTCGGCCAAGATGGCGGTGACCAGG
>CAIVXG010000101.1 GCA_903909815.1 uncultured beta proteobacterium | reverse complement strand
GCACTGGACCTGGGGGACTCACCGTTCTGAGACCGCCTAGCGCCCAAACCTCAACGCCGCCAACTTCAACCTTGGCGGCGTTGCTGTTGGCGACTAAACAAGTTCCACTGCCGACACCGTCCCGCTCACAGCGAGGTGCGAGCACCTTCAAAAATGGCGTGGGACACAGGACCGAATTCAACCCTGGATAGAGTGGGTGGCCGGCTCGAATCTATCGTGGGACGTAACAACTGGATCCGCGCCACCGCGACTTCGATGCTGATCTTGTCCTTGCGAAATCCGACAGTCAGCCGCGGCTGCTTGCTCGCATACGCGCGAAGCTCTGCCGCATCGTGTCTGCTGAGGGACAGCTTCCACGATTTGATCACGCGAGCATCTACCGGCCGATCGTCAATCTTCATTGGCATCGATGGAGCCTCCGGGGTCGAAAAACACTGTTCATGGATTTCCTTGGTTCAAACGCAGGGTAGAGGCTGTGCAGGTCGGTGGGCAAACATATCCCCAAGGGGTAAAAGGATGCGACCCACTTGCGTTGCACCTGGACGCATTGTTGCGACGGGAGAGGATCACTGCGTGAGCCTCAATCGGCGTATGCTAGTCGAACACGGTTACTCTTGAATTGCCATGTGAGCATGGAAACAACCGGCGGCCAGGCCGTGTTAGCCGCGTACGTTCGGACCGCGCCAGCCCAAAAATGCGTTTCACCAAGCGAGCGATTGCATGCTGTCCCACTCCAAACTGATGGGGCATCGGTGGTGGACTTCAAAATCCCTTGTCGAGAAAACGCGAAGAAAGGTACCCACAAGTGAAAGTATCAAAAAAGGAAGCGTCAAACGGTGTCAACGGCACCAAAAGCTTGACTTCTGTCGCCGCAGACAAGAAATCGGGCGTTCAGATCAAGACCATCAAGACCGTTGCCCGGCTTCTGGGAATCCTTTCGGTTCCTGAGAAGGAAGCGCTGACCGTAGACGAAATTGGGCGGAAGTTCTACGGGCGAGCAGGGACAGAAGCACATACACACGCGAAGTTGACAGACGCAGAACGTCGCAACATACAGCGCTATGCTGCGGCCCTCTCTACAAGCACCGAGGCGGGCCCTGCCCTGATCGAGGTCATTGAATCAGGGGCAAAGGATGCCAAACGCAAGACCCGAAAGTTCTACCATAAGCGGTCAGACATTTCGAAGTGGCTGATGTCGGACGAGGCGGCCCTCAACCTGCTTTTGTCCCAACAAGTCATCGGCCGCGCATTTGGTTCGCTCGGACGAATAGGAACGAAGGGCAACAGCGAAATTGCCGCTAAGGTTGCAAGTGCAACAACCGAAACTCAGCGACTTCGGGAACGCCTTCGCGTCGTACCGGATGGCATTGGGCGCCTGGCTGCTCGCATTCGCCATGAAATTCTTCAGGAAACCGTAGAGGCTATCGCCAAAGACAGGCAGTTGACAATCAAGTACATCGATCCCAATGGCAAGGAGACCACCGCAAGGATTAGTCCGCAGGGTCTGGTTGCGAAAGACGGAACGATTTACCTCATCTCGACAACAGGGCTTTCCGATGGGGTGGGTCGCCCCTATGCGCTGCACAGGATGAAATCCGCCAAAGTTCACAACCTGGCGGCCCAAACCAGGCCCGATTTCAATCTGGACCACCATATCAAGGAGTCCCACCAACTCAGTCACCCGATCGACTACGACGCGCCGCCATTGAACCTCAAACTCCGCGTTGACCCCGATGCCCTGTATCACTTTGATGAACGCCCCTTGTCGAGTGAACAGGTAATTGGCCCGAAGCGCCGCTCGGATGGCTGGCACATTGTGACCGCGATGATCCCAAACACGCGATTGCTTGTTCCATTTCTGCTGAGCATGGGTGGTTGGATAGAGGTTCTGGAACCACAGGTGGTTCGCGCTGAAATGGCGAAACGTGTGCGTGCCATGGCACAGCATTACGCGGCAGACCCGCTGGGATGACTCAGGCAAACGCCTACGAAGGCGAATGGCGACGCGCCCACGAATGAGCCGCCGGCACTCTAGTGATCGCGCGAATCCGGCTACCGGAGCACTCGCGGATTACGTCACGTTTTGACGTCACTGTTGGACATACTCCAGATTCCCTATCAACAAAGGAATCTATGCAAAAAGCCGCCGCCCCCGTGCCCAAGTTGCTGCTCACTGAGACCCAGGCTGCAGAAGCGATGTGGGCCTACTACAAGGCCAACAGGTTGTTCATTCACTCAGACTGCAGGCAATTTCGCGACGTCATATTGGCCGAGCTCATGCAAGGCGCTGCGGTGGAAAAGGTCTTCGATCGGTTTTGGCTCCATCCGGAACCTGTAGGACCAGTGCTGCCTGCGCAGAAAGCGCGACGTGCACGCCTTACTTTCCGCAGGTCGCTGAACGCATATAAACCGAATTTCACGTGAACGCACCGGCTATGGTTTGCGCGGAGCTTGTGCGTCGAACAGCTTTTCGGTTTCGTCCTCCCAGGCTTTCAGCAACTTCT
>CAIVXG010000100.1 GCA_903909815.1 uncultured beta proteobacterium | reverse complement strand
GCTTGGACGTAGGGGTGCAGTGGCGGCACCCCAGCACAGCAAATACCTGAGATGCAGTTGGCGCGCAGAAGGGACCCGCTGCCAGCACCTTGACTCCGCTCAAACTCCCTGAACTTCTTTTTCCATGCCTGGGCCGGATCGAAAGCGTTTGAGTCACAATGGCGCATCGTCCCACTACCCGATCGCTGTCCGTGTCATTGAACGCTTCTGCCCCCCTTGCCAAAGCCTCCTCGTCAAGCTGCCTGGACATCGCGCTCGGCCTGGACATGGTGGGCGACGAGCCATCTTTGCACGAGTTGCTCGATTTGGCCGAAAAAAGTCTGGCGCGAGACATCCCTGCCATTGCCGCGCATTTGGCCGCAGGCGATGCCAAAGCTGCCAATCAATTGCTGCACTCGACCAAGGGTTTTGTGCCCATTTTTTGCAGCGCGGCGCTGGTGCAACAGGTGACCCGGGTTGAGCTTCTGAGCAAGAGCGCCAACGCCGCCGAAATAGCGTCAGCCTATGCCGAACTGGCTCCTGCCTTGAGCCAACTGCTGGACGAAATCCGACAATTTCTGAAAACCGTTTCACCTCGCAGCGGGGACGATGAGGCCACATGAGCCAGCCCCCGCTTAGGACGCCCCAACGATAGCTCTGCATAGCCCCGAAACTACTGGCCGGTATTCAACTTAGCAATGGGATCGATCGCATGTCAAAAATAGAGAATTCGCGCGTTCTGGTCGTGGACGACGATCCACTGATGCGCAAATACGTCTGCACCGTTCTGGGTCGCGTTGGTGTCGGTGAATTGCGTGAATGCGCGGATGGGGTCGCCGCACTGAATGAAGTGGCGAGCTTCAAGCCCGACATCGTTTTGACCGACATCCATATGGAACCCATGGGGGGACTGGAGTTTGTGCGCCAGTTGCGCGAACACGCAGCGATCGAAATGCGCAAGACCCGCGTCATCTTCATGAGCGCAGACTCCAGCAAGGCCACGCTCGAAGAGGCTCTCCCGCTGGGAACCTTTGGCTATATTGTGAAGCCTCCTCGACCCGAAACCCTGCGCAGCAAGCTGGAACTTGCCCTGAAATAAACATGACAGCCAAGTCCCAAGCCAACTGGTCAGACCGTTTTTTCAAACCCGGCCTGGCGCTGATGCTGCGTTTGAGCGGACCCGTGAAGTTCTGGGGCTTGCCTGCCCCATTGATGCTGGCGCTGGTCATCGTGGCCGGGCAATTCCTGTCGGACCTGGGCGCCGAGTACCGCGACGCCGCGCGGCGCGACGGCGCCACCGTGCTGCTGGAGCAGATCATCGATGTCGTCATCCCGCTGCAAACCCTGCGCGGCCAGAGCTTGCTGGCTCAAACGGGCGACGCCACAGTGGCGGCGACACGCGAGTCCACGCGCCAGGCGCTGCTGGCGACCGTGGCCAGGCTCGATGGGCAGATTCGGGCTTGTGAGCTGACCGAAGTTCAGCGCCAATGGTCGGCGTTGCAGCCAAAAATCTTGCAGCTGACCCAAGGCGCGGCAGCTGCGCCGCAAGATCGCACGGCGTTGTTTCGCTCCTACCGCGAGCAGATCTTCGGTTTGCATGAGCTCGTTGTGACGCTGGGCAACGATTCGGGATTGGCGCTTTCGCCGGAGCCGGCGATTCATTTCAACGCCAACCTGCAGATCGATCACTTCATCCCCTTGATTGAAGCCATCGGCTTGATGCGCGCCCAGGGCGCCGACATCCTGGCGCGCAAGGACGGCAATCCAGCCGACCTCACGTCCATGGCGCTGATGGCGGACGGGCTGAACGAACAGGCCCGGCATGTGGTGGGCTCGCTTGCCGCCATCGGGGCCGCAGGCGGCACAGTTCCTGCGGCCTGGGCTGAGGCCCTGGCCCGGGTACAGGCGTTCGGATTGACATCGAAGAACCTCATGGCCCAGGGCTCGCCCAACGATTTCTTCAGCGCCGCAACGCAGGTCGTGCAAGCGGTGAGCCTTGCCAGTCACGAGTCGCGCGCGCAACTGGGCCTGCAACTGGAGGCGCGAAGCCGCACGCTGCGCGCCCAGTGGGTAGCGACGCTGTCGGTGGCGCTGCTGGGATTTTTCGTGTGGTGGTATTTTTTGCTGACTTTTTTTCGCAGCAGCCAGATGGACCGCGCCCATACCGATGCCGCCATCGAATTGGCGGCAGACGGCGACCTCACCGGCAGCGCCAGGTCGGGCATAGGGACCTTGGGCAACTTCGGCCAGCACCTGGATTTGATGATGCACAAGATGTCGGCGATCGTGGCCAACATCCGCACCGCCGCCGTGTTGCTTGGTGACACCGGCAAGAAGTTGGTGGTGGACACGCGTTCGCTGTCGGAGCGGGCCGAGTCGCAGGGTGAGCACCTGCGGCAGACCTCGGTGCACGTGAAGCGCGTGAGCGAGACCGTGGCGCGCAATGCCTCGGCGTCGCAGGAGATCAGCATGATGACCGCGAGCCTGCACAAGGAGGCCGATTCCGCGGGCAGGCTGATGCAACATGCGGTGCAAAGCATGGGCCCTTTGCAAGTCACTTCAGGGCGCATGAGCGAGATCATCGGCACCATCGACGGCATTGCCTTTCAAACCAACCTGCTGGCACTCAACGCTGCCGTGGAAGCGGCCCGCGCTGGCGAGCAGGGCCGCGGCTTCGCGGTGGTGGCATCCGAAGTGCGCAACCTGGCCAAACGCAGCCAGTCCGCCGCAGCTGAAATACGCGCCCTCATCGCCGAATCTTCCGCCCGCGTCAACACTACCGTGAGCGGCATCAGCGAAGTCAGCATGATCATGGAAAGCCTGGTTTCGGGCATCGGTGAGATCTCCATGAACGTGAACGTCATGGCCGAAGGCAGTGCGGCGCAAAGTGCGGCGCTCGAGGAAGTCGTCAGTGCTGTCGGCGATCTGGACGTGCTGACGCAGGAAAATTCCGGCTTGGTGGCGCGCTCGGCCGCCAATTCGGATCGACTCATTGCCCAGGCCTCGGCCCTGGAAATTTCGGTCGCCGACATTAAGTTGCGCCAGGGAACGGCAGACCAGGCGCGGCAGATGGTCTTCGATGCGATGGTGCAGGTTCAAAGCGTGGGCCTGGAACAGGCCGCGCGTGACTTCCAAAACCCCGATGGCGCCTTCATCGACCGCGATCTGTATGTATTCGTTTTCGATCGGGAAGGCTATTACCTTGTGCACGGCGCAGCCCCGCACAAGGATGGAACCCACCTGAGCGAAATTCAGGGTCTGGATGCAGAAAAGCTGATAGCCGATGCCTGGGAGGCCTGCGACGAGAATGATGGCGGCTGGGTCAACTACGCCATCACCAACCCGCTCACCGGCGAAATCCAGGCCAAGTCGTCCTACGTCATGCCGATGGATGAAACCCGGTTACTGGGCTGCGGCTGTTACCTCAATACGGAATGGGTGAATCTTTGAATATGAACAAGCCGCTGCCCGCCCCTGTCGAAGTGAGTTTGCCCGAAGTGAATCAGGCGCTGGTGGAATTGTGTGCTGCGGTGTTGCCAGTGTGGGGGCGGCAGTTGGTGACGTCGCGCTCGCAGTCGGAAGTGGCGGTGTCGCAGATGCTGGGCGCGTTTGCGGAGATTGGTCCGCACCTGGACATGGCCACACGCCAGTCGCGTCAGGTGACAGCGGCGCTGGCGCAGGGTGAGGGCGGCATCACGCAGTTGGCGCAGGCGTGCGAGAACGAACTGGCACCTGTGCTGGGCCAACTGGACGCACAGGCCGCGCAGGCCGTGCAAAAGGTCATCGCCATGATTCACCAGGCAGTGGATGCGCTCGAGCAGATCGCCAAGCCGTTCGTACACGAGACCGAATTGGTGAGCGCGCAGGTGGAGCGCATGTACATCGGCTTTCAGTACCAGGACCGCATCAGCCAGATGATGAGCTTGCTGCACGAGGACATGCAGCGGCTGCAGGCGGCGCTGGCGCAACCCGGCACGCAGCCCGGCGCACTCGGGCAGCAGCAGTGGCTGGCGCGGCTGGAGTCTGAATACGCCATGGCCGAGCAGCGCCACAGCCACAGCGCGCAGGCCGCACCGGGCGACGCACCCGCCGGTGGCGACGACGATTCAATTTTTTTCTGAAGAGGTTTTTATGGCACAAACGATTTTGGTGATCGACGATTCGGCCAGCCTGCGCCAGGTGGTGGCGATGGCGTTGCGGGGTGCGGGCTACGAGGTGCTGGAGGCGGGCGACGGTGTGGCTGCGCTGGCGCTGCTGGACGGACGCAAGATCGGCATGGCGGTGTGCGATGTGAACATGCCGCGTATGAACGGCATCGAATTCGTCAAGGCGGCCAAGGCGCTGCCCGCGTACCGCTTCCTGCCGATCCTGATGCTCACCACCGAGAGCCAGGAATCGAAGAAAGACGAAGGGCGCGCGGCCGGCGCAAAAGCCTGGATGCTCAAGCCCTTTTCCCCGGCTTCGCTGCTCAATGCTGTGTCCAAATTGTGCCTTCCTTGAAGCCGGGATTCGTCATTGCGAGCGCAGCGCGGCAATGACGGGTTGAAACACCGAGCCCTGCGGCCCCACTGATGAGGACTACACCATGAGCTACCGCTTTGAGTTGCCCGCCGAGCTGACGATCTACAGCGTGATGGAGACGCGCGACAGCTTGCTGGCCT
>CAIVXG010000099.1 GCA_903909815.1 uncultured beta proteobacterium | reverse complement strand
TTCTGTTGCCACTTTTGTGGCCGGTTGTTAAGTGAATTTATGCGCACTGGCAAGCTCACCCATCGGATACGTCACTCCATTCCACTTTACATGCTACACGACAGTAAGCGTCCATCCGTACCACATTGAACCGAGATAGATGATATAGGAGCATAGTGTCCACCTAATTTTAAGTGGACACTAATATGACTATCGTTCTACCAGTACGTCATCGCCGTAATCATTCAATTGAGTTCAAGACTGACCTAGTTACGATGTGTCGTCAGCCGGGAGTCTCTCTTTCTGCCGTGGCGCAGGAGAATGGAGTGAACGCCAATCTGTTGCGTCGCTGGATAAAACAATTTCCTGTCGACGCAAAGTTTCCGGTTGCACCGGCACCTGCCAAGCTTGTGCCGGTCCAGGTCGAACCGGTCAGCACTTCGCCCACTAACGAAGATATTCAATTCGATATCCGTCGTGGCTCGACCCGGATTAATATCCGCTGGCCCGCAGACAAGGCGGATGCCTGCGCCCAGTGGTTGGGAGCATGGCTGAAATGATCGGGCCGGAACAGGTATTTCTGCTTCAGGAGTCTGTGGACATGCGCTGGGGTATTGATCGGTTGTCTGGGATCATTCAGCAAATTGTCGGTCGTTCCCCGTGCGATGGAACAGCTTATGGTTTTACCAATCGTACCCGTTCGCGTATCAAGCTGTTGATCTGGGATGGCACCGGCGTCTGGCTGTGCCATCGTCGCTTGCACAAGGGACGCTTCCGGTGGCCGGATCCTGATGAAACACTGTGCCGAATGAGTGCCGAACAATGGCGTTGGCTCACCACTGGAATTGACTGGCAGCGACTGTGTGCAACGCCTCCTTCACAGTGGCGGGTTTAGTGCAAAAATCTGCATTTTTTTGCATGTTTTTCCTGCACTTTTAGTGCATTCCAGATTGGCCTGTGATATAATGCAAGTCAATGAAATCAAGTAATAAAATAGCTCGTTCAAACGATCTTCCGGCCCTCGCTGGCGATGTTTTACCCCCTCAAATTCCGTTCCGTGATGCCGAGATTATCCGGCTCGCCGAAATCATTAATTCCCAGACTTCAACCATCCGTTTTCAGGACATCAAGATACAGGCATTGGTTCAGGAAGTGGCCTACCTCAGGCGCATCCGCTACGGGGTCAAAAGCGAAGCGATGAGTGCAGAGCAACGTCAGTTGTTCGATGAGGATATTGTGCAGGACATTGCCGCCGTCGAGTCCGAACTCAAGTTGCCGGCCAAACCCGCTACTCCCAGAAGCCGTGCCGGACGTCAGGCGCTGCCCGAACACCTGGAACGTGTCGAAGTTCGCCACGAACCTGAGTCCTGTACCTGCCCAGCCTGCCAGTCCAACCTGGTCAAGATTGGTGAGGATGTCAGCGAACAACTGGATGTGGAGCCAGCACGCTTCTTTGTGATTCGCCATATCCGCCCGCAATATGCCTGCCGCCAATGCGAAACAATAACCGCCGCACCGGTAGCGCCTGCGGTCATCGACGGATCACTGGCTGCGCCCGGATTGTTGGCTTGGGTTGCCATCGGCAAGTATCTGGATCATTTGCCTCTTTACCGGTTGGAACAAATTGCTGCCCGGCAGCAGGTCAACCTGTCGCGCAGCACCATGAGCGAATGGATTGGCCGCATGGGGTTTGCCTTGCAACCCCTGGCGGACCGTTTGATGGAACTACTCAAGCAGCGGCAAGTGCTGCATGCTGATGAAACGCCGGTGAAACAACTTGACCCGGGTGCGGGCAAGACCAAACGGGCTTACCTGTGGAGTTATCGCAGTAACGATATGGATACCGGCCCGCCGATTGTGGTGTTTGATTATCAAGCGAGTCGATCCGGTCAGCATGTGAGAGATTTCTTGCAGGGTTGGCGGGGCAGCCTGATGGTTGATGACTATGGGGGTTACAAAAAATTATTTGCCCACGATGCCATACACGTCGTCACCGAGCTTGGCTGTTGGGCGCACGCCCGGCGTAAATTCTTTGATCTTCAGGTTACGGGTGCGCACCCGATGGCTGAAGAAGCACTAAGACGCATCGGCCAACTTTATGCCATAGAAGAAGAGGCTCGTGCAATGGACAATGCAAGCCGAGCGATGCATCGTCAGGAAAACAGCCTGCCGGTATTGGCGGATATGCATGATTGGCTAATTCGTTTGCGGACGTCCACTGCTAATAATAGTGGGTTGGCCCGCGCGATCGACTACAGCCTGGGCCGCTGGGCGAGTCTGATTCGCTATGCGCAAACTGGCAATCTGCCCATCGATAACAACCCGGTCGAGAATGCGATTCGCCCGATTGCCATAGGCAAAAAGAACTGGTTGTTCACGGGGAGTGAACGTGCTGGCAAACGGGCCGCCGCAATTCAAAGTTTGTTTGCCACGGCAAAACTCAATGGCATCGAACCGGCTGCCTGGCTAAAAGATACGCTGGAAAAACTTCCCGTCTGGACCATGAGACATATCGACGAACTTTTACCCATCAAACCAATAGCACAAAGTCCCTCTGTTTCATAGGTGAGAAGGCTAAACGCTTACGATATACGCAGAATGCGTGGCTTACAAAACCGAATTGACATGGAAAGATTACGTGCGAGAACCGCAATGAAGGCTTGTC
>CAIVXG010000098.1 GCA_903909815.1 uncultured beta proteobacterium | reverse complement strand
TGCTGCAGGCGTATCTGCCCAAGCGGCTGAGTGCGCACGAAGTTGCTGCCGAGGTCAAGACCATCGTTGATGGGCTGGCCACCGAACTCGGGCGCAAGCCTGGGCAGGGCGACATGGGCAAGGTGATGGGCTTGGTGAAAGCCCAGTTGGCCGGCAAGGCCGAAATGTCACAAGTGTCGGCGGCCGTGAAGGCGGCGCTGGCCTGATCTTGTAGGGCTGCTCTGGGGGTAAGGCTGCATGAGTGCGTGGCAGCTTTTGGGGTGCGACGTCGGCGGTCGGCACTTCGTGTCCGACTCCCTTGCGGTGCTCAACCGGGAGGCCCGCCTCGAAACTCGCTGCGTTCGCTTGTTGCTCTCTACGCTCAAACAGCCGAGGCGAGAATGATGACGAAGCGTGCTGCGCACGCGGCCACCCCGTTGGCGCTCCTCAGCGCCGCCTCAACGCACCCCAAAAGCCGCCACGCGCTCAGGCCTTTGCCGCTTTTGCGACTTGCATCGAGCTGGCTGTTTCAAGGCGATGGCCCGTTTCATGAAGTGTTTTTTGAATGCTACCGGATGAGCTCTATTGCACGGCCTCAACGTAAAGGTAAGGGGCTGCGCGCTTTTGCTTAGTCCCGCTTGATGGTTAGGCGTCAATCGGTAGCGCAACTTGGTCATCTAGTGATTGCTTCCAAATAGCACGGAATCGAGTCTTCAATTTCGTACCAAGTGGCCTTAGACGACGTCCATACGTGACCGGTAATCCGCACATCCTGGATGCCCTCGAAGCCTCCGAGTCTTACCCTAATATCGTCTGGATCGTGCGACGAGCGAGCATAGAGCGGTGACCCACACTTGGAACAGAAGGCCTTGAACAATCCTGGTTTGTGTTCAAACTCGGTTACCTTGTCGGCAGGGCCTTCGAGAGTCCACTGCGACCTATGGACTCTGGCGTTGGCCGTGAATGCAGTCCCATTGCCGCGCCGACATTTACTGCAATGGCAGTACCGTACGTCCCCAAACGATCCTACAACGGTGTATTTGAATGTTCCACACAAGCAGGTTCCTGAGGCCATTTTGTTGACACCTAACGATCAGCGTTTATCGGCCGCGCTGCGAAGCTTGAGCAAAGCGTTGGCGCTGGACGCGGCAGATAAACCATGTTGGACTAAAGCCGCCTGCTACAGGTGGCGATGGGTGAATGCTACAGGGGGTTGAAAGCTTGGGCTCACAACTTTGCACTGATTGTGACTGCATTTGAGGGTGGAAGAGACACAAACCCGCAGGTGCAAACCCGTATTGGGTTGCCGGTCGGTCGAGTGGCCGGCATGGTTGCGCGGTTTCGCGTGAGCTGCAGTGGCGGCGCGCGCCACGCATCCGAGCACCTTGCGGTGCCCCTCGCGTCCTTGTTGATTGCCCGCTTTTTCACGGTGGCCCGCGGCCCTGCGGCCAAACTGTGCTGCCAGGCTCAAGCAATGTCCTTCGCCCCGACAGCACCTGTGTGATGCGCAGCCGTCCCAGCCTGCAGCACGGACACTGCAAGACATCGATCTTGGCCACCCGTGCCATAAAGTCTGTGGCCGATTCGATGGCATTGGGGTTGCCCTGTGGCATCCGCAGTGCCTGGCGTGCCGCATCCAGTTTGACCGCCTTGCAGCTTGATGCCAGCATCCCATAGTGGCGAATGCGCTTGAGCCCGGTGGGCAAGACATGCAGCAGAAAGCGGCGCACGAACTCCGTGCCGCCCAGGCGTATTCGGCGTTTGCCCCCTTTGTCGTCGGCACGCACGGTGAAGCTCACTTGGCCATCGTTGATCGAGCGGATGCGCTCGTTGCTGATGGCTGTGCGGTGCGTATAGCGGCTCAGGTACTCCAGCACCTGGGCCGCGCCGCCCAGCGGCGTCTTGGCATAGACCACCCACTCATGTTGGTAGAGCTGGCGCTGGCGCTCCCGCCAGGCACTGTCCTGCCATTGTGGGTCGTGAGCGATCTGGCCGTCTCGGCGCGCCGCCATCAACGCCGCCATGAACTTGCCACGAAACACCTTGGACAGTGCGTGCACCGGGAACAGGAAGTCCGGCTTGCGTGTGGGTGTTGACCATCGCCCCTGTTGATCCAGCACCCCGCAGGCCATCACGGCGTGTACGTGAAGATGGCGTCGCAAGTCCTGCGTCCAGGTGTGCAGCACCAGACTGAAGGCCGGCGTGCCGCCCGAGACCCCCATCCATTTGGGGTTGGCGGCAAACTCGGACAGCGTAAGCGCTGCGCTGGCAAACAGCGTGTCTGTCACCCATCGCGGGTGCGCGCCATACAGGGCATTCAGGCTGTGCGGCAGCGTGAACACCAGGTGCGCATACGGCACGGGCAAGACCTCGGCCAGTCTGCCCTGCAGCCAGGCATCCTTGGCCCGTGTGCCGCACTGTGGGCAATGGCGGTTACGGCACGAGTGGTATTGCCAGTGGCTGTGGCCACATTGGTCGCAAGCCAAGCGTTCGCCACCCAAGGCCGGTGTACGACAGGCAACAATCCCCCGCCAGGCCTTGGCCTGCGGCGTGCTCAGGAAGTGCTGTGCCAGATACGGCGCGCCAAAGCGACGCAGCGCATCGGCCAGGGTGGCCATGCGGCTACAAAGACAAGCGAGGGGTGTTTAAAGCTTGGGCAAACCCGCCAGCAAGTCCAGTGGATCAACGTCTTTGGGTGGACGAAACTGCGGGCTGATCAAGTGCAGGTAGCGTGCCGTGGTGCTGATGTGACCGTGGCCCAGCAGGCGGCTGATGGTGTACAGGTCTGTGCCGCCTTCGAGCAAATGGGTGGCAAAGCCGTGGCGCAGGGTGTGGGTTCCACCGGTCTTGGTGACGCCCGCACAGTGCTTGGCTGCTTGGTAGGCGCGTTGCAGGCTCTCGACGCCAACGGCTCGCTCACGCGTGCCGTTGGCAAACAGCCATTTGCCTGGTGTTCGTTGTGGCCTGTAGGTTTGACAATACAGGCGCAGCAATGCCAGCAGAGTCGGACTCAAAATGCTGTAGCGGTCAGAGCCACCTTTGCCGGCCACGACCCGTACGCACATGCGGTCTGCCGCGCTGTCGATGTCGCTTACTCGCAGGCAGCACGCTTCTGATACGCGCAGACCTGTGGCGTAGATGGTTTGCAGTGCCATGCGGTACACGGGATGCGAGCAACAAGCAAACAGGCGCGCAATCTCTTCGCGAGCGAGCAACTGGGGTTGCGTTTGTGGCACCCTGGCCATGGGTGGGCGCAGGTGTTCATCGGTCTTGCGGCCCAGGACGGTCTCAAACAGGAAGCGACTGGCGCTGGCGGCGTGGTTGACGCTGCTGTACGAGAGCTTGCGGTCTTTGACCAAGTGCAGCAGGTAAGCTTCTACCTCGGTGGGGCTGAGCAGATCAGGGCTGCGGTGGTAGTGGCGTGCCATGCGCGCAACGGCGTCGGTGTAGCACTCTTGGGTGCGCTCAGCCAGACCGCGCACAGTCATGGCGTCGAGCATGCGTTGGCGTAAGGGTGTCATGACAAATCTCCTTCAAGGCCGGGGAACATTCCCCAGCCCGAAGGCTGCCCTCAACACCCCCAAACGCATGTCACGCGCAAACAAAAACGCGGTGGCAGCCCTTGCAGACCACCACCGCGTCAGCGGTTTAGTTCAACGCAGAAATATGCGCAGCGAACCGGTCATCGTCCTCATCGATATCCGACCCCAGCGCGCCTCATTTTGAATAAAGTAGTCGTCGATATCGATTGGCCGAAGACCCTTCAAATCCCGCCCCGTTTCATCGCACCACTGGAGGAACTGCTCAATTCGTCCTTCCCACTGGTCGACTGTAGATCGACTGAACCCTCGTTCGTCGCGCATCCATTTGATGTAGCTGTCGAGATGGTACTGAAATGGCTGTTCCCTGGTTGGTTCACGCCACCATCCAAGAAACCGCAGCCACGGCCTGGCGGCAACGATCATTCGCGCACCCATTGTGACGCCGGTATGTATCGATTCTCGCTGCCGCACGAGTTCAAGCAGTTGGTCGATATCGATGCCTACCGGCGCTGTCGCGGGAAGAAAGCGAGCAATCCAGATGAGCTCATTGCGCTTTATCGTCAATGATCCTGACGTCGCGCCGGAATCCGCGCAATGGCGCAAATATCGTTCCCGTTCCGGCAGGAACGGTGCTTCGCGATGGCGATTACCTGCGGCCATCGATCGCGTGGATTTCTTCGACATGGTAGACCTCCGAACGTTGGTTGGAACGTCAGAAGGCGCCGAAATTTATGTGATGTCAACAATCGGCGAATTGAAGTGGACCCGGAATTTGGGACAGTGATTTAAGTAGGACACTGTCGAAAGAAACGGGTAATCCAAATGAGTGAATCGAAGAAGAAACGCAACGTGCACCTGCCGGAGTTCAAGGCGAAGGTGGGTCTGGAAGCCCTGGG
>CAIVXG010000097.1 GCA_903909815.1 uncultured beta proteobacterium | reverse complement strand
CGCTGCATCCAGAGCGCCCCCGGAAGTGACCACGCGGTTGACCAAACCCAGTTCATAGGCACGCGCGGCGCTGATCATCTCGCCGGTCAGAGCCAATTCCATGGCGACGCGTTGCGGGATTTGACGTGGCGTGCGCAACAGACCACCAGCACCCGCAATCAAGCCGACTTTGACCTCGGGTGTACCGAAACGCGCGTGGTCGCCTGCCACGATCAGGTCGCAAGCAATTGCCATTTCAAACCCACCCGCTAGCGCAAAACCTTCAACCGCCGCGATCAACGGCTTTTGCGGTGGCGCGCTGCAGAGCCCGCCAAAACCGCGGCCATCGATGAAAGGAGACTCGCCACGGATATAGGCTTTCAAATCCATCCCCGAGCAGAACATGCCGCCTGCACCCGTCAAAATTGCCAGACGGATGTCCGGGTTGCTGTCCAACTCAGTCATCGCCGCAGCAATGCCTTCGGCCACTTCTGCGTTGACCGCGTTCTTGGCTTCAGGGCGGTTGATCGTTATGATCATTACGCCTTCATCGACGCTCACTAGTACGGTGTCGCTCATTTCAAATTCCTTATGGTTGAGATGCATATTGCCCATGCTGAGGCGCATGGAGCTCTTTGTATAAAACCCGCCTTGGCTATTGCAGCACCAGCACGTTGTTGCGGCGTTCCATTGGGCGTGGCAGTGGCAAGGCCATCAAATCCTGTCCCGCTGTACTCTCCAACAAGGAAGTCAAGCGCCGGACGGCGTCTGAAGGCATTGACTGCGCCGCAGCCTGTGCCATTTGAAACAACCACAAACCATGCATGGCGCTGGTGCGTTGCACCTGCACACCGCGCCATGTGTAGCTCACCATGCCGAGTGTGGGGTGCACCAGGCGCCCATCGTTCATGTTCACCAGATGTCCTGCTTCCATCCCGGGGTTGGCGTCCAACCACTGCCGGTAGCTGGCGGCATCGGTAGCAAGCTGCGGCCCCCAGTCCTTGAACAACAAGGCCAGCACCGGCTCAAGTGTGGCGGGAATGGCGTCATCGGGCAGCCAGTCGGCAACGTGCGCAGCGTATTCACCATCCGGTGTGTTGGGCAGTTGCATACGCTCGACCCAGCGAGCGACGTTGGGGGCGCGCTTTTTCATCAGCGCTGTGGGGTAAGGATCGCGCCCGAGGTGCGCGTACATCGGCGCGATCAGACCCAGGTCGGCAATACTGACGCGCCAGCCCATCACATAGGGGTAGCTCTGGAAGTGAACGTCAAGAGCTTCAAGCAGTTCTTCGTAGGCAGCCTCAATGGCTGGAATGGTCTGCGGCGTGATTCCCAATGCTGGCAGGCTGGAACTGAAGAAGTCCATGACGCGCCGGCCGGCGCCACGCCGTGTTTCACGATCCGCGCCAGCATAGAGTCCGCGCCCAAACTCGGTCTGCAAAAACAGTTCCTGCTCGTCGCGGTAGCTCCAACGGTAGTGCATGGCCACCTGCAACATGCCTTCCAGACCAAAACCGTCGATCAGTCTCGCCACCACGAGTTGCACCGGCGTGGCCGGCGTCATCGACTTGGCGGGCGCACCTTTGTCGAGCCCATCCAGATAAGTGACGATGTCCGTGGAATCCTGAATGAATTCTCCATCCGGAGTTTCGAGCACCGGAAAAGTCACCAGTCCGACCGCCGGCCGCACGCGTGCTTTGTAATCCGGATGCGAAGGACAGCGCTCGACGAACGCAAGCCCTTTCTTGATCAGGCAGGACCGTGCTTTACCGGTGTAGAGCGAGTGCGGCGTGCCCCATAGAATGTGTTGCCTAATCGGATCAACTGTAGTGGCCATTGTTTTTACTCCTCATTCAAATATCACTGGATCCTGCCCTAGCAAGCTCTGCACCCACGGTCGGTAATTCGCTTCCACCGCCTTGCGTTTGAGCTTCATCGTTGGTGTCAGCAGGCTGTTAGCCATGTTCCAGTCTTCGCGCGTGACGAAGATCTGCGACAAGCGCTCGTGCGGTGGCAAAGCGGCGTTAAGCGCCTCAAGGTAGACGGCCAACGCATGCATCAACTCCGCTCGCTCAAGCTTCCTACCGCTTTCCGAGAGGCTGGCCAACACAACGGGTTGGTCCAGACCGTGGCCAAAAACGCAGACCTGGGCCAGCAACGCACAGCCACCGAACCGGTCTTCAAGCGCGCCAGGCTTGATGAACTTGCCCTTGGAAGTTTTGAATACCTCGCTCAGACGTCCGGTGAGCCACAGGTTGCCGTCCTCGTCAAAGCGGCCGGTGTCGCCCGTGCGGTACCAGCCATCGACCAGCACTTCAGACGTCTTCTCAGGCTCCTTGTAGTAGCCCTTCATCAACGCCGGACTGCTGAACTGCACTTCGTTGTCTTCGCCCAGTCGAATCTGAACACTGGGGCTGATGCCCTTGCCCACGCAACCAGCTACCGGCGGTCCATCTTGCACCCAGCCACAACCGTGGATGCAGTTCTCGGTCATGCCGTAGCCATCGCGCACCCAGATCCCCAGGTCGATGAAGGCCTGTTGCACGTCGCGCGGGCAGGGAGCGGAACCGGTGAGGATGAAGCGCGCGTCGGCCAGCCCCAGCATCTGGCGGATGCCGGCCTTGTGCGCTTCAGGCAGACTTTTCTGCGCCGCCGGCGGTACCTTGGCATCGATGCCTTCCTTGAACTTGATCCACAAGCGTGGCACTGAGAAGAAAAAAGTGGGCTGCACCGAGCGCAACTCTTCAGCGAATGTGGCTAATCCTTCTGAAAACGAAATGCTGCCACCCATGTAGAGCGCGATCATCTCTATCATGATCCGTTCAGCGATATGCGCCATGGGCAAAAAAGAAAATAGCCGGCAGTCGCCCGGTGTTTGCTTGGCTGAGACCGCCAACTCGGGAACGACCCGCCCCGGCGTGGCGTGCACCAGCATCACGCCCTTGGGGTTGCCAGTGGTGCCGGAGGTATAGACCAGTGTGAACAGTGCTTGCGGGTCAGGAAGTGGGGAGTCCTGTAGCGGAACGTGACTGGCCAACACTGAGTCCAGTGTCGATTCCGCAGGACAGGTGCAACCCAACAGACCGACACGTTCAACACCGACTGGAATGCACTCGTCAACCCGAGCTGCGTTGTCGAAAGCGCCGAGGAAAATGAGCCTGGCTTCACTGTGCTCCAGGATGTAGCGTGCGGAAGCTACATCCTGCCCCGGGTACAGCGGAACACTAACGTGCCCGGCCATCATGATGGCTAGGTCAGCTATGACAAAGTCCTTGCTGTTGGCGGACCACAGTGCGATGCTGGATCCCGCGGGGTAGCCCTTGGCGCGCAGAAATGTGGCCACACGCCTGACCGCATCACCCACTTGTGCCCAGGTGTACTCGGTCCATTGCAGCGCCTTGGGCTGGCGCAGAAAAACGGATTGGGGTGTTTCGCGCTCCCAGTGGTAGAGCATTTCCAGCGGTGTTTTGATGTCTTCACTCATTTGTCTTCCTTGTGTCGATGTTCCATGGTTCGCCATGTCGGGCCGAAGTCAGGCGGCTGCGCTCCAGCGCAGGAATCACTTGCTGGCTTGTGTCTCAGGTGCTTTGAGCGGGCAAGCGTCCCATCCACGGATGGAATCGCCCCAGTGGGTCGTATTTGGCACGTGCCTGATCAAGCCGCGCCATGTTGATGTCTGTCACAAATCGTGCCGGTCGCCTTCCCAGGTTTTCGTCGGCCAGTTGAATGCCACAACTCCATGGCTCCAGCGAGCGCATGTTGTCGGTCGCCCAATTCGCATGCCGGGCCTCGTCAACGCCCTGACCCAAACCACAGTACAGCGCGAGATAGGTACGGTGTTCGACCGAGAAAGCCATGTCCGGGCGCTGCGGCGGCGCATTCCAGTTCAGCCACAGCACATGGCTGGGGTGAGGCGGCTGTGTTTCCGCGATGCGTTGCAGGCCCGGCAAAACCGGGTCAATCGGGCCGTCCATCCACATGTTATCGGCGCTCCAGCGCGTGTTCGCCAAGAACAGCGTTTTTTCGCCGGCTTTCATCATGAAGTTGAGCGACATCGGCAGCAAAGGCAGCGTCACGCTGGCCAGAGATCGGACCGGGCTGTTGCTAATAAAGTCCACGTGCTCGCGTGCCTCTTTCCAGCTATCAGCAAACACCGGTGCGATGACCTCGATACCGTGCGCATTGATGATGCTCGCCTTGGGATTCATTACCATCTGGAACTCGACGTTGCGCGCAACCTGCGGACCGACACGATCTGCCCACTTCATCACCTGTTCGAGGTGTTTGATACGAAACACCTGCATCTTCATACCCATAAATTTGGGGCGGGCGTGCAGCTTCAGGTGAAAGCGCACAACGACGCCGAAGAAGCCGGGGCCGGCTCCGCGCGCCGACCAGAACAGGTCGGCATTCTCAGTCTCGCTGGCGTGCACCAAGGTGCCGTCGGCCAGCACCACGTCGATGCCGAACACGTTTTGGCAGCCGACACCCAGTTGTGGACTGTTCCAACCAAATCCGCCCTGCAGCAAGAAGCCACCGATGCCCACGGTGTAGGCGTGTGCCATGGGGAAGAACAACTTTTGCTTGACCAACGCCAGATTGAAGTCACCTCCCAGGCAACCGGGGCCTACCACGGCGGTCATCCTGGTGGCGTTGATTTCAATCGCATTCAGGCGCAAGAGATCAAGCATCATGCCGCCTTCGCGAATATGGTTTTGCGCCCAGCTGTGCCCGCCCGAACACATACCTATGCGCAGACCGTCACGCCCGGCTTGAAGCACAGCGGCGATGACTTCATCCACATCATTGACCTGCACCACGATGCCGGGACGACGTCCTGGATCACGGGCCGTGAAACTGGTGCCAAGAACGGCCTGCTCGAAGCCGGCTTCGCCCCTGCGGAAAGCGGTGCCTTTTGTTGGATTACGTTGCATAGATCGAGTGTCCTTTTCTTGGTAAGAGGCAAAGATGCGGCGGACTTCAGCGCTTCTTCCCGGGGCCGAAAGTGGCATAGAGCTCTGGCAATATCCCCGCCAGATGATTCATTTCCTGGGCGCAGTGCACCAACAGTTCCACAGCCATGTTGCTGGTCAGAGGCGCCAGCTTCGCCGCAACTCGTCCCAGCAAGGCGCCAACCGGGCCTGGCATGCCACGCGGCCTGATATTGGAGCCGGCCAACCAAAAGCGCGAACGCATTTCCGAGCCACCCGACACTGGTCGCACATGGTGAATGAGCCAGCCGGTTTCCATGGGCGTCCCGGCCATGCTGCCACGCGCACAGATGGCAACTTCGCCATCGCGCGTGAGACGAGCCTCATCCAGACCGAGACTGGCAGGGTGAACAAAGCGGATGCCAAGATTCAGACGCTGGTTGCCCACGTACTCCACCACGCGAGAGGTTCGACCGATGTATTCGTTCAGGTCAGCACGTCCGTCGGCCCAGGCCGCATGCATGTGAGCGCGCGGATGCCAGAGTTTGTAACGCTGCGCCTCGCTGCCGTGCCAGGCAAACCACCAGTCCCACATCACGGGCGTCACACCTGGCATGTGCGTCAGAACAAACACACGAACGGCGTGATCAGGACTGATGGTGACGCCAGTTTCGACTGGCCAGTAGCCTGCGCCTTGCAGGTCTGGCGCACTCTCGATCGGTGGCATCAGGTCAACCGTCTGCAACCCCACCGCGATGGCCTCGCGCACATGCGCTGGCAGCGGCGCCATGTCCGGCTTGAAAAATCGGGCATAGAGGCTGCTTGCGAGTTCACTGTCGCTGTAGCCCAGGTAAATTCTGTCGTTGTTGCTTGTTGTCATGCCCAGGTCTTTCCAAGTCACTTAGTCAGGTCTTGAAGGTTTCATACAACTGCGGCAGGATCGCGGCAAGGTGCCCCATTTCGTGCGCGTCATGCACCATCAGTTGTTCAACCTGGGTCACGGTGATGGGCTGCAGGCGACTCGCCGTGCGGCCCAGCCATGCGCCAATGGCTCCAGGCATGCCGCGGGGGCGTACGTTGGCACCACCAAGCCAGATGCGGGTGCGCATTTCAGAGCCGCCCGGCACGGGCCGAATGTGGTGCACCAGCCAGCCAGTTTCGATGGGGGCGCCAGCAAGGCCGACCCTGGCACAGACAGCAAGTTCTCCACTGGACTCAAGCCTTTGCTCATCAAACCCCAGCACCGACGGAGAGACAAAGCGAATGGCAACGTTCATGCGCACCGAACCCACATACTCAACCACGTTCGACACGCGTCCAATGTAGTAGTCCAGATCGTCCCGGCCGTCCTGCCAACGTACATCGACATGTGCCTGCGGGTGCCACAACTTGTATCGCTGTCCGCTGCTGCCGTGCCAGACAAACCACCAGTCCCACATGGCTGGGGTAACGCCTGGCATTGGCGACAGGACAAAGACACGCGCCGAGCCGTCTGAACCGAGCGTGTAGCCCGTTTCCACCGGCCAGTAGCCGGGAGCCTGTAGCTCCCCAGCGTGCTCTACCGTCGGCAATAGTTCGTGGGCGAGGGCACCCGTCGCCAGCGCCTCACGGACATTCTCCGGCAAGGACTCCATCTCTGGTTTGAAGAACCGGGCATAGGGGCTCGTCGCCGCCTCGCTCGGATTCAACCCGAGATGAAGGACTTTGTCTGCGTGTTCTGACATGGAATGGCGAAGCTCCGTCAATCAGTGCGGTGACTGTCGCATGGTACCTTTGATCAGAAAGCTCTCTGGTATCCCAAGCGCCATACCTGTGTCTTGCTGGTGATGGACACCCCGGTGCTTGGACCGGAACCGTCCAAGGTGACCGACGGATTCAGTTCAATGCTGAAGCTGATGTCGGCCTTGTTGTCAAGCTTCATGGATGCCCCTGCGGTGTAGGACTTGTCGTTGATTGCTGGTGTCATGAAGTTCTGCGCTGCGCGCACGCTGTCAATTTGCGCCTGGTTGCTGCTGAGTCCACCTCGCAGCGTCCAAATTGAGTTGACGTCCCATGCCACGCCCAATCTGAAAACCGGTTGATCCTTCCAGCCTGGGCCAGCAGGATCCTGGTTGGCCTTGATGCCAGCGTACTGTATTTGCAAATAGTCGGCGGCTACGGTGATTGTGGGTGTCGCCTTCCATGCCAGGCCAATCCCGTACTCCGAAGGGATGTCAATCTTGCCTGCGCTGTAAGCCAGCACATCGTTCGCATAATCACCCAGCTGGCTCATGTTCGTTTTTGTCTTGTACGTGGCACCCAAGGAGATCTCCGGGCTTGCGTTCCAGAGTACGCCGATGCGCGCACCAAACCCAGTAGCGGTTTGCGTGCCGTGCCCTGGCACGGGAACAAACATGCCTGGAACAGGCTGCACCACCACACCTTGCGTACTGACTTGTTGCACCATGAGATTCAAGCCCAAGCCGATCGCCAGGTTGGGTTGAACTTTCCACGTTACGCTGGAAACGATTTCTGCCACTTTCTGTGATGCTTTCACATTTTCGGCTCCTGGTGCGGGAACGGCAGGCTTTCCAAAATCAACCCCGGCACCGGACCCTGATGCAGTCAAGCCTGCGGTCATGGTGGGACTGATCACCCAGTTGAAGCCACCTTCAGGTGCCAAGACGTTTGTGTTGTCCTCCAGTGGGTTGCCAAACAGGCTTACCGACGATTGCCCGCGAAATAGCAAGAAGTTTTGCGCGAAGGAATTTGGGACAAATGCCATACCGGCCGGATTGTTCGCGGCTGCCGAAGCATCGAGTGGCAGGGCAATGGAGGCGCCGCCCATCCCGGCATTCTTGATGCCGTATCCGCCCAGTTGGGCGCCGTTCATCGCGTGCGCGTTGCCAGCCATAAGCGCCAGACTGCCAATGACTGCGCCAGCAAGTCTTGCCGGTGTAAAGCTGGTATTTGCTATCGATTCGTTCATGTCTTTGTCTCCGGTTTGGTTTAAAAAAGCAATTTGTACTGGGCACTTATGCGTTGGCGTTGCTGGCCGCCCTCAGGCCCAGGATCGCGCGTGTCTCGTCCGGTGTGGCAACCGTCTTTTCTATTTCAATAACGGTGCGCTTGACGCGTTCGACGAATTCGACATTGGATTTGGCGAGCTGGCCCTTGCGGTAGAAGATGTTGTCTTCCATTCCAACGCGCACGTTGCCGCCCATGGCAAGTGCCGCGTAGATGATGGGCAGATGCCCCTTGCCAATGCCCAGCGCCGACCACGTGAAGTTGACGCCCAGGTTATCCTGGCAGACGTCAAGCAGGAACATCATGTTCTTGACTTCGGCTGTCATGCCGCCCGGGGCGCCAAGCACGAACTGAAAATGCGGGCGACCACTAATCAGCCCCTTCTTCATGTAATGCAGGACGTTGTAGATCATGCCGGCATCGAATATCTCGAATTCGGGCTTCACGCTGCACTCGGCCATGGAAACCGCCAGCTTTTCCAGGAAACGTGGGCTGTTTTCGAAGATGGTGGTATGAGCCCAGTTCATGGTGCCGGCGTCGAATGACGCCATCTCCGGTCTCAGTTCCTGAAACGGCTTCATCCGCACTTCGTCCGAGAGGCCCAGTCCGCCGGAGGTCGTGAGATTCAAAACGATATTGCTGCGCGCCCGTACCAACCGAACGGTTTCAGCAAACTTGTCAAAGTCCATGGATGCCTTGAAGGCGTCGTCGCGAACATGGATGTGCGCAATGGAAGCGCCAGCATCAGCGCAGCGGACGATTTCATCGGCCTCGTCCTGCGGGGTCAACGGTATGTAGGGCGTGTCGGTCTTTTGCGGCCAGGCACCGGTACAGGCCACGGTCAGGATGACTTTATTGCTTG
>CAIVXG010000096.1 GCA_903909815.1 uncultured beta proteobacterium | reverse complement strand
CTTGGGTCTTGATCGCTGCGACGTGGCCTGCCCAGTCGTGCTTCGCCTTCTTCATGCTCGCTTCTCCATCTTGGTTTTGATGGGGAAAGCATGTGGGATTCAGATTGCGCTGACAAGCCTGGGGTTCATGGAGCACTTACGTTGAAGAAGGTTTTTGGCAAATTCCACAAAATAAACGATGCGTTAGCATCATTATGTTGGAAGCCGTATGGCTTGTATATATTATCAACGTGTTCGCATCGATAATGTTGACGCCACAACTGCTCACCGACTAAAATCGATGCAAAAACACCGATTGAACCAATCTATGCTTATTGACATCACTACTACGCAACTGCTCGGCCTAGTCATCCGTGCAACCCGCAAGAGCCAGAAGATCCGCATGGATGACTTGGCCGGAAGTGCTGGCGTCGGGCCGGTTTTCGTGCGTGAGGTGGAACGCGGCAAGGAGACGGTGCAAGTTGGCCGGGTTTTAAAGCTTCTTGCTGAGCTGGGAGTTGAGCTCAAAGCGGATGTGCCTGATGCCGCCATCCCGCAGCTATCGGCCCTCAAGACGAAAGGCGTCAAACCGCTCAAACGTCGCATGTCGGCGCATTCGACTCAGCTTCAATCGTCCAAACCTGTCGGCGCCAGTGCCAGTCCAGCTACCATGCCCGTACTCGACATTGTCTCGGAGGACAAAGGATGACGACTCGCCAGCTTGAAGTCGTGGTCAACGATCAGCTTGTTGGATACCTTCGAGAGAACAACGACCTGTGGGAATTCGAATACACCTCGACCTGGACGGCCTCACCGCAGGCCTACGACCTGTCACCAGCACTTCCACGATTTCAGCGAAATCGCGCTGCCGATAAGGACGACTTAGTTGCATCTTTGTTTGATCCATCGCCAACGGTGCATAGTGATGGCGCGACAAACCGCCCTGTCCAGTGGTACTTTGATAACCTCTTGCCTGAAGAGGCTCTGCGAACCCTCATCGCAAACGAGGCGGACATTGCGCCCGAGGATGCCTTTGGTCTGCTGGCTCATTTCGGCGCCGAGTCGGCGGGCTCGCTCGTTCTTCGTGATCCTCTGCAGACAGAGTCCGTGGCGCACGGGTTGCGTCCGCTGGAGCTTGCTGATTTGAGTCGGCGAATTGCCAACCTGCCCAGGGCATCGTTAACCAAGGGGTCGCTCAAACGAATGTCCCTTGCAGGTGCTCAACACAAGATGCTGGTTGTGTTCAAACAGGGAGCGCTGTTTGAACCAATGGCCGGAACGCCCTCCACACATATCCTGAAGCCCAATCACCTAAGTGGCGACTACCCAGCGTCGGTCATGAACGAGTACGTCACCATGCGATTGGCCAAGGCAGTGGGACTGAACGTGCCGGCCGTTCACCGGCTCTACGTTCCCCAACCCGTCTATATCGTCGAACGATTCGATCGACAGGCGTCCCCGTCCAGGTTGGATCCATGGGGCGACGCGGTGCGACTGCACGCGATAGACACATGCCAGTTGCTGAACAAGGCACGGGGGTTTAAGTACACCGCAGCCAAAGTGGACTCTCTTGTCGCGGCAGTGCAGCATTGCCGATTCAAGGCGAAGGCCCGAATGCAGCTCTACCAATGGCTTGTCTTTAATTTCTTGGTGGGCAACGCAGACAACCATCTCAAGAACATATCGTTCTTGGTGACTGCGCCGGGAACTGAGGTGGCGCCCGCGTACGACCTGTTGTGCACCGCGGTGTATGAAACCAAAACGTTTGCCAATGAAAATGCCCGCTGGCCGCTGACTCCGCTGGCGCTCGCGATCGGCGACGCCAAGACGTTCGCCGCAGTCACCAGAAATCACATCCTCGACGCCGGTGAAGCCTTGGGTCTTGCTCGAGCAACTGCGCAGCGTGAATTGGTGCGCCTCCTCAAGGCACTCCCCGTCGAGTTGGAAAAGCTCTGCACCGAAATCGAGTCCGGGGTGGAGCGCGCCGTTGCGGCAAGTCCAGATCCAGCGGCTACGAGAAACTATATCGGTGGGGAACGCCAGATGCTTCGCGCTGTCCGCTTCATCATCGTTCCCGAAACAACCAGGCAATTGGCCTGAGGCGAACTCGCACCTCTGTATTGAAGCTGTCTGCAGAAGACAATCGCCGACAAAAACGACGCGCAACAACGCTAGCGCCAAGTTCTTGCGCGCCTAAAAGGTCACTTTGCTGGATCAGTACCCTTCGCCTTGGACCAAGCCGTTCGCTTAATCTGTTGAAAACGGATTAGTGGCGTGGAACTGGAGTCATGAAGTGGACCCGGAATTTGGGACAGTGATTTAAGTAGGACACTGTCGAAAGAAACGGGTAATCCAAATGAGTGAATCGAAGAAGAAACGCAACGTGCACCTGCCGGAGTTCAAGGCGAAGGTGGGTCTGGAAGCCCTGGG
>CAIVXG010000095.1 GCA_903909815.1 uncultured beta proteobacterium | reverse complement strand
GACGCCCAGATTGAGCCCGAAAGGCTCCAAATTCAGACGGAAATCGACCTGAATTTGCGCGAAAACGCATTTTTGTTTTCATTTTGTGAATTCGCCTCGCTCAGTTCACTCTGTGGCGAGGGTTGTGCAGACCATCCCTAGAGCTACAGGTTCATTCTCACGAATTCTGCCGCCCGGGCAGCACAACCCCTTCCAAGGCACGGCCCCAATGAAATTCCCATCTGTACGTCGCGCGCTCGTCCAATGCATCGCTTATCTCGCACTCGCATCTGGCCTGGGTCTGGCAGGTGTTGCGCAGGCGGCCACGGCGGTTGACCTCAGCGTGTCGGCCTACACCTGGGCGCCGGACCCGGTCGTGCGCGGAGGCACGTCAAGCTTCTCCGTCACTGCCACCAACAACGATCTGGTGAGCGCCGCCGACACCCTGACCCTGGCTATCGACCTGCCGCCGAATATCAGCTTTGCGGGCCAAAGCACGCCCGCCAACTGCGCCTTCAATCTGGTTGCATCACCCAACACGCTCACATGCACCAAGACGCTGCTGGCGGCGCAGGCGACCTGGACTGTCAATTTCAATGGCGCAGGCGCCACTTTCGGGGTGCAGACGACCACTGCGACGGTCTCTTCGAGCACCAACGTCGATCCCAATGCTGGCAACGACGCGCTCACCAAGAACGCCACCGTCATCAATGGCGCTGACCTCGGGATCACCAAGACCGGACCGGGTGGCTGCGTCACAGCAACGCCATGCAACGCCAACTCGGGCTCGATCATCAGCTTCACATTGCACGTGACCAATGCCGGCCCCGACGCCGCGACCACATTTCAAGTCATTGACAACCTGCCTGCCGTCACCGACTTCACTTATCAGTCGGCTGCGGGAACGAATTGGACCTGTGCCGCAGTCGGCATCACTTTGACTTGCGATTACTCGGGACCCAGTATTTCATTGAATGGGGCAGCCCCGGATATCACGGTGACGGGCCGCATCATCACACCGAATGGAACCATTACCAATGGAGCCTCCGTGAGATCCACGGACGGCTCGACGCCCGACCCTATTGCAGGAAACAACGGCCCGTCTCTGGTCGTGGTCAACGTTGCAGCGGGAACCGACCTGCGTGCCAACAAAAGCATGGTCTCGGTGGCCACTGGCTTGACCAGTTACGCCGTGGGCGAGGCCGTGAACCTGACTTTATCGGCGACCAACCTGGGGCCGCAAGCCGCAACCACCGTCACCGTCACCGACCTGGTGTCGTCCGATTTCACGATCGGCGCCCTGCCCAGCGGCTGCACCCTGGCCGGACAGACCATCTCCTGCTCGCCCGGATTGGGTGTGGTGCTCGCCAACGGCGCCACGGCGGGCCCCTGGTTGATTCCGCTGACCGTCGTGGGCGCCGCCGGGAACAGCGGCACGAATACCGCCAACGTCACGCGCTCTGCACCAACGGCCGGCTCTAACACCGCGGCGGCAGTGGCCTACTCCATTACTGCGCCTTTTGCCCACCTCACCATTTCCAAGAACAAGACCCCGACCCTGGTGGCAGCAGGCGGAACGATCACCAACACCATCACGGTGACCAATTCGCTTACCTCCACGTCGGCCACCACGGGCACGATTCGTATCACGGATGCGCTCGACCCCAACGAAACCTTTGCCTCATCGTCACCGGCTTCCTGGATTTGCGCCGGGGTTGCCGTCGGCGCCACAGGAACACTCAACTGCGATTACGCTGGTGCGAATCTGGCACGTGGTGCGGCGCTGCCCGTGTTGACCATTGTGACCAAGGCCAGCAGCAGTTTCCTCGGCACCATCACCAACAATGCCTGCACTGGCGTGTCTCCTGTCTCGCCGCAAAGTCCGCCCGACAGCGGCAACAGTTGCCAGAGCGCCTCGGTGACGGGTACGCCACGCAACGTCGATCTCTCCATTCTGAAGACGGCCAGCATTCCCGCGCCAGCGCAGCATGTGCTGATTTCCAATAACTCTGTGGTCTATACCCTGACGGTGGCGAATGCCGGACCCGACGTCGCGCCCACGGCGAAGGTGACAGATCCGATTCCCGGCTGGTACAGCGGCAACGCCGGAACCACGGGCGGCAGCGCCGTGATCACGGCAGCTGTGGCAGGTGAGTCCTGCAGCTTTGGTTCGACCGTGACCTGCACCTTGCTGAACGTCACCAGCGGTTCACCCCGCACCATCAGCATCACGGTCACGCGCCCTTTTGGCGACAGCCCTTCGGGAAACGGCAGTTTCACCAATACGGCCACAGTGAGCTCGCCCGACGCGATCGACACCAATGGCGCCAACAACAGCGCCAGCGCAGCCATCATCGTCGACCCTATTGCCGACGTGGCGGTGACCTCGATTTCCAGCGCCCCGAATCCGGTCAAGGTGGGCGTACAACTGACCTACACCACATCCATCAAGAACAATGGCCCGAACACTGCGGCCGGCGTGGTGTTGCGCCAAGTCATTGACCCACTGCGCATGCCATACGTCGCGCTCAGCGCCTCGCTCACCGTCGGTGGGGCTTGCGGCTATGTTGCCTCGTTCGTGGGCGCACCCTACGCCGGTCAGGCCGGGATCGAGTGCAGCGGCTTCAACCTGAGCAACGGCGAATCACGCCAACTCAGCTTCAAGGTGATCCCGAGCTTTCCTTATCCCGACACGCTCGACGCCAGCTACACCAGCAACGCCACCATCACCACCACCACGGTCGAGAGTGACGCACCAGGCTATGCCAACAACAGCGCCAGCAACACCGTCAGCGTCACCACCAAGGCGATCGACCTGTCGGTCACTGACAACGACCCCGGCTACGATCCCATCGCCTTCGGCGACTACGTCGTCTACCAGGTGAAGGCGCAAAACAACGGCCCCTCGCAGGCGACAGGATTCATGTTGACGGTCACGCCCACGCCACCGACCGGGGGCTTCACGATGACCTACAACCCGGGCACCGGCACGGTCCTGCCCGCCGGCGCCAGTTGCAGCGTCGTGAGCGCCGACGTGGTGTGTTATCTGGGTGCGGATCGGGCGCACAGCATTCAGTCGGCCAGCGCCAGCGCCACCTTTAAGCTCCGGTTCGACACCGGACCGATCTCAAGTGCGTTGTCCCACTCCGTCACCTACAAGACCACGGCGAAGGTCGAGTCTTATGAGACCGGTCCCTCGCCCTATGCCGGCGATTCGCTGCCGGGCAACAACAGCGTTACGGAAACCACCACAGTGCTGCCCAAGACCGATCTGCTGATTTTCAGCAAATCGGTTTCCAAGCCCGTGGTTGACCTGAACGAACCCTTCTTCTACACGATCGTGGTTGGCAACAAGGGTCCGTCAGACGCCAGCGGCGTGCGCGTCACCGACGTGCTGCCTGCGGGTTTTGTGCGCACAGCCGGTGCCATTACGGTGACGCCGGGAGCGGGCGTCAGCTTGGCCACCAATTCTTGCGTTGAACCCGTCTTGGGCGCCAACGGCACCGTGACCTGCACGCTGGGCCCGATCCCGGCTGACCCGAGCGCTGACTCGGCCCCCGACGTAACCAAGCAAGTGAGCATCAAGATCCCCGTGCGTGCCGCCTACGTGGCCAGCGGCAGCTACAGCTTTGGTTCCGGCGGCGCGAACTTCGCCACGTCCAACCCAACGCCCGCGATCACCAACACCGCATCCGTCGCACCGCTGCCCAACACCTCGATCGACACCACACCCGGCAATGACACCAACTCTGTGACGGTGCAGGTGCGCAAGAACTCCATCGCCGGCGTGGCTTACGCCGACAACAATCTGAACGATGCGTTTGACGCCGGTGAAGGCATCAACAGCGTCGCACTCACGCTCACCGGCATCGACAGCTACGGCTACACCTACGGCAGCAGCATGACCTACCCGGCACTGAGCACCAGCACGGGCGTCGGCAAGGATGGCGCGTTCCTGTTCGACAAGCTGCCACCTGGCAGTTGGACCCTGGTTGAGACCCAGCCGGCTGGCTATTGGGACCGCTTTGAAACCGTAGGTAATGCCAGCGGAACTGCTCCTCCAAACAACTGCGACGGCGTACAAAACTGTGTTAGCTCGGGCCCCAATGTGGCTGCGGCCAACACCATCAGCGGCATCACCTTGCCCGCGACGGCTGCGACGGCGGCCACAGGCTATCTGTTTCAGGAATACGCTCAGGCCACAATCAGCGGCTTCGTCTACATCGATGCCAACAATGACGGCATCAAATCGGGTTCCAGCGACAGCGGCATCGGTGGCGTCACATTGACGCTAGCCGGAACCAATTACGTGGGTCAGCTTGTCAACTTGACGACGACCACCAGCAGCGTGGCAGGCACGCTCGGTGCCTACAGCTTTACCGTGCCGCCCGCTGACGCCGCTGGCTACACCGTCACAGAGACCACGCCTACCGGCTACCTCAACGGCAAGACCACGGCCGGGACGGTGACCGGAACGAACGCCGTCGCTGGTACGGCCAGCGGCGCCAACAGCGATGTGATTCAGGCCATCAAGGTCTATTCCGCCGGGACCTCCATCAACAACAATTTCGGCGAACTCGTGCCGGCCACGCTCAGCGGCTATGTTTTCATCGACAGCCTGCCTTCCACGCCTGATGCCGTGCGCTCAGGCAGCGAGACTGTGGGCGTTGCCGGAGTCACGATGACGCTGGTCGGCACCGACGATCTGGGTGCGCCGGTCAATGCGACCGCGATCACCGGCGCCAACGGCGCCTACACCTTCCCGGCCCTGCGCCCTGGCAGCTACGCCGTCACGGAGACAACGCCCAGCGGCCTCACCCACACCGGCGCACAAGCGGGTAGCAAGGGTGGCACGATTGGCGGCTCTGTCATCGCTGCAGGCGTGCTGACAGGCGTGACCGGCAGCGCAAACACCGCGATCACGGCCATCACCATCGCATCCGGGGACGTGGCTGCGGGTTACAACTTCGGCGAGTCGGGCCAGGGCCTGTCGGGCTTTGTCTATGTCGACCTCAATAGCAACGGCGTCAAGGACGCGGGCGAGCCCGGCATTTCTGGCGTCGGCGTCACACTTTCCGGCAAGACCAGCGGCGGCCTGGATGTGTGTGTCGAGATCAGCCCGAATCCGTGCACGGTCAAGACCAACAGCAGCGGCCAGTACAGCTTCATCGGGCTTCCGGCCAGCGACGGCGCAGGCTACACGCTGACGGAACAAGCGCAGACGCTAACCCCGCTGAACAACTATGCAGACGGCCTGGAGCAACTTGGCAGCGGCCTGGCCACACCGGGCGTGGCCGGCAACGATTTCTTCACGGGCATCGTGCTGCAAGTCGGAGCCATGGGTGTGAATTACAACTTCGGTGAACTCGGCGCCAAACTCGCCGGTGCGGTCTATTACGACGCCAACGACAACGGCGTGAAGGATGGCAGTGACATCGGCATCGCGGGCGTGACCCTGGCTCTGTCGGGCACCACGGTGTCGGGTGACGACGTCTGCACCCTGCTCACCAGTCTGAGCCTGAGCTGCGCTGCGACCAGCGCCGGTGATGGCACGTTCTCCTACTCCGCACTGCCGGCCAGCGACAGTACCGGCTACACACTGGTCGAAACGCAGCCCGTGGATTACGCGAATCGCAGCGATGCCGCGGGCACGGGTTGCGGCACGGCAAGCTGTGGCACGCCCTCCGTAGTGGGCGGCAACAGTCGCATTTCAGCGATCAAGCTGGCTGTGGGTGCGAATGCCGTCAACTACCTGTTTGGCGAGAAGACGGGCACGCTGTCGGGCTTTGTCTACTTCGACAACAACAACAACGGTGTCATGGACGCCGGCGAAGTGGGCATTGCGGGCGTGACGCTGACACTGTCGGGCAGCACTGCCTCGGGCGCTGCGGTGTGCGGCAGCTGCACCACGGTCACCGCGTCGGATGGCAGCTACAGCTTCGGCGCGTTGAAGAACGCGAACGGGCTCGGCTACACCGTGACCGAGACCCAGCCCAGCGCCTACCGGGATGGCAGGGAAACGGCCGGCACCCAGGGCGGTGTTGTGGACAACAGCAGCTTTGGCAATGCCGCCGCGCAGAACCGCATTTCCGCCATTCCATTCAACGCGGCGAACGCGGCGACCGGATACAACTTCGGCGAGATTCCCGGTTCGATCAGCGGCTTTGTCTATGTGGACGTGAATATCAACAACGCCTATGACCCTGGCACGGACACGCCGATTCAGGGCGCCACGGTGATCCTGCGCAACGCCGCCGATCTGGGCAATCTGGTGGCCACCACCACCACCGATGCCAATGGCGCCTACAGCTTCTCGGTGTTGAATCCCACGCTGACCTATGTGCTGGAAGAGCCCTTGCCGATCAGTCCGGCGGGTTTGGTCAATCGGACCAGTGCCGTCAATGTCGGCACCGTGGGGGGCGTCGTCACCGGTGCTGCGGCGGGCAATACGCCGGCGCTGGGGACCGACCGAATCACCGGCATCAGCGTGCGGCTGGGCGACGGTATCAATTACAACTTTGGTGAGGACCGCAGCAGCAGCATCGGCGGCGCCGTGTTTTACGACCGCAATCGCAATGGCGGCTTTGACTCGGCCAGCGAACCAGGCATTGGCGGCGTCACGGTCAAGCTCGTGCTCGGCAGCGATTGCGCTGCTGGCGCATTTGCTCTGCCAGGGCTGACCAATCCGGTGCTCACGGCGGCAACCACCGGAGCCTACCTGTTCGCGGGTGTGCCGGCCGGTGCGCAGTACAGCGTGTGCGAAACCCAACCCATGGGCTACGCCGACGGCCCCGTCGGCCCGGCCACCAGCATCACCATCGCCAGCCTCGCGCTAGGCGGCTCCGTGGGCAACAACTTTCCTGAAATCCTCGGCTCTATCGGTGGTTACGTCTACCTCGACAGCAATGTCAACGGGCTGCGCGACAACTCGGACACCGGGATTGCTGGTGTGAGCGTCACCCTGAGCGGAGTCGATATAGCCGGCACCAGCGTGAATCGCAGCATGGTGACGGACGCGCTTGGCCACTATCAGTTCGATGATCTGCTGGCTGCAGGCGTTGCGGGCTACACCGTGACCGAGCAACTGGCCCAGCCCTTCGCGCCGGGCACGCAGATTCCCACCGTCAACGGGGTGACCGTGGCCGGAACGATTGCAGGGGTGAGCACCGGGACCGCGACGCCCGTCAGCGTGCTGCCCAGCGCCGTGAGCGCCATTGCGCTTCCTGCGGGCGCGCAGTTGGTGGAGAATGATTTCGGCGAACTGCTGGTGCAAGTGCCCGATCTGGTGGTCACCAAGACCTCCAGCAAGCCCACCTTCACCGAAGGCAATCAAGCCATTTACACGCTCACGGTGAAGAACCAGGGTTGGGCCTCGACCGTGGGCACCTACACCGTGGTCGACCGACTGCCTGCGACCACCACACCTGCCAAGTGGGCGATCGAGTCGGCCGCAGGCACGGGCTGGACCTGCACCCTGAACTCCGATCACCAGCAGGTCAGTTGCGACAGCGCCCAGGTGCTGGTTGCAGGACAGACGAGCCTGTCCACGATTCAGCTGAGCGTGAGTTTTGCCCAGGGCGCAGCGGCTTTCAGTCCCTTGCGCAACGTGGTGAGCGTTACCGGTGGCGGCGAGCCCACGGACAAACTGCCACAACCGGGCGATCTGGCGTCGCCGCAGAGCTGCGGCGCGACACCTCTGCTCAAGGTTTGCCAGTTGAGCACGCCGGTGCAACTCTCCGCCGGCATGGATGGCCACGTTTGGATCGACGGCAGCAACAAGAAGGTGCTGGACGGCAGCGCCAAATTGCTGCCGGGCTGGATCGTGGAGGTCTATGACGTGAACGCCCCCAGCGCTGCGGGCAAAACCTTTGCCGATCTGGTGCGCGCTGACACACCGATACGCACCACCACCACCGACGCACAGGGGCACTATCAGCTTTGCGGCCTGGAGCCGGGCACAGGCTATCGCGTGTTGTTCCGCGATCCTGCCAACCGCATTGCGTTTCCTGGCGTGGTCACCAACGAGAGCGGCAACGTCACCGATGCCAGCTATTGGTCCCAGGTCAGGCTGGTGGAAAATTTCCAGGTATTGCAAGTCACGCTGCCGCAGGCCCCCGCAGGCGCGAGCTCATCGACTTGCAACGTGAGCGCAATGCAGCAATCGCTGCCACTGGATCCGAATGGAGTGGTTTACGACAGCAAGACGCGCCAGCCCGTGCCGGGCGCCATCGTGAGCTTCGTGCCCGAGGGCAACTGCTCGGCCTATGACCCCAAGCTCTACGTCATCAACTACGAAACCTATGGCAAGGATGCGGCCGGTAACCCGAGCATGACCACGGGTGCGGATGGTTTCTACAAGTTCCTGCTGTCCGGGGATCCGAGTGCGCCCAAGTCGTGCCAGTTCCGCCTGGTCGTGACCGCGCCCAACGGCTACAACCCACCCCCGTCCACGGTGATCGCACCCAAGGCAGCGCTGGCAACGCCGCCGGCACCGGGCATTTACAACGTGCAGCCGCAGCGGGTCGCACCCACAGGCAATCAGGACACGAGCTACCACTTCGTCATGGCGCTGGGCTTGAGCCACCAGGAAATTTTCAACAACCACATTCCCCTGGACCCCACCATTCCAGGCACGCTGGCGCTGTCCAAAATCGGCGACAAGCGCGTGGCCATGGTGGGCGACAGTGTGCTGTACACGCTCACTTTGCTCCAGACGGCGGGCGACCCGACGCCGCAAGTCACCCTGAAGGATCGGCTGCCTGCGGGCTTCACCCTGATCAAGGGCACGGTGCGTCTGAACAGCGTGGCGGCACTCGACCCGCAGGGCGGCCTGGGGCCAACCCTGGCGTTCAATCTGGGTACGCTCAAGACCGGGCAGCAGGTGACGCTGACCTACCGGGTGCGCGTCGGTGTGGGTGCGCAGCAGGGTGACGGCATCAACCGCGCCCAGGGCTTTGGTTGCCGCGTGCTCGCGGGCTGCGTCGCTGCGCCGACGTTCACTCCTATCCCGGCGGCCGTTGCCAGCAACGAGGCGCGCTTCCAGGTCCAGGTGTCGGGCGGCGTCTTCACCGACAGCGCCTGCCTTGCGGGAAAGATCTTCGTGGACTGCAACAACAACCACGTTCAGGACCCTGAGGAGTTGGGCATACCGGGGGTGCGCCTGTACCTTGAGAGCGGCCAGTTCCTGATCAGCGACAGCGAAGGCAAATACAGCCAGTGTGGTCTGACGCCGCGCAGCCATGTGCTCAAGGTGGATGCCGCCAGCTTGCCGCGTGGCTCCAGGTTGACGACGTCAAGCAACCGCAATCTGGGCGATGCCGGCAGCTTGCTGCTGGACCTGAAGAACGGTGAACTGATGCGCGCCGACTTCGTCGAAGGAAGTTGCTCCAATACTGTGCTGGAGCAGGTCAAGGCCCGGCGCGCGCAAGGGGAGGTGCGCTCGGTTGAAAGCGAGCGCGCGACCGATCCGCCTCTGCGATTTGAGAGCAAACCGCCGACCGCGCCGCAACAGGCCACCGATAGCGCGAACCAAGCGCTGGCGCAGCCGCGCTGGAGCGCCCCGCCAAGTACGAACAACACCACAGGAGCAGACCATGCACGTTGATCGCTCCACCACCGTGGCACGAACTGCCATGCCGTCATTCGCAAGATTCAAAGTGCGCCGCACGGCCCTGGCGTTGGCACTTGCAGCCGTGTTTCCGCTCGCGGGCATGGCGCAGAGCACCGAACCAGAACTGTCGGCGCAGCGCTTGACCTTGCCCGGTGTGGCAAGTCCTTTGTATCCCTTGGCAAATCCGGAGCAAACCCTGCCTTCACAGGCGCCGCAAGCGGTGAAGGGCTCGGTCGAGCCCGCGGCTGGCGGCGTGAACTTCAGCCTGAACCAAGCCGCGGCGCGGGTCGTGTTCTCTGTGGCGCGCAACCGCGTTCCCGCGGATGGGCAAACGCCCGTGGCAGTGAGTGTGAGGGTGCTGGGCGCCGATGGCGCTTGCCTGACGGGGTCGGTTTGGGCCACGATCGAGACCAGCGGTGGGCGCATTCAGCTGCCCGGCGCCGCCACCGATGAGGCCGGGCCGCGCGGGCGGGATGCTGATCGGGCCACACCGGGCGTGCAGGTCGAGGTCGTAGACGGGATTGCCAAATTCTCGCTGCTGGCGCCAGTGTCCCCGCAGGACGTGCTGCTGCGCGTCACGGTAGGCGCTCAGACCGCGTCGGGGGTGGTGAGTTTTGTGCCCGAACTGCGCGACATGATTGCGGCGGGAGTGATCGAGGGCGTGATTGCATTCAATGGCAAGAGCTCGGGCCTCATCAGCCCAAGTCGGCCGGGAGACGGCTTTGAGCGCCAGATCACGGCCTGGAGTCGGAACTTCAATGACGGCCAGGCCAATATGGCGGCGCGCACCGCGTTCTTTCTCAAGGGCACGGTCCAGGGCCAGTATCTGCTGACCGCAGCCTACGATTCCGACAAGGAAACCCGCGCCCGCGCCTTGCGCGACATCAGTCCGGAGGAGTTTTACCCGGTCTACGGCGACGCCGCCATCCGTGGCACCGACGCCAAGTCGGAGAGTCGACTGTATGTGCGCGTGGACAAGGACAAGAGCTATTTTCTGTACGGCGACTTTGCGACCGGCGAGGGCTTCAGCCAGATGCGCGGGGGCGGCGCCGTGGCCAGTCTGCAGCAGCGCAGTCTGGGCAACGTCAACCGCAGTGCCACGGGTGTGCGCTACCACTACGACGAGCACGACGTCACGGGCAATGTGTTCGGCTTTCGCGACACGCTGCGCCAGGTGGTGCAGGAGTTCGCCAGCCAGGGTAGCGGCCCTTACGGCCTGAGCAACAACGCCGTGCTCGAAGGCAGCGAGAAGATTGAAGTGCTGGTGCGTGACCGCAACCAGCCCGCGCGCATCATCAGCGTCAAGGTGTTGATGCCGCTGGCGGACTACACCTTCGAGCCCTTCAGCGGTCGCATTCTGCTCAATACGTTCTTGTCATCGGTGGATGCCGATCTGAACCCGGTTTCGCTGCGCGTGAGCTACGAGGTGGACCAGGGCGGAACCGCCTTCTGGGTGCTGGGCGCGGACGGCCAGTGGCGCGTCAACCAGCAAGTCGAGGTCGGTGGCTCGTACATGAAGGACGCGAACCCGCTGGCGCCGCAGTCTCTGATGAGCGCCAACGTGGGCTGGCACGTGGGGCCCAAAACCATGATCGTGGCTGAAGTGGCGCACAGCACGGCCGAGGTCAATACCAACAGCGTGAACGCCAACACCCAGCCGGGATTGGTGAATCGCACAGGCGAAGTCGGCGGCAACGCCTGGCGCGTGGAACTCGTGCACGAGCAGGAGGACGACGAAGTGCGCGCCTTCGTTGGCCGCAGCGACCCCGAGTTCAACAATCTGGCCGCGCCACTGACCGGTGGCCGGGGCGAAGCCAGCGTGCGCGCGGCGCACAAACTTAGCGACACGCTCAAGGCCTATGTGCAGGCACTGCGCAGCGAAGACCGCAACCCGGGTGGCGCACAAAGCTCCAGCGTCCAGATCGGTGTCACTGCCAAGGTGAGCGATCGACTCACCGTGGACGTGGGCCTGCGCGCCCTGCGCGAAACTCCGGGCACCAGTCCGGGTGTGATGCCTTCGCCGTTTTCTTCCACGGCCGGCCTGGGCAGCAGCATCGGCGCTGGTGCGGGTGGCGGCGCGGTCGGGTTTGGCAACCAGATGCTTGACCCGGTGACGGGCTTGCCTGTGATTCAGCCTGGGAACAGCATCACCGGCGGCACTCCCAGCGTGACCCATGCGTCCACGCTGAACACCGACACGGTGCGTGCGGGGGTAGGCTACAAGGTGAATGAGAGGCTGTCACTGGGCGCAGAAGCTGAGCACAATGTGAGTGGCGATGAGCACCGTCGCCTGGCATTGGGCGGCGACTTCCAGATAGCCGAACGCACACGTTTGTATGGACGCTTCGAGCGCCAGTCGGGTGCGATCAGTCCCGATCAAATTGCCGCCCCGGCGGTGCAGGGCAGCGCCTTTGTCTTTGGCGTCGATTCATCCTACCTGCACGATACGCAGTTGTTCAGCGAGTACCGGCTGCGCGACGCCATCAGCGGGCGCGACCTGCAACTGGCTTCGGGTGTGCGCAACAACTGGGATCTGGCGCCCGGCCTGCGCGCAAATGCCGCGCTGGAGCAGACCCAGGTGGTATCGGGCCCCGCGCCTGACACCAGCGCTCTGGCGCTGGGGCTGGATTACAGCGCGAACCCCCTGTGGAAAGCTTCGACCAAAGTCGAGTGGCGCCGCTCGGGCGACGTGGCAGCAACAGCGCAAGACGAGAGCTTCAAGACCACGCTGTGGCAGGTGATGGGAGCGCGCAAGCTTGACCGCGACTGGACCCTGCTGGCACGCAACTACCTGCTGCGCACCGATTACAGTGCGCGCGGCGACGTGTTCCAGGACCGCGTGCAGGCGGGCGTGGCCTACCGCGATACCGATACCAACCGCATCAACGCCCTGGGCAAGATCGAGTTCAAGAACGAGCGCGACGCCAGCGACCCGGTCAGTGGAACGCTCGTCAGCAAGGCCACGATCCTGTCCACCCACGCCGACTGGCATCCGGCGCGGCCATGGTGGCTCACCGGACGCTTTGCGGCCAAGTGGCAACGGGACCAGTTTGAAGGCGGTGTGCAAGACAGCTTTAGGGCGCAACTGGTGTCCGGACGCCTGGTCTATGACGTGACTGAAAACTGGGACCTGGGCGCCTTGATGGCGACGCAATTTGGCCAGCATGGCGCCCGTCAGAGCGCCATCGGCATGGAGTTGGGCTACCTGGTGCGCCAGAACCTTTGGCTGTCCCTGGGCTACAACCGCACCGGCTTCAGCGCCGATCCCGACCTCTCAGGCTACGACTACACCCAGTCCGGTGTCTTCATCCGCCTGCGATTCAAGTTTGACGAAAACCTGTTCCAGCATGACAACCCCAGCGTGAACCGCAGTCTGGATCGCCCGACCCCAGGAGCCAAGCCATGAACCCCTTACTGAACCCCATGAACAAATCCCTCATCACCCTGGCCTTCATCCTGGCCACAGCTTGCTGCAGTGTCGCCAGCGTGCAGGCACAGAGCACCTTGACGCCGGTCCAGCAGCGCATCACCGACGAGGCCATCGTCGCCGACCAAAAAGCCTATGAGCAATTGGAAGAGCGCCTGCACGCACTGAATGAGGGCGGTCGACCCGTGCGCGACTACCACATGGCCAAGGCGCAATGCTGGCTCGATGTGTCACTGCACGAGTACACGCGCAACGACCGCAGCCCGTTCCCGCAGGGGGCTTTGACCGAATCGGAAAAGCTCATCGTCGGCATGGAGAAAAAGGTCACACCCCTGCCCACGGACACGCCGCTGATCAACGGCGCCGTGCGTCTGCGTCCCGACCTGTGGGCGCGCACGCAGGCGCTGCAAGTGCACGCCGGCTTTGCCTGTGCCGCGCAAAAGGCCGCCTGCGCGGAAGTGGAACTGGTGCACGCCGGCAACGAGCACAACCAGCAGCAATGGCGCCATGCCAAGCCCTACGTGCAGATGGCCGAAGACCTGATCGCCCAGGCCGAAAGCGCCGCCAGCAACTGCCTGCCGCCAGCGGCCGTGCCCCTGGCTTGCCCGGTGGCGGCAACCCCCAGCTGTGTCGTGCCCGCACCCACAACTGCGCCAGCGCCCGAGAAACTGCAACTGTCAGCTGCGGTGGTCTTCAATTTCGACCGCTTCACACAGCCCGAAATGCGCCCGCAAAGCCAGGCGAGTCTGAAGGACTTGATCCGCCAGACACAGGGCGAAAAAGTCAAGGTGCAGGAGATTCTTCTAACTGGCCATGCCGATAGACTCAACAGCACGGGCAAGAAGGATTACAACCAGGAGCTGTCACGCAAACGCGCCGAAACCGTGCGTCAACTGTTGGTAGAAGCCGGTTTGCCCGCAGCCATCGTTTCCTACGAATATCTCGGCGATACACGGCCAGTTGTCAAATGCGACGGCAAGTTCAAGACCACCGCCGAACTCGAAGAATGCCTGCTGCCCAACCGCCGCGTCGAAGTTCAATTGATCGGCGTGCGCGCACCCTGAGCCAGCGCGCGGCTGGGGCTTGCCGGCAAGTGCGTGTCCCTACCGACGCTCAAGCCGCCCTCGTCGCGCAGACGCCCCCGTGGCAATCCATGGGGGCGAACCAACGACGTGCAGCGCTGCGCCTGTTGCCTTACAGTCACAACAAATACCCAAGGGAATTTGTGCCATGAATCCTCGCTACACAAGCTATTGCCAGGTGACCGATCTCGCCGACTCGCAGGAGTTGCTGACGCAAATTCGTCACCAGTTGCACCAGAACCCCGAACTCTCATTCAAGGAGGCGGCCACGGCCGAGTTGGTGGCTGCGCGCCTGAATGAGTGGGGCTATGAGGTCACGCGCAACATTGGCGGCCATGGGCTGGTGGGCCGGCTCAGGCACGGCGACGGAGCGCGCAGCGTGAGCCTGCGCGCCGACATGGATGCGCTGCCCATTCTGGAGGAAAACACCGTCGCCCACGCCAGCCGCAACACGGGCGTGATGCACGCCTGCGGGCACGACGGCCACACCGCCATGCTGCTGGGTGCGGCGCGCCAACTGGCGCGCACCCGCAACTTCTCCGGCACGGTGAACCTGGTGTTTCAACCGGCCGAAGAAGCAGGGCGCGACAGCGGCGCGCAACGCATGATCGCCGACGGATTGTTTGAGCGCTTCCCCTGCGACGCCATCTTCGGGCTGCACAACCACCCGGGTTACCCGGTAGGCACCTTCATGTTCGGGCGTGGCCCGTTCATGTCCGCGTCCGACACCGTGCATATCACGATTCATGGCCGCGGCGGTCATGCCGCGCGCCCGCATCTGGCGGTCGATCCGATCCTGATTGCGGGCAGCCTGGTGATGGCGTTGCAAAGCGTGGTGTCGCGCAACATCGATCCCACGCAAACGGCTATCGTCACCGTGGGCACGATCCATGCCGGCGTCGCCACCAACGTCATTCCCGAAAGCGCCAAGCTGGGCCTGAGCGTGCGCTCCTTCAGCGCCGAGGTGCGGGAGCGCCTGCACCAGCGCATAAGGGAGCTCGCAACGCTGCATGTGCAAGGCTATGGCGGCAGCGTGGAGATCGATTTTCAGCAAGGTTATCCGGTGCTGGTGAACAGCGACGCCGAGACCGCCTTTGCGCTGGGCGTGGCCGAAGAACTGGTGGGCAAGGAGCGCACGATTTCGCCCTTCGGTCCGGTCACTGGCAGCGAGGATTTCGCGTATTACCTGCAGCATCGTCCCGGCTGCTTCCTGCGCCTGGGCAACGGCGAAGACACGGCCACGCTGCACAGCGCGAAGTACGATTTCAACGACAGCAACCTGGGCATCGGTGCGGCCTACTGGACGCGGCTGGTGGAGCAGTTTCTGGCCCAGGGCGCTACACCTGCCTGAGCGCCGCCGCCGCCCATGAAAAGCCACAAAAACCAGCGCACCCGCACCACCATCGCCTCCAAGTCGATCACCATGAACATGGAGAAGCTCGGTGTGTCGCGCTTCGACTTCAACGACCCCTACCACTTCGCGCTCACCCTGAGCTGGCCCGAGTTCTTTGTGGTGGTGATCCTGGCCGACCTGGCCATAAACGCGGTGTTTGCGCTGCTGTATTACGCCATGCCGGGCTGCATTGCCAACCTGCCGCCGAACTCGTTTCTGGACGCCTTCTTCTTCAGCGTCGAAACCCTGGCCACCGTGGGCTACGGCGTGATGTCGCCGGCCACGCGCTACGGCCATATGCTGTCGACCCTGGAGATCTTCATGGGCATGGTATTCACCGCGACCATGACCGGCCTGGTGTTCGTGCGCTTCTCCAAGCCCAAAGCCAAGATCATCTTCGCCGATCATCCCGTCATCACGCAACACGGTGGGCGCCCGGTGCTGATGCTGCGCGTGGGCAACGGCCGCGTGAACGCATTGAGCGACGCCGTGGCGCGTATCACCGTGCTGCTGCTGGCGGTGGCACCGGACGGACAGCATTTCAGGCATGCGCACGATCTCAAGCTGAAGCGCTCCGACATGCCTTTCTTCCCCTTGACCTGGACGCTGGTGCACGAGCTCGACGCCAGCAGCCCATTGCACGGATTGACACCGGGCTCCGACATGTGCGAGCAGCTGCGCATGATGCTGAGCATCGCGGCGCGCGACCCGTCGCTGGGTGCGCAGGTGCATGCGGCGCAGGGCTACCGCGGCAGCGACATCGCGTTTGGCATGCGCTACGCCGACGCCGTGACGTGGGACGGCAAGGACACGTCGGTTGCCGACATGCGCAAGATCAGCGCGATCGAGCCCGAAGTCCTGACGCCGGGTGGCTATCACAAACACGAGGACTGAGCATGGAACTGGCGAACTTTGCCAACATCGCCGATCAGGTTCGGCGGCACGCGGCCGGCGCACCGCGGCGGCGCGCGCTGATCGAAGGCGAACACGAGCTCGACTACGGCGCGCTCGACTTGCTGATGGACCGCGTTGCCGCTGCGCTGCAGCGCGACGGGCTGCAGGTGGGCGACGCCATCGCCGTCAATGCGGCCATGTCGATCGACTATGCCGCCGTGTTTCTGGGCGCGCTGCGCGCTGGCGTGGTGGTGGCACCCCTGGCGCCGGGCTCCACGCCCCAGAGCCTGGCGCGCATGGTGTCCGACGCCCAGGCCAAGCTGCTGTTTATCGATGCGGCCAGCGAGGCGGTTCTGGCGGGCACAGACCTGGGCGGCATCACGCGCGTCACGCTCGATGGATCGGCGTCGGCGCGCGCGCTGTACGACTGGCTGGCGCCGGCAGGACAGCGGCCAATGCCAGCAGCGGTCGAGCCACTCTCGCCCTTCAACATCATCTATTCATCGGGCACCACGGGTCAACCCAAGGGCATCGTGCAATCCCATGCCATGCGCTGGGCCCAGGTGCGACGCTTCAAGGATTATCAGTTCGGTCCGGACGCGGTGACTCTGCTGTCCACGCCGCTGTACTCGAACACGACGCTGGTGGTGTTCTTTCCGGCCATTGCGTTTGGTGGCACCGTGGCGCTGCTGCCGAAGTTCAACGCGCTCGCGTATCTGCAGCTCGCACAGCAGCATCACGCCAGCCACAGCATGTTGGTCCCCGTGCAATACCAGCGCTTGCTGGCGCGCCCCGAGTTTGACGCGTTTGATCTGTCCAGCTTCCAGGTGAAATTTTCCACCAGCGCGCCCTTTCCCGCCGAGCTCAAGGCCGACGTGTTGCAGCGCTGGCCCGGCGCCTTGATCGAGCTCTACGGCATGACCGAGGGCGGCGGCACCTGCATCCTGGACGCGCGCCAGCATCTCACCAAACTGCACACCGTGGGCCAACCCGCCGAAGGGCACGACATCCGCTTGATCGACGAGGACGGCGTTGAAATGCCACAAGGCGCAACCGGTGAAGTGGTGGGGCATTCCCCCGGCATGATGACGGGCTACCACCGCCAGCCCGACAAGACACGCGAGGCCGAGTGGTTTGACACGACGGGCAAGCGCTTCATCCGCACCGGCGATATCGGATGTTTCGATGAAGACGGATTTCTGGTGCTGATGGACCGCAAGAAAGACGTGATCATTTCAGGCGGCTTCAACATCTATCCCAGCGACCTCGAGGCCGCGCTGTGCGGCCACCCGGCGGTGTCTGAGGCGGCGGTCGTGGGCATGCCCTCAGAGCAGTGGGGTGAAACGCCGGCGGCCTTTGTCGTGCTCAAGCCCGATGCATCGACCTCATCCGATGAACTGTTGCAGTGGGTGAATCAGCGCGTGTCCAAAATCCAGCGTCTGTCGCAGTTGCATATCCTCGATGACCTGCCGCGCAGTGCCATTGGCAAAGTGCTCAAACGCGAGCTGCGTCAAGTCCCCTCCTGAAACGGATGAAGTGGCAACGCCTGCGAGCCCGAACCTCTGGGAAATTCGAGGCAGCAGGCGTGGCACATTCAATCGTAAGTCGTTGTAACAAGGGTAGATTCTGTGCTGTACCCTGTCGCAGGCATAGGTACAAATTTTCGTCTACTTTGGCCAGCGCTGCCCGGATTTGCCTGGCCCATCAATTTTGGTTGTTTGTGGGGAGGCCTTCATCGCTTGACCGCCAGCGGCCAAAGAGATTCCTAGAACCAGGACACAGACCGCCATGAAGAAGCCCCGCTCAACCCTGCGCCCGCGCAGCAGCGCCCTCGCCCTCGAACCCCGCATCCTGTTTGACGGTGCCGCGGCCGTGGCGGCGCAGGACCAGATCACAGACCATGCGGTGGCGGTGGAGAACCGGGTCAGCGCCGATCCAGTTCCGCAGGCTGAGGTGCTGGCACAGGCGGCGCCAGCGGCGAGCGCGCCGATGACCCTGCTGGTGGTGGACGCGCGCGTCGCCGACTACCAGAGCCTGCTGACCAACCTGCCCGAGAATGTGGTGGTGCGCGTGGTCAATGCCACGGAATCGGGGCTGGATGCCATCACACAGGCGCTGGCCGATGTGAGCGGCGTGGCGTCGATACAGATCTTGAGCCACGGCAGTTCGGGCTCCGTCACCCTGGGCAGCGACGCCATCGACAGCGCCGCGCTCGGCAGCCGCAGCGCCCAGGTTCAGGCCTGGGGCTCACACCTGTCGGCCAACGCCGACATCCTGCTTTACGGTTGCGACGTGGCCGCTGGCCCGGCGGGGTCGGCGCTGCTGACCCAGTTGGCCAGCCTCACCCGCGCCGACATCGCCGCCTCCACCGACGCCACCGGCGCCGCCGCCCTGGGTGGCAACTGGGTGCTGGAGCAGCAAACCGGGCCGATTGAGGCCAAGCTGGTGTTGAACGACCAGGCGGTCGCAGGCTATGACGCTTTGCTCGCCGCGCCTGGGATTTCGGTGCCCTCGCCTACGATCAACGAGAACGCAGCCTACAACTTCAGCGGTTTTACCGCGACCTATGCCGGCGCGGAAACCAGCATCGAAGCCGTCGTCACGGTCAGCAATGCAGCCAGCGGCAATTTGAGTTACGGCGGTTTTTCCGGGCCACAGATTGCTTCGCAGGGCAGTCTGGCGGACATCAACGCCTTCCTGAACTCGCTCAGTTTTCAGGACGCGGCCCACTGGAACGGCACGTCCACCATCAACGTCACGATCAACGTCTACAGCGGCAATTACGACGTCGCCAACCTGAAGGCAAGCACCAGCCAGGACTTCAGCATCATCGTCAATTCGGTGAACGACGCGCCCTCGGGCACAAACAACACCGTCACCATCAACGAAGACACGCCGCATACCTTCACGGCGGCGGAGTTTGGTTTTTCCGATGTGCTCGACGGCAATACGCTCAACGCCGTCAAGATCAGTGCGCTGCCGATACATGGCACGTTGACGGACAACAACGTGGCCGTCAGCCTGAACCAGTACGTCAGCGCCACCGACATTGGGTCCGGCAAACTGGTGTACACGCCCGCAGCCAACGACAACGGAACGGGCCGTGGGTCCTTCACCTTTCAGGTGCAGGACAACGGCGGTACGGCCAACAGTGGCGTCAATCTGGATCCCACGCCCAAGAGCATGGCGATCAATATTACGGCGGTAAATGACGCGCCCACGACCATCGCAGCGGCCATCTCCGGCAACAAGAACTCGCCCATCACTTTCAACCTGGTGGGTTCCGATGTGGACGGCGCATCCGACATCACAAAATTCAAGATTGACACCATCCCGACCAATGGCGTGCTGACAGACTCCACCGGTCATGTCTTGGTCGCCGGCAGCATCATCACGAATGTCAGCAATTTCGACCTGGTGAATTTTCCGAATGTCGAGCAGGCCACAGGCCTGACCTTCACCCCGACTGCGGGCTATGTCGGATCTGATTCCCTGACTTTCGAGGCCATCGACGTGAGCGTCGCGCACAGCAACGTCAGCACCGTGAGTATCACCGTCAACAGCGTGAACCTCCCGCCCGTGGTCACGGTACCGGGCGCTCAAAGCGTGAACGAAGACAGCAGCTTGATTCTTCCGGGCGATTTGCCTGGTGTGCCTGGTCTGTCGCTGAGCGACCCCGATGCGGGCGGCGCGGTGGTGCAGGAAACCATCAGCGCTGGTCAGGGCAACATCAGTTTTTCCAGCCTTGCCGGCATCACCGTGACCGCCGGCGCCAACAACAGCCGTTCGGTGACGGTACAGGGAACGATCGTCGCCATCAACACCGCGCTGGGAAGCTCCAATCTGAGCTACGCCCCCGACCACAACTACCCCAACAGCACGAGTTCCGCCACCGACACCATCACGGTTGTTGCCAACGATCTGGGCAATACCGGCGGAACGGCGCAGACGAATACCAAGACCATCACGGTCACGGTCCATCCGGTACCCGACAAACCCGTGACCGGCGCCGCCAGCCTGGCGTCGGTGGTTGAAAACAATTTCGACGGCGCGGGCGCAACGGTGGCGGCCCTGCTCCCGGCTTTCAGCGACGCCGATGGCAATACCCTGGCCGGTGTCGCCATCAGTGCGGACGCCAGCAATTCTGCACAGGGCGTATGGCAGTACTCGGTCAACGCAGGCGTCTCCTGGCAGGCCGTTGGCAGCGTGTCGCCAACGACGGCGCTGGCCCTGAACACCACGTCCCTGCTGCGCTTTGTTCCTGCCGCCAATTTCACCGGCACGCCAGGCGCCCTGACGCTGCAGGCCATGGACAACAGCGGCGTTCGCACCTACACCAGCAGCGGCTCCCGGCAGACGGTTGACGTGACATTGACCAACATCGATATTGCCGCCACCGGCTCCGCCCTGGCAACCAGCGTGAGCGCTGTGGCTTATCCCTTCGTGCAGGTCAATAACACTTACATGAGCGTGCCGGAGGGCACGACCGTCACGCTGGGCACCAGCACGCTCGATCTGACCAACGTCAACGCCACGGCCGCGCAGATCGTCTACACCGTCACGGCCAATACCTTGAGCAATGGGCAGTTGCTGCTGGACAGTGCGCACGATGGGAGTTTCTCCACCGTCGTCGGCAATGCCACGACTTTCACGCAGGACGACATCAACAACAACCGGCTGCGCTATGTGCACGACGGCAGCGAACCCGCCTATTCATCGGACCAGACCATCAGCTACTCGGTCAGCGGCGGCGGCACGACGGAGGCTCACACGCTCACGATCAAGGTGTCCCCGGTGAACGATGTTCCTGTGCTCTACGTGCCGGGAAATACAGCGCCGGGCGGCGGCGTACTGGTGGCCAATGTGGCACGTGGGGGCGTTTTTGATTTTTCCACCGCAGCCGTTCAAGTGGTGGACCCAGACAACACCAATGCGCAACTGGTGTTCAAACTCGTGTCCTTGCCTGCCAATGGAACCTTGACCCTGAACGGCGCCGGCGTGGACGTGGGGACGATATTCAGCTACGCGAACCTGGCGCAACTGATCTACACCCATTCCGGCGTGGCCGGCAGCAGCGATAGTTTCTCGGTGACCCTGCGGGACGGCGCGGGTGGTGTTGTCGGTGCCACCGTCATCAACCTGACCATCAGCAATTCCGCGCCGGTCGTGGCGACGGCCGACACGCTGGCGGGAAGCCAGGATACGACGCTCACCATCAATCCAACGACCCTGCTGGCCAACGACAGCGGCGCAGGTTTGACCGTGACCGGTGTTGCTGGTGCCAGCCAGGGAGTCGTGACCCTGAGTGGCGGCGGCATCCAGTTCGTCCCGACAACGGGCTATCACGGTGTCGGCGGCTTTGACTACACCGTGACCGACGGCAACAACAACACGGCCACGGCCCATGTGAGCGTGACCATCGGTGCGGCCCCGTACTCGATGTCAACACCGGCCTGACCCTGGCCGGCGGCAAGGCGGTGTACGAGGGTCAGCAGGCGGTGCTGCGTGTGGCTGACCTGAGCGCCTCCGACATCGACAGCGCCAACAGCCAGGTCCGCTTCACGCTCACGCAAAACGTAAGTTACGGGCAATTGCTGCGCGGCTCCACGGTGCTGGCTGTGGGTGACGTGTTCACGCAGGCCGATCTGCTCAGTGGGGCCGTGAGCTACAAGAACGATGGCCTCGAAGGGCCCACCGCGGGGGCGAACTACGCCGACAGTTTCAGTTTTGGCCTGTCGGATGGCGGCGCAAAGGTGAGCAACTACAGCTTTGCGATCGACGTATTGGCCGTGACCGACGCCCCAAGCATCAGCTTGCCCGCGACCCGCAACGTGGTGGCGGGCAGCACCATCGCCATCAGCGGCGTGAGCATCTCCGACCCCGACAGCGTGAGCCGCGCGGGCGTTGTCGACGCCAACTTCGGCCCCTTGACCGTGACCCTCACGGCGGGCCAGGGAACGCTCAACCTGAGTACCACCACCGGGCTGACTTTCACCACGGGCAAGGAAAACGGCTTGGCGCAGATCGAGGTCGCCGGCACGCTGGGTGCGCTCAACACCGCGTTGGCCAGCCTGCATTACACCAACACCGGCGGCGTTGCCAGTACCGACACCGTCGCAGTGTTGGTCAGCAACAATGGTCACGGCGGCATCGACCCGGACACGGCGGCCGTGATCGCAGCAGGCGTCGGCGGCGCCGATGCTCACCTCAGTTACCAGTCGGCCAGCCGCACGCTCAATGTCGCTGTCAGCGCACCTCTCAGTCAGACGCCGGTGATTGCCAACGCCGATGCGCTGCTCACCGACGTGAATACGGCGCTCACTTTCAATCCGCTGACGGGGTCCAACAGCCTGGTGAGCAACGACATCGGCATCCCAACGCTGACCGTCACCAGCGTTTTCAATCCTGTGCATGGCACCGTGGTGCTCAATCCCAACGGGACCATCACATTCATGCCTGAGGTCGGCTACTTCGGCAATGCGGCCGGGTTCGACTACACGCTGCACGCCAACAACGGCACCGACACGGCCCATGTCACGGTCACGGTGAGCCAGCCGACCACGGTTTCCAATCCCGCAACGCCACTGAGCGGCAGCAGCACCGTGTACGAAGGCGAGCAAACCACGCTGCACGTGGCCGACCTGAATCTGACGGTGAGCGACGCCGACAGCACAGCCGCTCAAATCCAATACGTCATCACCAGCGCGCCCCTGTACGGCAGCGTGCTCGTGGGCGGCAACCCGATAGGTCAAGGAGGCTCGTTTACCCAGCAGGACTTGATCAATGGTCTGGTGACTTACCAGCACAACGGGCTGGAGTCCACGGCTGACAGCTTTGGCTTCGCCCTGTCCGACGGCGGCGGCGCTGTGGTGTCGGGAACGTTCAACATCCAGATCACCCCGGTCAATGACCTGCCTGCCATCAGCCTGCCGTCTGCGCCCACGCCCGTGGCGGGGACTCCTCTGGCCATCAGCGGCATCAGCATCAGCGACCCCGACAGCGTGGCTCTGGACGGCAGCGTGAATGGCACGTTGGGTCCGCTTTCGGTCACACTCACCGCGAATCACGGCATCTTGAGCGTCGCCAGCGTCGCTGGCGTGACTCTAACCAACGACGGCACCAACTCTGTGACCCTGGTGGGAACTCTGGGCAAGATCAACACGGCCCTGGCTGGCCTGATCTATACCGGAGACAGCGGGTTCACTGGCCTGGGTGCCAGCCT
>CAIVXG010000094.1 GCA_903909815.1 uncultured beta proteobacterium | reverse complement strand
TGAAACGATAAGTGTTTAAATGATCAATGGGAGTGAAATATCCCTTTTCTGACCTCACTCACGCCTTTGATGCTTCAGGTATTTGGCGTTCCAAAGGCATCCCTCATTTGTCGTGCGCGCTTTGCCTGATCAGTGTGAAGGTAGACCGAAGTGGTGGAAACCGATGCGTGGCGCAGGTTGTCACGCACCGTGGTCAGCTCTGCACCGCGCGCCAAAGCATGTGTGGCGTGCGTATGTCGCATCCAGTGTGGACTTGCCCGGCGCAGCTTCTCGGCAGTCTTTGGCGATTCGGCCTCAATGGCATCGGCAGTTGTCACGAAAAATCGTTTGGTGACGTTCCACAGCCGGGTCGAAGTAATACGGTTCTGACCGCTCCCTGCCTGCAGGTCAGCAATGAGCGGGGTGGACGGCATCCACATGGCTGGTGTGGTTGGCACACCGCGCTGCATCAGGTAATGATCCAGCGCCACCCGGGCCAGCGGAGGTAAGGCCACTTTGCCTGCCTTGCTGCCCTTGCCGACCAGCTTGAGCCAATGGTCTCCCTGGGCATCCGTTTCAATCTGCCCCAGGGTGGCCCCCACGAACTCACTGGATCTCAAGCCCGTGGCATAAGTAAAGTCCAGAACGAAGCGCAGCCGCTGAGCTGCCGCGAGCTTCCAGCCGTAGGACCATTCCAGCCCGTTCGCAACGGCTCGGATAATGGCCCACTCACCCTCGGAGAACACGCGCCCCTCGTCCATGGGGGTGCTGCGGGCGCTGCCGCGCACTTTGATGCCGCCAAACGGGTTTGCCAGGACATAGCGCTGCTCGATCAGCCATCGAAACATTGCGCCAATGACGCTCAATGCATAGGCCGTCGAACGGGGAGATAAACCCGCCGAGAATGGCCGCCACTCTGGAGAGAATCTTGTTTGTGGTGAGCCCACCCATCGACTGCGTGGTGCGGGGTTGCGCAGGAACCCCCGGTAAGCCGTTGCGTCCTCTGTCGTGAGCGACGACAGTGCACGGCCACGTTCAACAACTGCCCACAGAATCAGGCGTTCGGCCTCCTTTCGATAGGCCCGTTTTGTCGCACTGGACTCGTGCAATGCCAGCCATGCCTGCACGGCTTCGTAGTCATTGTCAGCGCTTAGCGTGCAACTGGATGGCGGTCCACGGAAGGTGCCCCTCGATCCGTTAAGTTCTTCCGGCAATTTCAGTCGTTCCCAGGGAACAACCGCTTGCACAGCTTCGTTGACCATCAGTTCACGTGCCCGATCAGTCAGTTGCGGATGTGCCGCAAAGAAGACTTCGATTTGACGTGCCCCTTGTGCGCCCAGTCCTGGAACTATCGTCCACCAGCGCCGCCGCCGGGGTACCCGCACAGTCAGCTGTGCCAGCGTCTTGATATCTTGGGCGTACAGGGCATTTGCAGAACGCGCAGAAAGCCACAGGCTCACGTCATCGGTGATCTTGGGAGCCGGTTCAGGCGCAGTGCGCAGTGCGTCAATGGCATGGGCAACGGCTTTCGCATGCTGGGCCCGCTCACCGATCGGATGGCCAAGTAGCGCCACCAGATCGGCCCGGTGCCGCCTGCGTGCAATCCGGATCAGTTGGCGGCGGATGCCTCCAATCATTCCCCGTGACGACTGGCCCGAAACCTTGTGCGTCTCCAGGTAATGGGCCACGGATTTGCGCGACGACAAGCCGGCGTACCAGCCACGCAAGGCGGCGAGCTCGGCTTCGCCGGGGAATGCATCCAGGCCAGAACCATCCCCCAATTCTGACGACAGTGAGATCGGTGGATTTTTCATGGGTTCCAGTTTGTAATATTGACACAGCTACTGTGATAATAAAGATTATCGCAATAGCTGCATTAAGTTGCTAAACTCATCCTTGTGAAAAATCCGACGCGCCGGACGGCAACCGCCCAGCAAGGCGACCCAACCGGTTTCCCCAAAGCCGCTGAGGTCGCCGCTTTGCGTTCCTGGTACGAGGGATTGAGCTCACTTGAAGCGGTGAGCCGTTACCTGGGCGATTCCAAGGCACAAGGCGAATCTTCCCGAGCAATCCTCAGCGATATCAGAAAGCAGTTGGCATCGTTTGCAAAGGAGCGTCATCAGTCTGACTTGGTCAAGCTATTTTCCCACCGTGACACGGACAGGGCAAAGATAGCGCGTACCGCCATCCGGGCGATTGATACCCTGCGCAACATTCCCATGCCAACTCCTCTGATCGGCGACGACATTGAACGCTGGCTTCCCGCACGCACCGTGCGGGCGTTGTATGCCCATGGAATCAAGACACTGGCGGACTTGACGGTTCGAATTCCACGTCGGCGCATGTGGTGGACGGGAATTGAGGGGTTGGGTGCTGCGGGAGCACGGCACATAGAAGCCTTCTTTTCGGCACATCCCCAGTTGACGGATAGGGCTAGAGCGCTGGTGGCGGTGCAGGCTAGGCATGATGTCGTTCCGTGGGAAATTTTGAGTTTGCCCCAGGATGTGGATGGCTCAAATGGGACATTCCGCTCACCAAGAAGAACTTGTACGCTGGATGCTCGCAATGACTATGAGGCAGTACAGGCCTGGTTGTCGTTGCATGAGTCTGGCGCCACGCTGCGGGCCTACCGCAAGGAAGCTGAGCGCTTGATCCTGTGGGCAATTCTGGAGCGCGGCCGGGCGTTATCGTCACTGACGGTCGAAGACGCCGTGGCGTACAGAGCGTTTCTTCGCCGACCGACACCAGCGCACCGATGGATTGGCCCATCCAGACCTCGTACGTCGTCGGACTGGAAACCATTTGCAGGACCGCTGGCACCACGTTCGGTTTCCTATTCACTCTCCGTGTTGGGAGCCTTATTTCGATGGTTGATGGATCAAGGCTACTTACTGGCCAACCCGTTCTCAGGCGTGAAGGTGCGTGGTGCCTCCAATTTGGCGATCATGGATACCAGCCATGTATTCAGTGAGGGGGAATGGTCAATAGTTCGCACCATTGCCGATGGGCTGGAGTGGTCTTACGGCTGGGAGGCCCCTGCAGCCCAAAGACTGCGATTCATTCTTGATTTCGGGTATTCAACGGGTCTGCGTGCCAGTGAATTGGTCGGCGTGACACTCAAGTCCATCAAAACCGATGGCCACGACGATCATTGGCTACATCTGGTCGGAAAAGGAAGCAAAGCAGGGAAAGTCGCGTTACCACCTATGGCCAGAGGGGCATTGGACACGTACTTGATGCAACGGGGCTTGCCGACGACCCCTCAATTCTGGAAGCCGGGGACGCCTGTGATTGCCACATTGAAGACGGAGGGCAAGTCAGGGATCACTACGTCACGCCTTTGGAGCATCTTGCGCCGGTTCTTCCGGACGGTTGCTTATCAGATCGAGGAAGATAGTCCCGCTTTAGCTGACAGCCTTCGGCAGGCTTCTACCCACTGGATGAGGCATACCCATGCCACTCACGCCCTGGCCAAAGGCGCTGAATTGACAACGGTAAGGGACAACTTACGCCACGCGTCGATTGCAACGACCTCAATTTACTTGCACAGTGATGATGTGAAGCGGGCCAAGCAGATGGGAGCAGCGTTTACGTCTAAAAATTGACCGGATCGGCTCGTTTTACCTTTTCGAGGGGATGGGCTCTTTTAGCCTATACGGGAAGGGTCGTTCTGATCGGCATAGCCTCGGGTTTCAGGTCGGTTGGATAGTCGCCGAATCGCTTGAGCTTGCTGGTGGCATACGGGCTTAAAAAGGCTAAATCGGCGGGACGGAAATTGACGCCCTTGGACT
>CAIVXG010000093.1 GCA_903909815.1 uncultured beta proteobacterium | reverse complement strand
TTCGCTCGTATTGCGCCACCATGCACAAGCAAGGGGCCAACGTCTTTGAGTCACTGGTGGCCGCCTTCAACGGTGCACCGGCTCAGCCCTGTTTCGGCTGAATCGATATCGCCTGCCTAAATTTGGGCTGAGTAGTTACGAAAATTCCATGAAAGTGATGTGACAAAAATCACAGAACGCGTCGATTTGTTGTTCAAACGACTTTCTTTTTGAATCGGCAATGCAGCGCTTACCGGCCAGTCACGGACGACTCTTGTGTGCCCAAAGCGGTCAGCACCCCCTGGAGGAAGCAGTCATCCAACCGGGGGAAACGAAATGAGGAATCTGCCGCTCGCAACCGAAGGGCAATTGGTGCAGAGGGGTCGAAAAAGACAGATGGCATTCACTCAAGTTGCCAAATTGCCTCGCCTGACAATTTTTGAAATGGAAAGTCTGGGGGCCGTAAACGTGGTTGTGAAATAACCCAGGCGCGCGACTTGCTCTTCCGCAAGCTTTCAACCGTAAGCTGCTAGTGCAGTGCGCGTGAAGTAATAGAACTTATCTGACCCGGGCATACTCCAATCGCCCAGGAGGTTGGAGCGATGCGGGTTGCCAAGACGATTGAGTTGGACGAGAACACCGAGCGGGAGCTTCGAGGGCAGTTGCATCAGCATCCGCCGAAACTTATGGTCGTCGATGAAGTCCAACCATCTTCTTGCAGGCTCAGTGCGGGAGCAACGACTGTCTCTGAACCACCTTAAGTTCCTCAGCAACGTGCTTCGCGCTGCTCGTGGCACTTGGAACCAGTGAAGCGCTGTACGCGATGCAGACCGATCTGCAGATCGCATAGCGCGTCTGGTGACGAACGGCGTGGCCTCGCTTCCGTATGGGTGATCGCGTCACCTGCCAAGCCGCGTCTTCCAGCAAGGCCGTGCGGCCCATGCGGCACGGCGTCATCCGCCAGCGGCGCGGATGACATTCCTGTTCAGGCCGCGAGGAGTCCGGCCTTCTTCCTCAACGCCATCCGGAAGGTTATCTGTGCGATCAGCGCCGCGGCAAGGAGGATGATGACGGCCGACAGGGCCGGATGCTGTCCGAACGCGACCAGCGAGGTGCAGATCGCGCCGATGGCCATCTGCGTAAAACCATAAAGCCCGGACGCCGATCCGGTCAAGTACGGGTTCACGCTAACGGCCTTGGTCAGCGCCGCCGGGCTAGTCATGCCGGCACCACAAGTGAACAGGAACATCCACGCCAGGGTATTCGCCACGCCCATGCCGCCGAGGATGATCGTCGTCAGCAAGCCCGCGGCGCCGACGATGCTCAGCACATTGCCGCCGAGCATCAAACGCTCAATGCGGAACCTGCCGACCAGTCGTCCTGTCAGTGCGTTGCCCAGCGTCATGCCGGAAATCAACAAGCCCAGGTAGAAGCCTACCTCATGCAAGGGACGGTGCAGTTCGCCGGCAAAGATGAACGGCGCGGTGGCGATGAAGGCATAGACCGAGGTCGTCGCGCAGCCACCGCCGATGGCGAAGCCCATGAACTGGCGCGAGCGCAGTAAAGTGCGGTAGTCGCTCGCCAGCGTCCGAAAGCTCAAGGGACGGCCTCTGGGCGCGGTCTCGGGCAACAGTTTCCACGCGAGCACCAACGTCGCCAGGCCCACCGCGGCCAGCAGCCAAAAGACGGCGCGCCATCCGAAGGCGGCCGATACGGCGCCGCCTACCACCGGCGAAAGCCCTGGACTAATCATCATCATCAGGTTCAACAGCGCTAGTTGCCGCACCGTATCCACCGGGCCGGTCGAATCGCGCACGATCGCGCGGCCAAGAGCGAGGCCGGCGCAGCCGCCGAGCGCCTGAACCAGGCGGGCGGCCACCAGCGTGTGAACGTTGGGTGCCAAGGCGGAAACCAGGCCGCCGAGTGCGTACAGACCCAGGCCAGCAAGCAGCATGGGACGCCGACCCAGACTGTCGGACATCGGGCCGTACAACAGCTGTCCGGCCCCGAGCCCGATGATGTAGACGCTGATGGTCATCTGCATCGGGCCGACCAGCGCGCCCAGGTCCGTCCTGGCATCTGGCAACGCCGGAACGAACATGTGCATGGCCATCGTTCCGCTGATCGTGATGATGACCAGCAGCCAAAGCGGCGGTCGTTTGGCAGAGGCGAGCGTCATGCCGTCAACTCCAGCGAAGCCGAGATCGTTTCCGAGATCCGCAGGACCACAGCAAAGGCAGCTTTCAGGTCTTCGGCCGGGATGTCGTCGAGGAGGCGGCGGCGTGCCTCGGCGGCCACCTTCTCCACGCGTACGACAACCGCCCTTCCGCGCGGAGTCAGCGCGATCGTCTTGGCACGCCGGTCGGCGCCCTCCTGCCTTTCGATGTACCCGACCTTCTCCAGCAGGTCGAGCAGCCGCACGACCGAAGAGCTGTCCAGTCCCAGAGAAAAGGCCAGGTCCTTCTGGCGGGGCTGCACCTGGGCTCTCGAGATGTGCACCAGCGCAAGCCAGGTGGCTTCTGTCAGGCCGAGCGGTTGCAGTTCGACATCGAGTGCCCGGCGCCAGAGCCGAGCCAACTGCGACACGGCCATCGGGAATGCGTTTCTGACGTGATCAAGGTCTCTAGACATATATTGATGATACGCCAATTGATGGCATCTCATTCAATGTCGGTGTTTCCCCCTCGACCGGTGTTTACCTGGGCATACCCACGTCGTCGTGTCGAATTCAGAAAATGGCGTGCCAGATCATCACTGGTCTGGCCGCAGGAAGGTGACGCCCGCGCTGGTCTCGGTGGCGCCGTAGAGTTGGATGAAGTCGCACTTCATGGCGCGGATCGCACGGTTGAGCGTGTGCGAGCCGGCCGACGAGCCTGCGTACACCACGATGCGCACCGACGAATAGTCGGCCTTGTCGGCCTCGGGATGGTCTAGTGCAGTGTGCCACTCCGTTCTGTACTTATCCCGCAGAGGTCGCGAGAGCGGCCTTGGCGCGCGTGACCTTAGCCAGGATGTCAGACGCGCGCGCGGTCCAGATGAACGGCTTCGGATCGATGTTGTGATGGGCGACGTACAGGTCGATGGCCAGTTCCAGCTCTGCCACGCTGGTGAAGCTATCGCGCCGGATGCGCTTGTCGGTGATGTCGCGGAAGAAGCGCTCGACCATGTTCAGCCACGATGCGCTGGTGGGTGTGAAGTGCATGACGAAGCGCGGGTGTCGCGCCAGCCACTTTTGAACGTCGGGGTGGCTGTGCGTGGCATAGTTGTCCACGATCAGATGCAGGCTCAGGTGCTTGGGCGTGCGGCGTTCGATGAGCCGCAGGAACTTGAGCCACTCGCTGTGGCGGTGCCGCGGCTGGCACATCGAGATCACGCTGCCGTCCCGCGTATTGAGCGCCGCAAACAACGTGGTCGTGCCGTGGCGCTTGTAGTCGTGGGTGACGGTGCCGGCACGCCCGCGCTTCATCGGCAGGCCCGGCTGCGTACGGTTGAGCGCCTGGATCTGGCTCTTCTCGTCGCAACTGAGCACCAGGGCATGCTCGGGCGGGTTCAGGTACAGGCCCACCACGTCCAGCAACTTATCCTCAAAGCGCGGATCGCGCGAGAGCTTGAAGGTCCGGCTTAGATGCGGCTTCAGTCCGTTGCTGTGCCATACGCGGCGGATGGTTGTGGCACCCAGGCCCAGATGTTCGGCCAGCGTGCGGGTGCTCCAGTGGGTGGCGTTGACCGGCTTGTCGTGCAGCGTGGCATGCACGATCCGCGACTCAACTTCGGCCGTGACCGTGGCAGGGCGCCCCGTGCGCGGCGCGTCCTTGCGAAGCGCATCGATGCCGCCGTCTAGGAAGCGCTGGCGCCACAGCGCGACCTGTCGGCGATCGAGGCCGGCCTCGACAGCGATGTCCTTGTTCTGCAGGCCCTTGGCGGCCAGCAAGACCACGAGCGCGCGCTGTTGAACCCGAGCCTCCACTCGCCGGCGCTTGGCCAGCACATGAAGCTCCCGCTCGGTGTTCTCGTCCAACTCAATCGTCTTGGCAACCCGCATCGCTCCAACCTCCTGGGCGATTGGAGTATGCCCGGGTCAGATAAGTTCTATTACTTCACGCGCACTGCACTAGTAGGTCCGCGACGACCACCGTGAACTCGTGGCTCATCCTGTTGACTCCGCTCAGTGCGTGTTGAGCGGCAAGAAGCGGGGTGCAGCAGCGACTGAAATGGCCCCTTGCGCATCGGTCTTGTAGGTGCCGCGGTCGCGATGGTGCGGATGAGTCGCGGCTTCGGCAAGTCTCAAGACGGGCGCGAAACAGGTGTCGCCTCCTTCGAGCAGTTCACACCAGTAGGCTCGCGGCTGACTGCGGAACAGATCTGCCATGCGCGCTTTAAGGACCGGCCAGGCTGCCTTGTCATACTGGGCTTTGGGGTCGATGTCATCCAGCTGCAGCCGTGCCAGCAGCAGCGCATAGAACTGCGGCTCGATGGCTGCAAGGGTGACAAAACCGCCGTCCGCGCAGGCGTAGGTGTCGTAGAACGGAGAGTCGTGAAACGGACTGGGTTCACCGCCGTCGATCTGTCCTCCTGCGCGTATCCACTGCACGAGCGTGCCGAGCATGGCAACGATGTCGACAATGGCCGCATCGACAACCCGCCCGCTCCCACCGCCGCGTACAGCCACCAGCGCGCTGGTGATGCCAAATGCCAGACCGAGAGCGCCTGCCGCATCCCCGACGACGGTTGGTGGCACGATCGGTGCCTGGCCATCACGCGCGACCAGCGATAGCAGGCCCGTCAGCGCGACGTAGTTCAGGTCGTGCCCCGCCGCTTGCGCAAGTGGGCCCTGCTGGCCCCAGCCGGTCATTCGACCATAGACCAGCTTCGGATTTCGCGCAGCGCAATCGGCCGGGCCCAGGCCGAGTCGCTCCATCACACCGGGTCGGTTGCCCTCAATGAGCGCGTCGGCTGCGCCGATCAGATCCATGGCGCGCGCCAAGCCTTCGGGTTTCTTCAGGTCCACCTCCTCGATGCGCTTGCCGCGTCGCAGCGGGTTGTAGTCCTTGCCGCCCAGGCGCTCCATCGCCACGGCCGGACCGGGCCGAACGAGTGTCGTGACTTCGGCACCGAAATCGGCCAGCATCATTGCGGCCAGAGGTCCCGGGCCCAGGCCCTCGAACTCGACGATGCGCACGCCCCGCAGGGGCTTATCGATCTCCGGCAATACGCTCACAGAGGCTCCTTCGGATATTGGTGAATCTTGGGCATTCCGCCATGAAAGACTCAAGGCAAGCCTGATTGCTTTCGGATGCGCCGCGCTGCATTCAGATGGGGTTGGTCGACCATGGCGCCGCGAACTCTCCCCGATGCCCTGGCCCCATCCTCCAGTTCGGCGATGACTTCCCCCGCCCATGCCAGGTCGTTCTCACTGGGTCTTTGCGCCTGGTGGATCAGCGCGATCTGCGCCGGGTGAATGGCGGCCTTTGCGGTGAACCCAAGTGCAGCGTGCGCGCGGGTTTCCGCCTCCAATCCGGGGGCATCGTCCAGTCCCGTGTAAACCGCATCGATGGCGGCAACGCCGCAGGCATGACCTGCAAACAAGGCGGCATCGCGTGCGCGCAGCGCCGTTGCCTTGTATTGCCCCTGGCTGTCGCGCAGGCTGCGCACGCCCAGGCTGGCGGCCAAATCCTCGGCACCCCACAGGATGCCGCCAAGACGCGGCACGGGGTGGTCAAAAGTGTGGATGCGCTGCATGCCGCGCGCGGTCTCGGTGGCAATCGCGATCACCGAGATCGAGCGTCGGGGCCAGCCGGACCGCTCCTCGAATCCGCACAGCACCTCGTCGAAGGCCAACACGTCATCGACGCCCTCGCATTTGGGCAGGACCAGACCGAAAGGACGCATGCGCCGCAGAATCTGCAGGTCGTCGTTGTGCAGGGGGCTGCTCAGCGCATTCACGCGGACAAGGACAGGCTTGCTTGTAGGTGCCGTCACAAGCCAATCGGCCACGGCCTGGCGTGCCGCAGCTTTCTCTGACAAGGGCACGCTGTCCTCGAGATCGAGGATCAAGGCGTCGGCGCCGCTGGCAAGTGCTTTTGCAAAACGCTCCGGCCGGTTGCCTGGGACAAACAGGTAAGTTCGAGGGGATGAAGCCGACCCGGTGCCCTGCATCATTGCGCCTTTTCGTGCGCGCTGCGCTTGTGCATCAGCGCCTGACGCACACAGACGGCCACCACCTGCTGGTGCTGGTTCACCGCCACGTGCTCGAACTCCACGATGCCCGCCGTCGGTCGGGACTTGCTTTCGCGCACCGACTTGACGCTGGTGCGCACACGGATCGTGTCGCCATGAAACAAGGGCTTGGGAAAGCGGACATCGCTCATGCCCAGATTGGCCACCGTGGTGCCGAGGGTGGTGTCGTTGACGGTCATGCCGATCATCAGGCCGAGCGTGAACAGGCTGTTGACCAGCGGCTTGCCCCACTCCGTGCGGGATGCGAAATCCGCATCGATGTGCAGCGGTTGCACGTTCAGGGTGAGACAGGAGAACATGATGTTGTCCGACTCGGTGATGGTGCGGCCCCAGGGGTGCGCAAATTCCTGGCCGACGTGAAACTCCTCGAAATACAGACCTGCCATGTAGCCTCCGTTGTTTATGTTGCGGCCGTATCAACGGCCTCGGCTTCAATTTCGAACTCGACCAGCAACTGGCCGTGCGACACGATGTCGCCCACGGCGACATGGATCTTTTGCACCAGCCCGGTCAATGGCGCCGTGAGCGAGTGGTAAAGCTTCATCGCTTCCAGCGTCAGCACGAGGTCGCCCGCGACGACACGCTGTCCGACCTGCAGCATCACCTCGGAAATGCGGCCCGGCAGCGTGGCCGACAACTGCGAGTCCTGGCTTTCAGCGCTGCCGGTATGCAGGCTGTGTTCAAGCTCGTGCTCGACATCCCAGACCATGCTTCGCCCTTGCGCCCAGCTGAACCAGCGCTGCTCTGCACTGCCCCTGACGTGTACGCTGACCGTGTTCTGGCCTGCCTGCGTCAGATTGACGACGAATCCGTCTGGCCCTGATTGCACTGCAGCACGCTGTCCTGGAACGTCCGCCAGTTCATAGCCGCCATCGGCACTGAGCAGGCATACGGCTTCGTTGTCGGAGGCAGCAGAGACATCACGCACGCTCAAATCGATGCGCGCCGGGTGACCCGCGGGCGCTGTCAGCCGCAAGCCGCGCAGCGTACCCCAGACAGGTTGCGTGACCGGCTGGCTCGCCGCCCAGGCAGCCGAGACGGCCAGAACATGCTGCTGGCGGACAAGCGCCTGCGCGTGCGGACCGTTCGGGAAATGCTGTTCCAGAAAGCGTGTGGTCAGAACGTCATCGAAAGCGGGATGAAGCAGTATTTGCAACAGCAGCGCGCCATTGGTGCGAACCCCTTCGATGCGCAGCTGTTCCAGGCCGGCTCGCGCGCGATCGAGGGCTTGGGTGCGCGTGTGGCCGAAGCCTATGACCTTGGCCAGCATCGAGTCGTAGTAGGGCGTGACCTCGCTTTTCGCATGCAGCCCGCTGTCGACGCGCACACCGGCTTGGCGCGCAGGTTCTGCGTAGCCCAGCAGTGGGCCCAGACTGGCGCGGTAATCGTGCTCGGGCTCCTCGGCGTTGAGTCGGCACTCGATGGCCCAGCCCTGGCGCGTGATGGCCTCCTGGCTCAGCGGCAAAGGCTCGCCGCAGGCTGAGCGCAACTGCCACTCCACCAGGTCGATTCCGGTCGTCATCTCGGTCACCGCGTGCTCCACCTGCAGTCGGGTGTTGACCTCCAGAAAATACGGCCGGTCGCCCTGATCTGCGTCGAGCACGAACTCCACCGTGCCGGCGTTGTCGTAATTCATGGCGCGCCCCATGCGCAGGGCAGCTTCGTAGAGACTATCGGCAACGGCTGCAGGCAGATGGTTGGCTGGAGCTTCTTCAATCACTTTTTGGAAGCGGCGCTGGATCGAACACTCGCGCTCGAACAGGTGCACCAGACCGCCAACGCGGTCACCCATGAGCTGCACTTCAAGGTGGCGCGGATTGATGATGTATTTTTCGAGCAGGACGCGTTCGTCGCCGAACGAAGCCAGCGCCTCCCGGCGGGCCAGTGCCAACATGGACAGGAAATCTGCCGCCGCATCGACGCGCCGCATGCCCTTGCCACCGCCACCGGCGCTGGCCTTGATGAGGAGTGGAAACCCGATGCGCTGCGCTTCACCCTGCAGCCGCTGCGGCGTCTGGTCGTCCTCGTCGTAACCGGGAACGCACAGCACACCAGCGGCGCGTGCCATGCGCTTGCTCTCGATCTTGGACCCCATGGTTTCGATGGCGCGCCGGTTGGGGCCGACAAAGGCGATGGCGTTTGCATGGCAGGCATCGATCAGTTCCAGCTTTTCCGAAAGAAAACCATAACCGGGATGAATGGCTTGCGCGCCGCTGGAAAGCGCGGCCGCAATGATGCGGTCAGCGCGCAGATAGGAGTCGCTGGCACTGGACTCGCCAATGGCGACAGCGTAGTCGGCCTCTGCCACGTGGCGGCTGGCAGCATCTGCGGTGGAATACACGGCAACAGTCTCGATGCCCAGGCGTCGGCAACTGCGCATGATTCGGCAGGCGATCTCGCCACGGTTGGCGATCAGCAGTCGGTTGAACATGGCATTACATCCTGAATACGGGGGAGGGACCGCTGGGGCGCGGAGTTGAGCGTGCCAGCAATTGCAGGCACAGGCCAAGTACGTCGCGCGTCTGTGTCGGCTCGATGATGCCGTCGTCCCACAGCCGAGCCGTTGCGTAGTAGGGGTCGCTCTGGCGCGTGAACTGCTCTGTGGTTTCGCGCGCCAGCGTCTGCATGTCGGCCTCGTCGCCAGCGCCCTTGAGCGAGCTCTTTCTCAACTCGGTCAGCACCGTGGTTGCGACTTCCGGGCTCATGGTTGCGATACGAGCATTGGGCCAGGCAAAGAGAAAACTCGGCGCAAAGCCGCGGCCGCACATGCCGTAGTTCCCGGCACCGTAGGAGCCGCCGATCAAAACCGTCAGGCGGGGCACGCGCGCCGTGGACATGGCGTAGACCAGCTTGGCGGAATGTTTGGCAATGCCGCCGCGCTCGGCCTCGGTGCCGACCATGAAGCCGGTGATGTTCTGCAAGAACAGCAAGGGGATATTGCGCTGGTTGCAAAGCTCGATGAAATGAGCGCCCTTGACGGATGACTCGGAAAACAGCACGCCGTTGTTGGCAAGAATTCCGACCGGATGACCATGAATGTGCGCTACGGCACAGACCAGAGTGACGCCGTACTCGGGCTTGAACTCCTGCAGTTCGCTGTCGTCAACCAGGCGGATCAGGACCTCGCGCACATCATAGGGAAGCTTCAAGTCGCCACCCACGATGCCACCGATTTCAGTCGCGTCGAAGCGCGGTGGCTGGCTCGCGCGCACCGGCATATCCAGCGCTGGCGGCATGTTCAAGTTGCGCACGATCTGACGCAGCTTGGCCAGGGCCTGGCGTTCGTCGGCTGCAAGATAGTCGGTCACGCCGGAAACCCGCGTGTGCATGGCGGCACCACCGAGCGTCTCGCCGTCCACCACTTCGTTGATCGCTGCCTTGACGATCTGCGGGCCGCCCAGGTGAATGCGTCCCGTTCCCTGCACGATGATGGCTTCGTCTGACAGCGCTGGTATGTAGGCGCCACCAGCGGTGCAGCCGCCAAAGACGGCAGAGAGTTGTGGCAGTCCCTGCGCGCTCATCTGGCACTGGTTGTAAAAAGTGGTGCCGAAGTGGCCCCAGTCTGGAAAGACCTGGTCTTGCTCGGGCAAGTACGCGCCGCCGCAGTCCACCAGGTAAAGGCAGGGCAGTCGGTTCTGCAGGGCGATGTCCTGGGCGCGAACATGCTTTCGCACCGTCTCCCGAAAGAAGCTGCCGCCTTTGACCGTAGCGTCGTTGGCGATGATCATGCAGTGAACGCCCTCCACCAGGCCGATGCCCGCCACGACGCCGGCCGCAGGAACTTCGTTGTTGTACAGGCCCCAGGCCGCCAGTGGCGCGATCTCCAGAAATGGCGAGCCCACATCGAGCAACAGGTCGATGCGCTGGCGCACCGGCAGTTTGCCGCGCTCGATATGGCGCTGCATCAGCTTTTCGCCACCACCGCGAACGGCCCAGCCCATGCGCTCGTGCAGCGTGTTGAGCAATCCCGAATAGTGCTGGGCGTTGCGTGTGAACACTTCGCCGAGCGGTTTGATTTTTGACACCGGGCTCATGATTTTCCTTGTTTGGCTATCGGCCGCTTGGCAACTGCAACGGGTTTTGCCCGCAGACCGTTGGTGACAAGATCGGTCAGTTCACCGGCCATGGCAGCCAGACCGGACTTTTTTTGGTCATACCATTCGGTGGTCCAGTTCATGGCACCGAAGAGATAGAACACCGTGCGCTGCAGGTCGACTCCGTCCCGGATCTCGCCCCTGTGCTGCAGTGCCAGCAGCATCTTTCGCCAATACTGCTCATACCTTTTGCGCAGTGATTTGTGGGTCTCTCGCACCTCGAGCGGCACCTGTCCGAAGATGCGGATGTTGGCCGACGTGAAATCATGGGCGTGCAGCAAGGCACCCAGATGCGCCGCTATCGCGCATTGCAGCGTGACTGCCAGATTGGCGTCTGACGGCAGTCCTTCGACAGCCCTCCTGACTGCATCAAAAACGCGTTGAACGCCGATGTCGAGCACTTCGCTGACGATCTGATCCTTGGAGGCAAAGTGGTAGTACAGGCTGCCCGCCTTCATATCGCAGGCCTGGGCAATCGAACGCAGCGAGGTGGCAGCGTAGCCTTCCTGACGAAACAGGCGTGCGGCCGTGTCGAGAATGGCCTGGCGTGAGATCGCTGCTGCCGATTTGGCAGGCGATGTGGCGGACCCGGCCGCCGACTTAGCTGTTTTGGCGGTACCCACGTTGGCTTTAGTCCATGCGCTTGGCAATTTCGTCGAGCATGACCTCGGTGGCACCGCCACCAATCGACTGGATGCGTGCGTCACGCGTCATGCGCTCGATCGCCGTTTCACGAACGTAGCCCATGCCGCCGTGAAATTGCAGGCAGTCGTACATCACCTCGTTGACCAGTTCGCCGCACAGCGCCTTGAGCATGGCGGCCTGCGAGACCACCTTGTGCTGCTGTGCGTCGCGCCAGGCCGTGTTGTAGATCAAAGCCTTCGCGGCTTCGACACGCGCACTCAACATGGCAAGCCGGTGCCTGATCGCCTGTTTGTCCCACAGGGTTGCGCCGAAAGCCTTGCGCTGCCTGACCCAGTCCAGCGTCAGCTCAATCGCCTTTGACGCTTCGCCCATGGCCTGCGCTGCCAGCACGATGCGTTCGTTCTGCAGGTTTTTCACCAAAGCATAAAAGCCCCGGTTCTCCTCGCCCAGCAGATTGCTCGCTGGAATACGGCAGTCGTCGAACACCAGTTCCGCCGTGTCGCTTGACAACCAGCCGTGCTTCTTCAGCGGGCGTGCAATCTTGAAACCGGGGGTGCCCTTTTCCACGATGAACATCGAAATCTGATGATTCCGTCCTGCCTCACCCGTCTTCGCCGCGACGAAGAAGATGTCGCCGTACACGCCGTTGGTGATGAACATCTTGGCGCCATTGAGCACCCACTGGTCGCCGTCCCGGCGCGCCGTGGTGCGCATCGACGCCAGGTCCGAGCCGGCATCGGGCTCGGTCATGGCGACCGCAGCGATGCGCCGTCCAGCTACGATGTCCGGCATGAAGCGGCTCTTCTGCTCGGGCGTTCCCGCATGGTGCAGATGCGGCGCCGCCATATCCGTGTGCACCAGCACCGTGACCGCGAAGCCGCCAAAAGTGGAGCGTCCCAACTCTTCGGCCAGAACCACGGTGGACAAGGTGTCGAGCTCGCTGCCGCCGTAGTCTGACCCGAAGCGAATGCCCAGTAGTCCGAGGTCGCCCATCTGGCGCAACACCTCGCGCGGCACCATGCCCTGCTCCTCCCAGCCTTCGGCACGTGACATAACTTCCGCCTCGATGAAGCGGCGCGTGGTCTGGCGCAGCATCTCGTGTTCAGCTGTGAAATAGGGGAAGCGTTCGTGCAGGGCGGTAAGGGTGGTTGTGTCCATGGTATCTACCTAACGTTTGTTAGAATTAGTTTAGCACAGTTGATTTGAAAGACAACAATTTTTTCCTGCCTTGATTTCCGTCCGCATACATGCCTCATGACCATCGACAACTTCAACCACCAGCGCAGACGAGCGCTTCTTGCCCATGAACTGCAAGCTATTGCGTGGCTGCCAGTCCTATCCCCTGCGGATCGGGAACGCGCGTCGAACAATCTGGAGATTTTCGAAGTTCAAAGTGGAGAGACGGTTTTCAACATGGGCCGCCCGGCAACCCACTGGTTTGGCGTGGTGGAAGGTCTACTGAAAATGAGCAGCGACAGCGCTGAAGGAAACACACTGACTTTTGCCGGTGTGCCCCCGGGTGGCTGGTTTGGCGAAGGCACAGTCCTCAAACGCGAGGCCTACCGCTACAACATCCAGGCCTTGCGCAAAAGCCGCTTGGCTGGCTTGCAGGCGAATACCTTTCACTGGCTGTTGGATCATTCCATCGGATTCAACCGCTTTGTCATGAACCAGCTCAACGAAAGGCTGGGGCAATTCATAGCCGGGCGCGAAATCGATCGCATGACCGACCCTGACATCCGTGTCGCTCGCAGCCTGGCTGCACTCATGAACCCCGTTCTTTACCCCGGATTTAGCACGGTGCTGAACATCACGCAGCAAGAACTCGCCTATCTGGTCGGCCTGTCACGGCAGCGGGTGAATGAAGCCTTGACTGTACTGGCCGCATGCGGTGCGATTGCTGTGGAATACGGTGGTTTGCGCGTCTTGAACCTGCATGCCTTACGCACGCGAACGGTGTTTGACGCACGGCCCCTTTGACGTGGGGTAGACAGTTGAGGGAAGCAGGCTTGCATTTCTTGCCCCGATCGCCGTTTCAGCCGGTGACGTTTTATAACCTTCCCAAGAGCCATGGCTCGCTGGCCGAACTGAAATTTCGCACGCGCAGCAAGTTGCGCAGCGGTGAGCGACGCCAACTCTGTCAGCACTTCTTCAATAGATTTTCTAACGTCGAAAAAATTGATTCACTGCCAATTGAACATGAGATGCGCAGTGGGCTGCGCTGGGTACGACATCGAGACCAACGTCGACTCCAGCGTTCAGCAGCAACGAGAGTCAACTGGCAGGATTCGAACGTACCAACTCGTGCCCGACGGTGCCAAGCGCGTTGAAGCTGTCATCAAGGCGTGGGGGTTGAAGTGGCCGGATGCGTAGCAACGCGTAGTTGCAGCGGCTGGCTGGGTGAGACTCGTCTTGGTGCCTTATTTATTGGCACCCCATGCGAGAGCACTGTCGACGCCGCATTCGGACCTTATCCAGGAAGTTATCAACAGCCTAGGCCACAGCCGCGGGGATAACAAAAGGGATCTACGTGGTGCGGCAGCAGAAACGTCACACAATGTTCGGTGTCAGGTCCGCGCTTGAAATCCGACTCGTCGCTATTTTTTCAGAGCTTTCGCGGCCCACACCAAGGCACCGCACTGCTCCCACAGTGGCTGGTGCTCCTCGACATACCGCCAGGCCTCAAACGCACCCCCTCGGGTGACGCCCCAGCCATCCGGTTTCACCGGTTTGGGATTGGCCTTGAGCAGCATCGTCACCACCTTTGGATGGTCCCGCTTGGCCTGACGCAATGTTTCCTGCGCGGCGGGAAGATCACCCGTACGGAATTGGGCCAGTGCTGTGTTGAGGTCCAGCGAGGGGGAGCCATCGTTCGGGTAACGCAGGTGTAGCGCCAGGGCGTCCTGATCTCTTTCGTGGAGCAGAACGGCATGTGAGAGGTCGTAGCGCAAGCCATGGTTGTCGCCCGGATTGAGCTCCAGCACCAGCCAGCGCGCCAACTCCATGAAACGGTCCCATTTGCCTGCTTCCTTGCAGACATAGGCCAGATGGGCGATGGGGCGCAGCACGTGTCGGTTGTTGAATATCACCCAGGGTATGCGCACGGCAGGTCGGCCTTCCAGCAACAGACGCAGTAACTCAGCCGCGCGTTCTGCCAGCGGCACCAGCAGATTGTCGATCGCTGCCGTCACTTCCAGCGCGTCCACGGCCATCACCAAGTCGTCCAAAACCTCGAAACTATTCCACAAAGCGGGTTCACGCTGCAACAGGTCAAGCCAGGCGTCGGAGTTGCTCCAGACCTCGGGGGAGGCGTTTTGCACGGCAACGAGAGAAGGCTTGGTCTGATCAAACAGCGCGCACCATTTTTCCTCCAGCTTGCGCAGGGACGCATTGGGTGTGACCTCACCCATGAAGATCTTGGCATCACTTTCGGGGTCCGACTCATCTTGATGAACGGCCAGCGTGTGCGCTGGTCGAGGCGGCGGCGCGCTCTTGAACAGCGTCGCGAGTCGGCCCACGCCCGGAAACATGTCACGGGCCAAGTCGAACATGGCACCGGTTGGTTCATGCGCGACCGCCTGCAGTTTGGCGACCAGGTCGGCATAGGCGGGGTCGCGCAACTTGATGAAATGCTGGGCCCACCAGGCGGCGCGCTCAGAAGCACGCTTCATTTGGTTCTCGCCCATCAGCAATGACACCTCCAGCATCGACAGTGCCGGGTCGTTTGGATTGAACCGCTGTGCCTGCGTGAAGTCAGCCCACGCCTGGGCTGAGCGGCCCTTGTCGCTGTGCATGGTGGCGCGCCGCTGCAAGGCGGTTGACTTCAGGGCGTTGTCGCCTCGCGCCATCACTTCAGTGATCCAATATTCCCTGCGCTTTTGTCTGCCCTGATCCATCAGCGCCGCCATCAGTTCGTCAAAAATGAGTTCCAGCTTGCCGCTCAAGGCTTTGGGCGGCGCAAAGAAGGGTTCCAGCAAGGCGATGACGCGCTTGTATTTCCCCTCCTCGATCCACTGGTGGGCGGTATCGGCCACAGCATCGAGCGACGGGTGCCTGTTTTCTGCCAACTCGGCCAAGCGGTTGGCCGGGTAGGCGTCGAGCACGAAGCGCATCATATTGAGTCGCGGGAAAACGCCCGACGCCATGCCCTCGCAGCAATGCTTGAATTTGCGCCCGCTGCCGCACCAACAGGGGTCATTGCGGCCTGGGCGCTTGATGGGCTGTGGCGTCCATTCGTGAGACGGAATCGGAAACTGGTTCCAGATCTGTACCCCCAGAGCGCGCATCATGTTGGGGACATCGGCAGGGTCGGCCGCTCCAGCCACCAAGCCCGGCAGCATGTGGTGGCCATACTTGGCGGCCCAGTCCAGAAACTCCTCATCTGTCGCGCCGCGGTAGACCATCGTGCCAGCAACATGCAGGAAGCTGCGCCACTGGTCCTCGGTCGCAGGTCCGCCGCCGTCCTTTGGGTCAAATGAGTTGTCGGAAGGATTCATGGGACGATGCTCCAGGGTTTTGGTGCGGGATATTTTCGCTGCAGGCGCAGGTGACCAAAGAAGCAGGGGATGAAGCGGCGCGTCGCTGCGTGAATGGTGTGCTGCTCGAGCGACGCCATGGGTTCTCAACAAATGAGCAAACT
>CAIVXG010000092.1 GCA_903909815.1 uncultured beta proteobacterium | reverse complement strand
CATGATGGGGACAAGGGTATCATCAAAAAAAAACATTTGTCCAGCGTGTTTTGTCACACACAACACCCTTAGGAAGAGAAAATACTTGGCAGCAAAAAGCTCGCGCTCGGAATGAGCGTGTTGTGAAACTTGCTTCAATAAGTCTTTGGAGAAATTCGATGATCAAAGCACCGACGTTTCTCACTGGTGATGCGCGACTTCCAAAAGTGGACCTTTTGACCCGGGATGGTGAACCATCTCATCCATGTGGCCGCTTATGAACAACGCCAGAAGCAGGTTGCTGAACAACTTTTACGGTTCGCTTTTGTGGTTGTGCGCCATCGGCGCGGCGGCGGGATGGCAGTTTTTCTTCGCGCTCAAAGAGGTCAGCGTCGTGTTTTTGGGTGTGGTGGCGTTGGGGGCCTTTCTGGCCCGGCGCATCAATCAGCGGGGAGACCCGAATAGATCCCTGCTTTTATTTGCCACCGGGTTCTTGTTTTTGTACAGCGCCTGGATTTTTGCGGGCGCATCCTACGTAGCGATCACCCCGTGCATTGCCCTGGCCTCCTTGTTGGCAGTGGTCGTTAGCATGCGCGCCGGTGTTCTGTTCGGCATCGCATCGCTTCTTGTATGGCTGTTGCACATCGTGCTGAATTCGGCGCATATCGCGCCGCCGCCCTACCTTTCATCTTCCCCGCTTGTCACTTGGTTCATCGCCGCGCTGTCGATGGGCATGGTGCTGCTGCCACTGCCCAACCTGATTCGCATGTTGCGCAAGACGAACGCACTGCACCGTGCCGTGATCGAAGCCACGATCGACGGCATTCTGGTCGTGAACTCTGAGGGCAAGCTGCAGTCACATAACCAGCGCTTTGCGGACTTGTGGTCTCTTGCGCCGGAACAGGTGAAGGCGCTGGATGATGCGGCCTTGCTTGCCATTGTGGCGCGGCAACTGGTCGACCCGGATCAATTTTTGAATAAAGTGCAGGACCTGTACGCCCACCCCGATCAGACCAGTTTCGACAAGCTGTTGTTCCGGGATGGACGCGTGTTTGAGCGCAATTCACAGCCCCAGCGCCTGAACGATCAAATCGTGGGTCGCGTCTGGTGTTTTCGCGATGTCACGGCCAGGGAACAGGCGCAAAACTCGCTGGCCGAAGCCCTCACGCGGATTGAGCGGATCGCCGCCCGTGTCCCAGGCGCAATTTTTGAATTCAGACTTGACCGCAATGAACAAGCCACTATGCCGTTCTTCAGCAAGGGACTGCTGGATACCTATCAGCTCGGCACGCAGGATCTCGCCGACGTCAACCGGGCCACGAGGGATCAAGTGCTGGAGGAAGATCAATCCGCCTACCGCGCGTCGCTACAGCTTTCCTTGTCAAGCCTGACGCCCTGGCATCACGATTGGCGCATCCGCTTGCCCGATGGCAGCATTCGCTGGATCGGTGGCAACGGCTTACCGTCGCGGGAAGATGACGGCTCGGTGCTGCTGCATGGATATGCCTCTGACATTACCGAGCGCAAAAGCATTGAAGCTTCACTCGTCAGCGCCAAGGCTGCTGCCGAGCAGGCCAACCAGGCCAAAAGCCAGTTTTTGGCCAATATGAGCCACGAAATTCGCACGCCCATGAACGGCGTGCTCGGAATGGCGGGTCTG
>CAIVXG010000091.1 GCA_903909815.1 uncultured beta proteobacterium | reverse complement strand
CAGACCCGCCATTCCGAGCACGCCGTTCATGGGCGTGCGAATTTCGTGGCTCATATTGGCCAAAAACTGGCTTTTGGCCTGGTTGGCCTGCTCGGCAGCAGCCTTGGCGCTGACGAGTGAAGCTTCAATGCTTTTGCGCTCTGTGATGTCGGTGCGGATGGCAATGTATTGTTGAATCTGACCCTCCACTCCCATCATCGGAACGATGGTGGTGTCGACCCAGCTGAGCCCCCCGCCCTTGTTGCGGTTGCAGAGTTCACCATGCCACACCTGCCCCTTCGTGATGGTATGCCAGAGGTCCTGGTAAAGCGCTGGGCTGTGTTGCCCCGACTTCACCATGCTGTGGGGGTGGCCCAGCAGTTCTTCCAGCGCATAGCCGCTGATTGCGCAGAAGCGCTCGTTGGCGTAGCTGATGCGCCCCGTGGTGTCCGTGATGCTGACGATGGCGTGCTGGTCGAGAGCATACTTCTGGTTGTCCAAGTCCTGTACGCGCATGTCGTGCTCGTGGCGCAACCGCCCCAAACGCAGAAAGTACACGGTGCTGCTCAACAGCGCGAGGGTCAGGATCGAGAGCACAACGGCCAGGGTGTTGCGCACCTCCTGGCGCCAGCCCTCCAGCACCCGGTCCTGGTTGAGTTTGACCACCAGCACGATCGGGAAGTCGTGCGACACGCGGTAAGCGCTCAGCAGGGCCCGCTGCTGAAGCGTTGTTTGGCGCAGACTGCCGGATGCGGACTTGTTGAGCAGCGCCATGATGTCGGCGTCGACGTGTGCATTGGGCTTGAAGCGATCGGCGGTGCTGAGCAGCAAACTGCCATCCAGGCGCATCAGTGCCACCTCGCCATTGCCCAAATCCAAATGGCGATCGTAGTAGTTCAGAAAGTAATCCGGGTTCAAGGCGGCCACCATCGTGGCGACACCCCCGGAATGCAGCGCAAGGTCGCGTTGTACGGGAATGACGGACTGCAGTGGCGCCAGGCCATCGGGTGCCACGGGCTGCGCGCTGGATAGGTCTCGCCCATCCATGAGGGGACCTATGCGCAGCAAAGCCAGAGGGCCATTGGCCTTGGGCAGCAGCGTGCTGTTGTCAAAGCGACTGCCAATATTGGCAGCAACCGAGCTATTCACCACATGCCCGCTGGCATCAACCAGGTTGATGGAGCGTATGTAATGGGCATTGCGCGTCAGCGCCTCAGCGGCGGCGGGTGAAAATGCTTTTTCGCCTTGCTGGATCAGGCTGACTTCCAGGAGGCTTAGCGTTTGGGTCAGATGCTCTTCCAAGGAGCTTGCCAATTGGGCTGAATTCTGCAAGCCACTTTCGATGGCCTGGCTGCGCAGACGCCACAAATGGTAGCCGGTAAGGCCCAGCACGAATAGCGTCAGCAGCCCCGCACCCAGTGCGAAGGCAGCAGGGCTAAGTCGCCACGGCGATTGGTGCTTGGACATTGCCATGGATCTAGTGGTCTAGTCCCGCACTACGATAGGTTCCAGTCCGTTCTTCTTTGCGGCCGCAGCCAGTCGGCCGTCACGCTTGATGTCTGCCACAAATTTATCAACGCGCTGCAACCACTGTGCGTCACCCGCAGCCACTGCGTAGGCGTAGGGAGTCAGGTTGAATGTGGACGATGGGCGCACCAGACGGGCCCAGTCCGTTTGCTCCAGCATACGCCGGCTAAACGGATAGTCGGTCATGAAGACATCGGCACGGCCGGATTCAACATCCTGTTCGCGGCCCTGTGGCGTTGCATTGACGGACAGGGTGGCGGCTTTGAGTTTGTCGCGCATGACGGTCTCATGCAGCGTGCCCTTGGCCACGGACACGACCACGCCAGCCTGATCAATGTCCTCCCAGACTTTGATGCGGCGGTTGCTTCGTGTGGTAATGGCATAGATGTCACTGACCAGATAGGGATGTGAGAAGCGCAGCTTTTCAGCGCGTGCCGCAGTGATGCCTATGGAAAACATGGCGATATCACAGTGGTCTTGCGTCAGGTCTTCAACCAGTTTGGAGAAAGAGCTGTCAACGTAGCGCAGCTTTACGCCCAGGTCCTTCGCAAACGCTTGCGAAAGGTCGATATCCACGCCTTCGAGCTGCTGGGTTTTGGGGTTTCGGTAGGAAATACCGTAGTAGTCCGGCCAAATGCAGACGCGCAGTTCCTTGGTGCTGGCGACGCGGTCTGCGTGGCTGCTTTGGGCATTCGCCGCGCAGACTCCAAGAGCCAGCAGCAGCGCACCTGCACAGGGTTGACATATGCGCAACAGGGTAATTTGAGCAATTTTCTTCATTGAAACAGTGTACGGCATCAAGCTGGAAGCTACCGGTCCTGACTCTCACGGTTGACCGATAAGGGAATGAGGCGGGTCGCCGCGAACGCCAGCTTGCAGGCACACTGCCCGCCCGGATTGGGCTTTTCCGGTGGCAACACAAAGTGCAGCGTTGGCGGACCTCATATTTGCTGGGCTAAGCTGTGCCGTGCGCAGCCATCGGGCGATGGGATAATTGACAACAGACTCGTCGGCAACGGGCCGCCCTTTCATCCCCACATTAACAAGGCAACCATGATCCTCATCACCGGTGGCGCCGGATTCATCGGCTCCAATTTCGTGCTCGACTGGCTGGCGCAACACGACGAGAGCGTTGTCAACCTGGATAAGCTCACGTACGCGGGCAACCTGGAAAACCTGGCGTCCCTGGCTGCCGATTCGCGCCACGTCTTCGTACACGGCGACCTGGGCGACGCGGCGCTGGTGGCGTCGTTGCTGGCGCAGTACCAGCCGCGCGCCGTGCTTAATTTTGCCGCCGAGTCGCACGTGGACCGCTCCATTCACGGGCCCGAGGATTTCATCCAGACCAACATCGTGGGCACGTTTCATCTGCTTGAAGCGGTGCGCGCCTATTGGGGCAAGCTCGCGGCGGACAAGAAGGCCGAGTTTCGCTTCCTGCACGTGTCCACGGACGAGGTCTATGGCTCGCTGGCGCCCACCGATGCAGCCTTCACGGAAGAGCATCGCTACCAGCCCAACAGCCCCTATTCCGCCAGCAAGGCCGCCAGCGACCACCTGGTGCGCGCCTACCACCATACCTACGGTCTGCCGGTGCTCACCACCAATTGCAGCAACAACTACGGACCCTATCACTTTCCCGAAAAACTCATCCCGCTGTTGATCGTGAATGCGCTCGCGGGCAAGGCGCTGCCGGTGTATGGAGATGGACAGCAAGTGCGCGACTGGCTTTATGTGAAGGACCACTGCAGCGCCATCCGGCGTGTGCTGGATGTCGGCCGCTTGGGCGAGGTCTACAACGTGGGTGGCTGGAACGAGAAGGCCAACATCGAAATTGTGCACACCGTTTGCGCGCTGCTGGACGAGTTGCGCCCGCGCGCAGACGGCGTTGCCTATCAAAGCCAGATCACCTACGTCACGGATCGCCCAGGTCACGACCGGCGCTACGCCATCGACGCGCGCAAGATCGAGCGCGAGCTCGGTTGGAAGCCGGCGGAAACCTTTGAAAGCGGCATCCGAAAGACAGTGCAGTGGTATCTGGACCATGGCGGTTGGGCCGAACGCGTGCAGTCGGGCGCTTACCGCGAGTGGGTTCAAAAGCAGTACCAGGAACCGACGTGAAGATTTTGCTCTTGGGCAAGAACGGCCAGGTGGGCTGGGAACTGCAACGCAGCCTGGCCCCGCTGGGCGAACTGATCGCGCCAGGTCGCGACAGCACCGAGCATTGCGGCGATCTGGTGAATCTGGCCGGACTGGCGCAGACCGTGCAAACCCTTCGCCCCGACGTGATCGTGAATGCCGCAGCGCACACGGCAGTGGACAAGGCCGAGAGCGAGCCCGAGCTGGCGCGCACCCTGAATGCACTCGCGCCGGAGGTGCTGGCCCAGGCCGCGCAGTCGGTGGGTGCGTGGCTGCTGCATTACTCAACTGACTACGTTTTTGACGGCGACGGCAGCACGCCCTGGCGCGAAGGCGATGCCACTGCGCCCCTGAGCGTGTACGGCCGGACCAAGCTCGAAGGTGAACAGTTGATTCGCTCGAACTGCAGCAAGCATCTGATATTTCGCACCAGCTGGGTCTACGCCGCACGGGGTGGCAACTTCGCCAAGACCATGCTGCGGCTGGCGAAAGAGCGTGAGAGTTTGAGCGTGATCGATGACCAGTTCGGCGCGCCCACCGGAGCCGAACTGCTGGCCGACGTGAGCGCGCACGCCCTGCGTGAGGTGATGCACCGAGAGCACCCGCGCGCGGACCGGGCGGGCCTATACCACCTCAGTGCCAGCGGCAGCACCTCCTGGCACGGCTATGCGCAATTCGTGCTGCAGGCTGCGATGGATGCGGGCGTCGAATTGAAGGCCAAGCCGCACAACGTGCTGCCTGTGCCAACCAGTTCCTACCCCACGCCGGCGCGACGGCCCTTGAATTCCCGGCTCGATGGCGCGCTCCTGCAGTCGGCGTTTGGATTGACCCTGCCGCCTTGGCAGCAGGGCGTGCTGCGCATGCTGAGCGAAACCCTCTGACTGCTAGAATCACCGGCTTGCGGAAGCGTGGCAGAGTGGTCGATTGCACCGGTCTTGAAAACCGGCGACGGGAAACCGTCCGTGAGTTCGAATCTCACCGCTTCCGCCAGGAGCATGTAAGTCGTTGATTTACCAATAAGTTATTGCATGACAATGACTTAGAAGGCAGTAGGTGTGCCAAATATGTGTGCCACACGGAGTCAACTTGACGTGCCTGAGTATTTCTATCGGCCACCCCACGGCCGCACGCTGAACTGGTCTGTTCGGCTCGTTCCCCCGGCAGCGCTTAAGGGGTGCCCTGGCGTCGTAGAGTTCCGAAAATCCACTGGGACAGCAGACCTCCGTCGAGCCAAGACTATTGGCGCCCGGCTTATTGCCGAAAAACGGGCCGAGTGGGATCAAATTTTGAACCAAAGGAAAACACTGCGCTCGGCCCCGCTGGTGTTGACGACCGAGCTTATCGAGCACATCTGTGCGCGACGCCTCTATCACTGGATGCGTATCGATGACTTGGGCCGCTTCGAAGGCACCGGGCACGACGACGAATCACAGGCTGCACTTGCGACGTTGTGTAAAGGAACGGATGCCTCTATGCGCTCGGTGCTCTCTCGAGGTAAAACTTCGGCGCAATGGAACAGAACGCTGGATGTTCTCGACTTTTGGTGTGAGCAGATGGAAAGCCCAGTCAGCCGCACTGACCCTCGCTATCCGCAGCTCATCAGGCAGTTTGCCGAAGTAGAGCTGGAGGCTGCAGGGCGCCTCATGCGCCGCAATCAAGGTGAACCAGCAGCGACGCCCGAAAAACCTCGCCCCCTAGGCGAATTGCTCAGCTCGATGACGGAACCCTACCGTGACTACAAGCGGCAGAACTCGGGAACCAAACACGTCGGCACATCAGTTAACGTTTGGTTGGAACTGATTTCTCACCTGGGAGATGTATCGCTCGGTGCTGTCAAGGTTTCGGACCTTTATGACTTCCTTGACACCCGTATGCGGGCGTCAAGGAAACCCTGGTCGATGCAGCACGCCCATGGATTGGTCAAACGCACCCTTCGAGAAATATTTGCGCTCGCCCGCACGCGTGGCTTGTTCGCAGGGGGCAACCCGGTCGACGATATGGACATATTGCCCATGCTGACGGCCAAGGAGGAGAAGACCCGGCGCAAGCCGCGGCGTCCGTTCCTCGACGGGCAGCTCTCGACCTTATTTACTTCTGAGTGGTATCGGTCAGACACCAATCGCTGGCACGGAAAAATGGCGACGGACCTTGGTGCGCGCTACTGGGTGCCCTTGTTCTGTATGTTCCACGGTAACCGGGTCCGTGAAGTACTCCAACTTGTCGAGTCGGACATTCAGCAAATCGATGGTGTGACGGTCGTTCACTTCCAGGAAGAGATGGAAGGCGAGCAAGCTGCGATGCTCGCTGCCGGCGTCAGCCGTAGCTTGAAGAATGAACCTACCCAGCGCGTTGTTCCCCTCCATCCGACACTTGCTGCGTTGGGTTTTGTCGATTTCGTCCAGTCGCGGCGGTGCGACGGCGCCAATGCCATGTTATTCCCGTCGAGTCTTCCAAGGGTCGGAGGAAAAAATCCGATCTTGGGCCGAGCGTATGAGCAGGCGTTTCTGCGTTACGTTCGGGACACACTTGAATTTGGCAGGGGCTTTGGCAATCACAGCTTCCGGCACCAACTTGAAGACCGGATACGTGACGCCCAACTGCCGGGCCAGCGCTGGCCGGCTGGACTTGCTCAGGCATACACAGGACGGAAGCGCGTCAGGGCCGCAGACCAAAGCCATATCGAGACGGAAGGCAGCGAGTCGGGCTACGGACGGGGACATAGCCCCGCAATGATTCTGCGATACGCCAGGACATTGAACTTCGACACCATAAGCATGCCACCGCCATTCATTTCGTGGCTAAATGGGTCGGGTAGCTCCAGTCAGAATAATCAATAGATTCCGATTGAAAGCGTTATTGAGTATATTGGTAGGGGCTTATGGTTTGCAATGGTTTGCCGGGCATCTCATTTTCATCGGTTTTTGAATACTTTCCCTCTAACGACGGAAATCCATGTGTGCAAGCCCGATTTCATCGTTTTAAAGGTCTAAATGGAACTCTCGCAAGCAATTATTATCGCCTTCGGTGGTAATGCAATCCTTATCGCCATCTTGTCCGTGCTTGCTAGGTCGTTATTGGAAAAACTAATCGTCAGAGATACGAAAGTATTTGAAACTCAACTCAGAGCTAAAGCTGATGCTGAAATTGAATGTTTGAAAAATGAAATGAACAGAAATGTTGAAAGCTATAAAATTCAGCTTAAGAAATCGGAAGTGTTCTTCTTGCGAGAACTTGACGCGGCTTCGGCATTCTCTTCACTATTTCATTCTATTCGCCCTGGATACAGTAGTCCCAATATGGATTGGTATGACGCCTGTGACGAAATAGCACAAAACTTCGGCAGAATAGAAATCCGTCTTTCTGACTTTTTGTCAAAACATGGCGCGGTCCTTAATGACGAAGAACGTATTCTATTGATTGATGCAATGTCTGATGCTGGTTATGGGAAATTTGATATCCTTGGTCCAGATGTAGATTCGAAATCCAACAAAAAGGCGGATGAGATTTATCAGAAACTAAAGATTCTTGATGCACAACTAATTGAAAGAGTTCGAGCGCAAGCTAGCCTCTAAAATAGCAGGCGCTATATAGTGATTACTCTGAAAGTGCAGTAGGATGGACCGATCCAAACAGCGGATATTATGCTGCTCACCCCGACTGGATCTGGCGTTCAAATGATTCGAATGCACCGGGTGACGAAGTTTGAAAATAATTTAACGCCGGGTCGTTCTAAGGCACAGCGGGAATATTCCCCGCCTCTTGGTGCTCTCACTTTTCGCAACTGGAGCCCCAATAGCCCAAGCCTTGAGGCCAGAAAATTTCATGCCAAATTCTTCTTCTTTTCAGTCTGAAATAAAAACTTTGCCGAGACTTTCAGAGTAGTGCCTTTTGACGTCATTGGTTGAATTCAATTATATAAATTCACTGCACCAATTTTTTTGGCGTAATATTAGAATTAAAAACGCACTCTCCGCAACCGGAGTCAGCCAAATTTTTATTTGACAAAGTCAATTTTTGCTCGGATTTCTCAAGAGGCAGCCATGTAATCCACCGCAGGTTGTCTTTCGATGCCAATACTACGTATTTGCCCTTGCCTTCAATTGTTGCTTTAAATTTTCCATCTGAATTTGTTGTAAAAGAATTAATTACGTTGTCGATTTTTTTATCGTAATAAAACTTACCATTCAATCCAGTCATCAAGCCAGATTGATCATCCTTAAGTGACTTAATTTCATCGGTCAATTTCTTTATTGCAACCTCACAAATTGCGACGTATTGTTTTGCTGCATCTAGAGATAAATACAAGTCACCGCCATTATTTTTAATGCTGGCTGGAATGGGGATGGGAGATGATTCCATTATTTTTATAATGGCTTTGGTGGCATTGTATTTGTCGTTTAATGTCTTTTCTTTGATGTCAAGCTCGCCTAATTTTAAATCGCGTATTTCATAAACAACATTTAATCCAGCCCTTTCGGCGGATATAAGGTCTGTTCGACCTCGTTGAATTTTAGCAAGTTGACCGCTATATTTATTAATTTGATCGTTGTATGCTGTAAAAACACCTGCGATCGAATTTATATTTTCTTCCAATTTTTTAATAATATCATCTTTGGGCTTAATTAAATCTGCGAGTCTTTTATTTTCAATTTCTGCTGCTGGCAGTTTTAGCTTAACGTAACTAATGAATTGGCTTTCTGAAATAATCTGCACATCTACCAATGCAAGTCGAGTAACTTGATCCTTGCCGTCGAGAAAAACTTCTCCATCTAATGCTGTGCTTGATGCGTATTCCGGCGATCGTGACCACCGATTCCGGTCGATCGTGACCGGTTGCGCAGCGTGCAAGAGTTGCGCTGCGCAGATTGTATGGTGGGAGTTGCGCACGGCTTCAAAT
>CAIVXG010000090.1 GCA_903909815.1 uncultured beta proteobacterium | reverse complement strand
GTTATATGGCATGAGTAGTCACTACTATTAGGTGGTCAAAAAGCCGCTCTTGGAATCCAAGAGCGGCTTTTTCTTACCCGAAAAGCTAATAGCTATGGTATAGTAAATGAACTAATTGTAAGCCACTTACTAATCCCATGAATGGTCAACAACGATCCGAACAGAACTTCGCGACCTTCGTCTCCTGGGTCGCCAGCAAAACAGACCTCGATTTCCGCGAAATGGTAATGCGAGGTCAGTTGTCGCGCCAAGAAATTGCCCGTGAGTGCGGTTTTGCCAAGTCAGTGCTGCTCCAGAACCCTCGTGTCAAAGATGCCCTCAAAGGCTTAGAGGCGCAACTGCGTGAACGCAACGTGCTGCCAGCCGTGGTCGAAGCAAGTGAGCGCGATGCCGCGCCACCGCCAGCAAACACCCGGCGCGATGCGGCGGACAAAGCTCGACTGAAACGCCTCGAATCAGAAAACGCATCCCTGCGCGCCGAGCTGACCCTGGTACGGGGTGATCTGGAGCGGTTCCGATTGATGGAAGACGTGCTGTGCAGTACCGGGCGCCTGCCGAGATGAATGTACCCGTCGTCACTGTGCGGGTGAGCGCCGTGCGCAGCCAGAACCCGCACGGGCGTGGCGGGGCCATCTTCACTGGCGTCGAGGTGGACGACAAGGGTTGGCGGGTGGATGCGAAGACCCACTACGTCATCAAAGCCTCCAGCCAACTGCTTCAGGCGCCAGTTGAATGCGGCCAACTGTGGCGGGTTGTTGGGAAACCTGAGCCCAACACCATCATCGTCAATGGCTTCCGACTCACGGAATCCACCATCACACCGGACGCTATGGAAATGCTGCGTCCTTCGGGTGAGCACATCATCACCCTGCTGGGTCAGGGCGAAGCCTTTGAGGGGATTGGCGAAGTCAAGGCACGTCGTTTGTGGGAGCACTTTGGCGATGCCTTGTACGAGGTGCTGGACCAATCAGACGTGGACCGACTCAAAGAAGTATTGCCCACGGTCATGGCGCAAAGGCTCGCCGACGCCTGGCTGCAATGGGGCAACACGTTTACCCTGCAGTGGTTGCAGTCCAAGGGCTTCGCCGTATCGCTGGGACGCAAGGTGCTGGATTTCTACGGAAAAGACGCAGCCAGCAGGATTGAGGATGATCCCTATCGGCTGCTGAGCTTTGCGGCCAACTGGTCCACAGTTGATACCTTAGCCCAAGGGACGTTTGGCCTTGCTGTCGCCGACCCACGGCGGCTCGCTGGTGCGGTGGAGGAAGCTCTGTACGCAGCGTTTGACGCTGGACACACCTGTGTTCCCGAGCCCGAGCTTGCGCGTCGCCTGCGTGAACTGTTGCGCGACAACGATCTTGCGGCATTAGCAGTCGCGCAGGCCGAATCAAGGGTGCGATTCATCCGCCATGGCGAGCGGCTACACGCGCCAGGCCCCTATGTCATGGAACAGGGCGTAGCCCAAGCCATCGCCAGCCGGGTCTCTAACCCCATCCCCTTGCTCGACACTCCGTCACTGGCGGTACTCATCGCCGATTACCAGGCTCAAGGCGGTATCACCCTGCATCAAAAACAGATCGAGGCGCTGGAGTTGGCCAATAGCAGCACGTTCTGTGTCATCACCGGAGGAGCAGGCACAGGCAAGACCACCGTGTTGCGTGGTCTGTTTCGCATCTATGAATCCGTAGGCTACACCGTCTACCCCATGGCGCTTTCCGGGCGCGCAGCCAAGCGCATTTGCGAGGCTACTGGCCACAGCGCGCAGACCATCGCGGGCTTTCTCAAACACTTCAATTCCGAAGATGCTGCAAAAGACGCCGTGGTGGTGATTGATGAGGCTTCGATGGTGGATTTGCCATCCGCCTATCGGGTGCTCAGACATCTGCCGCAGCACTACCGCGTGGTCCTGGTCGGTGACCCCAATCAACTGCCACCGGTGGGGCCAGGCCTGCTGTTGCATGAGCTGGCACATAACACCCAAGTACCTGTCGTGGAACTCTCACAGGTCAAGCGCTATGGTGGTGCGATTGCCGAGGCTGCTGCGCTGATACGTGACGGCGAGTGGCCATCACTACCCGACGACGCGCAGGCTGACATTGCCTTTCTTCCCTGTCCACTCGATCAGATCAACGAGGTGGTGCTGAGGCTGTACGACCAAGATCGAAGTGGCACACAAATCCTTTGCGCCACGCGCAATGCTGCAGCCGGTGGAATGAATGCCATCAACGCGGCCTGCCAGAGCCAAATCAATGCCCAGGGTGAAGCACTCATGACCTGGAGCCTGGAGTTCGACCAGCCGCAGGGCACTGGGTTGCGCGTTGGCGATCCAGTGATTTGCTTGCGCAATGACTGGGAGATTGATCTGCAGAATGGCTCCTTGGGTGTCTTGGTGTCCGTCGAGCCGCCCGTTTCAAACCGGGAACCGGGGAGTCGCATAGGCCGCATCTTGTGGGACGACGGACGCACGCTGGACCTGACTACGGATCTACTGGCCCATCTGGAACTGGCCTATGCCATCACGATCCACAAGGCGCAGGGAAGCGGCTTTGCACGGGTCATCATCCCTGTGCGCCACAGCAAGCTGCTGGACCGCACGCTGCTGTACACCGCCGTGACGCGAGCTGAGCAACAAGTGATTCTCGTGGGGGATGTGCAAGCGGCCAAAGCTGCTGTGATGGCTCCGCGCCATTCAGATCGCAGGCATGTTGCCTTGGGCACCTTGCTGAGTGAGCAGTTCGAGAGCTTGAAAGGGATGACCTGATGCAGCACACCACCATTCGCGGCAAGGTGCATCGTGACAACAGTGGTGTGGTCACGGAAATCCCCATCATCGTGACCGAGCATGGTCCCTTGCTGCCGCTGGTTGACTACCTGCTGGCTCATGTTCAGGTGCGCAGCCATGCCTGGATGCTCAAAGTCACGCAGGCGGTTGGCCTCCTACTGGACTACATGACGGCCAACCATGACTGCTTTGACGACCCCAAGGACTTGTTCGAGACTTTCACTCAACGCCTTTACACCGGCACTGTTGGAAGCGACGGCAACGACCCCAGCGGGTTGTATTGGCAGGGTCGCAACCCACCGGTCGTTCGGGTGATGGTGATGGCCATCTCAGCCTTCTCCGACTGGATGGCGCAAAAGTCTGGCCTCAAGCCGCTCAATCCATGGCGGGAGGCCACGCGCAGTGAAGAAATGCTGGCCTGGGCGGCGTGGCACCAAAAGCGTGATAGGGCCTTTCTAGCCCACACCTGGAACAGGGAAACCGCGTCTCTTTCGATGACCCGTGCCCGCAACACGCTGCTCAAGCGCACGCCCGTGATCGACCATGAGCCGGTGAAGAAGTTTCCAGATGATCGCATCCACGATCTGCTGTTCAAGGGCTTCATTGTTCCCGGCAAGCAAAAGAGCCCGCGCCTGGAAGAACGACTGAACCTGCGCGACATTCTCATCACCATGCTGATGCATTACGGTGGCCTGCGCATGTCCGAGCCCTTTCATCTCTATGTACACGATGTGATACCCGACCCGATTCATCCAGATCGAGCACTCGTGCGCATCTATCACCCAAGTCTGGGTACCGCTCCACTGGACTGGCCGGATGCCAAGGGTAAGCCGACGAAGTGCAACCGTCTGGCATATCTCAACTGTAAGTACGCGATGCGCCCACGCAATGAATACGCCAGCAGCGACCAGTGGCACGCGGGATGGAAGGGTAACGCCCTCGACTCCAAAAGCCACTTCATGTACGTCAACTGGTTTCCACAGTGGGCCGGCGAGCTGTTCTGGAAGCTGTGGGTTCTGTGCATGGCGCAGAGGGCGCAACTGAACTGCGACCACCCGTTCGCCTTCGTCACGCATGAAGGCAAACCCTACGCCCTTGACACGTTTGAGCACCAACACGGAAGAGCCGTTGAGCGCATTGGGCTGCAGGTTGCCAAGGCACTTGGCACCACGCCGCACGGGCATCGCCATGCGTATGGACAGGCATTGACCAACGCCAAGATAGACCCGATCTATCGCAAGAAGGCGCTGCACCACAAGTCACTGGAATCGCAAGTGGTCTACACCGAGCCGGATCGAGCTTTGCTCGTGCGAGAGCTGGAAGCTGCCGCCGAGCGCGAGAAAAACGCCGCAGTTCTGCCGCCACCTGACCTGCTGGCCTTCGGCTTCAAGGACGTTGACCCGCTGGGCCTAATGAGTGGCTCGAACCCAAAACTCTTAAGGAGAAGCTGAGATGGCAAGTGGCAAGAAAATCAAAGGGACCGATCAAATTTTCGACCCCGAGTTCAACTTCCTGCTGGCCATCGATCCGGCCTTCGAGGACTGGCGGGTGCTGGTCGCCGAATGGTATGTTCAGCAGAAAAGAACTAACAGGATGACGACTGCGCTCCGCGCCTTCTTCGCTCGCTACCTGCACGCGCAGTCGGTGGACAAGCACCCCGCGGCCCTGTTCGACGCCAGCACGCGCACCCCCAATCTTTGGACCACATTGGATCTGGACAGACTAGCCGGGGACGAAGGAAGAACGTACCACGACACCATTAGTGACTTCCTCGACTGGGTATTGCGCACCAAACTCGCACAGCCCGACGCCGACGGCCATCAGGTGGTGCCAGCCCACTTGAGAAATCCGTTTCCACGGTTGAGGGAAAAAAGTACCGGTAAGGAGTCAGACATCACGTTCTCGCATGTGCTTGTCATCGATCCGCGAATGGTGCATTGGCAAGAACTCGCTGCCGAGTGGTTGGGCGCACAAAAATCGGACGTGCCTCGACGCCGCGCCGCCTTGGACAAGTTTCTGCAGCAATACATCCTAGGATGCGGTCTGCCGCGCCATCCATTGGAGTTACTGAAGCGCAGCTCGACCAAAGCGAGCTTTAGCGACACTATTGTCCAGGCCAAAAAGAGAGGTGTCGTCGGATCACTGGGCAGGAACGACATCGATCTCAACAACAGTGTCGCCGACTTCATCGACTGGGTGCTTATTGAGAAGCTCTCCATCGAGGACGAACACGGTCACCGGTTTGTGCCGCATGAACTGCACAATCCCGTAGCGCGGATGTCCAAGTCTGGGCTAGCAGTGCTCACGGAAACCACCAAGTCGTCCCTCTCGATCCGCTACATCAAGGAACTGCGCACGATGCTAGCTGAGGGGCCGAGCTTCGGAGACTGGAAATGGGCGCAGCAGTCGGTGGAGGAGGGAACCCATGGCGGCGACTGGTTCGTGGTTGACCCGCATGTTGTCAACCCTGACGATCCGGACTGCGTGTGCCCCGAGCGGGACACGACCGCGTACGAACAAAAGACACTGAAACTCCCGAGGCGTGTGACTGAACTCTGGTCGCCGGTGCGCGCTGTGGCGCTGTACGTGAAGTTGGAACTGCCTCTGAGGACGTTTCAGGTCCGCATGCTCGACTCCGGTGAGGCCGATACATGGCGCTACGAGCACGGCACGCAGGGTGGCGGTTTCGTTTTGAACGACTCACCACTGGCCATCGGCAGCGCCACGCGTCCCTACCAGCGCGGCGTATTTCACCGCAGCGCCAATGAGACAGGTGCGGGCCTCTTTATCAACACCAACAAGACCGCCGATATCAACAAGTCGGAAAACGACAAAGGCTACGTCATCCCCTGGGCTCATGAGACTGTGTTGTACTGGCTGGACAAGCTGCGCCAGTGGCAAGAGCGCTACAACCCGATTCAAGCGCCCGTGGCGTGGAGTGATCTGAAAAAAAAGCACTTTGGTCGCACACCGCCGCACCCGGAAGTTCTGGAAGCGCGTGGCACAGTCTGCTTTCTGTTTCGCGATGCTGCAGCGGAAGGGGTGGATCGGCAAAATCCGCTCACAGGTCAGGCGCTCAGCCGCCCCTGGTATTTGCTCCTCGCCCGCTTAGAGAAGCGCTGCGCAGAGCGCGGTGAGACACTCGATGACGGCACGCTCATCCAGTTTGTCGAAAATGGCTCATACCAGAACACGCATTACCCCCCGCACGCCCTGCGAGTGTCCCTGATCAGTTATCTTGTGCTTGACCTGCAGTTGCCCATTGCTGTGGTCTCTAAGCTGATCGCCGGTCACGCCCGCATCATCATGACCCTGTATTACACCAAGTTCGGGCATGCCTACATGAAAGAGGTTCTGGATCTGGCCGAGCGCAATACGCTGGCAGCAGACCAAGCCAGCCACCGGCGCTTCCTGATGGACGCGACCATGGATCAGGTCAGCCAGCGCTTTGCCAGTGTCAGCGTCGATGCCATGCGCGCCACCATCGGGCAGAAGTCGGCGGCTGGCTTTGTCTTCGAAGACAAGGGCATTTGCCCGGTTGGTGGCTCCATGTGCGATGTGGGTGGGGAAAAGATCAGAGAAGAGTCGACAAGAAGCGACTACACCCCCGTTCCCGGCTACCCGCAGGAGCGCAATTGCGTGCGTTGCCGCTTCTTCCTGAGCGGCCCCGCATTCCTCCCAGGTCTACAGGCGCACTTCAATACCGTCAGCTACGAGGGGCACGAACGCTCCGAGCGCCATAACGACTTGCATGGAGAAGTCACGCTGATGGAAAACCGGCGTGCTGACTGTGAGCGCACGGGTCTGTTGTTTACCGAAACCCGCGAACTGGAGCGTCTCTCGCAACGGTACGAGGCCGAGGCCGAAGCCATGGGAAAGCTCGTCAATGACATGCAGGCAACCTACCACCTGATCGCCCGCTCGCTGGAGATCATGAAGCAAGAAAAGCAGCAAGGGGTGCAGTTGGTCGCGGTCGGTGAGATGACTGACATTCAAGCAGGCTTTATTGAGATGCCTTCAGAGTTACACCAAATCGAAGTCCTTTGTGAAAACGCCGTGATCTACCCCGAGGTGGATGCGCGCAAGCCTGTGCTGCGACGCGCCCAGTTGCTGGACTGCATGCTTGAGTTCAACAAGATGCCACCTGTGTTCTTTCGTCTGAACCCAAAGCAGCAACTGGCGGCAGGCAATGCGGTGATGCAGCTTATTCAAGCACGCACTGGCTCCATCAAGGGCGCATTGGACTATGTGGAAGGTCTGCGTCGTTTGAGTGATCTGGGCATCGTTGATGAAACCTGGGACGCCATTGCCGAAAAAGTGACGGGCACGCCAGCCCGTCAAATCATTGATGCGGCGCGAGCCAACCGCGTCCTTCCAAGACCCAAAGGAGACGAAGATGCATCCTGATGAACTGTTGGAGCAACTCAAAGCCAATGCCAATCCGCGCAAGCAAAAGAATCTTGACCTCATTCATGCCGTGTGCCGAGAGCAGTTTGAGAGAGGCAGTCGTGACTTCTCAGTGGCGACGATCTCCAAGATCGCCCAGGAGCGCGGTGGCCCCGTGCCATCGACCATTCACAATAAGACGGGCGATGACTTTAAGGGTTTGATCAAGGCCTGGGCCGACCACACGGGCGGTGTCACCCGCAAGGTGCGAAAGGTCAGCGAGAACCCCGTTTATGCCGTCCTTGACAAGATTGCCGATCCAGCCGTTCGAGCCGTTATGGGGGCGGTTCTGGCAGACAACAAGAAATTGCGTGGCGAGGTGAATCTGCTCAAGGCCAACACCGAAGTGGTGATTGATCAGAGGCAGATGACTACCAACCAGTCCAAGGGCACAATTCAGATTCTCCCTGCTTTTACCTGTCTGACCGACTCCGAAACAGAAGCGCTCAAACATTCCATCAGCGAGAAGCTGATGGCAGACGAAGGTTGGACGCAGGATGACCACGGGCGAGTTTTGAATACCAAGGGGCGTGCGATCCAAAAGGTCGGCTACGTGAGCGCGATACGGAAGATTGTTGGTATCGCTGAAGGTGCCAAGCCCGCACTTCCGGTGAGTACCGCTGAGTCAATTCAAACGGTGTTGCCCAAGTGAGGATGGAAGTTGGGTATGGGCGAAGCCCATGTAAGCGCAGCGAAACGGCTGCTCTGCCTTTCTGCTGTCAAACTGGGCTGTGCGCCCCTCGTGTAGAGGGGTGGCGCGTAGCGCCGGGGGTTAGCTGTATTGGAAGGACCTCGTACAGCCGCAATGCAGCGG
>CAIVXG010000089.1 GCA_903909815.1 uncultured beta proteobacterium | reverse complement strand
TTCGCTCGTATTGCGCCACCATGCACAAGCAAGGGGCCAACGTCTTTGAGTCACTGGTGGCCGCCTTCAACGGTGCACCGGCTCAGCCCTGTTTCGGCTGAATCGATATCGCCTGCCTAAATTTGGGCTGAGTAGTTACGACTGCGCAATCAGTATTTCGCCGAGCCGCAACATCATGCCGGTCAGCCAAGCCGTCTGTCCGTCCATGTCCAGACTCTGTGCCAGCCACTGTGCGTAGCCGGCACAGGCCATGCTGCTGACCCAGAATTTCTTTCGGTCCAGCCCCGCGACGCCATGAAAGGACTCGCTCAAGCAGGCCCCCAGCGCGAGGTTGCGCACCTGAGACAGTCCCACCATGGCAATGGCATCGTCCAAAGTGCCAATGCCGCGGGGCAGTCCAAAGTTCACACTGTTGGCAAGGCCTAAAAGCTTGGCGCTCAAGGCCGGGTCCCGGGCAATGATGCTGCGCAATTGCGCGACCTGAACCTGGTCGTCGTTGAGGGACTTGACCAAGGCCTGCGCCACCTCGGACATCACAGGCAGTTGGATCGTTTGAAAGAACGCGGCGAGATCTGACAAGGCGACTCCTAGGGTACAAGTTGGTGACAGCGGAATTTACCTCATTCCGATGCCATGAAGCGCAGTAGATCGGTGCCGCCGACAAGCGCTCGCCAAGCACGCGTGAGAAGCCGCTAAAGTCGGCCCATGATCTGGATCGACAGCCATTGCCATTTGGACGCAGCCGAATTCGGGCCGATCCCGGCCGGGCTAAGGCTACGGGCGCTGGCAGCTGAGCGCGGCGTGGCCGTGTGCGTTCTGCCCGCCGTGCAGGTCGCCAACTTCGAGGCCGTGCGCGCGATCGCACACGCCACCGGCGACGGCTATGCCCTGGGCATTCATCCGCTGTATGTGCCGCAGGCCCAGGACACGGATGGCGCTACTCTGGACGCTGCGCTGAAGGGCTTGAAACAGGATCAGCATCTGGTGGCGGTGGGCGAAATCGGGCTCGACTTTTTCGTACCCGAGCTGTGCACCGCACCGCTGCGCGAGTTGCAGGAGCGGTTCTATCGCACCCAACTGGCGCTGGCGCAAAAGCACGACTTGCCGGTGATCCTGCACGTGCGACGCTCGGCCGACCGCTTGCTCAAGCATCTGCGCGAAGCCTCCTTCAGCCACGGCGGCATTGCCCACGCGTTCAATGGGAGCGAGCAGCAGGCGAAAGCGTTTCTGGATCGGGGTTTCAAGCTCGGCTTTGGCGGCGCGCTCACGTTCGAGCGCGCACTGCTGCTGCGCCGTCTCGCAGCCTCCTTGCCGCTGGACTCAATCGTGCTCGAAACCGACGCCCCTGACATGCCGCCGCACTGGCTGTACGTCACGGCACAGCAGCGTGCACTGGGACAGCCTCAGGGTCTCAACTCGCCGTGTGAGTTGCCGCGGATCGGCGCGGTGCTGGCGGGCTTGCGCTGCATGGACGTGGCTGAGTTGGCCCACGCCACTACCGCCAACGCGCTGGCCGCACTGCCTCGGCTCAAGGCCTTGCTGGACGCAAAATCTGCAGTTCAGAGCTTGGCGGGATCAAAGCCGGTGGCCTTGTAGATCGCCTGCAGGGTCTCCTGGCCGACGCGGTCCGACATCTTAGCGTGCACCGTCACCATGGCTTTCTTCAGGGCCATGCGCTCTTCCTTAGTGGGGATGTAGACGGTAGTCTTGCCGGCTTTCTTGATGCCTGCGAGCGCTTGGTCGTTCTCTTCCTGGGCGATGCCGTTGGCGTAGTCCGTGGCTTCCTTCATGGCCTGCTCGAGTGCGGTGCGAACATCGGCGGGCAGCCCATCCCAAAACTTCTTGTTCACGATCACGGCGTAGCCGATGTAACCGTGGTTGGTGATGCTCAGATGCTTTTGCACCTCGTGCATCTTTTGCGTATAGACGTTGGAGATGGTGTTCTCGTTGCCGTCCACCACGCCCGTCTGCATCGCCTGGTAGACCTCGGAGAACGCCATCACCTGCGGGATGCCGCCAACAGAACGGATCTCTTCCTCGAGCACCTTGGACGACTGGATGCGAAACTTTTTGCCGCGGTAGTCGGCCGGTACATGCAGCGGCGTATTCGCGGTGAAGACCTTGAAACCGTTGTCCCAGAACGCCAGGCCGTGGATGCCCTTGGGTTCGAGCTTGGCCATCAGTGCCGCGCCCACCGGACCCTTCGTGACCTTGTGCAGATCCGCCGTGTCGTCAAAGATGAAGGGCAGATCAAAGACCTCGAACTCCTTCACGCCCAGCGGACCAAACTTGGACATGGAAGGCGCCAGCATCTGCACCGCCCCCAGTTGCAGCGCCTCCATCTCCTCCTTGTCCTTGTAGAGCTGGCTGTTGGGGTAGACCTCGACCTTGACCTTCCCCTTGGTCAGCTCTGCCGCCCTTTTGGCAAACAACTCGGACGCCTTGCCCTTGGGCGTGTCCACCGCGACCACGTGGCTGAACTTGATGATGATCTGGGCGTTTGCGCCTAACGCAGCGCAACCGATCAGCAAGCCCAGCAGCAGTTTGGAAACCTTCATCGCTATCTCCTTGGATTTTGTGGTGTTCATGATTCTTGTGCCAAGGCTGATCCTGACCATCGCTGCTGCAGCCTGCAATCGGTGAAACCCCTTGCCATCGCTCGTCATTGCGAGCCCAGCGAAGCAATCCATGCCGTTTGCTGAATCATCACGAATTGCCGCGTCGCGTCGCTCCTCTCCATGAACCGTCCACTTGCGGCACACATACTCCCTCGTCATCGTGAGGCACACACTCCCTCGTCGTCACGAGGCACGCTCTCTCTCGTCATCGCGAGGCCGTAGGCCGTGGCGATCCATCTGGGCGCACCACGAAAATACCTGGATTGCCACGCTGCGCTGGCAATGACCAATCCCGGGTTCATGGCCTATATGCAGTTTCGCCGTCCGAAACAGGCAGCTCGCAATGACGGTGTGTCGATGGCGCATGGTTGTCATGGTCTTCGTAAAGATCAATGAGCGGCCTGCTCCAGCAACGCAGCCACGCGCGGCCAGCGCGCCACCCCCCATAGCCCCGCGACTGCGGCCTGCATCTCGGCCGAGCTCGCGCCACCGCTGAACGCCGCCAGGCGCAGCGCCTTGGCGCTGATCTCCGCGCGGCTGAGGGTGTTGCCGGGGTCGCCCTTGGGCTCGTCGATGCGGCCCGTCAGAACGCGGCCATCGGTGGTGTGGACCGTGACCTTGCCGATCCAGCGCTGCGGGTAGGCCGCGTCCACCTCGGAATCCAGCACCATCTCGACGCGACCGCAAAGGGCGCGCGTGCTCGCGTCCTGAAAGTGCTGCCCGAACTCGGCCAGACCGGCGTGCCCAAAGCGCGCCACCAGCGCCAGCACGGTGCCCATGGAGAACTTGCTCTGATGCACCGTGGTCGGATTCACGACCGGGCCCAGCACGTCGATCGCGCCCTGATGCACATGCGTCACCACCCGACCCAGGTCCTCGGGCTGCAGTTGGTGCGCCTGCATTACCTGCAACAGCGCGTCTGCTGCCGGGTGTGTGTGGCGGCACGAGGCGTGGTACTTGAACGAGGTCTCGGCCGTGGCCCAGCGCGTTCCCAAACCGTCGTTGAGCCGTGCCGGGTTGGCGTCGCTGGACATGCCCGCAGCCATGCCCTGCGCACCTTCCAGGATCTGCGCTGCGCCGGTGAACCCGTCCCGCGCCAGATACGCCGCCATCAAACCCGCAGCTGCGGCGTGGGCGGTGTGCAACTGCTTGCTGTCGGCGGCGGTGCGCAAAAACTCCCACAGGCCCGCCGACTGCGTGCCGGCTGACCCAAAGGCGTGCTGCATCTGCGCCGGGTTCAGCCCCAGCAAATTCCCCACCGCCGCCGCCGCTGCCAGCGTGCCCGCGGTGCCGGTGGTGTGGAACACCTTGTAGTGGGAGCGCCCCAGGAACTCACCGACCCGTATGCCCACTTCATAGCCCACGACCGAGGCTGTCAGCAACTGCTCGCCGCTGGCGCCCAGCGCCTGCGCCACCGCCAGCGCGGCCGGAAACACCACCGTCGCGGGGTGGAACACTGAGCCGTTGTGCACGTCGTCCTGCTCGGCCACGTGCGAGGCCGCGGCGTTGGCCATGGCCGCAAGGTAGGGACTGCTGCGCGAGCGTCGCACGATCACCTCGCTCGGTCCGGTGTCTGGCCCCATGGCCAAGGCGAAACGCGTGATCGCCTCCACCGGGGGCGCGCCGTGACCTGCGACCGCGGAGCCGAACCAGTCCACCAGCAGATCCTCGGTCTTGCACACGACCGACGCGGGGATGGCGTCAAAGCGCAGTTCGGCGGCGAAGGTGGCGAGTTGGGCTGTGGCTGAAGTCATGGGGAAATCCTCAAACAGGCAAATCGCTAAATGGCAGAGACAGCGCGCAACGCCGCAATGGCCTCGGCGCCCAGACCGAGCTCACCCAGTATCGCTTGCGTGTGCTCGCCCACGGCGGGAATCGGGTCCATACGGTAGTCGAAGGCGTTAGAGCGGCCCGGGGGCAACAGCGCCGCGATCTCGCCGGCGGGCGAGCCCACGCTGCGCCAGCGCTGGCGCGCCGCCAATTGCGGATGCGCCCAGACGTCGGCCATGTCGTTCATGCGGGCGTTTGCGATCTGAGCCTGGTCTAACCGCGCCACCACCTGCTCGACTTTGAGCTTGCCAAACGCTTCGAGGATGAGGGCTTTGAGCGCCTCGCGCTGTTCGCTGCGTTTGGCATTGCTGTCAAAGCGCGGGTCGCTGGCCAGCGCCACGTCCAGCAGCACCACTTCGCAAAACGCCTTCCACTCGCGCTCGTTTTGCAGCCCCAGCATCACCGTGCCGCCGTCGCCCGCCTGGAACGGTCCATAGGGGTAGATGCTGGCGTGTGCGGCGGCGGTGCGCGGCGGCGGCGGCGCGCCGTCGAAGGCGTAGTAGAGCGGGTAGCTCATCCACTCGCACAGCGACTCCAGCATGGAGACGTCGATGTGCGAGCCCTGACCGGTCTTGCCGCGCAGCAGCAGCGCCGACAGGATGCTGGTGGTGGCATACATGGCCGCTGCGATGTCGGCCATCGAATTGCCGGCCTTGGAAGGCACATCGGGCGTGCCGGTGATCGACAGCAGGCCGGCCTCGCTCTGGATCAGCAAGTCGTAGGCCTTCTTGTCGCGGTAAGGGCCGTCCTCACCGTAGCCCGAGATGTCGCAAACGATCAGGCGCGGATGGCGCTGGCTTAAGCCCTCATACGACAGCCCCATGCGCGCCGCGGCGCCAGGCGCCAGGTTTTGCACCAGCACGTCGGCCTTGGCCAGCAACTGCTCCAGCACACCCAGCGCCAGCGGCTGCTTCAGGTCCAGCGTGAGGCTTTCCTTGGAACGATTGGTCCAGACAAAATGCGAAGCCTGTCCCTTGACGCGGGTGTCATAAGCCCGCGCAAAGTCGCCCACACCCGGGCGCTCGACCTTGACAACGCGCGCCCCCATGTCGGCCAGTTGGCGCGTGCAAAAGGGAGCGGCCACGGCGTGTTCAAGGGAAATCACGGTGATGTCATCGAGAGGACGAATCATGGAAATTGCTCGCTCAAAATGTTATGGAAGTTTCGAATCAAGGGGCCGCATTGGCCGTCATCGCGTGGCCGACACTGTGGCGTTGACCCGCAGACGGACCATGAACCACGGTCGTCGCGTCGCTCCTCGCACTGACGATTGCCGGCTCCGGCCCAGGTCTTGAATTCCGAAAACAGCATGGGTCAGTAAGACCTCGGCATCCCGAGCACATGTTCTGCGATGTAGGAGTAGATCATGTTGGTGGAGATCGGCGCCACCTGGTACAGACGGGTCTCGCGGAACTTGCGCTCCACGTCGTATTCGTTGGCAAAACCGAAGCCGCCGTGAAACTGGATGCAGGCGTTTGCGGCCTCCCAACTGGCCTTGGCCGCGAGGTACTTGGCCATGTTGGCTTCGGCGCCGCAGGGCATTCCGGCATCGAACAGTTCGCAGGCCTTGTAGCGCATCAGGTTCGCGGCCTCGACTTCGATGAAGGCGTCAGCGATCGGAAACTGCACGCCCTGGTTTTGTCCTATGGGGCGGCCAAACACCACACGCTCTTTCACATAGGCCGTGACCCGGTCCAAAAACCAGTAGCCGTCGCCGATGCACTCGGCCGCGATCAAGGTACGCTCGGCGTTCAGTCCATCCAGAATGTATTTGAAGCCCTTGCCTTCCTCGCCGATCAGGTTCTCCTGCGGGATTTCCAGATTCTCGAAAAACAGCTCGTTGGTTTCATGGTTCACCATGTTGGCGATCGGTCTGACCGCCATTCCGGACTGCTCAGCGGCGCGCAGGTCCACCATGAAGATCGACATGCCTTCGGACTTCTTCTGCACTTCGGCCAGCGCCGTGGTGCGCGCCAGCAGGATCATCCAGTCGGAATGCTGTATACGCGAGATCCAGACCTTCTGGCCGTTGACGACGTAGCGGTCGCCTTTTTTTACCGCGGTGGTCTTGATCTTGGTGGTGTCGGTGCCGGTGCTGGGCTCGGTCACACCCATGGACTGAAGCCGCCATTCGCCGCTGGCGATGCGCGGCAGGTACAGCTCCTTTTGCGCGGTGGAGCCGTGGCGCAGCAGCGTGCCCATGTTGTACATCTGGCCGTGGCAGGCGCCTGAATTGCCGCCAGAGCGGTTGATCTCTTCCATGATGACCGAGGCCTGGGCCAGGCCCAGGCCCGAGCCACCATATTCTGTGGGGATGAGCGCAGCCAACCAACCGGCTTTTGTGAGCGCGTCGACGAACTCCTCGGGGTAGCCGCGGCGCGCATCGACTGCGCGGTGGTAAGCATCGGGAAACTGGGCGCACAGGGCGCGCACGGCGTCGCGAATGTCGTGGTACTGGTCGGGGGCGGTCTTGATCATGTGGATGGCCTGGTGGGTCTTGGTTCAGGCGAGCTCGACGCTGCCCTGCATCGTGAGCCAGCCTTCGTGGTCTGTGGCCCAGAGCTTGACCCCCTTGCCGTCATCCGAGGCTTGCCCGTGGATGCGAAAGGGGTGCAGGTCAAAGGTGGGCCGCACCACCCTGAAGTTAAAGCTGCGGATGATGGCGCCGGGTGCCTGGCGGCGCACCAGGTCGACCAGCAGTGTGGCAATGAGCGGACCGTGCACCACCAGTCCGGGGTAGCCCTCGACCTCGGTCACGTATTGACGGTCGTAGTGGATGCGGTGGCCGTTGAAGGTGAGCGCCGAGTAGCGAAACAGCAGCACCGCATCGGGCACGATGTCGCGTTGCCAGGCGGCATTGGTTGGCGCGGCCACGGGTGGCGCAGTCGGGTCGCCGTTCTGTGCAGCGGCGCGGTAAACGATGTCGTGTTCCTCTGTCAGCGCCAGCCCCCGGGAGTTGTGGACTTCATGCTGCACCAGCACGAACATCAGGTCGCCGCTGCGCCCGGCCTTGTGCGTGACGGAGGCGATGCGCGAGACGCGCTGCACCACGTCGCCGACACGCAGGGGGTTGTGCTGCTGCCAGCGCAAACGGCCGCCGGCCCACATGCGCCGCGGCAACGGCACCGGCGGCAGAAAGCCGCCGCGCCTGGCGTGGCCGTCGGGTCCGAGTTCGCTCTGGCGATGCTGCGGCAGAAAGTACAGCCAGTGCCACAGCGGCGCCAGCACCGACCCCGGCGAGGGTGGCGCGTCATCGCGGTCAAGCGTGGCGCTCAAGGCGCGCACGGGCGCGGCGCTGAGCTCGTCGCCCAAGGTTTCGGTGTTGCCGATCCAGCTTTTCAGGTGGCTCAGTGTGTCGGCATCCAGTGCCAGGTTCTCGCTCTTCATTCTGGTCCTTCGATGGGGTTGCGGCGTTCGATCCATCAGGGCATGGCAAATCCGGCGGAATTGTGTCGTGCGCAAGCCCGCATAGTAGCGCCCGCGGGGCTGGTTGCGACCCAGTTCTGCCCGGCGGCGGTGCAGTAAGAGCCGTTGTTGCAACGACAATAGGCCTATTGCCCGCTCCCACCCAAGCCCACATGACCCGCTCCAAACCCGCCGCTCGCTTACCTGACGTCAATTTTTCCGACTATGGCGATGTGCGTTGCCTGCACCTGGGAACCGAGTGGGTTCAGGGCACGATGCTGCTGGACGCGCCCTACGACATCGAACTCGAATATGTGCAGCGCATGATGGCCTGGCTGCTGTTTGTGCAGCCCGCCAGTTTGAGCAAACGCCACGCCATGCAGCTGGGACTGGGGGCGGGGTCGCTCACCAAATTCTGTCGCAAGAAGCTGCGCATCAAGACCACGGCGATCGAGCTCAATCCGCAGGTGGTGGCGGCGTGTCGGCTCTGGTTCAAGCTGCCGGCCGACGACACCAAGCTCGAAGTGATCCTGGGCGACGCGGGCGAAGTGGCGCAGCACCCGCTGTGGCACGGGCAGATCGACGCCCTGCAGGTGGATCTTTACGACGAGGAAGCGGCCGCGCCGGTGCTCGACAGCGAGGCCTTTTACGCCGATTGCCGCAAGCTGCTCACGCTCGACGGATGCATGACGGTGAACCTGTTTGGCCGCTCCAGCAGCTACCCACTGACGCTGGAGAAGATCGCGAACGCGTTCGGCGCCGACGCCGTCTGGGCCTTCAAGCCCACGCGCGAGGGCAACACCGTGGTGCTGGCGCAGCGCACGCCGAGCCGGCCCGCGCGCACCGAGCTGGCGCAGCGGGCCGAGGCCATTCAGACGCTGTGGGGCCTGCCTGCGACCAAATGGCTGCGGGTGTTCAAGCCGGTCCAGCCATAATCCGCCACTGATGACAAAAGCCCTTATCGCACCCAGATCCCTTATCTATGTCGCACAAGTCACATTCGCAACGAGCCGCAAAGCAGGCGTTCAGCGGTCCACTGGACTGGCGCAGCCTGGTGGAATGGCTGGGCGCCGACGGCGTGATCGCCGAAGACGAAGCGCTGCGCACGATTGCGCGCTGTTCCCAGGCTGAAAGCCGACAGCACCCGCTGGAGCGTCTGGCTGCGGTTGCCATCAAGCGGGCCAGCGATGGCAAGGCGTTGGACATGGACATGCTGGTGCAGTGGCTGGCCGAGCATTGTGGTCTGGACCATTTCCGGATTGACCCAATCAAGGTTGACGTGGGCAGAGTGGCAGACGCGATCAGCGCGGTCTACGCCGAACGCCACCACATCCTGCCGGTGCAGGTGACGGTCAGCGAACTCGTCATTGCCACCGCCGAACCCTATGTCACGGACTGGGTGACCGAGGTCGAGCGCCAAAGCAAACGCCGCGTGCGTCGCGTTGTGAGCGCCCCGCAGGACATCCTGCGCTACACGGCCGAGTTCTTCTCGCTCGCCAAGTCCGTGCGCATGGCCATGAAGGCCGGCGCGGGCAACAACGCCTCCACCAGCTTTGAGCAACTGGTGGAACTGGGCAAGGTCAGCAAGACCCTGGACGCCAACGATCAGGGCGTGATTCGCGTGGTGGACTGGCTGTGGCAATACGCCTTTGATCAGCGTGCCAGCGACATCCATCTGGAGCCACGGCGCGACCAAGGTGTGATCCGTTTCCGCATCGACGGCGTGTTGCACCGCGTGTATCAGATGCCGATTGGCGTGCATAACGCGATGGCGGCGCGCATCAAGCTGTTGGGGCGCATGGACGTGATTGAAAAGCGTCGGCCTTTGGATGGTCGCATCAAGACCCGAAACCAGGCCGGCGAAGAAGTGGAAATGCGAATTTCCAGCCTGCCCACGGCCTTTGGCGAAAAAGTGGTGATGCGCATCTTTGACCCTGATACCACGCTCAGGGATCTCGATGCGCTGGGCTTTTCCGTGCACGACGCACAGCGCTGGGAGTCCATGGTCAAGAGCCCTTACGGCATCATCCTGGTGACCGGTCCGACCGGTTCGGGCAAGACCACCACGCTTTACTCCACGCTCAAACGCCTGGCAACGGAGGAGGTGAACGTGAGCACGGTGGAAGATCCGATCGAAATGATCGAGATCGCCTTCAACCAGACCCAGGTCCAGCCGCAACTGGATTTCGGCTTCACCGAAGGCCTACGCGCCCTGATGCGGCAGGACCCCGACATCATCATGGTGGGCGAAATCCGCGACGCCCAGACCGCCGACATGGCGGTGCAGGCGGCGCTCACCGGTCACCTGGTCTTCTCCACCTTGCATACCAACGACGCGCCCTCGGCCATCAATCGCCTGATGGAACTGGGCGTTCCACCCTACCTGATCCACGCCACGATGCTGGGCGTGCTGGCACAGCGCCTGGTGCGCACCCTGTGCAAGCGTTGCAAGCTGCCGGACGAGAAGACATCGCGCGAGATGCTGGATGAATTCGTCAAACCATGGAAGATCAACGGCGACTACCGCCCCTTCAAAGCCATGGGCTGCGTCGAGTGCCGCATGACCGGGTTCAGGGGACGCACGGGCCTGTACGAACTCATGATCATCAGTGAAGCCTTCAAGGACAAGGTCACGCACGAGCCCAGCCTGGCGTCGCTGCGGCGCCAAGCCGTGGTAGACGGCATGCGCCCGCTACGCCTGGCCGGTGCGCTGCGCGTGGCCGAAGGCGTGACCACGCTGGAAGAGGTGATCTCCGCCACGCCCGCTTTGTCTTAGGCGCAGGCCTGAACCGAGGTTTCGGTCTTGCGCGCCTTGACGCGCGGCTTCAGCAGCGAAGCGTGCTGCTTGGCGTCGAGTATTGACGCCCGCAATTCCGCGATGGTTTGCGAATGCAGTTGCGACACGCGCGATACGCTCAGGCCCAACTGCTTGCCGATCTCGTGCATCTTCAGATCGTCCTCATAGTAGTGGCGCAGCAGTTGCCGCTTCTGGCGCGGCAAGACCTCGATGGCGCTGGCCAGGGCCTGGCGCAGCCCAGCTCGCTCCAGCACCACCAGGGGGTCGACATGGCTCACCGCACAATACTTCAAGTAGGCGCTGGCGCTCACACCGCCACCCAGATCCTCGAGTGAAATCAGCACGTAGCCATGAGCGTCCTGCAAGATGCGCTGGTAATCACCCACCTCAAGTCCCAGTGCATCGGCCACTTCGCGCTCGTTCGGGGTGCGGCCGTGGCGGTGGCCAAGCTGCTGAATTGCCGCTTCCACTCTGCGCATTTCTTTGCGCACATGGCGCGTAGCGGGGTCGGTAGCACGCAATCCGTCCAGCATTGCGCCGTGGGCGCGCTGGGCCACATAATTTTCAAAGTGGCAACCCGTGGTCTCGCGTGTCCAGCGCAGAATAGCGTTGATCAAGCCCAGCATGCCATCCTGGATCAAATCGTCGCATTCCACATTCTCGGGCGTTCGGCGGGCCAGAGAGCGCGCTATTTTCTCCACCACAGGCGTCTGCTTTTCGATCAGCCGCTGAATCTCGGGTGTGCTTATGTCTTGCTTGGTGCTCATGAAGCGGTGCCTCGGCTGCAGGGAGGTCTGGCGCCAACGCGCCAATCCGGGTGTCAGTGAGGCCAATATAGCATCGACTCAAGCGCATCCAGCGGCGGAAATGACGGTGAATTCAACCCCATTTGGACGGCCGTGTGAGGCTGCGGCACAATCCTCGGCAGAGGAAGCCATGCCACACCGTCACCATCTGCCGCAACATCCGCAACGCATTGCGCTGCACAACGAAGTCCATGCGCGCCCGCCCGAACCCATGATCGCGCCCGTGGCGCTCACACACATCCTGATGCTCACGGATGCGGCGCAACGAGAGTTGAGCCGCGAGCACGTGGCAAAACTGCTGCGGGATCATCACCTGGCGCCGCCCGCCGAGCAACTGACCCATGTGCGCGCCGATCTGGGCGCCTTTAGGCTGCGCTGGGAGATGCACACCGAGTTTGTGACCTACACATTTATCCGCCCGCTCGAACTGACATCGGTGGCGTCGCTTGATCCGTCCATGGCGCTTGACATGGTGCCCCAGGAGTGGCTCTCGGGCCTGCCGGGGACTTGTCTGAGCAGCCTGCACCTGTGGGCCTTGCCACAGCGCATCGACGGCGCTGCCGCGTTCAGGCAGCGGCTGCTGTTCGAGGACACGGCCGTGGCCTCCAGCGTGGTCGACGGCGCCGCCCAGGTGCATACCGATTTCGCCATTCACGCCGACGGTTATTCGCGCGTGCTGGTACTTTGCAGTGAGCTCACGCCGCGGCGCCTGGGTCGATTGATGCAACGCCTGATTGAAATTGAAGGCTACCGCATGGCGGCGCTGCTGGGCTTGCCAATCGCACGCGAAGCCATGGGTTTGTTGACACGCGGTGAGGGCGAGTTGGCGTCGCTGGCGGGGGCCATCCGCACCGCACAAAGCAACCAGGAACCCGAATTGCTGGACCGCTTGACGCGGCTGGCCGGCGAAGTGGAGGGGCAATACGCGTCCACGCACTCGCGCTTTTCAGCCAGCCGCGCTTATTTCGATCTGGTGAATCGGCGCATCAATGACATTGCCGAAACGCGCCTGGAAGGCATGCAAACCATCAGGGATTTCATGGACCGGCGCCTGAGTCCGGCCATGAGCACCTGCGACTGGGCCGAGCGGCGCCAGCAAGCCCTGTCGGAGCGGATTTCGCGCATGAGCAGCCTGCTGCGCACGCGCGTCGAGATCGAGCAACAGCAAAGCAGCCAGGCCCTGCTGGCAAGCATGAACCAGCGCCAGGACCTGCAACTCAAATTGCAGTCCACCGTGGAAGGTCTGTCGGTGGCGGCCATCACCTACTACATCATTGGATTGGTGAGCTACCTGGCCAAGGGTGGCCACGCCATCGGCTGGCCGCTGTCGGCCGAAACCACGGCCGCTGTGGCCATCCCCTTCGTCGCGATCGGCGTGTGGTGGTCGATTCGGCGCATGCACCGCAAGCTGGTGGGGCATTGAGCCAGGGGTTCCGGTAGTCTGGCAGGGGTTGTAAGAATACTTCCTACGCGACGCAGGCTCATAACCGACATAACACGGATCCCTGCGATGACTTCATTTGAAAAGGCTTGTGTTCACAATTCATTTCATCGCATCAGCCCACTCGTAGACAAGATTTCTTCGAAGGCCTGCGGCGAGAAACACAACATTCAACTGAACCCAAGGACCACACCATGAACACGACACTGAACAACATCTCCAAACTGGCTGCCGTGGCCGCATTGCTGGCTGCCGCCGGATTTAGAAGTGGCTCGGTTGGTCTGTACAGCATTTCCCGAAAGATAAGTGGACACACAGCCGGTTGAGTACGCACGGGAATGCGCACGAATCGTAGTCGATTTTGGTTTTGGAACTCCAGGGAATTTTTCAATCAAGAAGGGGCGCCAGGGGGAAGCCCTTCCCCCTGTTCGTTGGCCCCTGCTGCGTAGCAGCACATGCTTTGTCCCCTTTTCACTCAAGCCGCCTTTTTGAGTGCGGGCAGCGACGCCCAGTACGCCTCATCCGGTGTTTGGTCATCGATGCTCGAATGCGCCCGATCCTTGTTGTACCAATCCAGGTAGGCTCCGATTTTGGTTCTTGCGGCAGCCACGTTGTCGTAGGCGTGTTTGTACACATGCTCGTACTTCACGCTGCGCCACAGCCGCTCGACAAACACGTTGTCGCGCCAGGCACCGCGCCCGTCCATCGACAGCTTTGCGCCTGAGCCCAGCACCATAGCGGTGAACTCCTCGGCCGTGAACTGGCTGCCCTGGTCGGTGTTGACAATCTCCGGCGTGCCGTGCCTGGCCAGTGCCTGCTGCAGGATCTCCTTGGCGTGGCACGCCTCCAAGGTGGTGGCCACCTTGTGCGCCATCACCCGCCTGCTGGCTACGTCCACGATGGCCGTGAGGTACACAAACCCTTGGCGCATGGGAATGTAGGTGGTGTCGAGCGCCCACACCTGGTTGGCCCGCACCACAGCGACGTTGCGCAGCAGGTACGGGTAGACCTTGTGGCCCGGCGCGGGCTTGCTGCTGCCCGGCTGCGGCGCCATGGCCTGTATGCCCATGCGCAGCATCAGCGTGCGCACGTGCAACCTGCCCACCTCGAAGCCCAGGCGCCGTAGCTGGCGCACCAGTTGGCGCGCGCCCATGAAGGGGTGCTCCAGGTGCAGCTCGTCGATCTGGCGCATCAGGGCTAGCTCGGCTTCGCTCACGCCCTGGGGCAGGTAGTACACGCTGCCCCGGCTGATGCCCAGCAATTTGGCCTGCGCACTGATCGAAAGTTTGTTGTCCCGGTCAATCATCGCCTTGCGCTCAGCAATCCCGCTTTGGTGAGCGCGCGTTCTAAAAAATCATTCTCCAGTGTGAGCTGCCCGATCTTGGCCTGTAACGGCACCAGGTCCACTGCAGGGCTCGCGCCCGCGCCGTCAAACGCGTCGGCGGCGCGTTCGATGAGCTGGCGCTTCCAGTCGGCGATCTGGTTGACGTGCAGGTCAAACTCCTGGCACAGCTCGGCCATGGTCCTGTCCTCGCGCAGCGCGGCAAGCGCCACTCGGGCCTTGAACTCGGCGCTGTGCGTGCGCCGTACCCGTCTGGCCACATTGGCCTTCTTCTTCAACTTCATGGTGAAAACTCCTTTGTGCCGAGCTTGCGCCCAGCATTTCAAAATAGGCCGAGTTTCCACTTATCCCGCTGTTCAGATTTGTCGAACCACTTCT
>CAIVXG010000088.1 GCA_903909815.1 uncultured beta proteobacterium | reverse complement strand
GCCATTTACGAGAAGGGGATCACACTATGCGGCAACGACAAAAGAGACCTTGAGCGACGACTTGAGCGATCCACAGAGTTGACCTGGTGGGACATAACCATCCATCCTAAAACGGTACATTTGTAAATTCTAGCCCCCTTATCAGTGCCTATCTTGGCAAGGGCACCGAAGCTGGGCATGGGCTTCCCGCCGGCGTCATCCCGATCAACAGTGCGTTTCGAGCGGAAGTGGCTTCGGTTCCCAAAGTGCCCCTGCTTCAGCTTGAAGCGGTGTCAGCCGGCTATGGTGGCGGTACCGTGTTGCAAGGTATCGACCTGATGGTCAATGCCGGTGAAGTCGTTGCGCTGCTCGGGCGCAACGGCGTCGGCAAGACGACCGCGCTGCGCACGATGATGGGCGCGCTGCACGCCAGTTCGGGCCGTATCCTGTTTGATGGGGTTGACGTCAGTGCGCTGAGTCCGGATCGAATTAACCGCCTGGGCGTGTCGATCGTGCCAGAGGGCCGGCGCCTCTTTCCCAATCTGACCTTGCTGGAAAACCTCCGGCTCGCAACGCGCCCCGGTGGCGCCGCGCTTGATGAAATCTTCGAGTTGTTCCCGAAATTGAGTCGGTTGACTCACTCGCGTGCCGAAAACCTGTCGGGCGGTGAGCGCCAGATGGTGGCAATCGCGCGCGCCCTGATGGCGCCAAGCCGTCTGATCCTGCTCGATGAACCCTTTGAGGGCCTGGCGCCAGCGGTGGTGCAGGAGGTGCGCGAAGCGGTCGCCAAGCTCACCACGCGCGCCAGTCTGGTGATCGTCGAACACCACGCCGAGGCGGTGCTGGCGATGGCGGACCGTGCCTATGTGTTGGTCAACGGCAAAGTGGCGTTCTGCGGCAGCGCCGCATCACTCGCAGGTGACCACGCTTTGCAGGAACGTCTGCTCGGGATCGTCAATGTCGAGGCGGCTGGCCGGCCAGTGCTGGAGCGGGTGTCGTGAAAATCCACGCGCTCGGCATCAATACCTACGGCTTTATCTGGACGACGCCGGCGGCTGACTGCGTGCGCAGCCTGCACGCTCTGGGCTATGACGAGTTTGAACTGGTGGTCAATCCGCCGCATCTGTCGCTTGACGACAGCAGCCCCGCACAACGGGAAGATCTGGCTGCCGCCTTCCGTGCAGAGGGCATTTGCTTGCGCTCGCTGAATCTGCCAAGTCTGGACGCCAATCTGGCCAGTCCGATGGCGCGGACCCGGGCCTACTCGGTGCAACTGTTCCACGACGCAATCGATCTGGCAGCTGATCTCGGCATGGCGCATGTGATCACGGTGCCGGGCCGGATGAATCCGCTGCTTGCACCCGCGCCGCAGCAACGCCAGATGTGGATGGCGGAAAGCCTGCTGGCGCTGTTGCCGCACGCGCAGGCGCGCGGCGTAGGCCTGGCGCTGGAGAATGTGCCGTTTGCCTCGTTTCCGGATGCACTGTCGCTTGGTGACTTTGTGCGCAGCATGGACAGCCTGGCTTTGAGCGTTTGCTACGACGTTGCCAATGCGCACTTCATTGGCGAATCACCGGTCGACGGTCTGCGCCAGCTTGGCAAACTGGTCAGCATCGTGCACCTGTCGGATACGACTCGCACTGCATGGCGGCATGACGAGGTCGGGCGCGGCGATGTCCCATTCGGGGATGTCGCGCTGGCGCTGGCGGAAACCGAATTTGAAGGAAGCTGCATGCTCGAAATCATCGATCCGAATCCGACCCAGGCCATTGTGCGCAGCCATCGCACACTGGCCGCGCTGGGATTTCCGGCCAGCCGCTCAGGTGCGGCATGAAAAATATTCTGGTGACGGGTGCAGCGGGCCTGCTGGGACGCTTTGTCGTTGATGAGCTTCTGCAGCACGGCTATGCCGTGCGCGGTTTTGACCGATGCGCCGGCAGTGATGCCATCGAGTGGTGCGTTGGCGACGTGACTAATCCGGTGGCCGTCGACCAGGCCATGCAGGGCATGGACGGTCTGCTGCACATCGCCGCCGTGCCCAATATCTGGTCGGGCGACGCGCAGACCATTATGCGCGTCAACACCCTGGGCACTTACACCGTGTTCGACGCCGCCGAAGCGGCTGGCATCGGTCATGCCGTGTTTTGCTCCAGCGACTCGGTGGCTGGCTACACTGTGCGCGAGGGCCGGATGCTGGCACCGCGCTATGCACCGCTGGACCTGGCGCATCCGCTGCTGGCAACGGATCCCTATGCCGTGAGCAAGGTTTTGGGCGAGAGCCTGGTGCAAGCCTTCGCTTTGCGCGGCATGTCGGTGGTGGCTTTGCGCACCGTTTTCGTGGCCTATCCCGAGATGGCTGGCGAGATCATGGCGCGCGCCAAGGACCCGGCCGCTTACCGAGGGCCGGCCGTGGGCGGACCGTCGTCGGCTGGCGGGGGCCCGCTGCACCACCACATCGATGCGCGTGATCTGGCGCGCGCCTTCCGTTTGGCGCTGGAGCTGAAAATGGAGGCAGGTGACTTCGAGCGTTTTTATCTGTCGGCGCAGGTCACGCTGTCGCCCGAACCAACGCTTGAGCGGCTGCGCCGTTTGCATGGCGCGGCTGTGCAGGTGCGAGATCCGCATCTGTATGAGCGCCAACCCTTCGCGCCGCTTTATGACCTGACCCATGCTGCTGAGCGTCTTGGCTTTCTCGCCAAGTATGACCAGCGCCACCTGCTTGCCGGCTTGCCCGGTTTTTAACAAGGAAAATCATGACGCAATCGAATTCTGGCGCTGGCCAAAAACCGGCGGTGACACGCAACCTGGCCGAGCTTGTGTGGATGCAGTACCCGGGCCACTTCAACCACGCACTGTCCAAGGCGATTGTTTCGCCCGAGGTCGTCGGCAGCCGATTCTTTGACCATCGGATTTCGCGCTACGAACCCGGCGCGCACGTTGAAAGCCACGTGCACAAAGTTCAGGAACAGATTTACCACGTGCTGGGTGGTGAAGGCGTGCTGATCGTCGATGGTGAGCGCCGTCTGGTGCGTGCCAACGATGTCACCTTCATCCCGCCGGGCGTGGTCCACGAGTTCCACTGTACTGGAACCGAGCCCCTGCTGTTTCTGGTGATCACCTGCCCACCGACCGACGAAGAACCGGTGCCACGCTGATGAAGACGATTCTGGTAACCGGCGCCAGCGGCTGGCTTGGCGCCGAGATCGTCCGCACTTTGCTGGCCCGCGGTGACCAGGTCGTTGCAATTGATCTGGTGATCGGCGAAGGTCTGGCGCGTATGGCGCGTGAGGATGGTCGCGTGCAGGCGCTGGCTGCCGATCTCGGTGAATGGCATCAGGTGGTGGCGGTTTTTCGTGCGCACCGGATTGACGCCGTGATCCACGCGGCGGCCATCGTTGGCGTGATTCAGGCTGCCGACATTCCGATCAAGGCGCTGCGCGTCAATGTCGAGGGTTCCATCAATCTATTTGAGGCCATGCGTCTGACCGGCGTCAAGCGCATCGTGCACATTAGCACTGAAGAGACCTATGGTGACTTTCAGTCGGCACTGATCGACGAGGAGCATCCGCAAAAGCCTGTCAGCGTCTATGGCGTCACCAAGCTTGCGGTCGAACACTACGGTCGGGTCTACTCGCGCGACCACGGGCTGGAATGCGTCAATGCACGCACCTGCTGGGTTTACGGGCCCCACCTGCCGCGCCTGCGCGTGCCGCGAACCTTTGTTGAGGCGGCGCTGCGCGGCGAGCCTTATCACCTGGCCGAAGGCGGCGATCTGGCCGTCGATCAGGTCTATATCAGCGACACCGTGGCCGGCGTGCTGCTCGCGCTGGACAAGCCCGACCACCGCTTCGACAGCTACAACATCGCCACCGGCCAGGCGCCAACCATTGCCGACGTGGCGCAGGCGGTCAACCGCGCCATTCCCGGCGCGCGCATCACGGTGGGCAGTACCGGTGCCTACGCGCATGGGGGTGTCGTGCGCAGCGCAATCAAGGGCGCGCTGGACATTCGCCGCGCGACCGCCGAGCTGGGTTACCGTCCCCAGTACACGCTGCAGGCCGGCATCCAAGCCACCATCGATGCAACCCGCGCAGCCTGGGGCACACCGACTGCATAGCCTTCACGCGGTAGCCGCGAGCGCGGCTTCGGCCCATGCTTCAACAACCCGGAAATAAAATGACGTCTCTCTCCACCACAGTACCCATCGCCATCGTCTTCGGCGGCTCGCGCGGCATCGGCAAGTCCTGTGTCCAAGCTCTTCTTGCTGACGGTTACCAGGTTGGCTATACCTACGTCTCGGCGGCGCCAACCGGGCTCGCAGGCCGCGGCTACCAAGTTGACATTCGCGACGCTGCGGCCGTTGCTCGTGTTTTTGATGATGTGGAGCGCGATTTTGGGGCACGCGCGCAGGTCGTGGTCGCCAATGCCGGCATCAACGTGCCGGGCGCACCGATGGCGCAATTCAATCCCGAGAATTTGCGCCAGCTGGTGGAGGTCAACATCGTCGGCGCGTTCAACATCCTGGCCGAGGCTGCACGCCGGGTGCAGGATGGCGGCGCCATCGTGGCGCTGAGCTCGTCGCTGGTACGCTTCCCGGTAGCGGGCACCGGTCCCTACACCGCGAGCAAGGCGGCGGTCGAGAGCATGGTGCGTTCCATGTCGAAGGAATTGGCCGGGCGTGGCGTGCGCGTCAACGCGGTGGCGCCGGGTCCGGTGGACACAGATCTGTTCAATGCCGGCAAGACCGAAGAGGTCAAGCAGCGCATGGCGGCCTTCAGCCCCTTTAACCGCATCGGCCAACCAGCGGAAATCGCCGAGGTCGTGCGCTTTCTGGTGTCGGCGAAGGCATCCTGGGTGCACGGGCAGATTGTGCAACCCAACGGCGGCCAGATCTAAGCGACTCGATCAGTAAAGCAGTTCGACACCTTTCCAGGTGCCCGACTGCACGAGCTGACGCACGATGTCCTTGATCTCGGTGCGCACGGCCGTCGCCGCCGGCGAAAGTCGCTCGGGCGAAACGGTGTAGAGGTAATTCTGGCGCTTCATGTCGGCATCGGAAAACGCCAGCGTGCGCCATCCATTGCGGGTTTCACCTTCGAGCAGCACAGCAGACATTGGCTTGATGGTGACACCCATGCCATCGCGCACGCAGGCCAGCAAAAGAGACAGGGAGTCAATCTCGGCGATCACGCGTGTGGTCAGGTTGCGCTGCTCGAATTCAAGGTTGATGCGCCGGCGCAGTCCGTGCGTGCTGGTGGGCAGGATCAGTGGTAGCTCCGCGGTATCGGCCATGCTGAGCTTGGCGCGACGAGTAGGCACGAGCTTGCTCTGCGTCGGCAGGATCACAAACAATTCTTCAGCGACCAGCGGCTCAGTCGGCAGATCGGGTATTGCGTTGGGACTGAACAAGATCGACAGGTCGAGCTGGCCGAGCTGCATCATCTGCGTCAGATGGCCGCTCATGCCCTCGATCACATTGACAACGATGCCCGGGTACTTCTCGCGGATTCTGCGAACCAGCGGCACACCGAGGACGCAGACCGTGGTGGCGGCCAGTCCGACCGATACCATGCCCTGCACAGCGCCTTGTACGCTAACGGTCTCCTTGCGCGCAATCGACAGGGCCTGGTCGAGTTCGCGCAGCATGAAGCGCGCATGCTGCAGCAGGGCCAGACCATTCTCAGTCGGTGTCACGCCCTTGGAAGTTCGCACCAGCAAGGGCTTGCCGACTTCGGCTTCGAGGCGTGCCAGTTGCTGGCTCAGGGCCGGCTGGGCGATGTAAAGCTGGCGTGAGGCCTTTGACAGACTACCGCTTTCAACGATCTGGACGAAATACTTGAGTTGTCTGAGGTCCAATGTTCCTGCTCCTTAATGGTGCGCTGGAGTGACATATAGGAAATTCTTATGCCATCTCTCGGAAAGCAGTATTTTCTCTTTTCCTGCGGTGCTTCTATTATTGGGACCTTCCTGTACCAAGAATATAGCAATGCATGATGCGAGACCCAGCGCTAAAGACGGCAATCAAGACGAGGGTGTTGCTCGATAGCCCGCCCCGGATCGGATGAAGGACGCCAACATGGTCGACGTGCTGGTCATCGGCGGCGGCAAGGCCGCCTTGTGCGCGGCCCTGATGGCGCGCGAGGCTGGTGCCTCGGTGCTGCTGCTCGAAGCCGCGCCGCGCGGCTGGCGTGGCGGCAACTCGCAGCACACGCGCAACCTGCGCTGCATGCACGACACGCCGCAAGATGTTCTGATTGACGCCTACCCCGAAGAAGAATACTGGCAGGACCTGCTTAAAGTCACCGGCGGCATCACCAATGAGGAACTGGCGCGCCTGACGATCCAAGCCTCGTCCACCTGCCGCGACTGGATGCGCAGCCACGGCGTGCACTTCCAGCCGCCGCTCTCAGGCGCGCTGCATGTGGCACGCACCAACGCCTTTTTCATGGGTGGCGGCAAGGCCCTGGTCAACGCCTACTTCCGCAGCGCCGGGAAGTTGGGTGTGCAAGTGCGCTATGAAACTCCGGTGGTCTCGGTCGAGATGAACGGGGACCGATTTGTTGCCGTTCACACGGCGGCCGGCGAGCGCATCACGGCGAAAAGCTGCGTACTGGCCGCCGGCGGCTTTGAGTCGAATCTGGATTGGTTGCGCCAGGCCTGGGGCCAGAACGAGCGCGGCGAATGGCCGGCCGACAACTTCCTGATCCGCGGCACGCGCTTCAATATGGGCGTGCTGCTCAAGCACATGATCGCCGCTGGTGCCGATACCATCGGCGACCCGACGCAGGCGCACATGGTGGCGATCGACGCGCGCGCGCCGCTCTACGATGGTGGTATCTGCACCCGGATCGACTGCGTTTCGCTCGGCGTCGTGGTGAACCGCGAGGGTGTGCGCTTCTACGACGAGGGCGAAGACTTCTGGCCCAAGCGCTACGCCATCTGGGGCCGCCTGGTTGCGCAGCAGCCGGGTCAGGTCGGCTACTCCATCATCGACCAGAAGGCCATCGGTCGCTTCATGCCACCGGTCTTTGCGGGTACCAAGGCCGACACGCTTGATGAACTCGCGCGCAAGCTCGGCCTGCCAGAAGCGATTTTCGTCAAGACCGTTCAGGACTACAACGCGGCCTGCCAGAGCGGCACGTTCGACCACACGGCGCTCGATGACTGCGCCACCGCCGGTCTGCTGCCAGCGAAGACGCACTGGGCGCGGCCGATCGACCACGCACCGTTTTATGGCTACGCGCTCAAGCCCGGCATCACTTTCACCTATCTGGGCCTCAAGGTCGATGCCCAGGCGGCCGTGCACTTTGGTGGCCGGCCGAGCCCGAACCTCTTTGTCGCCGGCGAGATGATGGCCGGCAATGTATTGGGCAAGGGCTATACCGCCGGCGTTGGTATGTCCATCGGCACCGCCTTCGGACGCATTGCCGGCACGCAGGCGGCCGCTGCTGCACTAAAGGTCAAACATGCAAGCGCTTGAAGCCCTGGGCCGGGAAGCTGCTGCGCTGGCCAATGGCGGCCATCCCGTGATGGCGATCTTGAACGCCAACGAGGCCGAGGTCGGTCGCCAGATGCAGATCTGCAATGCCTGTCGCTACTGCGAGGGTTTCTGCGCCGTGTTTCCGGCCATGACGCGCCGGCTCGAATTCGGCAAGGCCGACGTCCATTACCTGGCGAACCTGTGCCACAACTGCGGTGCCTGCCTGCACGCCTGCCAGTACGCGCCGCCCCACGAGTTCGCCGTCAACGTGCCCCAAGCCATGGCGAAACTGCGCCTGGAAACCTATACCGACTACGCCTGGCCGTCGGCCTTCGGTCGACTCTATCAACGCAACGGCCTGACGCTCGCCCTGGCCAGCGCCTTTGCACTGGTGCTGTTTCTGCTGCTCGCGCTGCTGGCCCGGGGCACGCTTTTTCCGGGGCCGCTGCAGGGCAATTTCTACGCCGTCTTTGGCCACAATCTGCTTGGTCTGATGTTTGGGCTTGTGTTCGGCCTGGCCGTGCTGGCGCTGGGCATCGGTGTTGCAAGATTCTGGCGCAGTGTTTCACCGGCCACTGCAGCGCAGGACGCTCGGACGCCGGGCCTGTACGGGGCTGCCAGCACTGAGGCTGTCAGCGACGTGCTGAGTCTGAAGTACCTGGGTGGCGGCCATGGCCAGGGCTGCAACAATGCGGATGACGCTTTCACACTGTGGCGCCGGCGCTTTCACCATTTCACCTTCTATGGCTTTGGCCTGTGCCTGGCTGCTACCGGCGTGGCCACGCTCTACCACTACCTGCTCAACCGCCATGCGCCCTACGCACTCGACAGCCTGCCGGTGCTGCTGGGCACGGTCGGTGGCATCAGCCTGCTGATCGGGCCCGTCGGCCTGCTCTGGCTCAATTTGCAGCGCGACCCGGCGCATGGTGATCTGGCGCAGCGTCCGATGGACCGGGGCTTTATCGCGCTGTTGCTGCTGGTGAGCCTGAGCGGCCTGGCGCTGCTAGCCTGGCGCGACAGTGGCGCCATGGCGCTGCTGCTGGCCCTGCACCTGGGCGTGGTGATGGCGCTGTTCCTAACGCTGCCCTACGGCAAGTTCGCCCACGGCATTTTCCGCTCGGCCGCGCTGCTCAAGAACGCCATTGAAAAACGACAGCCCAATACCTTGGCACTTCCGGGTGATTGATCGCTACGCATTAACCGTGGCATGCCATCACCTTCTGTTTTAATTAGTAGATCGCACATATGCTCGCAAAACCTGATAACTTGAATCTGACCGGTCATAACACCTATGACGTCATTGTGGTTGGCGGGGGCGCCGCCGGATTAACGGCTGCCTGCGTCGCAGCGGCGGAACATCAGTCAGTTCTGCTGCTTGAACAGGCGTCGACCATCGGTGGAACCACCGCCATCTCTGGTGGCATGGTATGGATTCCGGCAAACGACAAAATGGCCGCTGCCGGCATCGATGACACGCTAATCGCCGCCCGAGACTATTTGCGCTCTACGGTCCCACCGGCAGAAGATGACCGGTTGGAGGTCTTCCTCGCGCAGGGTCCCGAAGCCGTGCGCTATCTGGAGGAAAAAACATCGCTGCGCTTGCGGCCGGTCAAGAAGTACCCGGACTACTATCCCGATCTGCCCGGCGCCACGCTGGGAGGCCGCGTTCTGGAGCCAGAGCCGTTCGACGGCCGTCAGCTGGGCAAGTCTTTTTCCCTGCTGCGCGACCCGTTACCGGAGTTCACGCTTTTTGGCGGCATGATGATCAGCCGCGAAGACATCCCGCATCTGCGGCGTGCAGGCCGATCCCTGCGCTCTGCTGTGCACGTTGGCCGCTTGCTGCTGCGCTATGGCTTGCAGCGTCTGGGCAATCGCCGTGGAACCACCTTGTACCTTGGCAATGCACTCGCGGCAAGATTGCTGAAATCGGCGCTTGACCTCGGTGTGGAAATCCGCACCAACACCTCCGTCCTCAATTTGCTTGTGGAAGATGACCGAGTCTGCGGCATCGCAGTCTCTTCCCCCGGCGGCAACGGCGAGTTGCGTGCGGACAAGGCGGTGATTCTCGCCACGGGCGGGATCTCGCATGACCGCAGCTTGCGTGCACGCTACGTTCCGGCCTTGGCGGGGAGCCTGTCGGCTACCGTGGACTGCACCACAGCGCGCAGCGGTGCTTCCTTGGCGAATGGCGTTGGTGGGCGCCTCAGCGCCGAAACGCAAAATGGCGCATTCTGGGTTCCAAGCTCGACCTTCACCCGATCAGACGGCTCGAAAGGCGTCTTCCCGCACACGGTGACTGATCGCAGCAAACCGGGGCTGATTGCAGTCGATGCCAGTGGACGGCGCTTTACCAACGAGGCGGTTTCGTATCACGAATTCGTCAAGGCTCAGTTGGGGGCTGGCAGTGCCGCGGTCCCAGCTTTTTTAATCTGTGACAAGCGCTTTATCTGGAAGTACGGCCTCGGTCGCGTCAAGCCTTTTTCAATTTCGGTTGCCTCTGATGTTGCAAGTGGCTACCTGAAAAAATCATTGACGATTGCGGGGCTCGCTGATGCACTGGGTGTGCCAAGTACGAGTCTGCTGGAAACCGTCCGCGCATTTAACACGAACGCCCGGGAAGGGGCCGATCCTGCTTTTGGTCGTGGTGGCGATGCCTACCAGCGTCACCTTGGCGATGCCGAGAATCTGCCCAATCCATGCGTGGCACCAATTGAGAGCGGTCCCTTCTACGCGATCGCTGTCTACCCTTCGGATCTGGGGATGGCAGCGGGCGTGGTCACGGACGCCAAAGCACGGGTGTTGTCGCAGGATGGCTCCGTTATCGCCGGCCTTTATGCCTGCGGCAACGATATGGCATCTGTCATGAACGGTTCTTATCCCGGTCCTGGCATCACGCTCGGGCCAGCGATAACGTTTGGTTTCGTCGCCGCACGACACGCATCTTCTTTATAAAAGGTAGCGTGTGGGCGCCAGCGCCTCCGCCATGCGCTAACTTCGGTACGATTGATCACGCCTATGCCACCTGCAAGGTCAACAGAAGCACAGTAGTTAGCACAAGTTGGGTTGTCGCTGGGGAAACCACACCAACAAACTCCTCCTACATCTTCCCGGCGCTCACCACTATTACCTGGAGTGGCGGTGGTAGCGATTCACTCTGGACGAACAAGGCCAACTGGACTCGCGGCGTAGTACCCGGCATCTTCAACACTGCTGCGCTTGGCGCCGGAACGGCAACCATTCCCAAGAACGTCATGTGGGCAACTGCGCATTCGTCCACCTCATTGATATCGCACGCCATAACATCTCCTTTGAATTTGCTTGTCAAAGTTGATATGCAACTCAGACTAGCCAAAACTGAAGCCGCTCAATGTCGTCAGGAAGAAAAATCTTGCTGATCTCCAAGAAAAGGGTCGATGCCAGAGGCGCGAATGCGACGGCCGAGAGTCCTTTGTCCGCTTTGGCTTGCCGGACCACCCCTGTGAACGGCCGCTCCGCACATGGATCAATGACTTCTAGGGGCACTTTCTTCGCGCCCACGACCGGCAGGTTTACGGTCGCTCAGTTTGATCAAGGACTGAACGTCAAATCGGCGCAATTTGAAAGTGCCGGTGGTGCGACACCTGTCGCATCAATTGATGTGACAGATGTTTCACTGC
>CAIVXG010000087.1 GCA_903909815.1 uncultured beta proteobacterium | reverse complement strand
TGTGCGCAATGGAAGCGCCAGCATCAGCGCAGCGGACGATTTCATCGGCCTCGTCCTGCGGGGTCAACGGTATGTAGGGCGTGTCGGTCTTTTGCGGCCAGGCACCGGTACAGGCCACGGTCAGGATGACTTTATTGCTTGCGTCCATTTTCAGTCCTTCAGCAGCTTTCCGCTGCGTTCATGGCCTTGAGGTGCCGGAGCACTTTGGCCCTTAACTGTGCCTGCTGCTCGGTGGTCCAGGCTCTAAAACCCTGACCGCTTTTCATACCCAGGCGTCCATCGCTGATCAGTTTCCTGAGGTAGGGCGATGCGCCCGGCGTGTGGTCAATTGCCGGCAGAACGGTTTCGTGAATTGCCAGTGTCAATTCAGTACCGACGAGGTCGGCGTTTTCCAGCGGACCCAAGACGGGTAGGCGCCTGCCAAAACTGGCCTTCACCACCGTGTCAACAGTTTCGGCATCACAAATGCCGTCGGCCACGATAGCGATCGCCTCGCGCCACAGTGCATGCTGAAGACGGTTGCCAATGAAGCCTGGAACATCCTTCTCCACCATGGCTGGAGTCTTGCCGACCTTGGCCAACAAATCAAACATCTTCTGAGCCAGAACCGGATCAGTGGACGGCGTCTTGATGACTTCTACCAGAGGAACCAGATACGGCGGGTTCCACCAATGGGTACCCATGGCACGCTGGCCGCTCTTTACTTCGGCCATGATGGCGGTAATCGGAATCACTGATGTGTTGCTTGCCAACAATGCATGGGGTGGAGTTAGCAATTCAAGCTGTGCAAAAAGCTTCTGCTTGAACGCCAGGTTCTCCGGCCCAGCCTCGAAGACGACATCGGCGCCAGTCACGCACTGCCCGAGGTCTTCTGACGGGAAGACGCGTGATGCCGCAGCGGCATCCTGGCCAAGATCTGAAAGATTCTTGGCAATTCGTTCCCTCAGAGAGGCCATTGCACTGAAGTCCGGGTCGTAGACCCGAACGATATGACCAGCTTGCGCGAATACTTGCGCAATTCCGTGGCCCATGAGGCCCGCGCCGACGATGGAAATTTGCTCGGTCATGGTCTAGCCTGCCGTGTAGCCACCGTCGGCATAGACGGTGTGCCCGGTGTGGAAGTCGGAGGCTCTTGAGGCCAGAAACAGCAAGGGACCGGCCAGGTCTTCCGGCTCGCCCAGCCGCCCGAGCGGCACCCGCGCCAGAAAGCCGGCCCGCACCGTGTTTGCCCGTTCGTTGTCCTCGAACATCCATGCCGTCAGGGGTGAGCGGAAGACTGTAGGTGCAATGGCGTTGACGGTGATGCCGTACTTGCCCCACTCACATCCGAGCGCCTTGGTCAGGCCATCGGTTGCTGCCTTGGACGCGCAGTACGCGGAGTACCCTGCGGGGTGTCCCAATTTGCCGCGTGCCGATGACACCAGTACCACTTTGCCACCACGTCCCTGGGCAATGGCCTGCTTGCCGAAGGCGCGGCTGATGAGCCAGGCTCCAGTCAGGTTGCCGTCCATCACTGACTCAAAGCGTTCCAGTGACATGTCGACGATCGGGCATGGATCGTTCAGCCCCGAGCCGACCACCAGAATGTCGACACCTCCAAAGGTGTCAACGGCGGCCTTGACGATGGCATCACAGTCCGCTTCCGTGTTGGGTCGTCGTGCCACGCACGTCACTTCGGCACCAAGCGCAATGCAGGCCACGGCTGCTGCTTCAAGTGCGACGGCATTGCCGGCAGCCAAAACCAGTTTCGCGCCGGCTCCTGCCAATACCTGGGCCGCAAGCATGCCGAACGCGCCCGAAGCACCCGTGACAATAGCTACTTTGCCGCTGATGTCAAAGAGGCTGGCCGGATTTTTCAGCCATTCGTTGGGAGTTGTTGTGACCATTTCAAGGTGCCCTATTTCTTGGGCGGATATGGCATCACCACCAGCATAGTGGCAACCGAGTTGGCGTTGTTCTTTACTTCGCGTGTTTCGCCGCCGGGTATGAAACAACTGTCCATTGGCCCCAGCACGACCTCGGTATCACCTACCTTGACGGTCAGTTCTCCGGCGACCATGACGTAAACTTTTTCAAGTGGAGATGCGTCCGGCCCGGCGCCGCCACCGGGCAGGAAATGCGACAAGCCGGTCCAGAAGGCTTGCGGCCCGTCAGGCTCAAAACCTTGCAGACGCAGTGACCGCATGTCGTAATGGTTCGGAGCCGCATAGGGCTTCGCTTCCGAGAATCTTGTGACTTTCATTCTGGCTTCCGACTGATCTATTGCCCGGTCTCAATGCGGTAGCTGCCGCTCGGATCAAGCACAGCTACCAGTCGGATCATGGAGCCGTCACCGCCTTTCCAGCGCAAGGGGAAGGCCATGAAGGTGCAGCGCTTGCCAGTGATCTTGTCGATGTCGCCACCGACGTTTTCGATCCCGCAAATACCCGCTGCCAGAATTGCGTTGTGGCAGGGTTCCCATTCAGGAAAATCCTCCAGCACATCGCGCCCGGTCTCGGCCTTGTATTCAGCGCAGACATGCGGCAGCAATCCGTGGGGACGCGCTGGGCCGTGCGGACCCATGGCAGTGGCAAGCGGATGGTCAAGTGCCTGCGTATCAGTGCAGACCATCTTCACTTTCTTTGCCGCAAACCACTCGCCTGCCTCCTTGTAGAAGCCCGGGGAATAGCCATAGTATTTCGAGTTGTCGCCGTAGTATCTGTGCCAGCCAGTGTTCACCACGACGATGTCCCCTTCGCGGATTTGCGGACTCGCCTTCTCCAGATCATCGGGCGTAACAACGCCCCACTTGCCTTTGGGAATGGACACGCAAACGCCCGTTCCCACGAAGTGCGGCAGTGGCACTTCATCCATGAAGGCTGTGTTTTCAACGACATGGGCAGGAGCGTCCATGTGGGTGCCCGAATGCATCGAGGTCGAGATGCGCGCTGTCAGAACACCGGACTTAGCCATGGTGTGCAGGCGATCAATTTCTACGTCTTTGAAATAGGGCCAGCAAGGTTGGCCATAGCCCCAGGGATGGCTCAGGTCGTAAAACTCCAGCCCCATCTTGTTCTTGAGGTTTTCCTCGTAATCGGCTCCACGAATGTTGACGGTCATCTCTTGTTCCTTCTATTGGTCAGCAACTTCCAGATACCAGCATCTTTGATTCAATTTGATTTACAAACCATGATGCGGTACACTTGCATCGTATTGTGGTTTTAAAGTTAGGCCATGAACATCGGGGTTTTCCCGAATATGGAGGTTGGTAAAGGCGCTTTGTCCACGCGCCATCGAGCGCTCACAGGCGAGACCGGACTGCTAAACTGACCGACGAATTACCTTACAGGACCAAGAGCATTACGTGACCGCGAGACAGCAAAGCAACAATGAAAAAAACCGACGAAGACGACGCACTTGCCTCTGGACGCCAGGGCATTCAGGTCATCGCACGCGCTGCCGCACTGCTAAGGGCGCTTGAGCGCAGGCCCGAAGGCCTGAGTCTGGGAGAGTTGGCGAAAGCCGTGTCGCTGCCCCGGTCCACGGTGCAGAGAATCGTGGACGCTCTGGATGACGAAGGCCTTGTCCTGGCGGCTTCCGCATCGAGTGGCGTGCGCTTAGGTCCAGCCCTGCTGTCTCTTGCAGCAGCAACTCGCTTTCATATCGCCGAGGCGGCGCGTGAAACACTGGAAGCACTTGCGAAGGAGTGCGGAGAGACAGTCGATCTTTCGGTGCTTGATCAACAGAAGGTTGTATTCATTGACCAGGTTGCTGGTACCCACAGGTTGACCGCGATTTCTGCGGTGGGCGTATCGTTCCCATTGCACTCTTCTGCCAACGGAAAGGCCATGCTTGCAGCCATGGCAGATGATGAGATTGCAAAGATGAAGCGTCACTTGCGCCTGCCGGCAATCACGCCCAACACCATCACGTCGTGGGATCAACTTGAACAGGAGATGGAGAAAATTCGATCGAAGGGAGTGTCGTTTGACCGCGAAGAAAATTCGGTTGGAATCTGTGCCGTGTCAGTGGCGATTCGCAGCCCATCTGGCGAACTGGCAGCTATCTCGATACCGGTTCCGACGCAAAGGTTCAAGGAGACTGAAGTTGAACTTTCGAGAGCCTTGATCGTCCACTGTGATCGACTTCAAAAGAGAATGGTCCGCTGATTTGTCGTTTGCAGGCGCGGCATCAACGGTGCCAGGACAGACACGTCCTTCACCTTCATGTCCAGCACCTTGTCCAGTTTGGCCAACTGCGTTTCGCTCCGAACGTCTGCAATTGAGCGACTTGAAACTGTTTGCCATAGACCGCAATGGGCACGAAGCGGGTCGCCAGGGACGCCAGCTTACCGGAGGCGAACTGAGCAACACGTAACCTGACTGTCGTCGGTGGCTCCTTTCAGCCCATGGCGGTCGGTCAACACCAACATCTTGATGGTCAACATCGCTGGAATACGCAGGACTTGCACCCGCAGGAATGCGCCCATGTTGGGCGCACCAAAAAAAATAGCCACCGATTTCTCGGTGACTATTAGTATCC